>CAVXRB010000019.1:0-220497 GCA_963764095.1 uncultured Acidimicrobiaceae bacterium | reverse complement strand
CCCGCCGATCAAGTCCCCTTCAGGCGAGAAACACATGGTCGCTCACGAACTCTCGTCGATCGAATCGGCGGGATCTAGGAGGTTCGACGTCACGCATACGGCACCCTAACCTCGATGACCTCGCCCACGAACGATGTCGGTTCGACGCAGCGGACTATCGCTGTTCGATCAGGTCCATGTAGTCGTCGTTCCAGAGGTCGAAGTACTCCTCGGGCAACAAGACCGCGTGCGTCGGCTCGAGGGTCTCGACGAATCCGCGTTCGTGACTCACCGCGACGATGGTGCCCTTCCACTTGTGCATCATGTCGCCGAGTGCGATGACGCTCGCGGGATCTAGGTTGTTCGTCGGTTCGTCCAACAACAAGAGATTCGCGTCCGAGGACGCCAGTATCGCGAGCGCCAATTTCGCGCGTTCGCCACCGGAGAGCGTCGCGGGCATCTGGTGCGCGGCCGAACCCTTCAGGCCGAACGCGCCGAGGAGAGAACGACGCTGCACCTCGGTGACGACGGTCGCGTTCTCCAGGTTGCCGAGGACGGTCTTGTCGAAGTCGAGTTGTTCGTTCTCCTGGGCGAAGTAGCCCACCGTCACGTTGGCGCCGAACTTCACGAATCCCTTTTGCTGCTTCTGTGTGCCCGCGAGACAGCGCAGCATCGAGGACTTGCCGGCGCCGTTTCGTCCCACGATGACGATACGGTCGCCGCGGCGCGTGATGAAGTTCACGTCCTTGAGGACCTTCAGTGACCCGTAACTCACGGCGACGTGCTCGACCGTCATCGGTACGTCACCACTGCGCGGGGGCATCGGCAACTTGAAGGTGACCTTGCGCTCCTTCTTGGTCACTTCCACGCGGTTGTCCTGCAGCTTCTCGACCTTGCGGTCGAGCACCTTGGCCAGTCGCGCGCGCGTCGCGGTCTGACCGCGCATCGAGTCGGCCAGCTTCGAATCCGGTCGATCTGCTCGTCCTGGTGCGACGCGAGCTTCTCCTCACCCAGGCGGCGCTCCTCTTCCATCTTGAGGAACTTCGTGTAGTTGCCCTTGTACTCGCGCAACTGCCCCTCGCGAAGGGCCAACACCCGATCGATCGACTTGTCCAACAGGGGCAGGTCGTGGCTGATTACCAGGACCGTGCCGCGAAAGCGGTCGAGCTCTTCGAAGAGCCAGCGCTTGGCGGCCTTGTCGAGGTGGTTCGTCGGTTCGTCGAGCACCATGGTCGTCGGCTCTTCGTAGAGCACGCGCATCAGGTCGACGCGACGGCGCTGTCCACCGGAGAGTGAGTCGAGGTCCTCGAGGAGGAGGTCCTCTTTGAGACCGAGGCCCGCCGCGAGTCGTGACACCTCGGACTCGGCCTCGTAGCCGCCGAGTTCACGGAACTTCTCTTCGAGTGCGGTGAAGCGCTCGATCGTCGCGTCGGTGGGATCGGCCGCCAGTTCGTGGCGCGCGTGCTGCATGTCCGCGTCGAGCTGGTCGAGCCCCCGCGCCGAGAGCACGTGCGAGAGTCCGATTGGCTCGACGCCGAGGCCGCCCGCCACGGGCTCTTGGGGCAGGTGACTCATGGTCCCTTGGTGCGTGACCGAACCCTCGATGCGCAGGTGCTCGGGGTGCTCGCCGAGCAGGACCGACATCAACGTCGACTTGCCCGCGCCGTTTCGACCGACGATGCCCACCTTCTCGGCGTTGCCGACCGTGAAGGAGACGGGGTCGAGGATGCGTCGAGCGCCGATCTCTATGCCTAAATCTCGAACTATGAGCATTTAGTGCCCTAGCAACTCAGCCGCTGCAGTGAGTTCGTCTCGGAACTGCGGATGGGCGATCTCGGCGAGCGCGACGGCGCGCTCGCGCACCGTGCGTCCTCGCAGGTCGGCCGATCCGTATTCGGTGACGATGACGCCCGCCACCTGGCGTGGCGAAGTCACTGTCGAATGCGGGGTCATGTCACCAATGATACGGCTCTGGAGAACGCCGCCGACCGTCGCGGTCGACTGCAAACAGATCAGCGAGACGTGATCGAGCGACAGGCTCGTCCCCTCGGTGAAGTCCCTGTGGCCGCCGACCCCGGAGAACTGACGAGCGCCGATGGTGTCGGCCACGATCTGACCGTGCAGGTCGACCTCGAGCGCCGAGTTGATCGACACCATTCGGTGGTTCTGGGCGATCACGTGCGGGTCGTTCGTATAGAAGACCGGTGCGACGCCGATGTCGGGATTGTCGTCCATGAAGTCGTACATCGCCCGGGTCCCGGCGGCGAAGGTGATGACCGACGTCCCGCGATTGATCGTCTTCTTCGTATTCGTCGCCTTGCCCGCGGCCATCAGTTCGTAGAGCCCGTCGGTGAACATCTCGGAGTGCACGCCGTACTCGCCGCCGTCGCCCGTGGCGAGCGCGCGCGCCACGAGGTTCGGCACGGCGCCGATGCCCGTCTGCAGGGTCGCCCCGTCGGGGATGTACCGGGCGGCGAACTCGGCGATCCTCATGTCCTCAGGCGATCCAGGTTCATTGGCGAAGATCGTCGGTTGCTCGTCGGTGTAGACGATGACGTCGACGTCTTCTAAGTCGAGGTGATTCTCGTGACCGACCAGGGCGTGGGTCCTCGGGAAGTGCGGCGACGCCTCGACGATGAGGAGTCGATCGGGGTCGCGACCGGCGCGGACCAACTCATCCAGGGTCGCGCCGTTGTAGAGCGAGAGGCTGACGCGACCGTCGGCGTCGGGCATGGAGACGGGCGCCATCATCACCCGGGGGTTCAGGTGTTGGATGAGCAGTCCGTAGTGGCGAAAGAACGACGGGGTGTGCTGGACGTCGGCACCTTTCAACATCAGCGCGCGTTCGTTGCCGCCGAAGAAGTTGACGCGGTAGTGCACGTTGGGTTGGAGGAATATCTCCGGCGACCCGAGCGAGAGACCACCGCTGAAGGTGAGGTCCTCCCAGTCGCTGCGCGCCCCCAGGGCGCGAAAGAGCGCGACCGGCGTTCCGGTGATGATGCCGAAGCCGATCGCGTCGCGGGGCCGGATGAGCGCCGCGGCCTCTTCGACCGTGAGTTCACGTGCTCGCATCGGTCCATTCTGCACGACCGCGAACTCTGTGCGACGATTTAGTGATGAGTGAGACCTTCGTCATCGACATCTGGAGCGACGTCGTGTGCCCCTTTTGCTACCTCGGCAGTCGCCAACTCGCCGGCGCACTCGAGCGGTTCGAACACCAACAGGACGTCGTGTTGCGCCACCGCGCTTTCGAACTCGATCCGCACGCCAAGCTCGCCTACGACCGGCCGCTCGCCGAACTCGTCGCCGCTAAGTACGCCATTCCCGTGTCGCAGGTGCACACGATGCACGATCGGCTCTCGAGTGACGCCGAGGCGCTGGGCATGACGTGGTCGCTCGACGGACGCGCAACCGACCAACACTTTCGACGCGCATCGCCTCATCGCGCTCGCCACGTCCCAGGGACTCGGTGACGAGATGAGTCAACGTCTCTTTCGCGCCTACTTCAGCGAAGGCGAACTCATCAGCGATAACGCGACGCTGAACGAGCTGGCCAGCGAGGTCGGCGTGACCGGCGTCGAGGCCCTGTGGGCAGAGCGACGCGTTCGCGGACGACGTGCGCGCCGACGAGGGCGCCGCAGCAGGAACTCGGTATCACGCGGCGTCCCGAGCTTCTTGATGGACTCGAAGTTCATGGTGATCGGGTGCCCAGGGCACCGAACAGCATCCTCGACGTGTTGCGCGGGCCTGGGCTCGCCGGGCGGCTTAGCCCTCGTCGTCGTCCTCGGTCGGCACGACTGCCGCCGTCGCCACCGAGTGACCCTCGTCGAGGTTCATCACCCGCACGCCTGTCGCGTCACGGCCCTGTGAGGAGACCTCGCGCACCGGCGTTCGAATGAGCACGCCGCCCGTCGAGGCGAGCATCACTTCGTCGTCCAGTCGCGTCATGAACGCCGCGACCACGAAGCCTCGCGCCGCGGTCAGCTTGATCGCGCGCACGCCCTGTCCCCCGCGGCCCTGACGATTGAAGCGCTCGACCTTGACGCGCTTGCCGAATCCCGTGTCGGTGACGACGAAGAGGTCGGCGTCGTCGCGCACGACGTCGAGTGAGATCGCCTTGTCGTCGCCGCGCAGCTTGATGCCGCGCACGCCCATCGAGTCGCGACCCACCTCGCGCACTTCGGCCTCTTGGAATCGAATCGCCATGCCGCGGTACGTGACGACCATGAGGTCCTCGTCGCCGCTCGTCGCGACGACGCGCACGACTTCGTCGCCCTCGCGCAGGTTGATGGCGATCCATCCTTCGCGACGTGACTTGTCGTACTCACTGAACGCGGTCTTCTTCACGGTGCCGTTCGCGGTCGCGAAGACGAGGAACTTGTCCTTCGGGAAGTCGTCGGTCGTGACGATGGCCTGGATCGACTCGTTCGGCTGCAGGTTCAAGAGGTTGACGATGGCGGTGCCCTTGGCGGTGCGCTCCTTCATCGGGATCTCGTGACCCCGGAGTCGGAAGACCCGCCCGCGGTTCGAGAACAACAAGAGGTAGGCGTGCGTGGTCGTGTGCACGATCTGTTGCACGAAGTCCTCGTCGCGCAACTTCGCGCCCTGGACGCCGCGACCGCCGCGACCCTGTACGCGGAACGCGTCGGCGGCGACCGACTTCACGTAGCCGGCCTGGGTCATCGTGATGACGATGTCCTCGTCGTCGATGAGGTCCTCCATGCCGAGTTCGCCCGGGTCGTTCACGATCTGGGTCAGTCGTTCGTTGGCGAACTTGTCACGGATCGCGGTCATCTCGGTGGCGATGACGCCGCGGAGCTTCACGTCGCTCGCGAGGATCGACTGGAGTTCGGCGATGGTCTCGCGCAGCTTCGCCATCTCGTCTTCGAGCTCGCTGCGACCGAGTCGCGTGAGGCGTCCGAGCGTCATGTCGAGGATGTGGTTCGCCTGCTCCTCGGAGAACTCGAAGGGCGCGGCCATCAACGCGATGCGCGCGGCACCGCGGTCGTCGGATCCGCGAATCGCCGCGATGACGAGGTCGAGCATGTCGATCGCCTTCAAGAGACCTTCGACGATGTGGGCACGGGCCTCGGCCTTGCGCAGACGGAACTGCGTGCGTCGCGTGAGCACCTCGACCTGGTGGGCGATGTAGTGCGTCAGGACCTGGGCGAGGTTCAGCGTGCGCGGCACGCCGTCAACGAGCGCGAGCATGTTGACCGCGAACGTCGTCTGCAGCGACGTGTTCTTGTAGAGCTTGTTCAAGACGACGTTGGCGTTGGCGTCGCGCTTCAGTTTCACGACGAGGCGCGCCTTGCGTCCGGCCGAGTCGTTCTGCACCGCCGAGATGCCGTCGACGTCGCCGTTCTTCACGAGGTCGTAGATCTTCTCCTCGATCGACTCGACCGACACCTCGTACGGGAACTCGGTGACGACGATGCGCACGTCTTTGGCCGTCTCTTCGATCTCGGCAACGGCGCGCATCTTGATCGACCCGCGTCCGCTGCGATAGGCGTCCAAGATTCCCTGGCGACCGAGGATCTGTGCGCCGGTCGGGAAGTCGGGACCCTTCACGAAGCCCATCAGGTCATCAGAGGTCGCGTCGGGATTGGCCAGCAGGTGCAGCGTGGCGTCGATGACCTCACCCAGGTTGTGGGGCGGGATCTTGGTCGCCATACCCACGGCGATGCCTTGGGAGCCGTTGACGAGCAGGTTCGGGAAGCGCGCCGGCAGCACCGTCGGCTGCTGGGTGGAGTTGTCGTAGTTGGGCTCGAAGTCGACGGTCTCTTCGTCGATCGAGTCGAGTAGTTCGAGCGCCAGCGGCGCCAAGCGGCACTCCGTGTAGCGCATGGCCGCGGCGCCTTCGTCGGGTCCGGTGCCACCGAAGTTCCCGTGGCCGCTGACGAGCGGGTGACGCATCGAGAAGTCCTGGACCATGCGCACGAGGGCGTCGTAGATCGCCGAGTCGCCGTGCGGGTGGTACGTCCCCATGACCTCGCCAACGACCTTGGCGCACTTCGCGTGCGGGCGGTCGGGCCGCAGGCCCTGGTCGAACATCGAATAGAGGATGCGGCGATGGACGGGCTTGAGTCCGTCGCGCACGTCGGGCAGGGCGCGCGAGACGATGACCGACATCGAGTACTCGAGGAACGATCGCTCCATCTCGAGGTTGATCTCGATCGGCTCGATGTAGCCGACGACCTCGTCCTCGGGTGGTGGCGTTCCGCCGCCAGCGTTACCGGTTGTGCGTGCCATATGCCTCTCCGCCTAGATGTCTAGGAAGCGAACGTCTTTCGCGTTGGTCTGAATGAAGTGTCGGCGCTGGGGGACGTCGTCGCCCATGAGGATCGAGCAGACCTCGTCGGCGAGTGCCGCCTGTTCCACCGTGATCTGCAGCAGCGCCCGTTTCGTCGGGTCCATCGTCGTGTCGCGCAGTTCGTCGAAGTCCATCTCGCCGAGTCCCTTCAGGCGCTGGAAGTCGTTCTTGTGATCCGGGTGCTCGGCGAGAAACGTGGCCTTGGCGACGTCGTCGTGGAGGTAGACCTTCTCCTTGCCCACCAGCGTCGAATACAACGGCGGCTGACCGACGTAGACGTGTCCCTCGTTCACCAGCTCGGTCATCTGGCGGAAGAAGAACGTGAGCAGCAGCGTACGGATGTGGCTGCCGTCGACGTCCGCGTCGGCCAACAAGATGATCTTGTCGTAGCGAATCTTGGTGACGTCGAACTCGGCCTCGACGCCGGCGCCGATCGCCGAGATCAGGGCCTGGATCTCAGTGTTTTTCAAGATTTTGTCGGAGCGCGCCTTCTCGACGTTCAAGATCTTTCCGCGAATCGGGAGGATCGCTTGGATACGCGGATTGCGTGCGTCCTTCGCCGATCCCCCGGCCGAGTTGCCTTCGACGATGAACAGTTCGCACTCACGTGGTTCGTTCGATGAGCAGTCGACGAGCTTGCCCGGCAGGCCGGCGCCGTCGAGGGCGCTCTTGCGTCGCGTGAGGTCACGCGCGTGACGTGCCGCCAGCCGCGCGCGTGAGGCCTGGAGCGACTTGGCGACGATCTGTCCGCCCTCCTTTGGATTCTCCTCGAGCCAGTCGGCGAGCTTCTCGTTCGTCGCGCGCTCCACGAGGGAACGGATGGCGACGTTGCCGAGTTTGCCCTTCGTCTGACCTTCGAACTGTGGTTCGGCCAGGCGTACCGACACGATGGCGGTGAGTCCTTCGCGGATGTCCTCGCCGGCGAGGTTCTCGTCCTTCTCCTTCAGAAGATTGCGTTTTCGCGCGTAGCGGTTGACCACGTTCGTGATCGCCTTTCGGAATCCCTCTTCGTGCATGCCGCCTTCGATGGTCGCGATCCCGTTCGCGAAGGAGTGGATGCTCTCGTAGTAGCCGGTGTTCCACTGGAAGGCCACTTCGACCTCTTGCGCCGGTTCGGACTGTTCGTAGAAGCCGACCTTGCGAAAGAGCGACTCCTTCGTGTTGTTGAGGTGGCGCACGTAGTCGACGATGCCGCCGTTGTACTTGTAGGTCTCTTTGGACTGACGTCCGGCGCGCTCGTCGATGAATCGGATCTCGAGTCCGCGATTCAAGAACGCCATGATCTGGAGTCGCTCCGTGACCGTCTGCGCGCGGAATTCGACGTCGTCGAAGATCGTCGGGTCGGGCGTGAAGGTGATCGAGGTACCGGTGCGTCCGCGCGGCGCCGGTCCGGTGACCTTCAACTTGCCCTGGGGCTTGCCGCCGTCCTTGAAGTTCATCTGATAGTGCTCGCCGTTGCGGTCGATCTCGAGCAGTAGTTTCGTCGACAGCGCGTTGACGATGGAGGCGCCCACGCCGTGGAGGCCGCCGGAGACCTTGTAGCCGCCACCGCCGAACTTCCCGCCGGCGTGCAACGTCGTGTACACGATCTCGGCCGCCGATTTGCCAGGGTACTGGGGGTGCTCGTCGACGGGGATGCCGCGGCCGTCGTCGCTCACGCGACAGCTGCCGTCGGGCAGGATCGTGACGTCGATTCGCGTGCACACACCGGCCATCGCCTCGTCCACGGCGTTGTCGACCAGCTCGCGAATCAAGTGGTGCAGTCCCGAGGGACCCGTGGATCCGATGTACATACCCGGACGAACCCTCACGGGCTCGAGACCTTCAAGAACGGTGATGTCGCTCGCTTCGTAACTCGAAGGTGCCTTGGTCTTCTGGGCCACGAAGGCATCCTTTCGGTGAAAAATTTAAGGCGCGTTTCGCGCGGTCGAAGACAAAATTTCGACTGTTCTATCCTACCCGAAAAGGTGTAACTTCCGGCCTTTCGCGGGCCCGAAATGGACACTTCTTTGCCTCATTTTTAGGGCTTGTCGAGCACCGTTCGCAGCGCCTTCGGCGCGCGTGCGCCGAGTGATGAAAAGCCCTCGAGAATGGTCGTCGCGTCACTCATCACACGCTGCGCGAAAGCCCCCGACGGGACACTCACGAGCAGTACCCCGTTCTTCACGAACTCCGGTCGACAGTGCTCGGCGATCACCGGTTCGACGATGTTCGGCCACAGCGTTCGTATCTCGTCGATGTCGCGCAGGTCGACCTTTCGCAGTCGTCCGGCGAGCGTGTTGAGTAGGTCGCCCAGCGTCGCCGGTTGCTCGTCGCGCGATCTCATCGCGTCAACTCGGTGAGGTCGATGACCGCGGCCGGGCTCATGCCGGCCGGCAGCGGTGATGCGGTGGTCACCAGCGTTTGTCCTGTTGGGAGCAGATTTAACAGCCGGTCGCTGCGGTGCGGATCAAGCTCACTGAAGACGTCATCGAGCAGCAGGAGTGGATCGACGCCGCGTCGGTTCTGCACCAACTCATGTCCCGCGAGTCGGATCGCCAACGCGAGTGAACGCTGCTCGCCCTGGGACGCTTGACGTCGCGTGTCTCGGCCGTCCAGCGTCAGCGCGATGTCATCGCGCTGCGGTCCGATCGTCGTGTGTCCGCGGTAGCGGTCGTCGTCGAACGAATCTCGTATTGCTCGTTCGAGGTCGCCGCTCCACGACTGTTCGTAGGTGGCGCCGACGACGGAGTCGTCTTCGGCGAGTTCGCGGTAGTAGTTCGCGACGAGCGGCGCCACATCGTCGAGCAGCTTTTTTCGCAGGGCGACGAGCTCGTCACTGACGCTGCAGAAGTCACTCGTCCAGACGTCGAGCTCGCCCTGTTGGAGCGGCGTCGGACGTTCGCCCTGCAGTTGACGAAGCACTGCGTTTCGTTGGCTCAGTATGCGCGTGAAGCGTTCGATGACGTCGCCGGTCGTGAGGTCGACGTCCGTGAGGAGGTGCGTCAGGAACTCGCGTCGATTCTCTGGTCCCTGTCGCACGATGTCGACGCCCTCGGGCGTGAAGATCGTGAGCGGCAGCGCCTCGGCGATGTCAGCGCGTGATTTCGGCCGCTGACCGTTCACCAGCATGCGTTTGGTGGTGTTTCGTGTGCCTCGGGTGAGCGTCAGATCGACCTGGACGCGCCGTTCGCGCTGGAAGAGCACGCCATGGACCTCACTCGCGCTCTCCCCGCGCGGATCAGGTCACTGGCCGCCCCCGTGCGAAACGAGGACGCCGTCGCCAGGGTGTAGACGGCCTCGAGAACCGACGTCTTACCAGTGCCGTTGGGTGACAGCAGGACCGTGATGGCTTCGATGTCGGGTTTGAAGGTGAGCTCGTCGAAGAGCCGGAAGTTCCGAAGACGCAACTCGTGGAGGCCCACGACGTTCGACCGTGGCTACTGGACGCGCACCGGCATGAGAAGGTAGCGGAATCGCGAGTCCTCAACGCCGTGCACCATTGCGGGACGCACCGAGTCCGACATCTCTAACACGACCTCGTCTCCGGGTACGGCTTCGATGCCGTCGATGAGGAAACTCGGGTTGAAGGCGATCGTCATCTCTTCACCGCCGTAGTCGGCGTCGACGTTGTCCTCGACATCGCCCGCGTCGTGGCTCTGGGTGCGGATCTCGACCGACCGGTCCTTCATCGTCAAACGGACCGATGACGTCGAGTCCTTCGCCAACAACTTGGCGCGCTTGAGGGACGTCAAGAGGGTGTCCTTGGCGACGCGCAGTTGGTTGGGGTAGCTCGCCGGGATGAGTTGCAAGACCGACGGGTAGTTCCCGTCGATCAAGCGCGAGGCGATGCTGGTGCCGCCCACGACGAAGCAGATCTCGGCGTCGGTGAGCGTCACGCCGATCGTCGCGTCCGGTGCCAGGGACGCCGCGGCGCGCTGGAGCTCTTGGAGGGCACGCGCCGGCACCAGAAGGTCGTGTGAGCCCCCGATACCTTCGACTTCCGGCACGTCACGTACCGCCAGGCGATAGGAGTCCGTGGCGATGAGTCGAAGGATGCCGTTGTCGGTCGTGAACAGGACTCCGGTCAATAGTGGTCGCGCGTCGTCGTTCGCGGCCGCGCGCACGACTTGGTTGAGTCCGGCGATGAGGTCCGAGGCAGCGATGGTCGTTTGGGGACCGGTGACGGGTGGAAGTTTTGGGTAGTCGACCACCGCGAACGTGCGCAGGGAGAACTTCGCGCGCGCCAGGGAGATCTCGACGGTCTCTTCGGTACTCGAGATCGTGACGGCGCCGGCCTCGAGTGAGCGCACCGCGTCGACGATGAGTCGCGCCGGCACGACCGATGATCCGTCTTCGATGCCGATGACGTCGACCGTCGTTCGAACCGTGATGTCGAGATCGGTACCCGTGACGACGAGTTGGTTTCCGTTGAGTGTGAGCAGGACGCCCGACGACGCGCCGATCAGGCGAGTGGCGACGACACGGCTCGCGGCACTAAGTGCTTCAACGAGAATGTCACGCTCTGACTTGAACTTCATTCGACTGCCTTTCGTTGCTACTGAGATTACGGTGTGTTTTTTATGTGTGTAGAAGTCTTAGTAGTAGTAGGTCTGTGGAAATGTGGATTACCTCACGACATCCCTGGTTAAGAGACTCTTCCACGAAGTCGGCCTACGCACAACTCTGTGGCTAACTCTCTCAACCTTGCGCGCTCAACCCTGAAGTGATGTGCACGACGGGTTCGTTCTCAACGTGAAATCAACAGGGAGAGCCCAGGGTTGCGCACAAACTATTCCCTACTCTCCCCCTGGAGCCGACGCTTGAGTTGATTCACCTGGGCGAGCACTTCGGGATTGACCGTGATCTGCTCTTTGATCTTTTCTACGCCGCTGATGACGGTCGTGTGGTTGCGACCGTCGAAGATTCTCGCGATCATTGGATAGGAGTAGTTGTTCAAGAGATCTCGAATCAAGTACATCGCGATATGGCGCGCGTGTACCAACGGTCGAAGGCGCTTCGAACCTCGGACGTCTTCGACGGAGAGCCCGTAGAAGTCGGCGACGACCGAGAGGATCGTCTCGGGCTTGAGGACGACCTGTTCTTGGCCGAGGTTGGTGAGGTGCGCTTTGGCGAGTTCGAGTGAGATCGGCTCCTGGCGCAGGTTGGCGAAGGCGCGCAGCATCGTGATCGATCCCTCGAGCTCGCGGATGTTGTCGCGTACGCGGTGCGCGATCCATTCGGCCACGTCGTTGGGCAGGGCGATGCCCCTCACGTTCGGACTTCGAACGAAGGATGGCGATTCGGGTCTCGAGGTCGGGTTGGTCGATCTCGGTGACCAGGCCCTGGAGTAGGCGGCTGCGAAAGCGCTCCTGCAGACCGGCGAGGTCGCGCGGTGAGCGGTCTGACGTCAGGACGATCTGCTTACCTTCGCCGTGTAGCGCGTTGTACGTGTGAAAGATCTCTTCGTGGAAGGTCTCACCGCGCGTCTCCATGAACTGGATGTCGTCGATCAACAAGACGTCGTTCTCGCGGTAGCGCTCGTGCAGCGCCAGTTGCGTCCGTGTTTGGATCGCCCGGATGAAGTCGTTCAGGAACGTCTCGGTCGAGACGTAAAGGACCTTTCGACCTGGGTAGTTCTCCTGCACGTAGTTGCCAATGGCGTGCAAGAGGTGCGTCTTTCCGAGACCGGAGTTCCCGTAGATCATGAGCGGATTGTACGCTCGACCAGGAGTTTCGGCGACTGACTGCGCGGCGGCGAAGGCCAGTCGGTTCGACGAGCCCGGGCACGAACGAGTCGAACGTCATGCGCGGATCGAGCCGCGCCGGCCGATCGACACTGGGGGCGAAGGTCGACCGTCGGCGCAGTCACGTCTGGCTCCTCGTCGGCACTACCGAGGGCACCCGCGTCGTCACCGGGATCGGTGATCGTCAGCGAGACCTGCACTTCGTGGCCGACCAGTAGCTGGGCCTGTTCGGTGATGAAGGGGAGGTAGCGCTGTTGGACGCGAAGGAGTTGGATCTGATTCGGCGCACCGATCACGATTTCATTATCGTGGTAATCCACAAGGCGCAGTGTATTAAGTCCGGCGGCCCAAACGGCCTCAGAAGCGTTGCCACGTAAGGAGTCTCGAAGAGCTACCCAGATCTCCTCGCCACCTTGCACGCGCTTCCTCCACAGATCAAACTTCACTTTATCCACAGGCCACTGCTCCGCAGAGCTCGCGTTGGACCCGTCGGGAGAGTCACCATACACCTATTTCAAACCCCTCGCCGGGGGCGCCCGGTCCGGTCAGGTAAGATTGTTCCCAGTGGCGCGCCAGCGACCCCCAGGGGGTACCGCGAAGCGCAATGAGACATTTGAGAAGAGGATTTTGTGAAGCGTACCTATCAGCCCAACCAGCGTAAAAGGGCTAAAACGCACGGTTTTCGTGCGCGCATGCGAACCCGTGCCGGCCGTGCCGTCCTGAAAGCCCGACGCAACAAGGGCCGTCACCAGCTGACGGTCTAAGCGCAACGTGCCCGATCGGGTTCGCACCCGACGGCAGTTCGCCTTGTTCGCCACACCTACTGGACGGGGACAGAGTGGCTCACTTCGAATCAGTTTCGTCGCGGAGTCATCTGACCTGCCCTCGGTGGCCGTGGCCTACGCGATCAGTCGAAAGGTCGGCAATGCGGTTGTTCGTAATCGGATCCGCCGGCGTTTACGGGCCCTCTTCGACGGACTCGACCCCCAACCCCACCCTGGTAAATACCTGATCAGGTGTGGAAATGAGACAGGAAAACTCTCCTATGACGAACTCCAGCACCACCTTCGCGAAGCCCTCGCTCGCGCCGGCGCCCTTGAGAAGTCGCCGACCGCTCGCGCCCTCTTGAAGGTGATAACGGGATACCAACGCCTGACCGGCGCTCGGGTCTCGGCCTGTCGCTTCTACCCGTCGTGTTCCGCCTACGCCGCCGAAGCCATCGAGACGCACGGCGCGGCTCGCGGCAGCCTCGTCGCGCTTCGCCGTCTCTCTCGTTGTCGTCCCCTTCGGTCCCCACGGCGTGGACCTGGTCCCCCTACCAAAGCAAGTTAGGAGTACTCAGCGATGAAGTCCTTTGCGCACGACGTTGGATCCGTTTTCCAGCCGATCTATGACCTTTTCGGCCGAATCATGGCCTTCTTCTACGGCATCATCCCGAACTACGCCGTCGCGATCGCCCTATTGACCGTCGTGATCATGGCCGTGTTCACCCCCTTCACCATCAAGAGCACCAAGTCGATGGCGGCGATGCAGAAGCTCCAGCCGGAACTGAAGAAGCTCCAACAGAAGTACAAAGGCCCGGAGAACCGTCAACTCCTCAACGAAGAGATGATGAAGCTCTACAAAGAAGAGGGCGTCAACCCCCTGGGCGGATGTCTGCCGATGCTGCTGCAAACGCCGTTCCTCATCATGCTTTACGGTGTCATCAAAGGCCTGGCCAACCAGGTGATGAAGCACGGTCACCTGGTCTCACACCCGCGCTACATCCCGACGACGTTCCAAGATGTACCACGACCTCGTCCAGTCCGGCGGCCAGATCAAAGCCTTTGGTATGGACCTTAACTTGAAGCTGTTCAGCGTCCACAGTTCGTTCCTGGCCCAGATCCCCTTCGCCCTGTTCGTCATCGCCGCCGTTGGACTCCAGTACTTCCAGATGGCCCAGATCAACAACCGGAGCCGCAAGACCGGTCAGGCCATGCCCGCCCAGCAGCAAGCTATGCAGCGGTTCCTACCGCTTATTTTCGCATACTTCTACATGATCATCCCTGCAGCCGTCGTGTTGTACATGATTATTTCAACATCCATTCGTATATTAACTCAGTATCTGATGTTCCGAACGGGCCTCTCGGACCCCACGAAGAATGGCGTCAAGGCTTCGACCCACCGGGCGGAGATTGAAGAGGAACACAAAGATGGGGCGAATCGACCACACGTCGAGGAGATCCCCGGTGCCCAAGCGTCGAACGGAGCCAAACCGAAACCTCAGGCGAACAAGCCGGACCCGAGCAAGCCTCTACCCACAAAAGCGACCGCCGACCAAACCCTCAACCCCTAAGCCGCAAGCACAGTCTCGCTCCAAAGCGAAGCGTAAAAGAAAGGCCCGTTAACCCATGGACTGGGTAGAAACCACTGGAAAATCAATTGAAGAGGCGACGGACCGCGCCCTCGCCCACTTGGCGTGTCCACCGCGACGACGCCGAAGTCGAAGTCATCGAAGAGCCCAAGGCGGGGCTGTTCGGTCGAGTCCGAGGCGAGGCCCGCGTGCGCGCTCGCGTTCGCCCGAGCGGCCCACGGCCGAAGCGTTCGCGCCGTTCCGGTGGTCGCGAAGAGCGACCGCGTACCAGTGCACCGTCGCAACGAGAGAGCCGCGTGCGCCCGAAGACTGAAGCCGAGCCCACGACGAGAGCGCGAGAAGAGCGGCGGCTCGACGTCAACCCGAGGGCGCCGTGAAGACCGCCCCACGAATCTGCAAAGAGTCCATCAAAGGAGGACACCATGGCCGAAGGAATTTCTCTGGCCGAACAAGGAACGATTGCGAAGGAGTTCCTCGAGGGCCTCTTGGCGTCGATGAACATTCAAGCGGAGATCACGGTCAAGGAGCTCGACGAGGAGACTGTCGAGCTTTCCGTCAACGCCAGTCCACCAACGGAACTCGGTGTTCTCGTGGGACCGCGCGGCACCACGCTTCAGGCACTGCAAGAGGTCACCCGCACAGTGGTCCAAGCGAAAAGTCCCGAGTCGAACCGACCGGATCCTCGTCGATGTGGCCCAGTACCGCGAGCGCAGGGTCGCCGCACTTGGTCGCTTCGCCCAGCAAGTCGCCACCGAAGTGGTGGAGACCGGTGAGGAGCGAGCTCTTGAACCGATGTCGGCCGCCGACCGAAAGGCCGTTCACGATGCATTGTCGGAGACCCCGAATGTCGTCACTCGATCCGAAGGGGACGACCCTCGCCGCTTCGTGGTGGTGGCGCCGGCATAATTGACAGTGAACAACGATTGGTTACCCCGCGTCCTCGAGGAATCGAGGGCGCGGGGTTTTTTAGGCCCCAACGCTATCGAACCGCATTTCACCCATTCATTGGGCTTCGCGCTGTGCTGGGAAGAGCGAGCGTCCTCTCCCCCGACCTCGTTCCTTGACCTTGGCAGCGGCGGCGGTCTCCCCGGGTCTGTTCCTACTGGACCGGTGGCGTTGTCCGGCCGTGTTCACCGATTCCATGGTGAAACGGGCCAAATTCCTTGAAGAGGTACTGGAATGGGAAGGCGCCCCCAGCAACGGAACCGTGATCGAAGGAAGGGTGGAGGAGACCGCCCGAATACCAGAACTTGTGGAGGCGTTTCGAGCTCGTGACCGCACGGTCCTTCGGTCCGCCGGCGGTAACGGCGGAGTGTGGCGCTCAGTTCTTGAGGATCGGGGGAGTGATGATCGTCTCTGAACCGCCAGAGGATACGGACGCCAAACGCTGGAATGATGGGAAGCTTGGCCGATTTGGGGCTGGTCGCCGAAGGTCGGGTTCGTCACGGTGCGGCGTACCAAGTCCTGCGCAAAACGCACTCGACTCCGAACGAGTACCCTAGGGGTATCGGAACTCCTCGAAAGAGACCGCTGTTCTAATGTTTCACGTGAAACATTGCGGAGTCGGTTCGCCAGTGATTTTCCACGCGGATGTCCGCTGAAACACTTGTGATGTACGTGTTTGCGATTTGAGATTGTTTCACGTGAAACATTCTGGCGGAAGTTCGGGCACGATGTTTCACGTGAAACATCGGTACTTGACGGATTACGAAAAGAGAGTTGAATAGCAGGGGTTCGACGCAGTGTCGGGATTCCTTAGGTCGGGAAGAGGCTCATGGCGGATGCCACCACAATGAGGATTTTTGCTGTTGCCAACCAAAAGGGCGGCGTCGGCAAGACCACAACAACAACCTCGTTGGGCGCTGCACTGGCGGAGCGCGATAAGCGCGTTCTCATCGTCGATCTGGACCCTCAAGGCAATGCCACCACCGGTTTGGGTGTCGACGGACGCCAGTTCGAGCGCTCGGTCTACGACGTCCTCCTAAACGATGTCCCAATGGTCGACATCGTTGAACCTACGGGCTACAACAACCTCTTCGTCGCTCCCGCCACGCTTGACCTGGCCGGAGTGGAACAGGAATTGACTTCCGTCATCTCTCGCGAACTCCGCCTCAAGCGGGCATTGACCTCGGTAGAAGGGGATTTCGACTACATCTTTATCGACTGTCCCCCATCACTTGGGCTCATAACGATCAACGCGTTCGCCGCCGCGACCGAGATCATGGTTCCCGTTCAAACGGAGTTCTACGCTCTTGAGGGATTGACGCAACTCCAGCGCATCGTCGACCTGGTGCAGAAGAATCTCAACCCCGACCCTGCGAATCTCCAAGGTCGTGCTCACCATGTACGACTCGAGAATTACGCTCTCCGGGGATGTCGCGAAAGAAGTACGACGACACTTCGAGAACGAGCTTTGTCGCACCGTAATTCCCCGGACGGTGCGACTGGCCGAGGCCCCTTCCTTTGGCCAGCCGATCACCGTGTTCGACCCAACATCCAAAGGTGCGATTGCCTATCGCGCACTAGCAGAGGAGATCATGAATGGCTAGGAAACCAGGGTTAGGAAAAGGGCTGGGCGCACTCATCCCAGAGAACGAAACTGCCGCCGCCGCCGAGACGTCGAGTACCGCAAGCGAGGGACCACTGCGACGAGTCCCCGTGCAGTCGATTCGACCGAATCCCTATCAGCCTCGCAAGGCGATCAATGATGAGAGCTTGGTGGCCCTGGCGTCGTCGGTCAAAGAACTCGGCGTGTTGCAGCCAGTCATCGTTCGACCGGTCGATGGGGAAGAGGGTCACTACGAATTGATCGCCGGCGAACGCCGTTGGCGTGCAGCCATCCTGGCCGAACTGGAGTTCATGCCCGTCCTGGTGCAGATTGACGTCAACGATCGACTGTCATTGGAACAAGCGGTCGTGGAGAACCTGCATCGAGTTGACCTGCATCCATTGGAAGAGGCGGCCGCCTACCAACAGCTCATCGACGAGTTCGACCTGACGCACGAGCAAGTGGCGCAGCGCGTAGGAAAGAGTCGAGCAAATATTACGAATACGTTACGACTTCTGCAACTGGGTGAAGCTGCGCAGTCGGCGCTGGCCTCCTCACTCATTTCGGCCGGACACGCTCGTTCGCTCCTGGCGATCACGGACCCCAACGCCCAGGCGACGATGGTGGCACGTGTCATCAAGAATGAGATGTCGGTGCGCGCCACGGAAGAAGCCGTGAAAACCTTCCTCGAGCCCAAAGCCGTCGTCGAGGCCGAACCGGCCGCCAAACCGGGGATCGGGGCGGCGCGTCTACGCCCCGTGCCTGATGCGAGCGTCGCCGAACTCGAGCATCTGCTCGAGGATTACCTGGATACTCGGGTCCACGTCGATCTAAAAGGCCGCAACGGCCGCATAATCATTGACTTTGCGGACCTCGACGACCTGGAGCGCATCTACATCGCGATCTCGAACCCGAAGTAACCCTCAACCTTAAATCTAAACCTCAAGTTGAAGTTATCCCCAACTTGTGCATGAAGTTGTGGGTTTCTCAGGTTTTGCTTTAAACAAAGGGATTTGGAGGACTAAATCCCCTACTTTGAGGTGCAAAATTGCCCCTACCTGTGGATAACTTCGCCGAACACAGTCGCGATGACCTCGGCCAGCCCTTCGAGAGTCTCAACGCCTAGTTCACCCAGCTCGATATGGAGTGTGATCATCTTTGTTTCACGCAGTATCGGCAACGCCATGCCCGTGACCTCGACCCTCGGCAAGTCGGCCGCCTGGGTGAAGGCTGAAGCGATCTGACTGGCCAGTTGCTCGCCGCGACGCGAGTGCGAGCGATAACTCGCCCAGTAGTGCAGACGCACGCCGTCGATGAGCTTGAGGGTTTGAAGCGAGATGCACGGCCGCAGCGGCGTTCGCGTTCGCGAAGTCGGCGACCGACTCGGGACCCTCGTCGCCCAGGACCTCAACCTTGAAGAATCTTCCGCACGAGTGTGCCAGTAGGGGAGCGAGCGGACTTGACCGGCAGATCACCAATGGTCCCGTCGGCGCCTCATGGAACCCCGCACGATCGCGGGCGTCGGTCACGAGACTCCGTGCGGTGTGCGTGGAGGTCATCCGTACGAGCTCCACCAGCGTGGCGCGCGTGAGGGTGCCGCTCGCCTCGAGCGCGCAGTTTCGCTGGAAGTCACTGAGCGCCTCTTCGGTGAGCACGCCGAATATCCCGTCGATGCGCCCGGGATTGAATCCGAACTGTGCCAGTCGTACCTGCAATTCGGCGACGTCGTCGCCGCGCAGGTTCGGATGGCTGAGGTACAAGAGCCGTTGCCCGAGACGCCAACCGGCTTCGATCAAGCACTCCCACGTCGTTTGATCGAGCGACGCCGGAGATCGGAAGTCCGCGTGAACGCTGAAACGCCTCGACGAGTGCCGCGGTGCCGTCAGTGAACGTCTCTGGGGCGTCGTTCGTCGATACAGATGTCCGAGGGAGGCGAGTCGCTCATGTAGTTCTCGTACACGAGGACCCGTGTCACCGAGTTGGAGCGAATCGAAGTTCGACAGCGTGGACTACAGGTTCGCGGAGATCTCTTGGAGCATGGCGCCCTTAGGCTTGGCGCCGACGAGTCGAGCCACGACTTCGCCGTCCTTGAACAGCAACAGTGTCGGGATGCTCATGACCGAGAACTTCGTGGCGGTCGCGACGTTGAGGTCGACGTCGAGTTTGCCGATGGTGAACTTGTCGGACTGCTCGACGGCCAACTCTTCGAGAATCGGCGCGATCATCTTGCACGGACCACACCATTCGGCCCAAAAGTCGACGAGGATCGGCTTCTCCGACGCGCCCACGACTTCGTCAAACGTTGCGTCGGTCAGGGTCGTGATCTGCTCGCTCATAAGCACCTCCATCGGTGGCGCCTTCGTGCGCCAGAGAACCACTCTAGCGAGCGGAACTTCGTTAGTGACCCTGCGCTTCGAGCCATCGTTCGGCGTCGATTGCCGCAATACAGCCCGAGCCGGCCGACGTGACGGCCTGGCGATAGACGTGGTCTTGGACGTCGCCGGCGGCGAAGAGTCCGTCGATATTGGTGAACGAACCAAGCACCCGTGCGCACGTAGCCGTTCTCCTCGAGATCGACCTGTCCGATGACCAGCGTCGTGTTCGGAATGTGACCGATGGCTACGAAGACGCCGGTCACGTCGATGGCGCGATCCTCTCCGGTCACGGTGTCTTTCACGGCGAGCCCTATCACCTTCTCCTCGCCGAGGACTTCGGTGACCTTGGTGTTCCACGCGAAGCGGATCTTCTCGTTGGCGAGGGCGCGCTCCTGCATGATCTTGGACGCGCGCAGCACGTCGCGTCGCACGAGCACCGTGACGCTCGAGGCGAAGCGCGTGAGGAACAGCGCCTCTTCCATCGCCGAGTCGCCACCGCCGATCACGGCGATGTCCTGTCCACGAAAGAAGAAGCCGTCGCACGTCGCGCACGTCGAGAGTCCGTGACTGAGTAGTCGCTCTTCGCCGGGCACGTTCATCATCATCGAACGCGCGCCGGTCGCAAGTATCACGGTGTCGGCGGTGATGCTCGGTTCGTCGTCGTCGGTGAGCCACGCACGAAAGGGACGCGAATCGGTGTCGAGCACCTGAACTTTGTTGACGCGAAGATCGGCGCCGAAGCGCACGGCCTGCGCGCGCATGTTCGCCATCAACTCCGGACCGGTCACCGCTTCGGGGAAGCCGGGATAGTTCTCGACGTCGGTCGTGAGCATCAGTTGACCGCCGGGCTGGTCGGTCGTCGACGAGGGTTCGCCCTCGATCACGATCGGATTCAGCTGCGCGCGGGCGCTGTAGATGGCGGCCGTGAGCCCAGCGGGTCCCGAGCCGATGATCAAGACACGAGTGTGTTCGGGCATTACTTCCTCAGGTTGACCGGGCGGCGCTTGCGCCAGACGATGAGTCCCGCGATAAGGGACAGTGCGCCGACGGAGACGTAACTGAGGTACTCACGTCCCGCGAAACAGTAGACGTCGACGAAACGGAACAGTCCGATGAGCAGTGCGCCGATGAGGAAGAAGGCGGCCAGGAGGATGATCAGCCCGTAGGCGAGGGCCCGACCGGCCAAGCAGAATCGGACGAAGGACGCGGTCGTGCACGATGTCCAGGACGTGGTCGAACTGGAACGACGCCTTGTCGACGAAGTCGCCGTCGCTGGGTTTCCTCGCTTCGTTCACGCGGACAATCTACCGGTCGACGCCGTCGTTACGCCTCGATCCAACACAGTCCAATGATCCCCGGGCCGCCGTGCGTGCCCACGACCGGGCCCATGTCGGTGACGATGATCGGGTTCTGCGTCGAGACGTCCTTCACGAGCGCCTCTAGCGTTCGCGACCTCGCTGGAGGCGCCGTGCACCAGCGCCAGGCGTTTCAGCGGCGCGTGGGACTTGGCGACCTCGGCGATCGCTACCAGCGCTTTAGACGCGCGTGCGTTGACGACCGGCCTCGGCGACGACGCCGTCCTTGAGTTCGAGCAGCGGCTTGATCGAGAGCACCTGGCCGAGCAGCGCGCGCGCGCCGCCGACGCGTCCGCCCTTGATGAGGTGTTCGAGCGTGTCGAGCATCGCGACGACGCCGACCTTCGAGACGAGTGACTCGGCGTGCGCGACCAGTTCATCGAGGTCGGCCCCGGTCGCGGCCATTTCGGCGACGTCGATGACCAGGAGTCCCTGGGCCATCGAGACCGCTTTGGTGTCGACGACGCGCACGGGCAGTTCGTCGGTGAGCGCCTCGGACCCGAGGACCGCCGACTGATTCGTCGCCGAGAGCAACGCCGACAGCGTGAGCACGATGACGCCGTCGCAGTTGTCGGCCTTCGCGCGTTCGTACGCGGCCTGAAAGGCGCCGGGTGACGGGGCCGCGGTCTCCGGGAGCGTCTTGCTGGCCTTGCACTTCGCCCAGAACGCTTCGGGGGAGAGATCGACGCGGTCGGTGAACTCCTCGTCGCCGAAGCGGATGCTGAGAGAGACGATGTCGATGTTGAGGCGACGCGCGATCTCTTCGGGAATGTCACACGCACTGTCGGTTACTACGCGAATTCGAGCCATGGCCCCCCTTTGAACTAGTTCAGCCTTGCATCTTTCGCCCCGACGCGCGTCACGCGGTGCTGGAGGATCACGACGACGAGCGCGTAGGCGCCGAGCCCGGCGAGCACGGCGAAGTGAGAGGCGCGATATCAATCCGGCGCCGTGATTCCACGTCGGGCGCGGCGTAGGTGAGTGCCATGACGAGCGCCATGACCAACGACGCGCGCGAGGCTGCGGCGCACGTGGCGCGACCAGATGACCGAGGCGATCATCGACCCGGTGACGGGCCAGCGCCACGAGCGCCACGACCGCCGCGGCGCTGTAGGCGATCGAGACGCTCGCGGTCAGCCCCGCGATCGAGTGACGACCGATCGCGACGCACAGCACGATGGTGAGGGCGTTCTGCAACGCGTAGAGATAGAAGACCTCGCGCGCGCGCTGCATCGACTGCAGTCCGCGCACGCAGAGTTGGAAGACCGTGAAGCCCGGCAGTCCGGCGGCCAGGACCGCGAGCACGGTTCCACGTCCCAGATGTCGTGACTCGCGTTCAAGTGCTTCAGCAGTATCGCGACGATTGGCTGGGCGAGCACCAAAGCACGAGGGTGCACGGGATGATGATGACGAGCGACTGGCGAAGTCCGAAGCGCAGACGTTCGCTCAGTCCCTCGAAGTCTTGGCGCCGTCGACATGCCGGCGAGTTGTGGCGTGAGCACGCCGAGTACCGAGACGACCACGACGGCGTAGGGCATCTGCATGAACGACCAGCCGTAGGTGTAGGCGCTGACGGGTCCGTCGCCGCCGATGCCGAAGGCGAAGGCCAGACGACGAAGAGCGAGAGCTGATTGAGCACGACGACCAGCAGCGTCCAACTGCCGAGGCGACTCACCGCGCGCAGCGCGGGGTCCTTCAAGTTGAAGCGGAACGAGAGTCGCCAGAGGTCGGCTGCGAAAGAGCGAGGGGATCAGACAGAGGAACTGCACCGCGACGCCCAGCGTCGTGCCGAGTCCGAGCCACATGAGGTCGCGCGAACCACCCAGCGTGGCGAGCATCGGCGTCGGGTCGACGAGGTGGAACCAGACGAGCACGCGCGATGCACACGACGTTGTTGGCGACGGGCACCCACGCCGCGACGCCGAAGCGATTGCGGATGTTGAGCAGCGACGTCGCGATACCGATGACGCCGTAGAAGAAGATCTGCGGCACGAACCATCGCAGAGATCGGTCGCGACGGCGCGTTGTTGGGCAGGACGGCCGACGACTCCGTCGTCGTCGACTCGCGAAAGGCCGTGAAGCCGTCGATGATCCACGGCGCGCAAAACCACGCGACCAGTGACGCGACCGCGAGGACGACGAGCGCGCCGGTGACGACGCTCGATATCGACTTCCACGCGCGACGCTCGCCGTCGAGTGCGAGTCGTTCGACGAAGACGGGGATGAACGTCGCGCCGGCGACGCCGCCGAGCACGAGGTCGAAGAGCATGTTCGGCACGGTGTTGGCGAGGTTGAAGGAGTCGGCGATCGGCGTGAAGCCGAGGACCCACGCCAGCACGAGTACGCGCAGCAGTCCGGTGACTCGCGACACCATCGTGCCACTCGCCATGGAGGCGACGCGCGAGCTATGCGTCGATGTGGAACTCATCGGGCGTGTCGGCCCTTGGGCTGTTTGCGGTACGTGCGGCAGCCACCAGTAGGCGAGCACGAGCAGCGAGGCGATCGTCAAGAAGTAGCCGACGATCGAGGTCCCCGCGATGCGGACCTGGATGGCGGCGCGCGCGAGGACCAGTCGGTTGTTCGGCGTGGTGACGATGACCTGCAAGGTCAAGCTGCTCCCGGTGTGGTTCGACGTCGCGACGCGCACCGACTTCGTGGGCGCGTTGAGTGACACCGGCACGTCGTCGCCCTTCGGAAACGTGATCTGGTCGGTCAACGAGATGGACGTCGGCCATGACCGTGTAGGGCGCGTGATTGGTCAGGGTGATGGGAATTGACGTGCCCGACCCCGCGAGCGTGATCGTGCTCGGATCGACCGAGAAGTCGCCCAGCTGACCTTTGAGAGCGTCGGCCGCGGCGTTGATGGCCGATCTGGCGCTGCGCCGGTGGTGCCGGTGATCTCGGATGCCTCCATGGCGACGCGTGAGGTCGTTGCCGAAGTTGGTGGAGCGCAGTGCCGGGGCGTAGGAGTTCACGCCGACCGACCAAGTCGCTGAGTGACGTGATGTTGTGGCGACGACCATCGCGTGTCGCGTGCGCGGATTGAGCATCGAGCGCGTCGCCGGCGCGCCGTTCGTGGCGACGAGCGAATTTTCGAAGGAGGGCGTGAGCGTGGCGAGGGTGATGAAGGGATTGCTCGCGAATCCGTTGAGGACGTCCTTCAGTATGGTGACGCGACGTCTGGGAGATCGGCGCGACGATGACGACGGTGCGCGCGGCCGGGTCGTTGGGCGCCTCGAAGTGCAAGAAGGCCAACGTGCCCAGCGTGAGCGCCGCGCGTCGGCCCGCGCTGATCGCCGTGTTGGCGAAGAGCGTCGACAGCGGAGCGTCGGTGCTCAGCGCGGTGATGCCGCCGGCGCCGTCGACGTGGAAGGGCGCTCCCCAGTTGAGCGTCGTCGACGGCGCGACCGTGAGGTCGGCTTCCGGAAGGACGACGTCACGGACGCCGGCGCGCTGCAGGGCGCGCAGGCTCTGGAGCGACGGGGTGCCGTTGAGCAACACGGGGCTGTCGACGTCGCGATCCGGTCAGGCTCTTCATCAGCGAGGCCGACAGGGAGAGCTGGTGGCGTACTTCGGCGCCGAAGCCATGGACGGCGAGCCCGCCGAAGTCGATGTTGGCCGGGCGGCGCGTTGACGGCCTCGTGGAGGGGACTGACGAATGCTTTGCGCAGCGCCGTGTGAAAGATGGTGTTCCGTGATCCCGGTTGGGACACGGTGTCGAGCGTGCGGTAGTCGGCGCTCAACGAGATCGCCGACGAGGGGTGGTGCGCGAGGAGATGCAGCACGGCGATGGAGCGTTTGGCGTGCACCCACGCGTTGGGGTCCATCGTCTCGACGAGGTCGACCCGCAGCGGTTGCTCGACCGTGGTGGACTCCACCGCGAGGAGCGACCACTCGATCTTCGTCGTCGCGTTCGTCGTGACTTCGAGGCGCACGGGATAGACGCCGTCACAGTGCAGCGTGGGGCAGGGGAAGTGCAGGCGGGGCGTCGGCGAACAGGACCGCCGTGGCGTGCTCGGTCGCTTTGCAAAGAGGTCGACGGTGAACTTGTAGTGGCCGTGGGTCTCGCATTTGAGGGCAAAAGTGCTGGTCGTGCCCAGTGGTTTTTCGGTCGTGCCGGTGTCGGCGACGATTGGGGCGAGTTGGGTGCGGTCGATGATGCGGGGATAGATCGTCGACCTCGAGCGCTCGACGAGGTTCCCGCGGGCGACGTCGAGAGTGTGAACGCGAAGTGCGCGGTGCCCTTGGCGGTGATGGTCGCCACGGCGTCTTGGTGGAGCAGCGCGAAGGTAGGCGACGTCCCTGCTCGCGCGGCCGTGGGCCACGCCATCGTTGCGAGGCAGAGGAGTACGACGCTGAGTGCCCGCCACCAGGTTGAAAATCGGTGGAACATGCTGGCCCACAGGCTACCTTCGTGCCGCCGTTGCACTGGGCGCCAACTACCCTCGTTCGCAGTGACTTCCTTCGATCAAGTCCACGACCGACTGAGTGATTTAGCGCATTTGTCGAGTCCCGTGGCCCGCGCGTTCGCCGACGCGGGCTTCTGCCTCTACGCCGTCGGAGGTTCGGTGCGCGACGCGATTCTCGGCGAAGAACGGACCGAGGAATTCGAGATCGACTTCACGACGAATGCGCGCCCGGATGACATCGTGTCGCTGATGACCCCGCTCTGCACCACGGTGTGGGAGCAGGGACGGGCCTTCGGGACGATTGGCGGGCTGCTTCGCGACAGCGCCATCAAGATCGAGATCACGACGTTTCGTTCGGAGGCCTACGTCGATCACTCGCGCAAGCCGGCCGTCGAATGGGGCGATTCGCTCGAGGCCGACCTCAGTCGCCGCGACTTCACGATCAACGCGCTCGCCCTGGACGTCGTCGCGCTCGACGCCGGGACGCCGGACGTCCAGACGCTCTTCGACTTCTACGACGGCTTCAACGACCTGCACGATCGGGTCCTGCGCACGCCGATCGACCCCGAGATCCTCTTCAGCGACGATCCGCTGCGGATGCTGCGCGCCGCTCGTTTCGCCGCGCGGTTTTCGCTCACCATCGACCCCGCCATCGAGGCCGCGACGACCGCGATGGCCGAGCGACTGACCAAGGTGTCGCCCGAGCGCATTCGTGGCGAGCTGGACCTCCTCATGGTGGCCGCCGCGCCGTCGGTGGGGCTCGACTTCATCGTGCGCACGGGACTCGCCGAGTACTTCTTGCCCGGAACTACCGAAGCTGCAGCTGGAACAAGACCCGATCCACCGTCACAAGGACGTGCTCGGACATACCTGGGCGGTCGTCGACAAGACCTCACCGATCTGGTGCTGCGTCTGGCGCGCCCTGTTCCACGACATCGGCAAGCCGGCCACGCGCGCCATCAGCGACGAGGGCGTGACCTTCCGATTCCACGAGGTCGTGGGCGCCAAGATGACGCGAAAGCGGATGACGGCCCTGCGCTACTCCCAGGAGATGATCGACGACGTGAGTGCGCTCGTCGAGCTGCACCTGCGCTTCCACACCTACAAGCTGGGCTGGTCCGACAAGGCCGTGCGCCGCTACGTCCGTGACGCCGGACCGCTGCTGGATGAGTTGAACGAGCTGACGAGGTGCGACTGCACGACGCGCAACGCGCGCAAGGCGGCCGAGCTCGCCCAGCGCATGGACGAACTCGAGGTACGCATCGCCGAACTCCGTGAACTCGAAGACCTCGAACGGCTTCGCCCGGCGCTCGACGGTGTCGCCGTCATGGAGCTGCTGGGCATCACGCCGAGTCCCGCGGTCGGGCGCGCGCTGGAGTTCCTGATGGAAATCCGCCTCGACGAAGGCGAGATCACGCCGCAAGAGGCCGCGGTGCGATCTACGTGAATGGTGGTCTGAGCAGGCGCAATAGCCTCAGACGGGGGAGTGGACTACGGCCAGACCGGGTTCTCGGCGCCCGTCGGCGAACTCCTCGACCATGTTGTGGGCGATGTCGTCGTGGAACTGGATGGGCGGGGACTTCATGAAGTACGCCGACGGCCCGATGATCGGGCCACCGATGCCGCGGTCGAGGGCGACCTTCGCGCAGCGCACCGCGTCGATGATGACGCCGGCCGAGTTGGGCGAGTCCCAGACTTCGAGCTTGAGTTCCACGTTGAGCGGCACGTCACCGAAGTTGCGGCCCTCCATGCGGATGTAGGCCCACTTGCGGTCGTGCAGCCACGGCACGTGGTCGCTCGGTCCGATGTGGACGTCGTCGGGGTCCATGTTGGAGATCTCGAGTTGCGAGGTGACGGCCTGGGTCTTGGAGATCTTCTTGGACTCGAGGCGTTCGCGCTCGAGCATGTTCTTGAAGTCCATGTTGCCGCCCACGTTCAGCTGGTAGGTGTGGTCGAGGGTGAGTCCGCGGTCCTCGAAGAGGCGCGCGAGGACGCGGTGGACGATCGTCGCACCGAGCTGGCTCTTGATATCGTCACCGATGATCGGCAACTTGGCGTCGGCGAACTTCTGGGCCCACACCGGGTCCGAGGCGATGAAGACCGGAATGGCGTTCACGAAGGCGACGCCGGCGTCAAGGGCGCACTGCGCGTAGAAGCGCTGGGCGTCTTCGGATCCGACCGGGAGGTAGGAGACCAGGACCTGGGCGCCGCGAGTCGCGCAGCGCTCGAACGACGTCGACGGGCTCATAGGGCGACTCTTCGATCATGGCGCGGTAGTACTTGTTGAGTCCGTCCATGGTCGGGCCACGCTGGACGGTGACGCCCAGTGTCGGCACGTCGGCGAACTTGATCGTGTTGTTCTGGCCGCCTTCGATCGCCTTGCCGAGGTCGCTGCCGACCTTGGAGGCGTCGACGTCAAAGGCCGCGACGAACTCGATGTCGCTGACGTGGTAGCCGCCGAGCATGACGTGCATGAGGCCCGGTACGTCGTCGGCCGGGTTGGCGTCCTTGTAATAGGTCACGCCCTGGATCAGTGAACTGGCGCAGTTCCCGACGCCCGCAATGGCCACGCGAATCTTCTCCATGGCTCTCCTTTCCTACTTCGCGTCGTGCGCGAAGGACTCTTGATTACTACGTTCGGTGGACAACATTCCGTCGATCCACGCGAGGTCCAGCTCGACGCCCTGGGCCGCGTGCTCCATGACGCCGCGCGCGTAGGGGTCGAGTTGTTCGTTGTTGGCCCCGACCCGGACTTCGGCCAGGCGGGCGACGAGGTCACCACGGCGACGCTCGAGGAGCCCGACCCGAGCGTTCGGGTTCAGGTACTTGGCGAGGGCCATGCGCAACGAGAAGTTCTTGCCGTCATCGAGGGTCGCGGGGTCGGCCAGCATCGCCACGAAGTCACGACGACCACGCTCGGTGATGCGGTAGACCTTGCGGCCCCGGCGTCCGATGCCCGACGTCGTTCGCAGCGAGCGCAGCGTGGCGCGCTCACCCGAGAGCGAGCCGGTCGACAGCGAGTTCATTCGTGTCTCACTCGAGGTGACGGCTTCGACGCAGCCCTGGCGCTCGAGTCGCGCCAGAGCGGGGTAGATCGATCCGAACGAAACATTGGCCCAAACACCGAGTCGGTCGCGCAGTTGTGTGCGTATCTCGTATCCGTGATGGTCACGGTCCATGAGGAGGCCCAGGATGGCAATGTCTAACACGCGAAACATAGTATCACTTCGATATATCGAACGTGCAGTGGTGTCATTTCCCAATGAATCAATGGTGACTAAGGTCACCCCTAATGGATAAGCGATTCCGCACGAGTACCGCGAACGGAGCGGTGGTCGAGTTCGGGCTCGTTCGTCACGCTCTCTTGGCAAAGGTCGCCGCGGGACTCCTTCGCTACGAAGACGTCTGTGACGCGCACCCCGAGTTACTTCGTGCGGCGAAGAATCTCGGACGAAAGACCGGCGAGACCTGTCCGGTCTGCAGTGACGTCGAACTCGTCGAAGTGACCTACGTCTTCGGTGCGCGCCTACCCTCGGGCGGGACCTGCCCGACGTCGCGCGCCGAACTCTTAAAGCTCGAGCGACGCGAAGAGCCGGTCCAGTGCTACGCCGTCGAAGTGTGCGTCGGATGTTCATTCCACCACCTCGTTCGCAAGTGGTCGGCCGGCGCTCGGCGAGCTCGTCGCGTGAACGCCATCGAGCGCCAGGAAGTCGGCGAGTGACCCTGAGCGCCCCGGGGATCCGGGCCCGCAAGCGCCGAAACGGCGCGATTCCCCTGGTCATGGTGACTGCCTACGACGAACCAGGCGCCCGTTTGGCCTCCGCCGCCGGGGTCGATCTCATCCTCGTGGGCGACTCCATGGCGAATGTCGTGCTCGGACAGGAGACGACCCTGCACCTCACGATCGACGAGATGTGTCATCACGTGCGCGCCGTTGCGGCCGCCAAACCGGAGGCGCACGTCGTCGCGGACATGCCGTGGCTGAGCTATCACGTCGATCTCGCTGACAGCGTGCGCAACGCCGCGATGCTCATCCGCGCCGGCGCCGGCAGTGTCAAGCTCGAGGGCGGCCGCGTACGGCAACCGGTCGTGCACGCGCTGCTCGACGCGCAGATCCCGGTGATGGGTCACCTCGGTCTCACGCCCCAGAGCGTTTTGGCCTTCGGTGGTTTCAAGGTCCAGGCCAAGACCATGGAAAGCGCCAAGTTGTTGATCGAAGACGCGCAGCTACTGCAGGACGAGGGTGTCTACGCCGTCGTGATCGAGGGCGTGCCGAGCGTGGTCGGTAAGTCCGTGACCGAGGCGCTCGATATTCCGACCATCGGCATCGGGGCTGGCCCGGACACTGACGGTCAGGTGCTCGTCTTTCACGATCTGCTCGGACTTACCGACCGGCCCCCGGCCAAGTTCGTCCGTCAGTACGCTGATCTCGGGCCGGTGATCACCGAGGCGATCCGTCATTTCGCCGAGGACGTTCGCAGCGGGGACTTCCCGAATGAAAATGAGGCCTATCCGAACCCCGACGGACTCCTCGAGTAGCCCTTTTCGCCGCTGTGGACTAGGATTGTCGTTCCACAAGCGTGGGGAAGTACCACATACCCTGCTCTGTTTTCCGCAGAGCCCGAGCCGAGCCGGACCAGAGGGAAAGGAAATCGGCCATGAGGCCTTATGAAACCATGATCGTGTTCGACACTGCCGTCGACGCCCAGACGATCCAGATCGCGCTCGACCGAGCGTTGGAAACGATCCGAACCCACGGGGGAACCCCTGGCGCCATCGACCGTTGGGGCAAGCGTCCCTTGGCCTATGAGATCAACAAGCGCAAAGAGGGCTACTACGTCCTGGTGGAGTTCAGTGGTGACTCGGCGACCGTCGTCGAGCTCAACCGGATCCTGACACTGTCCGACGAGGTCCTGCGCTACAAGATTCTTCGCCGCCATGAACGTCCTCGCCAGCCGTGTCACGGCGCAGGCGTAAGTTCGGACGCTTGAGATTCCAAGGAGAGAGAAATGGCCGATAACGCAATCACCGTCGTAGGGAACGTCACCCGGGACCCGGAATTGAAGTTCCTCAACTCAGGAAACGCAGCGCTGAAGCTTTCCATCGCCGTCAACCGCCGCTGGCAGAACCGCCAGACCCAGGAGTGGGAAGAGCGGGTCAGCTACTTCGAGATCGTCGCCTACGGCGCAATCGCGGAGAACGCCGCCAACTCTCTCGTCAAGGGCTCGCGCGTCATCGTGAGCGGACGGCTCGAGCAGCGCACCTGGGAGACCGAGAACGGCGACAAGCGCTCAATCGTCGAGATCAACGCCGACGAGATCGGTCCGAGCCTCAAGTGGGCGACCGCCGTCGTCACGCGCACCCCGCGCGCCGAGGGCAGCAACTTCCAGTCCAGCGACCGACCGGCCGCGGCGCCGCGCGCGAACGAACCCAGTACTTACGCCTTTGATGAGGAGCCCTTCTAATGCCCCGTATTAATAATCCGAAGCCGCCGAAGCGTGCCCCGAAGATCGACACCCGTCGCGGTGCGAAGAAGAAGCCGTGCTCGTTCTGCCAGCACGGCGTGCACACGGTCGACTACAAGGACCTAGCGCAACTGCGCAAGTACATCTCGGACCGCGGCAAGATCCGCGGCCGCAAGGTCTCGGGCAACTGCCAGCAGCACCAGCGCGACGTCACCGACGCCATCAAGACCGCCCGCGAGTTGGCGCTGCTGCCCTACACGCAGCGCACCGTGACCGAGCGTCGTGGCGGCCGAGGTAACCGCGACGACCGTGGGCCGCGTCCGCCGCGCGACAGTGACCGACCGGCCGCCGCCGCCGAGAGCGTGAACGCCGAGGCCCCAGACGTCGAGGCCGAAGAGATCCTTGAGTACGTCGACGCCACCCCGGTGGCCGAGGTCGAGCTCGTCGAGGAGGTGGCCGAATGAAGGTCCTCCTGCGCAGTGACATCCGCGGCGTAGGCCGTCGCGGCGACATCGTCGAAGTGAAGTCCGGCTACGCGCGCAACTTCTTGCTGCCCACGGGCGCGGCAATGAAGGCGAGCGACAGCACCGAGGTCCAGGCGACGTCGATGCGCCGATCACGCGACCTGCGTGACGCCGCGAGCAAAGAGGCGGCTCAAGCGCAGCGTACGATCATCGAGGCCCAGACCGTGAGCATCGCCGCTCGCGCCGGTGCGAACGGGCGACTGTTCGGTTCGGTCACCGAAGCCGACGTCGTGAACGCACTGCGCACGGCGACGGGCATCTCGCTCGATCGTCACGCCATTCACATGACGGAACACTTGAAAGAGGTCGGTACGTCAACCGTGACCGCAACATTGTTCGATGATGTCGAGGCGACCATCAACGTGGAGATCACCGCGAAGTAGTCAACGTTTTGAGAATTGCCGCACGCCGAGACGAGAGTCTCGGCGTGCGCTGCGTAATGCGGACTATGTCACACCGAAATGAAATCATCAGATTGCGTGAGATTTGTGCACAGACATTTCCCCACGTTGTGCTTCTTGCTGAAACAGTCCCCACCAGCGACCATTGAGGTCTTATGACGCAGATCGAATCGGAACCACGTACGCGACAGGCGCCCAACGGCGGTCGCATACCGCCGAGTGCGATCGAGGCCGAGGAGAGTTTGATCGGCGCGATGCTGCTTTCGCAAGAGGCCGTGAGCATCGCCTACGAAACCGTGCAGGCCGAAGACTTCTATCGACCGCTGCACGGACAGATCTTCAGTTCGATCATCGCGCTCGCCAACGCTGGCGAACCGGTCGACTACGTGACCGTGCAGGCGAAGCTGCAAGAGCGTGGATCGATCGCCATCGAATTGGCACTGCTCTCGTCACTGCAGATGAACACGCCGTCGGCCGCCAACGCCCAGCACTACGCCGACTTGGTGAAGGAAAAGGCGCAGCAGCGCCGGCTCATCTCGGTCGCCGGCGAGATCGTCGACGAAGCGTACGTGGCGACCGAAGACGTCGTGGGCCTCATCGACGAAGCGGAGCGAAAGATCAATGCCATCGGCGACGCCGGTCGCACCGACACGGTCTCACCTCTCCAGCGACTGTTGTTGAGCGAAGCCGACATCCTCGAAGAGCGTGGCGAGACCCGCGGCCGGATCAACGGACTCGAGACCGGCTACAAGTCGCTCGATCAGATTCTCCAAGGACTCCAGCCGAGCAGCATGACGATCGTCGGTGCGCGTCCCGGCACCGGTAAGACGGCCTTCGCGCTCGGCATCTTGATCCACGTCGGCGCTGTCGTCAAGCGTCCCGCGCTGTTCTTCTCCTTGGAGATGAGCCGTCAGGAACTCGCCGAGAGGATCCTCGCGTCCACCGCCCGCATCGACTCGTCGAAACTGCGAACCGGCGACCTTAGCGACGCCGACTGGAACCGCGCACACGAAGCGTTCGGATACTTGCAGTCGGCCAAGGTTTTCATCGATGACAACCCGGCGCTCACGGTCATGGACGTGCGCGCCCGCGCGCGCCGTATTCGTCAGCAGAACGGCGATCTCGGCGTCGTGATCATCGACTACTTGCAACTTATGAGTTCACGTGGTCGCGCCGAGAACCGACAGGTCGAGGTCTCGGAGATGAGCCGATCGTTGAAGATCCTGGCGCGCGAACTCCAGTGTCCGGTGATCGCGCTCTCACAGTTGTCGCGAAAACTCGAAGAGCGAGCGGACAAGCGACCGATGATGTCGGACCTTCGTGAGTCAGGTTCGCTCGAACAGGACGCTGACGTCGTCTTGTTCATCTTCCGCCCCGAGCAGTACGGCGAGGTCGCGAACGACAAGAAAGCCGAGGCCGAGATCATCGTCGGCAAGAACCGAAACGGTCCGACCCGCACGTCGCACCTCACGTGGCGCGGTGAGTTCGCTCGATTCGAGAACGTCGCCGAGGCGCGAGAGTTTAACTTTGGTGACGTCGACCGTCACTCGTTTCGCGCCACCTCAGGTCCGGTAATCCGGTCGATGAGTGGGAATGTCGCCGCAATGATCGCGAGAGAAACTGCGATTCCGCCGACCACCGTCGACCAATAGGCGATGCCCGGGATCCGAAAGGCGATGCCGACTTGAGAATGAAGATAGAGAGCGGCTGACACGAGGCCGACAACGATCGACACCGCGGCCACGAGGAGTAGCGGCATCGCACTCTCGAGCGCGACGACTCGATGGAGCAGTGACTTGGGGACACCCGAGAGCCTGAGCAGACTGAACGGACGTTTGCGCTCGCCCAGACCCGCGGCGATATTCACGGCCAGACTGCACGCGGCGATGATGAGACTCGCCACGATCACGACGTTGGTCATGTCCTGAATCATCGCGAGGAGACGAACCGTCGAGGGATCGAGCGCGTCGACTGCGGTTCCTCCTCCCTGGAACGTGAAGACCCGTTCGAGCGTGGTGCGTGCACGCTCAATCGCACCGGACGTACCGGTGGTCGAGACGACCACCGCGTCGATCGGAAGGTGCATGACGTCCGCCACCGACAGGTGCGACGTCGGCCAGACCGTCGTCGACGCGTGCGAATTATGTCCCAGGACGTCGGAGAGGAAGTAGCCGACGCTGGCCACGCTCGCTCCGGGAGCGCACGTGCCGATGGCGGGCGTCTTTGCCAACTGGCTGCACAGGACGAGACCGAATGAATTCTGCACTGGCCCACCGAACGAGTTGCTCTGGCGACCGTTGATCGAGTTTTGATGCACCAGCGTTACGCCACGCACGCCGGACGTCGAGCGCAGCTCCGTCATCTCTTGACGCGGGACGGAGGGAACAAGGGCGTCGCCAGGACAGTTCGATGTTGAGAAGGTGCACAGTGGATCGGCGAGCGTGCCCTGTCCAAGCGACCGGGCGCCAGGCATGCGGGCGTCAGCGGTGATCGAGCTGAGCGCACCGATGAGTGCACTGGTGATAAAGAGAGCTATCACGAGACCACTGATGAAGCGGAAGGCCGCCTTGGGGTTGTCGAGGAGCCGGCGGCCGGCGATGAGTGCGGCGGGGCGATTGGCTCGCTTGACCATGAGTCGGGAGCCGGCGGTCGTGAACCACGGACCGGCCAGGACAAGGCCCACGATGAGAAGTACGAACCCGACGAGCAATTCAAGGAGTTGGCCCCCCACGTCCCCCGGTTTGCCGGCCGCGGCGAAGTACGCGAGTTCCGCGATGCCGACGAGGAGCGGAATCGTGCGTGCGATCCGTGGGGCGCGCGAGGAGACTCGGCGGCTCACGCCGAGTGGCGATATCTGCACCTTGCGCAGGGCGAGACTTGCCGACACCACGGCTGCCGCTGGGACGCCGATCGCCGCGATGAGGATGTCGTTCACCTTCAGAGAGAGGTCACCCTGGGCAAAGGGTGCTCCGGTAAAAGAGACGTGGTACAGGAGCGGCCGAAGGGCGAAGAAGAGTGCGAAGCCGACCACGACACCGGCGAGCGCAGCCGCCACGGCCTCCACGGCGGAGATCACCGAGATCTGTCGGGGTGTGGCGCCGACCAGCCTCATCGCCGCGAAGCGTTGCTCGCGACGCGCGGCCGTGAGCCGGCTCGCGGTCGCTATCAAGATCAGTATCGGCAGTAACAGCGCAATCGCGCCGACGGCCAGGATGAACTCGAGAACGGATCCGCTGCCGGTGGTGTTCTGGCATTTGTAACAACTCGACGGCGTGCGCTGGAGGCTGCTTACCTTGACGGCGCCGTAGGCCCGGGAGAGTTGATGGACGCTGTAGCCGACGACGACGATCAGCGCGTTGGGCGAAGGAAGTGCCGCGGCGCCGAGTGTCCCGACCTGGCGCCCGGGGAAACGGTCTCGGAGCTGGTTCGACGGCACTGATTTCAGAAGCGCCGAAAGGGCGGGCGACGCGTCGTACTCGCCCGGTCCCGGAAGGCGCCGAAGTCCCGGCGGGACCGGCGCATTCGGTCCCGCTGCGGCCACGTCGACTCGGTCGATCGCCTGATTGCCGAACTGGTCGGTCCCCGACAGCCACCACAGGTCGTGGGAACTCGTCGTTCCTCGCGTGGCCTGAGCTGCGGTGTCGAGCCACGCGCTGCGATTCGTCTGTGCGTGCAGTCCATTGACGCCGGCCAGGGCGGCTAACAAGAGGCCGACGCCGAGGGCGACCGTTGCCGCGGTGACGAGAAAGCGCAGTACGGCTTCACGCCCGCTGCCCAGCGTGAGTCGCAGACCGAGCCGGATCATCCCCGGACCCGAGCGACTGAGGTCACCTTCCCGTCTCGGACGACGACTTCGCGGTCGGCGTAGGCGGCGACTCTCGGTTCGTGCGTGACGAGGACCACCGTGGTTCCTTCGTCGCGAGCGGTCGTGGTGAGGAGTTTCATGACGAGTTCCCCGTTCAAGGAGTCGAGCGAACCCGTCGGTTCGTCGGCAAAGACGACCTCGGGCTGCGCGACGAGCGCACGCGCGAGCGCCACTCGCTGGGCTTGGCCGCCGGACATCTCGCCAGTCCGGTGCTGCTCCATACCCGCGATATCGAGTCGCTCGAACCAAGATCCGGCCTGGCGGAGCGCTTGATCGCGGCGAATCCCGGCCAATAAGAGCGGCAAGGCCACGTTCTCCACCGCGGTCAATTCAGGTACGAGCTGTCCGAACTGGAAGACGAAGCCGAAGTGATCTCGCCGCAGCGCACTGCGTTCTTGTTCGCGCAGAGTGTCAAGTCGTTGGCCATCGAACCGCACCTCGCCCGCAGTGGGAACGATGATGCCGGCCAGGCAATGAAGAAGGGTTGATTTGCCCGAGCCACTCGGACCCATGACCGCGAGGATCTCACCTCTTTCCACGCTGACATCGGCCCCAACCAGTGCCGGTGTTTCGCCGAATGAGTACCTGACATCTTTCGCCTCGATGATCGATGGCCCGTCCGGGCTTGGCACGATGCGATTGACCTCGCTCATACCCGCACCTCCTCCGCGAGTTCCGTGAGCCGGGCCTCGGTCAATTCGATCCAGCGAAGATCGGCTTCGAGATGGAAGAGGCCATGGTCGGCCAACAAAGCGTCGGCCAAACTCGCCGAGTGCTTGATGTCGGTCAGCATTCGCATCCTGTCCAAGTGGGCCGCTCGCTGGACGTCGAGGTAGCGCTCGGCGGACTTTCCCAAGATCAGGGCCAGGACCACCTTGACGAAGAGTTCGGTCTGCAAAAAGGGCGCCGGTTCGATCGGCTTTTCGAGCCAATCATCAAATTCGCTCCTTCCGAGGTCGGTAAGCGTGTAGCGCTTGCGATCAGGCCCACCACCAGACTCGATCTGGCCGGGCGAGACCTTGCCGTCGCGCACCAATCGACTGAGTGTGCCGTAGACCTGGCCGAAGGGGAGCGGTTTACCGCGACCGAAGAGGGAGTCGTAATCGCGCTTGAGGTCGTAGCCGTAGCTTGGTTCACGTTCGAGAAGGCCCAGCAGTGTGAGGGAAACGTTCATGGAGCGACAATACCCTCAGAGTATACGCGTCGTCAATAGTTTCCAATAAATCCCTACAGGTGCCTAATAACTCACGAGACGATCTCATGGCATAGCGGCCCTTTGCTCGTAACGGTATGACTGGTTATACTTTTAGTGTGCGCAAACCGAGTGAGTACACGAAGATCACAATCTCTGTCAGAAACGACGTCGTCGCACGCGCTCGACGGCACATAAAGGAACTGGGAACGAATCAATCCGCATGGTTCAATTCAGTGGCAGAACGCGAACTCGACGCAACCGAAAGTTCCGCCGACTACATCGCGAGAATCGACGCCACGGTGGGTGCCAGCGGCGATGACTCGACTGACTTCGCGCGCGAGGCAGCACGCCGAACCGTTCAGAGCGACGACGACGCCGGGTGGTGATCTGGCGAGGTGAGGTCTACTGGGTCGATCCCGGCGAGCCCGAAGGTTCACGACCGGCGAAGGAGAGACCAGTTCTCGTCATTTCCGACGATCTCTTCAACTCAAGCCAACTGGCAACACTGATTGCGGTTGTCGTGACGAGCAACGCATCACTCGCAAGTCGGCCCGGCAATGTCCACGTCCCCAAAGGTGACGCTGGTCTGGATCGTGACTCGGTGATCAACGTCACTGCTCTTGTAACTCTGAATAAGAGCGACCTCGGCAAGCGATCCGGCCGACTGCGTCCTGCGTTGATGGATCAGGTCGATCGCGGGTTGAAAGAAGTCTTAGGCCTTTTGCCTTAAGTCGCCACGGCAATCGTGTCGTTGCCCTGCCTACACTTCAGTCGTGAGCCCCGAACACTACGTGCGTCCCGATGACGAATAGTCGCCTAAGGCGTCGATGGCGCGGCGAAGTCCGTGGCGCAGAGTTGCCCGGTGGTTCATGAACTTCATGTTCAACAAGGAACCTGGTCGCAACGACCCCGGCATTCATCCCCAGACGGGATTCAATGCGAACGGTCGTCGACACAGCTGACTCGTTGGGAACATCAAGTCACCGCGGTTGATACCGCGCGCGTCCCGAGCCGTACTACTGACGAGGCAACTGAACTCCCCCTAAAGGTGCCGAGGAAGATGCGCCAATGAAACCGGTCACGGCTGTTCTCAAATGTAAGTTCGGTCGACGCATCGCGCCAATCCTGTTCGTTGAAACAGCGGGCGTCAGCCTGGCGGCCTGTGGTTCGTCCGGCGCATCCGGCGGATCCGGCGGATCCGGTGGGTCCGGTGGCCTGTACAAAACGCCGACGACGAAGCCGAGTTCTGGAGGCGGCGGCGCCGGGTTCTAAAACCCTATTTCGGTTGCATCCGAATACCGGCGTCGAGACGAATCGACTCGGCGTTCATGTAACTGTTGGCGAGCAACTCCGCGGCCAACGTCGCGAACTCCGAGGCGTACCCGAGGCGCTTCGGGAAGAGCACGCCGGCGCCGAGGCGGGCTTTGAACTCATCGGACTGAGGTCCCGTGCCGTAGATGGGCGTGTCGATGAGACCGGGCAGGATGCAGTTCGCGCGCACGCCGACCACTGCCAGGTCACGGGCCAACGGCAAGGTGAGCCCGACGACGCCGCCCTTGGACGATGAGTAGGCGACCTGTCCGATCTGGCCGTCTTCGGCGGCGACCGAGGCGGTGTTGACGATCGCACCGCGCATGTTGTCGACGTCGGGTGTGTTCGCGCTCATTGCGGTCGCGGCGAGTCGACAGACATTGAAGGTGCCAATGAGGTTGATCTCGATGACCTTGCGATAGAGGTCGAGGTCGTGGGCCGAGGCGTACTCACCGTCCTTGCCGACCGTGCGTGTGGCCCAGCCGATGCCGGCGCAGTTCACTGCGCTCCAGAGTGGCGCCAGGGCCTTGGCCGCCTCGATCGCTTCGATGACCTGTTCGGTGTTCGTCACATCACAGTGCACGTACGCGCCGCCGATCTCTTTTGCCAGCTGTGCGCCGCGCTCGTCGTTGAGGTCTGCGAGTACGACCTTGACCCCGCGCGCGCTGAGTTCGCGCGCTGTCGCCTCACCGAGTCCCGAGGCGCCGCCGGTGACGACGGCCGAAGTGTTGTTGAGTTCCATGGTTGCTCCTGATATCTGACAGCGCCTGCGGCTGAACCAATAAGAGTCAAGCAGAGATGCGAGACCGCCGTCGCCCGACGTAGCGTTGAGGGATGCCGTCGGTCTACGAGTACTCCAAAGAGGAACTGTCCGAACTGCTCGTCGACGAGCCGCGCTACCGCGTCGATCAGGTCTGGCACGGGCTCTGGGCCGAGGGTGCAGACCCTCGAAGGGATCACGACGATCCCCAAGACCTTGCGCTCCCGGTTGGCCGAGCGATTCCCGCCCAGCCTCGAGGCCGCCAACGACGTGGCGAGCGATCTCGGCGCGACGCGCAAGTGGGTCTTTCGACTGTTCGACGGCGCCACCATCGAGACCGTCCTCATGGGCTACGAGGATCGCGTCACGGTCTGCGTGTCGTCCCAGGCCGGTTGCGCCATGGGCTGCACGTTCTGCGCGACGGGACAGGCGGGCTTCACGCGTCACCTTTCGCGCCGGCGAGATCCTCGAACAGGTCGATGTTCGCCGCGCGCGCCGCGGCGCCGCGGCGACTCTCGAACGTGGTCTTCATGGGCATGGGCGAACCGCTGGCGAACTATCTGGTGACGATGGACGTCGTGCGGCGCCTGCACGAGTACCGCGGGCTCTCGGCGCGACACATCACCGTCTCGACGGTCGGCGTGGCGCCAGCGATCGAACGAATGGCCAAGACCGGACTTCCGCTGACGCTGGCGGTCAGTCTGCACTCGGCGAACAACGAGTCGCGCAGCGAGCTGGTGCCCCTCAATCGCCGCTACCCGCTCGAGCGACTCCACGAAGCCTGCCTGTTCTGGATGAACACCACGGGACGCCGACTCAGTTTCGAGTGGGCGTTGATCGACGGCGTCAACGACCGTGAGCAGTGACATCGAAGAGTTGGCGCGATACGCGACGTCACTTCGGCGCCCACGTGAACCTCATCCCGCTCAATCCGACGCCGGGCTATCTGGTGCGCGGTTCATCGGCGCAACGGGTGCATGACTTTCGCGAGGGCCTCATCGCGCGCGGCGTCAACGCCACCGTGCGCAACACCCGCGGACGCTCCATCGACGCGGCCTGCGGGCAACTCGCCGCGGTCACCAACGCGCGCCACAAATCGATTCCCGTGCGCTCGAGCTAGATCGCCTCGCGATTCCAGAACGTCGGACGCCAGCGCATCAACATCATCACGCCGACGATGCAGGCGATGCCGCCCGAGACGATGGAGAACTCAGTAGAGGTGAAGTTGGCGACGACACCGGACTCCACGTCACCGAGACGCGGTCCGCCGGTGACGACGGCCATCTGGATCGAGGAGATGCGACTTCGAAACTCGTCGGTGATCGCGTTCTGCAAGATCGTGTTGCGCAGGACCGTCGAGATGACGTCCATCGCACCGGCGACTGCCGAGACAGATGAGTCCGACGAAGACGATGTGGACCAGTCCGAAGACCGCCATGGCGGCGCCCCAGGCCATCACGACCAGCGCGACCAATCGGCCCTGTCGTCGAACGCGCGCGATCCATCCCGTCACGATCGCCATGATGCAGCGCGCCGGCGCCGGGCGCGGCGTAGAGGCAGGCCGAGGGTTCTCGGCCCTCCGTGATAGAGCGTGAGTGCGACGGCGGGGAAGAGCGCGCGCGGAAGTCCGAAGACCATGGCGTTGAGGTCGACCAGATAGACCGCCTGGACGACGGCGTGGGTGCGCACGTAGCGAAAGCCGTCGCCGATAGCGCGAAAGATCGCGGTGCCGGCGTGCTCGGCGGCGGCCGGCATCGACGAGAGCGGAAACGTAAGGATCGTCAAGAGACCGAAGGTGATCGCGTCGATGGCGTAACAGGAGTAGAGACCGACACTCGCGATCAAAACGCCGGCGACCGCTGGACCGATGACGACCGCCGTATTAAAGGCGACTTGGTTGAGCGAATACGCCGCGACGAGGTGCTCCGGCGCCACCATCTTCGGAATCGCCGCGGTGCGCAGCGGCCCCGAAAATCCGGCGAAGCCGGCCGAGAGTGCGGCGAGCAGCAATAAGACGACGAGGTGGTGGTCGTGGACGTGCGCGTTGATCGCGAGGCCGGCACTCGTCAGACCCAGCACAACCGCGCTGACGAGCATCAAGACCCGCTTGTCGACGCGGTCACCCATCGCTCCGCCCCAGAGCGCGCCGGTGATCAAGAAGGGCAACTGAATGAGGCTTGCGAGCCCGACCCAGAGACTGGAGTGTGTCTGGGCGTACACCTGCCAGGGCACGGCGACGACGGTCAAGTTACTGCCGAGTAGTGAGATGAGCTGTCCCGCGTAGAGAAAACGGAACTCGCGGTTGGTGCGCAAGCGGGCTGATGTCGACGAGGAGCCGGGGCACCCAATCATGGTACGGGGGTAGTGTGATTCCCGGGGGTAGTGCCGTAAGGAGTGTCGATGATCGACGAAGAACTAGTTCAATTGTTGACGCCCGAAGGCGAGCGCGTTGAGAACGCTGAGTACGAGTCAACACTGAACGGCGACGAGATCTTCGGCTTCTATCGCGACATGGTGATCATCCGTCGCCTGTGTAATGAATCGACGTCGCTCCAGCGCCAAGGACAGCTCGCGCTCTGGGCGCCGATACAGGGCCAAGAGGCCGCGCAAATCGGCGCGGGCCGAGCGCTCGCCCCCATGGACTTCACCTTTCCCGACGTATCGCGAACACGGCATCGCCTGGTGTCGCGGCGTGCCGCCCGAGAACATGTTGCGACTGTTTCGCGCAGTGAGCAACGGCGGCTGGGACCCACAGAAGTACCGCCACTCCGTCCCGACGGTCGTACTCGGCAGCCAGACCCTGCACGCCGTGGGCTACGCCATGGGCATCCAGCGCGACGGCGCCGAAGAGGCCGCCATGGCCTTCTTCGGCGATGGCGCCTCGAGCCAGGGCGACGTCCTGGAGGCCTTCGTCTGGGCTGCCTCCTTTAACGCGCCGGTCGTCTTCTTCTGTCAGAACAACCAGTGGGGTATTTCGACGCCCTCCACGGTCCAGTCCAAGATTCCGCTTTATCACCGCGCCCACGGGTTCGGCTTTCCCGGTGTGCGCGTCGACGGCAACGACGTGCTCGCGGTCTACGAAGTCACGAAGCGCGCCCTGGACTCCGCGCGCGTCGGCGGGGGACCGACCTTGATCGAGGCCTACACCTACCGGATCGGCGCGCACACGACATCGGACGACCCGACGCGTTACCGCATCGACGCCGAAGTTGAAGTGTGGAAGCACCGCGACCCCGTCGAGCGCGTGAAGGCGCTGCTTGGTGCGCGAGTACAAGGTGAAGAACGCAGACTTCGATGACGTCGCCGCCGAGGCCGAGACCATGGCCCTCAAGTTGCGCGAAGACGTGCTGGCCATGAGCCGCCCCGACCCGATCACCATGTTCGACAACGCCTACGCGGCCGAGCATCCGCTCATCGAAGAGGGACGTCGCGAGATGATCGACCTCGGCATCTCCGGAGGTGAGCTCTAATGGCGACGACCACGATGACCATGGCCAAGGCCCTCAACGAGGGCCTGCGTCGCGCCATGGAGAAGAACCCCAAGGTGCTCTTGATGGGCGAAGACATCGGGCGCCTCGGTGGGGTCTTTCGCATCACCGACGGCCTGCAGAAGGACTTCGGCGAGGACCGCGTCATCGACTCGCCGCTTGGCCGAGTCGGCCATCGTCGGCACCGCGGTCGGGCTCGCGATTCGCGGCTACCGCGCGGTCTGTGAGATCCAGTTCGACGGCTTCGTCTACCCGGCCTTCGACCAGATCGTCTCCCAGGTCGCCAAGCTCCACAAGCGCTCGGACGGCGCCTACAACATGGCGATGGTCATCCGCATCCCCTTCCAGGGCGGCATCGGCGCCATCGAACACCACTCGGAGAGTCCCGAGCCGTACTTCGCCCAGACCGCCGGACTGCGCGTGGTCTCGTGCTCGACGCCGAATGACGCCTACTGGATGATCCAACAGTCCATCGAACACGACGATCCGATCATCTTCTGTGAACCCAAGAGTCGCTACTGGGAAAAGGGCGAGGTCGACCTTGACGCTCCGCCGGCCGGCCTGTTCGACGCCGTCGTGCGGCGCGAAGGCAGTGACGTCACGCTCATCGGCTACGGCGCATCGATGAAGACCGCACTGCGCGCCGCCGAGACGGCCGCGGTCGAAGGCACGTCCATCGAAGTGATCGACGCGCGCTCCATCGCGCCGCTCGACATCGGAGTGATGGCGAAGTCGCTCGAGAAGACCGGCCGCGTCGTCGTGGTCCAAGAGTCGCCGCACACCGCGTCGGTCGGTTCCGAGATCGTCTCGGAGTTGATCGCAGCGCTGCTTCTACTCACTGAAGGCGCCGGGTCTGCGCGTGAGCGGTTACCACGTGCCGTATCCACCGACGCGAATCGAAGAGGACTACCGACCAACGGTCGATCGGATCCTCGACGCCGTCGATCGAGTGATGGGATTCGAGAGTTGAGCGAAGAGATATTCCTGCTGCCCGACGTCGGTGAAGGTTTGACCGAAGCCGAGATCGTGACCTGGAAGGTCCAGGTCGGCGACGTGGTCGTATTGAACCAACCGCTCGTCGACATCGAGACCGCCAAGGCCACGGTGGAACTGCCGAGCCCCTACGCGGGAACCGTGACCGCGCTCCACGGCAACGTCGGCGACGTCTTGGAGGTCCACAAGCCCCTCATCACGTTCGAGGTCGGCGGCGGCGCGGCCGCCGCGCCCGCGGCCGCCGCGCCCGCGGCCGCTGCACCAAGTGAACCGGCGCCCGCAAAGGAAGCGTCGGACAAACAAGAGGGTTCGGTCGGCGAAGGCCGCGAGGCCGTACTCATCGGCTACGGCGTCGCCAACGAAGACGCGATCGTCACTCGCAAGCATCGTCGTCAAAGTGGAACGTCGACGACCGCACCCGGTGTCACCGCGCCCGCCGCGGCCGCTCCTGGCGCGCCGACATCGTCGGTCGCGACGCTGCCGGCACTCGCCCCCCGTTCCACGCCCCCCGTACGCCTCTACGCCAAGCAACACGGCGTCGACATCTCGTCGCTGACCGGTACCGGACGCGACGGTCTCATCACGCGCGGTGACGTCGAACAGGCACTGAGTGGCGCACCCGGTGTATCCAGCCCTCGCGTCACGGCGCCGATCACCGGACCGAACACGACGTCGCGCTTCGTCGGGCGCGAACTCGAATCGTGGTCGACCGGCCCCGAAGAAGAGCGCATCCCCGTCAAGGGAGTGTTGCGCTCGATGGCCGAGGCGATGGTCCAGAGTGCCTTCACGCAACCGCGTGCCGCGGTGTGGGTGCGCGTTGACGCGACACGGACGATGGACCTCGTAGCGTCGCTGAAACAGCAGCCGAATTTGGCCGGCGTTCGTCTCTCGCCGCTGGCGATCATCGCGCTCGCCGTCTGTGACGCCGCGCGCCACTTCCCGGGCATCAACTCGAGTTTCGACGCGACCGCCAACGAAGTGATCGTGCGACGCACTGTCAATCTCGGTATCGCGGCCGACACGCCACGCGGGCTGATCGTGCCGAACATCAAGGGCGCCGACCAACTCGACCTCGTGGGCATGGCTGCGGCGTTGACCGTATTAGTCGACAAAGCCCGCGCCGGGACGACGACGCCGAACGAGATGATCGGCACGACGCTGAGCATCACGAACGTCGGGCCTTTCGGCGTGGACGCGGCCATTCCGATCCTGCCGCCCGGCACCGGCGCCATTCTCGCCGTCGGCCAGATCGCCAAGGCGCCGTGGGTGGTAGACGACGAAGTCGTGGTGCGCCAGGTCGTCGAATTGGCGATGGCCTTCGATCACCGCCAGGTCGACGGGGCGATGGCCTCAGCGGTGCTTTCGCACATCGGTCGCTTCTTGCACGACCCCGCCGCCGCGATTATCGCCGGTTAGGCCTTCAAGGCGTGCAGCGCGTCCAGTGATTTGTCGGCGTGCGTGTTCATGCTCACCTCGCTGTTGATGATCTCGGCGATGTGTCGGTCTTGACCGATCACGAACGTCGTGCGCTTTACCTTCAAAAGGTCTAGTGAGCGCTTCACGCCGTAGAGCTTGGCGACGTCGCCGTTCACGTCGGCGAGTAACGGATAGTCCAGGTCGTTCTTCTGCGTGAATTCGGCCTGCTTGGCCACGCTGTCCATCGAGATGCCGAGACGCTGAGCACCGAGGGCCGCGAACTCCGACGCGAGGTCGCGAAAGTGACACGACTCCTTGGTGCAGCCCTTGGTCATCGCGGCCGGATAGAAGAACAGCACCACGGGGCCGTTCAGCAACATCGTCGAGAGCGTTCGCTCGTTGCCGTTCTGGTCGTTGAGTGTGAAGTCGGGAGCCAGGTCACCTTTTTGCATGAAGCAAAGGTTAGGGGTCGAGCCGGAAACCCACTCCACGGATGGTGATGAGATGACGAGGGTTCGCCGGGTCGTTCTCGATCTTCTGGCGCAGTCGCTTGACGTGGGTGTCGAGTGTGCGCGTGTCCGAAAGTTCAAGCCCCCACCACAGCGTGTCGAGACAGACCTCGCGGGTCACGACCTGTCCTAGGCGCGAGGCGAACAGGGCGAGGAGGTCGAACTCCTTGCGACTGAGTTCGATCTCTTCGCCGCGGCGAATGACGGTGCGACGCACGAAGTCGATGCGCAGGTCACCGAACGTGACGATCTCGTCTTCGCTGTTCGCGAGCGGTCGACGAAGGACGGCGCGTATGCGCGCGATCAGTTCGCGAAGTCGAAAAGGCTTGGTGACGTAGTCGGCGGCGCCGATCTCGAGTCCGAGCACGACGTCGACTTCGCTGGAGCGCGCCGTCACCATGATCACCGGCGTGCGCGTCGAGTCGTAGAGCTCGCGGCAGTAGTCGATGCCCGACCCGTCGGGCAACATGATGTCGAGCAGTACGAGGTCGGGCTTGGCCGACAACATCAGTTGACGGGCCTGGGCGATGTTCGTCGCACCCACGACCACGAAGCCCTCGACGGTCAATCCGATGTTGAGGGCGTCTTGGTAACTCTCCTCGTCTTCGACGACGAGAATCACGCTGCGGCTTTCGACGTCAGTCATGGTCACGTCGGGCTCCGAGTGCATCGTGGCGAGTGGCGGCACGGCTCGATGTCAAAGGGGGATTTGAGGATCGCCTACGTGCCACGGATTCAACGTAAGTAGGTTGGGTTACCGCAAGGTGAAGCGCTCGCTATCACGAGGTGTTAATCGGATGAAACCTTTCCGACCGTCGAGCGTTGATTTACTGCTAGAAACGGACAACGGACGGAGAAGAAATGCAGAGTGTCAAAGTGAAGATCAGTCGTGACGACCACGTTTGGTCCTTTGACGCGGAGCGCCCGCCGGTGGTGACGGTGGACCCGGGCACGGTGATCGAGATCGAGACGTGGGACTGTTTCACCGGCCAGGTGCAGAGCGAGGCGGACACGCTCGAAGGACTTGACCTCACGCGCGTGAACAGCGCGACCGGACCGATCGGCGTGCGCGGCGCCGAGCCGGGCGACACGCTGTCGGTGACGCTGCTCGACATTCGTCCGAACGAACAGGGCGCGGCGATGTGCATCCCCGAGTGGGGGCAGTTGATCGACACCGTGCACTCGCCGACGACGCGCATCTTCAAGGTCATCGATGGCACCGTCACGATGAACGACCAGGTCTCTTTCCCCGCTCGACCGATGTTCGGCGTCATCGGCGTCTCGCCGGCCTCGGGCGACGTCTCGACGTTCTACGCCGATCGTCACGGCGGCAACATGGACGATCACGTGAACGGGATCGGCGCGACGATTCACCTGCCGGTCTTTCAGAGTGGCGGCCAGCTCGCGATCGGAGACATGCACGCCTCCATGGGTGATGGCGAGATCTCCGGGACCGGCGTCGAGATCGGTGGCATCGGCGTCATCCAGGTCGACGTGATCAAGGGCAAGTGCGGCGGCTGGCCCATCACGGAAACCGCCGACGCCTTCTACACGCACGGCACGTCAGTCGGTGACCTCGACGAAGCGCTGCAGCACGCGTGCGAAGAGGCGTCCAAGCTGCTCGTCGATGAGTGGGGCTTCTCGCGCGAGGACGCCTTCATGTTCCTGTCGGTCGCCGGTGATCTCGGTATCGCGCAGTACTGTCATCCGTCGCCGGGCAGCGTGATCGCACGAATGAGGGTACCGAAGTTGGCGTCCAATCCGCGGCCGTTTCGCGGCTGATCAACTCGTGGTGACGGTGAATCCCTCGTAGTTGGTCAATGTCTTGAGATAACTGCCGGTGGCGGTGCACGGACCCTTGGCGTGGCAGATGAGCCCGTAGACGCCGCCATCGACGCCGACCGTGTTGTTGCCGGTCGGGAGGGTGACCTTCAGACCGGTCTCCCACCGTCCGCCGACCTCATTGACGACGAGCGCCTGGTACTCACTCGAGCCGTCCAGGTAGGCGGCACCGGCACTGCAGTTGCCCGCCGAGCGACACGAGACCGCGACGACGCCACCGTTTTTGCCCGCCATCTGGGAGCCCGCCGGGCAACGCCAGCTCCGTCGCGGTGCGCCAGGTGCCCTTCACCTCATTGATGAAGAAGCCCTCGTAGGTGCTCGTGCCGACCAGGTACTGGCCCCCGGCGCTGCAGTTGCCGACCGACGCACAGGCCAGCCCGCCGAATCCGTAGAAGAACGTGTGCGGATTCGCGGCGGCGCCAGCCGGCATCACCATGGAGAGCGCCCTCGCCCACGACGCCGCGCGTCTCGGTCACGGTCATACCTTCGATGTCGCCGCCGACGTTCGTGTAGGTGCCCAGGGCGGTGCAGTAGTTGGTCGAAGCGCAACTCACCTCGCTCAACAGGGCGCTGGGATAGGCGCTGGCGTTACCGGGAAGGACCGCGGTGATCGGCGCTTTTCCACACACCACGGACTTCGTCGAGGATCAGGCCCTCGGTGGCGTTGTCCTTGCTGATGTAGGAGCCGACGGCCGCGCAGTTTCCGGCGTGGGTGCAGGCCACCTGGTTGATGTACGACGTAGGGATCGATGTTGATGCTGGCGGGAAGTACGGTCTCACGAGCCGACTGCCACGAACCGCGTACCTCGTCGACCTCGAAGCCCTGGGCGTAGCCGGTCGGTTGGTGTTGTCGAGGTAGCTGCCGATGGCGCTGCAGTTCCCGCGAGACCAACAGACCACGGAGTGAATTTCACTGTTCTGCACGCTCGAGCCCGCGTTCGACGGCAACGTCACTTCCCGTGCCCTCATCCACTTGCCGTTGACCTCGTTGGCGACGAAGCTCTGGCCGTTACTGTGCGTGTCCTCGAAACTGCCGACGGCCGACACAGTTGCCGGCCGTTGAACACGAGAGCGAGTTGATCGTCAGTGAGGGATCGGCGGCGGCCTGCCAACGGAGGTACCAACCGGGTCGGCGCCTTCCAGACTCCCTTCACTTCGCTCAACAACAGGCCCTGGACGTTCCCCTTGCTGTCGCTGTAGGAGCCCCCGGCGCTGCAATTACCGGCCGAGGGACACGAGAGCGCGGGCAAGAATCCGTCGGGGAGTCCGGTCGCGCCCGAGGGCAGCGTGGCCACTTTCGCGCTGTGCCACTGGGGCGCGGTGCTTATCGCCGCGGCCGGGAGGACCAGAAGGACCAGGCTGATCGGGCACTACGAGGAGTGCGATGCGGCGGAACTTCACGTGAAGAACTCCACTGTCTTGGTCTGGACCACCTCACGATTCGGCTGTCTCTCCGAACACCGCGAAGTCCGACCACGATTTGAGTTCAGTATAAATAGGTGTCGAAGTCCGGGGTAAGCAGACCGACACGATCGGCATCGCTTTAGCCAATTCTTACGGGCGTCAATCGTCGTCTTGGACGAACGCCGATCCGCTCGTCCAACTGCGACCTCACCAGACGTTCACTAAAACTTCACCTTCAGGTAACCCTGGCTTGGTCGTGCGTTCAATCTGCTTTGAAGGATGGAGACGGCAGTGATCGACGTCGACGAGGAAACAGATGACGGATTTAAGAGCAGTCGGGTCCTCGGAGGTCGTGACGCGTCTCGACGCAAGGACCCCCGGGCCTGTCGTCGTCATTGTCCGAGTCGATCACGGTCCCTCGAACGGTGAGCCAGCTACTGGACGACGCGCCGACCAGTGGATTCCACCGGCGGGCGGTCCTCATCTCCGGGATGGGCTTCTTCACCGACGCGTACGACCTCTTCGTGATCGGCACCGTCGCGGCCCTGGTCAAGGTCCAGTGGAACCTCTCGACGACCCAGACGAGCTGGGTCACCGGGGCCGCGATCCTCGGGAGCGTTCGTCGGGGCCTTCGTCTTCGGGCGAATCGCCGACATCCTCGGTCGCAAGGTCGTGTACATCACGGTGGCCGCGATCATGATCTTCGGCGCCATCGCGTCGGCGCTGGCGCCGAGTTTTCTCTTCCTGGTGATCGCGCGGCTGATCCTCGGACTGGGCATCGGTGGCGACTACCCCGTCTCGGCCGTGCTGATGAGCGAGTACTCGAACCGCGCCGACCGCGGGCGACTGGTGGGTTTGGTCTTCTCGATGCAGGCCGTCGGACTGATCGTCGGCCCGCTGGTCGGCATCGTGCTGCTCTCTTCCGGCGTTGGCGACCCAATGGCGTGGCGGATCCTGCTCGGTCTCGGGCGCCTCCCGGCCGCTGGCGTCATCTACTTCCGAGCGAAGATGCCCGAGTCACCCAGGTACACCGCTCTCGTCGAGGGCCGTGCCGACCAGGCGGCGAAAGAGCTGAACTGAGTTCGCCGAACGGCGCGCTTGATGCCTCGGCGGTGACCGACGACGGCACCCAACGGATGGGCATTCGCCAGTTCCTCTCGAATCCGCGTCTTCTGCTCATGCTCGTCGGAACGGCGGGGTGCTGGTTCCTCTTCGACTACGCGTACTACGGGAACACGCTGTCGCTCCCCAGTATCTTGAGCGAGGTCTCGCCCAACGCCAGTATCGAAATGAAGCTCTTCTTGTCCCTGGCCCTTTTCGTCATCTTCGCGTTGCCGGGGTACGCCCTCGCCGTGTGGAAGATGGACAAGATAGGTCATCGCCGACTGCAATTCATTGGCTTTGGCGTGATGGCGGCCTGTTTCATACTGCTTGGTGCCGTCCCGGCGCTCACGTCATCGGTGGCGCCGTTCATCGCGATATTCGGCGTCAGCTATCTCTTCACCGAGTTCGGCCCGAACATGACAACTTTCGTCCTTCCGTCAGAAGTGTTCCCCGTCCACATGCGCACGACGGGACATGGCGTGGCCGCCGGCATAGGGAAACTCGGCGCGTTTGTGGGCGTTTTCCTCGTACCGCAACTCGCGGAGCACATCGGCTTACGCGGACTCCTCTACGTCGCAGGCGGAGCCGCTGTTCTGGGATTCATGTTGACGAACGTCCTTCCCGAAACGAGTGGGCGTTCCCTTGAAGAGATCTCGGGGGAAGAGAACGAACCCGTTGAGGATCAGACGTCCGAACACGCCTTAGGGTGAACCGGGAGGCTCTTGGCCTCCAACAACAGCTCGGTTCACGATCAACCAGTTCGATGTCGAGGCGTTTCAATTGGTCTGGGATGTGTCCAGTTCGTCGATTGAGGTCTCTTCGATTGCGCAACCACTCAGCCTCCTGGAGACATCGAACGGATTCACGCAGGCGGCCGTGTGATGTCGTACCGCTAAAGGGGTCGGTTCGCTTCCCAACCCTCTTCAATGCTCTTGCACTTGATGCACAGCGTCCGGAAGTACCCCTGACCCGGCGCCGCGGTCCCTTTCTTCCGGACCTCTTGGCCGATGGGACATTCGGACTGGTTGTGAAAGACGAGCTCGTCCACGTCTTCAATGCCCGTGGTGTGAAACTCTGCAACCTTGGTCATCGTTGCCCCCTTTGGCGTTGTCGTTCCCGGCGCCAATCGGAGCGTACCGGACCCCGGTCGCTCGCATCGGCCTCTGCTCAGGAGAGTGTGCGCGGAGACCGTGATACCCGCAAAACGCGTACGAAAGGGAAGACCCTACGCAACGATTCAGCGATTGATGTCCCGGGCGTGGCAGAGTCATTGCCTGGCAGGACGGTGCTGCACGACATCAACTCGGAGGCAATGTCGTCGTCACGATGGTCGTCGTCTTGATGTTCATACCGGTCCTCGTCGCGGCGCGACTGACGGGGCCGAGAACGTCACGGGGCGCGTCGCCACGAATCGCAAAAGCAACTAAAACTTCTGACATTTCGTCGCGTAGTACTGCACATTTGTTAACCGTGCGTTCACGCTGCGCGTCGCTTCTCGGACAGCAAATCGCTCAATACCGGTAGGTTGGGTACGGAAGTCAAACAGGCTGCCAGCTCATCAGAGGCGCCGTGCTCGGTTTCGACGGTCATTCCAATCGCCGAGTGGATTCGTCGCCTCTGGACGCGATTCGCGCACGAGCTGAACGGCAACCGAGGCGTAGATGAGAGGAGACCAGTGACACGATTCCGAGAATTGACCAGTAGTTCGGATGACCGACAGGACGTTGACAATCATTCCGGCGAGGAGGTCGTGCGTGTTTGAAGACAAACCGGTAAGCGATCACCACACCCGCACCTACGCGATGGTCTCGACCTATCCGCCGACGCAGTGCGGCATCGCGACGTTCGCCGCAGCGCTCTCGGGCGGACTGTACGAATACGGCGACGACGTCGGCATCGTGCGTGTCGGCGCCGACGGCGAGGCGCCGGCCAAGATCGTGGTCGCCGAACTGAACAACCAGGACCAACTCGAGATGATCGACGCCATGGACGCGCTCAATCGCGCCGACGTCGTCATCGTCCAACACGAGTACGGCATCTATGACGGGCCCGACGGTGAGTCCATCGTCGAGGTCCTGGAGAACATCAATCGCCCGACGATCGTCGTCGCGCACACGGTGCTGGAGCACCCGACGCCGCACCAGCGCTCGGTCCTCGAGGCGGTCGTTCGCGCGGCCGATGCCGTCGTCGTCATGACCGAGGCCGGCCGCGTTCGCCTGTGCACCGGCTTCGACGTCGACGCCCGAAAGATCTCGGTCATCCCGCACGGCGCGGCCGTGTCGGACGCGGTGCGACTCGAGGACTCCAAGGAGCGGCCGAAGTTCTTGACGTGGGGACTGCTCGGGCCGGGCAAGGGCATCGAGTGGGCGATCGACGCGCTGGCGATGGTCGACGACATCCGACCGCGGCCGCAGTACATCGTCGCGGGTAAAACGCATCCCAAGGTCAAGGAGTACGAAGGCGACGTCTATCGCGACATGTTGATGCAGCGCGCCAAGGACCGCCGAGTCGACGTGGTCTTCGATGACAAGTACCGAACCGTAGCGGCGCTCTCGCAGTTGATCAGCGAGTCGACGATGGTGATCCTGCCCTATGACTCACCGGACCAGGTGACCTCGGGGGTCCTGGTCGACGCGATCGCCGCCGGCCGTCCGGTGATCGCGACCGCGTTCCCGCACGCCGTTGAACTGCTCTCGAGCGGCGCGGGCATCGTGGTGCCGCGACGCGACCCCGAGGCGTTGGCCGACGCCATCCGCACCGCGCTGACCACGCCGGGCATGGTGCGCGCGATGGCGAGCGAAGCCCGTCGGTTGGCGCCCGAACTGGCGTGGCCGGCGATCGCCGCTCGTTACGCGGCGCTCGGTGAAGAGTTACTCGACAACCGAGCACCACTGTCGGCGAATCGATGACCGAAAGTCCACGGTTCGACCACCTGGTGCGCTTGACGGACCGCTTCGGCACGTTCGAGCACGCCGAGCACGCCGAGCCCCGTCGCGAACACGGGTACTGCGTTGACGACGTCGCGCGCGTGCTCGTCGTCGCCGCTCGCGAACCCAATCCGATCGCCTCGGTGCGTTCGCTCGCGCAGGGTTCCCTGGCGTTTCGTCGGTGACGCCATGGGACCGCACGGCGAGTGTCGAAACCGTCGGGCGGCCGACGGGCTCGTGGACGAGCGAAGGCTCGACCGAGGACTGCTGGGGTCGGAGCCTCTGGGGACTCGGCACGGCCGCCGCGAGCTTGCAGTTCTCGATCGCCGGTCCGGCGTTGGCGCTCTTCGAGCGCGGCGCCGAACAGCGCTCCCAGTATCCGCGGGCCATGGCCTTCGCCGCGCTTGGGCGCTGCGGCCGTGATCAGTGTCGACCCGACGAACGAAGCGGCACTGTCGCTGTTGGGCGACTTCGCCGACGCCTGTCGGCCCCGGGGACGACCCGACGTGGCCGTGGCCCGAAGTGCGCCTGTACTACGCCAACGCCCTCTTGCCGGACGCGATGATCGCGGCGGGCGTCGCGCTGGAGCGCCCGGAGTTGGTGGCAAGGGGAATCGACCTGCTCGGATGGCTCCTGGCGCGAGAGACGCGCGACGGCCACCTCTCGGTGACACCGGTCGACGGATCGGGGCCGGGCGACGTCGGTGCGCGTTTCGACCAACAGCCCATTGAGGTGTCGACCATGGCCGACGCCTGTGCGCGAGCGCTCAGCGTCGACGATTCGCCCAAGTGGCTCGAGGCGATCGCCATGGCGAACGCGTGGTTTGACGGCGACAACGACGCGAAAGTGATGATGTGGGATCCCGTGACCGGTGGGGGCTACGACGGACTGCACGCCGACGTGGCCAATCAGAACCAGGGTGCCGAATCAACTTTGGCGCTGGTATCAACCCGCCAGCAGGCCTTCGCGCACCAAACTATCTCTACATGAAAGAATACCCCCTCGCGTCACGCTCCGATGTCCATATCGTCCCCGACACGTCACGTGTCGTGGCGTTGCTCTTCGTGGCCGGTCAAGAATTGGGTGGTGCCGAGTCGCGGGCATCCAGTGTGGTCAAGCGGATCGTCGCGTTGCCCGAAGTCCGACGTTCGCCGGCGTCTGAAGGAAGTGGTCCAACGTTTCGCGCGACGACACCGCGATATCGTCGCCGTCTTCAGTCAACACGCCGAACGTGTGAGCAACCGCCTCGACCCGAAAGAAGACCTCAGCGAGGAGCGATGGCTCCTCTTAGGTGCCTCCTTCACGCACGAGTACTCGATCGAGGCCGCCGCCGTGTGCAACCCCAGCATGATCGTGCACCCCGATCAATCTGACGTCCCCGAGGGCGCGCTGCGATTCGTGATGAGCTTTCGAGGGGTCGGCGAAGGCCATCGTTCGAGTATCGGCTTTCGCTCCGGCATCGTCAGCGCGGACGGTGAGATCGTCCTCGATCCGCGCGAGCCCTTCCCGATGATCGGCACGGCCCGTGACGGACTGTTCCACCGTGACGTCTTTCACGCGCGGCTCAAGGCCATGGGCCAAGACGGTGAGAGCGCCGCCTACGTCTTGGACGAGTTGCCGGTCGTTTTCTCTATCGAAGAGCTCGAAGCCCGTTTGGAGATCCTGATCTCGGAGTTCGACACGCGCCAAGACGCCCACACCATCGCTCGTCAGCATCGATCGATCGCGGCCTGCAGTTACGGTGTGCACTTCGACGAGGAGGTCGATATCTCGGAGCGGGTGCTCTGGCCCGTCATGTCGGCCGAGGCGCACGGAATGGAAGACGCCCGATTCGTCCATTTCACCGAGACCGATGGTTCGACCACCTACCTCGCCACGTACACGGCCTTCGACGGCGTGCACGTCTCCCAACAGTTGCTGCGCACCGAAGACTTCCTCTCCTTTGACGCCTCGCCGGTTGTCGGCGCCGCGGCGCCGAGCAAAGGTCTGGCGCTCTTCCCCCGTCGGATCAACGGCCAGTTCGTCGCGCTCACGCGATACGACAGCGAGACGAACGCGGTCTGCTTCTCGGACACACTCGGCCACTGGGGACGCGCGGTGACGTTCCAGATCCCGGAGTGGGACTGGGAGGTCATCCAACTCGGTAACTGCGGATCGCCCATCGAGACCGAGGCCGGCTGGCTGGTCCTCACGCACGCGGTCGGTCCCATGCGCACCTACAGCATCGGCGCGGTCCTGTTGGACCTCGAAGACCCGACCAAGATGATCGCGGCACTGAAAGAACCACTCCTCACCGCGTCCGCCGAAGAGCAAGACGGCTATGTGCCGAACGTGGTCTACACCTGCGGCGCGATGGCCCACGGCGACGTCCTCGTCATCCCCTACGGCGTGGCCGACCACCGGATCAACTTCGCCACGGCGAGCATCGCGGCGCTACTGAAGTCCATGAAGACGAGCGAGCACCCGGCGATCGTGGGCAAGGTGCGACACCGCCGCATCGAGGACTTAGCTCTCGAACACTGATGGTCCCAGTCCGTTGCACGTCGGTTTAGGTCCGGCGTTCACGTTGCCGTAGCGGTGGTGGGTGATCGAGACGCTCTGTTCCAAAAGCCAACGCGCCATCTCGATGTCGCCGCGCTGAGCGAGCGCGCGGCGATCGACGCTTAACCCGTGACCCAACAGTTCCACGCTGGGCGCCGGTTCTCGCGAGAGCCAGCGCACGCGATCGAGTCCCTCGGTCCGCGCGGCCAACGCCGCCGTCGTCTCGATCACCGCTTCGGGCGCGGCGGCGACCGCGGCACCGGCACTGAACGTGACCACTACTCCGGCCTCGTGCACGATCGCGTCGATGAGTGAACGTTGCGACGTGTCGAAGGAGTCGTCGACGCGAACGGCGACTGGTTTGGCGTGACGGCGGTAGCGCTGGAAGTTCTTCTCGACGGCCAGCCCGCTGCGGTCGATGGCTTGTGAGCCGGTCGAGTGCCACCAGTCGCGCGCCTGTTCGATGGACGCCGGAGCGTCAGTGAGAACGCTCCAACGTCGAAGGGCGTTCACATAGTGGTGGCCGCCGGCCTTCGCGGTGGGACCGACGCTGCTGCGGCGCCATCCCCCGAACGGCTGGCGATTGACGATGGCGCCGGTGGTCCCGCGGTTGAGGTAGAGGTTGCCGGCCTGTATTCGCTCCATCCACAGTTCACACTCGTTCTCGTCGAGCGATTGGAGTCCGGCCGTGAGGCCGAAGTCGGTGCGGTTCTGCCACTTGATCGCCGTCGCGAAGTCCGGTGCCACCATCACGCCCAGGACCGGGCCGAACCATTCGTGTTGGTGACTCCAAGAACCGGAGCGCACGCCGAGTTTCACCCCCGGACTCCACTGCAGGCCGGCGGCGTCGAGCGCTCGTGGTTCGAGCAGCCAACTCTCGCCGGGATCGAGGTGACGGAGCGCGCGTTCGAGCGGTGCTTCGGCGCTGCGGATGATCGGCCCGACCGACGTCGACAGGTCCCAACTTGGGCCGACGCGCAGCGTTCGCACGGCGTCGGCCAACTGGCGCAAGAACGCCGGGTCGTCGTAGACGTCGCGCACCACGATCGCGAGGCTGGCGGCACTGCACTTCTGACCAGCGTGCCCGAAGGCGGACTGCACGAGGTCCTTCACCGCGACGTCGATGTCGGCGCATGCACTGATCAGAATGGCGTTCTTGCCGCTCGTCTCGGCGAGGAGGTTGATGTCGGGTCGCCACGAGGTGAACAACCGCGCCGTGTCGAACGAGCCAGTCAGAACGACAGCGTCGACGGATTCATGCGTGACGAGGTAGCGCCCGGTCTCGTCGTCTCGCGTCGGAACGAACTGCAACACGTCGCGCGGCACGCCACCGGCCCACAGTTGTCGCACCAACTGCCAGGCCGTCGCCACGGTCTCGGGGGCCGGCTTCAAGATGACGGCGTTGCCGGCCGCCAGGGCGGCGCAGACCCCGCCGGCCGGAATCGCGTACGGGAAGTTCCACGGCGGAACGATGAGGACCGTGCCCATGGACGTCGAATCACCGAAGTCAGTGGCCGACGTCGCGTAGAAACGCGCGAAGTCAATCCCTTCGCTCACTTCGGGATCGGCCTCCGCCTCGGTCTTGCCGGCGTCGCGGGCCATCACCGCGGTCGTCGCAACCCTCTCGTCTTCCATCACGGCCGCGACGGCGAAGAGGACCTGTCGGCGTTCCTCGATCGAACGAGCCGACCACGCTTCGCGGGCCGTCCCGGCCTGCCGTAACGCTTCGTCGACGAGTCCGTCGTCGGCGACGGAGTATCGATACCACGCGGCGCCTCGGCGCTCGGGTCGTGACCGACCTCGAATGTCTCGGTGAAAATCTCTCGACCGCCAATGACGAGCGGAATCTGTCGATCCCCGGGTGCGCGGATCGCGGCGAACGCATCGGTGATGGCGTCGAAGGCCTCAGTCGACGTGGGATCGAAGTTCGCGACGTTGGAAAAGCCCGTCGAGTCCGAGCGCGTCGTCGCAACGTGACGAAGCGACGCAGCCGAGACGGCGTGGCGATCGCGCACGGAGGCGGTGAAGCGGTCGCACTGTTCATTGAAGCGTTCCTCGTCGGTGCCAATGTCGAAGGCCGCCTTCAGGTAGTTCTCATCGGACGTGTTCTCATCGAGTCGTCGCACGAGGTACGCGACCGCTGACGCGAAGTCATCGCGGCGGGTGACTGGTGCGTAGAGCAGGACGCGCTGACCGGTTCGCGCGATCGCGAGCGATTCGGAGTTCGCCATGCCCTCGAGCATCTCGACGTCGACCTGTCGCTCGACGCCCCGGGCACGGGCAACGTCGAGGGCCCACGACAGATGAAAGAGGTTGTGGCTGGCGATGCCGATGCGAACGGCATCGGCGTACTCGGGGCGCAACGCCACGTCGATGAGACGCGCGTAACTCGCGTCGACATCGGACTTCGAACGATACGGCGCGGCGCTCCACCCGTGCAGCTCGGCCTCCGTTGTCTCCATCGCTAAGTTGGCGCCCTTCACCAATCTGATCTTGATCGTGCCCCCGGTCGTGTCGTGACGCGACGCCGCCCACTCGACGAGGTCGCAGAACGCGCCGTGCGATTCCGGAAGGTAGGCCTGGAGCACGATGCCGGCCGCGATCCGAGAGAACTCTGGTTCGTCGAGAACGCGCTTGAATGCCGCGACCGTCAGCTGGAGGTCCCGGAACTCCTCCATGTCGAGGTTGACGAACGTGTCGTGCGACTCGGCCTCGCGATAGAGACGTCGCATCTTCGCACAGACCCGATCGAGTGAACCGACGCGGTCGATCGTGATGATCTGGCTCACGACCGACGACAGCTTCACTGATACGTAGTTGATCTCCGGTCGTCGGATCATCTCCAACACGCGGTCGAATCGTTCGTCGGCCTCACCCTCACCGAGAACGGCCTCACCGAGGACGTTGATGTTGAGGGCGATCTCGTCGCGCCGACGTCGTTCGAGGTGCCTTTTAAGCGGCGCCTCTTCGTACGGGAGGATCAGGTCCTTCGAGAGGTGACGAATCTGGCGAGTGACGACGTCGAGTACCGGTGCCGGAACCAGGCGAGAGCTCGCCGATAGGAACTTGAGGCCCGTGGCGTTGAAGGCGCCGAAACCCTGGGCCGAGGCTTTGGCACTAGCGCGACGAAATATCTTGATCGAGCTCTTCACCGAGTGGATGCGCATGACCTCGTCGGTCAGGGTGATCGTGACTTCGATGGCGCGCGGATCGCGGAACAGTCGAGAGAACCGTCGGCGATTCGCCTTCTCCGCGTGGCCCCGCAGACGATCGGCGTCGTGGATCAGTGCACGGGCGCGTTCGACGGCGTTGTCCGCGAGTGCGTCGATTGACGGATCGGTGGGGATCAGGGACATCGATACCGCGACGTCTCGAGGGAAGCCCCATCTCGCTCAGTCGTCCAAGCCGTTTGCATCACAACCGTTTCTATTCCTCAACCCTAAACGCCGTTGCGGGAGAAGTCGTTTGCATCCGGACGATTGGGAACGCCGAAACGCCAGTGATTCCCTAGCGATTTCGCATTCGCGCGACGACCTCATCGACGACCTCGGAGGTAGACGCCGATCCGCCGAGGTCGAAACTGCGGATGCCGTCCATGGCGGTGGCGAGCGTCGCGCTCCGCAGGGTCCGCGAGGCCTCCGCCGCTCGCTCGTCACCCTGGATCCCGGCGTGTTCGAGGACGGCGGCGCAGGCGAGCAGCATGGCCATGGGATTGGCGACGTTCTTGCCTTCGAGCGAGGGCGCCGTGCCATGGGGCGCCTCGGCCATCGCGGTCGTCGGGTGCAGATTGTCATCCAACGCCAAGAGCACCGATTCGGCGCCCGCGATCGACCCGAACATCGCGAGGACGAGGTCACTGAGACAGTCGCCGTCGCGATTGAGTGAGGGGATCACCACGCTGCGATCCCACTGTTCGGTCATCAGACCGGCGTAGGCCGCATCGATCAGCATTGGATGGTAGGCGACGTCCGGGTGGCGCCGCGCCGCGGCGTCCATCTCCTCTTTCAGCATGCCTTCGTAGACCGCCGACACCGTCCACTTCGGTCCGCCGTAGACGAGACCGTCCATCGAGGCGGCGGTCACGAAGGCGAACTCCGCGACCGATTGACAGACGCTTCGGTCGATGCGTTCGGTGCGCCAGGCCGACTCGTTTCGCGCACCCGGTTCGCCGTCACGTCCCTCGTCCGCGCCGTAGGCATCCCCGACGGCCATGCGCACCACGACGACGGGATGCGAGAGCGACACGACCGGCGCGACACCCGGGATGCGTCGTCCCGTGCGCACGATCACCTTGCCGTCGATGCCCTCGCGCAAGATACGGTTCGGTGATCCCACGCTGCCGATCTCGGTGGGCGTGATCGTGGCAGCCTTGAGACCGAGTCCGGTCTCCAACATCGCCGCGGCCGCGTCGTGGACGACCTGGTTGTTGGTGGCACGCCGCTTCTCCAGCGACAGATCGAATCGAACGAGGTCGACGTCGAAGCCCAACACGTCGGGCTCGAGGACGCGCAACGCCACTTCAAGCAGCTCTTGGCCGGTCTGATCGCCTTCGCAGACGACGATGGAGTTTGTTTTCATGACGTCACGATAGTGAAACGTCTAATTGCCATACGCCGACGGAGCAGAGAAACGAACTCGGCCTCAATTCGCCCATGCGGGCAGGGCGCTCGGCATCGTGACCGGCCGTCCAGTGATGTGTGAGCGCGCGATGGACTGACAGAGCGCGATGTCGTGCAGGCCGTCGATGATGTTGGTTCGCGGATCGCGGCCGTCGCGGATCGCCGATTCGAATTCGATGAGCTCGCGCTTGAAGGCCTCTTCGTAGGAGACGGTCTCGTTCGTGCGCCACGAGTGCGGCGAGCCGTCTTCGCCACCTTCAATCGTCAGCAGGCTCGGCATTGCCCGTAGGTACGGTGACGGGAGCGTCAGCGTGACGCGCTTGTCGAGTGCGTAGAACGCAAGTTGCTGCTTGTAGTGCGCCATGCCCGGGAGATCGACCCACGACAGGTGGACCTCGGTGGGGCCAAAGCCGAAGCTGATCTCACAGACCGTGCGTCCCAGTCGCGCCAGATGGACGACGTCCGGCTCGCCAAGGGCGCCGCGCAGCATGTTGAGTTCGTGGACCAGGTTGTCGAGCAACATCCACCGGTAGCAAAAGCGCGCCTCTTCGTCCCCCTCGGGCAGTGCCGCCAGGAGACGCTCGGCGTCGTCGGCCTTCAACGCCGCCAACACCTCGGGGGCGGGGGGCGTCATCGGTGTCAGGGGGTAGGCCTGGACGTAGGGTTGGAACGGCGACTCGAGCGTGGTGACCGAGACCAGGCGCAGGTCGTCGAGGGGAAAGAGTTCCAGCATTCGCTCGTAGGCGGGGTCGTAGCGCTTCATCGTGCCGACCATGAAGCGAACACCGGCCCTTCGAACGGCGGCGTACAGTTCTTCGCCTTCGGCCATCGAGAGACACAGGGGCTTCTCCACGAAGACATGGGAGCCCGCGTTCGCGGCTGCCATGGCGATCGGGGCGTGGCTGCCTGACGTCAGGACCATAACGACGTCCAGTTTTTCGTCGATGAGTTCCTGCCAGGACGTGAAGACCTTCGGGACTCCATACGCATCGGCGCACGCCTGAGCCGTGGGCTCCGAGATGTCGCACAGCGCAGCGATCTCGAATCGATCTCGCAGTTCTGCAAGGTGAGGGAGATGCATGACCTGGGCGATCACGCCGCACCCGACGACACCCACCCTCAGACGTTGTGTCATATCTAATCCTTTCGAATGCGCGTCTTTGGCCGTCACCGTTTCCGCAACCGTTTCCAGAGACGCACAAATTCAGTGTTCGTACGGAATCTTAATCGTCGCGCAAGTAGCCGAGTGGAGCGAGAGTCCTCGCGTCGGTAAGCGGAAACGATTGCGCAATCGTTATCGGGCGGTCGGCGACGCGATCACGGGGGCGATGGAGAGCCATCTCGTGCGCGAGGGTCATCGAAGCCGGCGTGCTTCAGTGCCTCGAGAGTGTCGAACTCACAGCCGCACGAACGTCGCGTCACCAGCGAGACGGGGATGCGAACGTCGATGAACTCAGCGTTGTCGTTGTCGAACGCTGCGACGAGAAGGCGTGCGCTGAGTTCGCCCATGGCCAGCGTGTCGTACGTGATGGCGGTCAGTGCTGGCTCTAGCAATGCGCCGACTTCTGGGTCGTCGAAGGAGACGATGGCGATATCTTCGGGGAGCTGAAGACCGCGGCTTCGCGCCGCCGCAAGTGCACCCAACGCGAGTTCAGCACTTGCGGCGATGAGAGCTGTCGGTGGCGTGGCGAGATCGAGCTGACGAAGTGTCTGTTCGACACCGCTTCGCACGCTCCACTCACCCTCGCTCACGTGCTCGGGCGCGGCCAGAAGTCCTCGCCGGGCCATCGCGCTTAAGAAGCCCTCGCGTCGTTCGCGTCCGTCGGTACGATCGGGACGTCCCCCGAGGAACGCAATTCGCTGGTGGCCGTGCGTTTCGGCGAGATGATCGACGAGCAAGGCGACACCGTCGCCGTTCTCTAGCGTGATGCCGCCGGCGCCCACGCCTTCAACCGTTTCATCGATGAAGACACAGGGTGTTCCGCTGAGGAGATCTGAGAACCCAACGGCGTTGAACGGCGTCGTCGTGATCATGATGCCGTCGACCCAATGTCCAATGAGGGTGTCAATTGCGTTCGCGACACCATCGGCCTCTTCGCCGGAGTCGATCAAGACCAATTGGTAGCCCGCTCCTTTGAGATACGACTGCGCACCCTGGACAATCGTGGCGTAGAAGTGGTGGGCGACGTTTGGGACGATGAGTCCGACCGTGTTCGAACGCCGCGACTGCAACGACTGTGCGAAGGGCGACGGCCGAAAACCCAGGCGCTCAGCGGCCTCGAGAACGGCGGCGCGGGTCGATTCTGAGATCTCACCACGTCCATTGAGCGCTCGTGACGCCGTAGTCGTCGAAACTCCTACGAGTTGGGCTACATCGGCGAGTCGAACCCTCGAATGACGTGCCATTTGGCGGACGCCCTCTCACCCGAAATGTTGCGGAAACTCCACTACAGGCCTTATTCTAACAAGGCTTTACTCTCCGTGACCGATACCGGAATAGTGCGCGCGTCGCTCTCCGGATCGAAGCGATGGGACGATCGCGACCGATGCGCGAGGTCAAGACAGTGAAGTTGGCCCCGTCAGGCCGTCTTTGGAGGGATCCAAATGGCGGCCGATTCGTCGCCGTAGGCGGTGCAGTCGCCCTCGAGGTATTTGATGCCGACCCAGGCGCCAATGAGAGCGTCGAGGGCGTCCTCGAATCGCTTCAGCGACGTCGAAGGGGCGTTCTCAAGTTCGTTCTTGCCGGGCAGCGGCAGTTCGATCTTGTTGATCGTCATCGAGAGTTCGTCGATGATCTTGCGCCAATTCTTGACGATCCGTCGACGACGATCGGCGGCGGACTTCTCGGGCCAGTATTCGTTGGCTCGGCTGATCTTGTACTTGTAGCGAAAGTCCTTCCCCAGCAACTGCAGTAGCGCGGGGTGCGGATAGACCTCGGCCAGCACGTACGTTGTGCCCACCGGTGTTTCGACGGTGGCGACGGGGTAACCAAGTTCTTTGAAGCGCTCGGTCAGCTGACTGCCGATCTCGCCCGGGCGCACCTCACTGGGCGAGTGCGTGCTGCAGCCCTTGGAGCCGAACTTCTGGGAGACCGCGCTGTCGGCCTCTCGACGCTTGCGAATCGAGGTCAGTGCGACCGGCATGTCGACCGTCACGAGGTCCACGCCTTGACCGTCGAGCAGTGACTTCGCTGCGCCCATGAGCGCGTCGACGTCGGGTCGACCGGAACTCGGGGTCTTCTTGACCCAATCGACCGGTGTCCCGTTCGCGAGTTCCACGAATTGGCTGTAGCTCGGCGCGAGTCCGACGCACTTCCATCGATCCTTCACCTGCGTCAATAGAGCGACACCACTCGGTTCCGTTGCGGTCCACGCTGGATCGAGGGCCAGGATGCTCGTCATCCTGGGCAGGTTATACCTTCTCGGGCAAACGCGACGAAGTGATATCCGGCGATGCTGAGACTTCAAACGGCTTTCATAGCCGGTACGCGTGTCGTGGCGGCGAGTCCGAGAGCAATCGCTCGGGCGAACCCTTCGTCGTGCGCCGACGAGTTCGCCGCCGACGTTTCGGACTCTTTCTTCGCCGTGCCGAGAGCGAAGCGCCGAGACAATGCGTCTCGTTCTCGTCGGCAGATGCGAAGAAGCGACATCGAAATTCGTGATCTCGCGCGCGTCGCACTCGCGCGTTTGTGACTTTAGACCTGGGAATTTACGAGATTTTCGAAGCCGATCACTCTTATGTTGAACATGAAGGTCATTCAATCGACCTTCGAGAGTGCGAAGAACTCGCAGTCTCTGAGTTGGTTGAAAAGACCGAAACGAAAGAGGGGCATCATATGAACAAGGTCATCGAAATATTCGGCAATCCTGCTGAACGCACTACACCCGGCTTTGTCGGATGGCTCCGCGAATCGAAGTACGCGTCAGTCGCGTGGCTGGCCGTACGTGTGTGGGTCGGCATCATGTGGATGCAGGCTGGGATCGCCAAGGTGTGGGGCGCTGAGAATCCAGCGTTCCTCCACAACAACGGAGCCGGCGTCGCCGGGTTCGCCGGACACGGCGCGGCCGCCTACAGCTGGTGGGCCACCGTGATGCACAGCTTTGTCGTTCCCAACGCCAGTTGGATCGCCGTCTTGGTTGCGTTCGGTGAACTGGCGATTGGCCTCGGACTCGCCTTCGGCTGCCTGACGCGTACCGCCGCAATCGCCAGCCTGGCGTTGCTGTTCACGTACGTCATGTCGGGCACCGCCAGCGTCTGTGGCTTCTACGCACTATGCGCGATCATCGTGCTCGCCACGTGGCGCACGTCGACGTGGATTGGCGTCGACGGCATCATCGCTGGATTCAAGCAGCGTCGTAACCACGCGCGAATCGTCGAAGAGACGCTCGCGACGGTGACCCTGGAGCCTGTTTCAGTCCGCTAGTTCAGTTGTAAACGAAAAGTTCACGACGCTTTCCCCCAGGGGCGTCGTGAACTTTTTGCATTCACGCGCTACTTGTAGACGGCGTTGAGCGCTTCGTCGAGATCGGCCCAGAGGTCGGCGGGGTGTTCCAAGCCCACACTGAGTCGCAGCAGTCCCCCCGGTAGGTATTCCTCGCCCGCCCAGCGCGCGCGTCGATCGATCGTGGATTCGACACCACCGAGGCTGGTGCCGCCGACGACGAGTTGCAGTGACTCGATGACCTCGTCCGCGCGCTGCGCGTCGGTCACCTCGAAGGACAGCATCGCGCCGAATCCTCCCATTTGCGTACTCGCCCGTTCGAACCCGGGATCGGAGATGAGTCCGGGGTAGCGGACACGTGCGACGTGGCGATGGTCGTCGAGACGTTCGGCGAGTTCGGCCGCGGTGCGCTGTTGACGCGCAAATCGAACGGGCAACGTGCGCAGTCCGCGCAGCGCGAGATAGGCCTCCATCACGCCCGGAATCGCTCCTTGAATCGTGCGCCACGCAACGAGTTCGTCGCGCCGCCTCTCTTCGGCGACGATGACCGCGCCCATCAAGAGGTCGGAGTGTCCGCCGATGTACTTCGTGGCCGAGTGCACGACGGCGCTCGCACCCAACGCGAGCGGCTGTTGCAGCATTGGCGTGGCGAAGGTGTTGTCGACGACCGCTGAGAGTCCGATGTCGCGCGCCGCGCGCAAGATCGTCGGCAGGTCGGCGATGCCGAGCAGCGGATTGGTCGGGGACTCGAGCCACAACAGGTCGGCACCGTCCATCGCGTTGAGGACCTCTTGGGTATCGACCACGTCGACGGCCCGCGTGCTGAGTCGGCCTTCCTTTTCCAGGCGTTCCAGCAGACCGCGCGTGCCGTTGTAGCCGTTATTCGGGTACACGACCGTCGTTCCCAGCGGCACCGACGCGAGCAGCGACGAGACCGCGGCCAATCCAGAGGCGAAGGACACGCAGTGGCCGCCTTCGAGCTCACCAAGTGTCTCTTCGAAGGCGCTCCAGGTCGGATTACCCCAGCGGCCGTAACCGAGGTCGCCGCCGTCACGGTAGGTGGACGCGAACGTGGGCGGCACGTTGAAGGGGCCGCCCGGTGTTGGTGCGCGACCGGAGACGATCGCGAGTGTCTCGGGGTGCCACTTCGACTCGACCATCACTTAAGTATGGCGGAAGCGAATGCGCCCACCAATGACGAAGCCCGCGCCAACGACGTCGAGCGTCGAAGGCGCGGGCCGAGTGCTTTAGGACTCGTCGTCCGCCAGGAGGCGGTAGATCGACCGTCGAGCGTCGGCCAGGATGGTCGCCGCCTTTCGAGTCTGCTCGTCCGAACCGGCCATCGCGACTTGTCGAACCGCGTGGACGACCTGTCGAAGGGTTCCGAACAGATCCGACGTGGCATCACTGACGTCCGCGGCCGCGGTCTCCCACGGCTTACCGAGCGTCGCGCGGTCCTTCTCGACGAGCGCCTTGCCCGAGTCGGTCAGGACGTACGTCTTGCCAGATACCGTGGACGAGATCTCAACGAGACCTTCGTCTTCGAGTTGCTGGAGGATCGGGTAGACCGATCCGGGGCTAGGACGCCATGCACCATCGGAGCGTTCGCTCAACTCTTGGATGATCTGGTACCCGTTGCGCGGTGACTCGTCGAGCAAGACCAAGACGGCTGCTCGAACGTCGCCACGGCGAAGGCGTTGACGCCCGCGAGGTGGGAATCCACCCCGGAACATCTCGTCGCCTCGGCCGAACGGCCCGCGGTGTCCACCGGGGCTTCGACCGCGACCGCTTCCGCGAGGTCCGCGCCCGCGCTCGGAGCGCTCATCGTGCTTGTGCTCATGGAATTCGTGATTCATTGATTTCTCCTTTGTTCTAAATCTGACTATAACGATATATCGTTAGCGGTCGTTTGTCAAGGGGTACGTTCAGATCGCAACGATAATGCTGCTGATCAGGAATGATGGTGCATCTCAACTCTGAGCGCCGCTACCGGTACTGCTCTCTAGGGTGAATCGATGGCGCTATTACTCGATCGGTGCCGGTGGGGAGAAGCGCAACGCGCTGGCGAACGTGGCGAGGGTCAGTACCGCGAAGCTGGCCAACACGATCGGGACGACGTGGATGCCAAATGACGAGACCATCAGGCTCTGGACGGCCGGACCGACTACGCCACCGGCCATCATGCACAGGATCAAGAGGGCGACGCCGTCGTCGTCGTGCGGGCACAACGTGGAGTACCACACCAGCGCCAATGGGTAGACGAGCGCGATGGACAGTCCCACGAGCGGGTACACAAACGGGGCGGCGCCGGTCACGAGCGCCAGCAGACAGAAGACGACGGCCGCGGCGAGACCGCCGAGGACGAGTCGGTGGTCAGCGTGTCGACGGCTGATCGGCCCCGCGAGTACTCGACCGATTGCGAGACCGAGCCAGAAACCGGCCGTGATGACGCTGCCGAGTGAGGCGGAGTAACCGATTCGGTGGAGATGCGGCGCGATCCAACCCGCGGTCGTCGTCTCGGTCGCGACGTAGAAGACGTAGGCACCGATGAACGTGACGAGGATCGTCCGGCGTTGCGCGCGGTTCACCACGTGCCCGCTGCGGCGATGTTCTCTCGAAAGCGGCGGCGCGACGAGGCCGCGGTTGCCCAAAGTGAGGATGACGACGGCAATCGCGATCGCGACGTAGAGCAGGCGGTAGTTGTGCGGTCGAACCACGACTACCAGGAGTGGTCCGATTACGGCGCCGAGCCCGTAACCGGCATTGGTGACGCTGAGCCGCCGACCGCGCCCACTTGTCCTCGTTCGAACGAGGAGCGAAATCAGCGAGAAGTCGACGCCACCGAAACCGAGCCCGAGAAGGAACACCGAAGCGAGGAACTCTGACCACTGCGTCGCGAGCGCGGCGCCGCACGCGCCGAAGGCGGTGATCACCAGCGTGCCCGATAAGACCGCCGAGCCGGTGAATCGGCGCATCGCGAGCCAGCCGATGGGCACGCCGAAGAACGCGCCGACGAAGTACACGCTGAGGACAATTCCGGACGCCGCTAGTGACAGGTGGAATCGATGTGCGAGCGTGACCAACAGCGGACCGAACAGCGATGAAATCGTCCCGAAGGTGATGAGGTCGACCGTCGCACTCGTGAGCGCGAGCGGGCGGAACGTGACCTCGGTCGAGGCGGGATCGGGTGAGCTGGTCGGAATCGTGCTCAAGGGTTCAACGCACCCTCGAGCTCGTCACGTCGTCGGACGAAGGTACTCGCGTTGGACGATGCGCTCTGACTCGTAGCGTCGCAGCGCGTCGATCGCAGCGTCGCGCGTCGACACCTGGGCAACCGGTACGTCCCACCACGACGCCGAGTCCGGTGCCGCGATCATCGGGTCGGTCTCGATGTGGACGACCGTCGTCTCGACATTCGACCGCGCCACTTTCAGCGCGTCGCGCAGTTGGTCTATGGACGTCGCGCGGATCACTGTCGCACCAAGGCTCGCCGCATTGGCCGCGAGGTCGATCGGCAGCGTCTCGCCGGCGAGTTGACCAGAAGAGTCGCGTCGTCGATACGCCGTGCCGAATCGTTCGACCCCCACCGACTCCGAGAGCGCGCCAATCGACTGGAAGCCGTGATTGACGACGAGTACGACGATGATCTTGATTCCTTCTTGCAATGCCGTGACGAGTTCAGCATTGAGCATCAGGTACGAACCGTCGCCGACCATGACGTAGACCTCGCGCTCGGGGGCGGCCAACTTGACGCCGAGGCCGGCGGCGATCTCGTAGCCCATGCAGGAGAACGCGTACTCGACGTGATAGCCCTTCGGATCTCGCGCGCGCCACAGCTTGTGGAGGTCGCCGGGCAGGCTTCCGGCGGCGGCGACCACGACATCGCTGTCGCTACTCGACTCCTCGACCGCGCCGACCACTTCGCTCTGCGCCGGAAGCGGTCCGTGATGGAGGTGATAGGCCGCCTCGACGGTGTCGTTCCACTTCTTCGCGAGTTCTTGGCATTCAGTCTCGAAGGCATGCGGCACACGCCATTCCTGAACGAGGGGCGCGAGTGCGTCGATGGCGGCACGTGCGTCGGCGACGATGGCGAGCGCGGACAGCTTCGCGGTGTCCGACGGCGTCACGTTGATGTTGATGATCTCGACGTCCGGATTCTGAAAGACCGAGTGTGAGGCCGTCGTGAAGTCGCTCCACCGAGTACCGATACCGACGACGAGGTCCGCGCCACGAGCGATTTCATTCGCGGCGGTCGTTCCCGTCGCGCCAATAGCGCCGACGCTCTGCGCGTGGTCGAAGCGAAGTGTTCCCTTGCCCGCCTGGGTTTCGGCGACCGGGACGCCGGTCGCGGTGACGAGGTTTGACAGCGACATCGTGGCGTCGCTGTAGATGACGCCACCGCCGGCGACGATGAGCGGACGCTTGGCCGCGCGCAGTTTCGTCGCGAGACGTTCGATCAACTCGGTTTCGGGCGGCGGTCGTCGAACTCTCCATACACGCTCTTCGAACAATGAGTCGGAGAACTCCCCGGCCTCGGTCTGCACGTCCTGGGGGAGGGCGAGCGTCACCGCGCCGGTCTCAGCGGGATCGGTCAGGACGCGCATGGCGTGCAGCATGGCTTCGGGAAGTTGTTCGGGTCGCCAGATCCGATCGAAGTATCTCGACACCGGGCGCAACGTGTCGTTCACGGAGACGTCGAGGGACGTCGGGTCCTCGAGCTCCTGAAGGACCGGATTGGCGCGCCGCGTGGCGAAGACGTCACCCGGCAAGAGCAGCACCGGTATCCGGTTCGTCGTCGCCACGGCCGCACCGGTGACCATGTTCGTCGCCCCGGGCCCGACCGAGGACGTGCACACGAAGGCCCGCAGACGATTCGACATGCGCGCGTAGCCAACGGCGGTGTGCACCATGGCCTGTTCGTTACGTGCGAGATAGTACGGGAACGTGTCACCGCTCTCGAGCAGTGCGTGTCCGAGACCGGCCACGTTGCCGTGGCCGAAGATGCCGAAGCAGCCGGCGAAGAAGCGATGTCGCTCGTCGTCGCGTTCCACCGACTGCACGCTCAAGAAGCGCACGAGCGCCTGGGCGACGGTGAGCCTCATTTCACCACTCCCCTTGATGACGTCATCGGCAGTCGCGAATCGACGGCCTGATCGCGCCACGACCCACGTACCCAATCGTGGGTCGGATCGTCGCAGAAGACCATCGTTCGCTCGGGTGCGGGGCCCGCGAGCACGTTCAAAAAGTACAGGTCGTAGCCGGGTGACGCCATCGTCGGGCCGTGATAGCCGTAGGGAATCAATACCGTGTCGCCGCTCGACACCTCGGCGAGCACGTCGATCTGGCGATCGGCACCCGAGCTGTAGACCCGTTGGTAGCCACCGGGTCCGGGTTCGCCCGGGCTGGCGCCGCCGCGGATCTCGAAGTAGTAGATCTCTTCAAGTATTGCTTCCCCCGGACGTTCCTCGTCGTGCTTATGCGGCGGATACGACGCCCAGTTTCCGCCGGGCACCAGCACTTCGACGGCGACGAGCCGGTCGGTCTCGAAGGCGTCGGGAGAGGCGAAGTTGTTCGCTTGGCGACTGGCCGAACCGGCACCGCGCAGTTCGACCGGGACGTCCTCGGCGTTGCCGTAGCGCGAGCTCAGCCTGTTCTCACAGACCGCGCCGAGCAGCGCAAAGCGACCGCCGCGCTCGCTGAAGACCTCGACCGTCGCTTCGCGCGGCACGTACGCGAAGTCGCTCACGCGCTCGAAGACGCTCGGGCGCCCAACGAGCTCGAACGTCTCGCCGTCACACGCGACGCGACAGGCGCCAGCGAGGGGTAGGACGATCCACTCCGATTGGCCGGTCGACCACGTGACGCCCTCGCCGGGGTTCACGTGGAGTACGCGCATCGACGAGTAGCGCCAACCGGCGCTCTCCGGCGAAATGTCCACGCTGTAGCCGTTGGGTCCCGGTGTACGCGCCGGTGTGTACAGCGACCGACTCATAGAAGGCTGACGGCCGTCTTGACCGCCGTCGTGACGTCGTCGTCGGAGGGGTAGAGAAGATTACGACCGACGACGAGTCCTCGAACACCGGGCAGTCGAAGCGTCTTCTCCCAATGGTCGAACATCTCGTCCGGCCGGTCGCTTCGCGGTCCTCCGAGCAACAACAGCGGCATCGTCGTGGCCTCGGCGACCCGTTCCATGTCCTCGACCACCGGCACCTTCAGCCATGTGTGTGACGACGTTGCGCCGAGTGCGCCGGCGATCGCCATTGATCGCATAACGGCGTCGGTCGAAAGATCGTGCTGAATACCTCCGTCGACGCGGCTGCTCATAAACGGCTCGATCATCGCAATTCGATTCTCGGCCGCGAGCTGACTCACGGCGTGCGCACACGACTCAAGGGCGTTCGCCGTTCCGGCGTCGTCCAGGTTGATTCGCAGCAACATCTTCCCACCGTCGAGCTTGAAGTGAACGATCGATTCGGCCGTGTAGGACGTGAAGCGGTCGTCGATCTCGAAGACGGCACCCGGTAGGCCGCCTCGATTCATCGAACCGAATACGTACTTCTTCTCCAACGCGCCCAAAAGGAGTAGGTCTTCGATGACATCGGGCGTGCCGAGCACACCGCTGACGCCCGGAATAGCCAGAGCCGTGACGAGTCGGTCCAACATGTCGTAGCGATTCGACATCGCGCTGGGATTGGTTCCGACGTCGAGCGCGCCGCGCGCTGCGTGGTCGGCGGCGACGATCAAGAGACGCTCGTCGGGACCGGTCGGCTCATGCAGTCGGCGGTTCTTGGCCGCCACGGCAATGGCCTGTGGTTGAGAAAATCGTGACGCCAGCAGATGGTTGCGTTGCTCTTCGTTCACGGGCGTTCCCCCTCCAACAGTTTTCGCACCTCTTCGTTCGTGGGCATCGCCTCGGAGCACGAAAGCCGCGACGCGACAATGGCGCCGGCGGCGCTCGCGTAACGAATCGTCTCTTCCAACGTCCATGCGGACAACACGCCGTGGCACAAAGCTCCGCCGAACCCGTCCCCGGCACCTAGGCCATTGACCACTTCGACTTCGATGGGGGCAACCTCAATTCGTTCGGTGCTGGTCTTGGCGAGGACCCCGCGCGGACCAAGCTTGACGACGGCGATCGAACAACCGAACTCTAGAAGTCGATCGGCGGCCTCGTCGGGACTGGCGCTGCCGACGGCGACCTCGACCTCACTCAGATTGCCGACGGCCATCGTGGCGAGGGTGAGCGCCTCACGTGCGCACGCGCGCGCTTCGTCGATCGATGCCCAGAATGAAGGTCGGTAGTCGAGGTCGATGACGGTTGGATGCGTTCGCTTTCGAGCTTGCAGCGCGGCCAACGTGGCGGAACGACTGGGCTCCTTCGAGAGTCCGCCGAGTGAGGCCCAGAACAGGCGCGCGTTCGTGATGCCCTCGAGGTCGAGTTCCTCGGGGTAGATCTCGAGGTCGGGTGCCTTGGGCTCTCGATAGAAGTAGATCGGGAAGTGGTCCGGCGGAAACGTCTCGCAGAAGGTGACCGGCGTTTGGAATCCGTCGACGTCGGTGACGTAACGATCATCGACGCCGAAACTGCGCAGTGCCTCGTGGACGTAGGCACCGAAGGGATCGGGGCCGGTGCGACTGATCAATGCGGTTCGCTGTCCTAAACGTGCCGCGGCGACCGCGACGTTCGTCGGACTGCCACCGAGGAACTTGTCGAAGTGTTTGACCTGCACCAGGCTGCCGTGCTCGGTGGGATAGAAATCGACCCCGCTGCGCCCCATCGTGATGACGTCGAATGCGTCACTCACGATTGGGCTCCGCCGTGAGTATCTCAAACGTAAACGTTTGCGGCGCGCCGTGCGTGGCGGCGAGCCGAGTGCAGTGGTCGTTCGGGTCTGAGCGCACGGAAAGACCCCAGGAGACCATATGTAAGGACAATAGCACTACGGAGAGATTTGCGACCTAGACTTTTGTCACCGCTCCCAGCAGAGGATTCCGATGGCCCGTCAAGCAGTCCTGTCGTATAACCCCCTGAGATCCATGGTGCTCAATCGTTCCAGCCCCGTCCCGCTCTACTTTCAGTTGGCCCAACATATCGAGAACGAGATCCGTTCGGGCAATCTGGTCTCCGGCGATCGGCTGGAGAACGAGGTCAAGATCGCCGAGGAACTCGGTCTGTCGCGACCGACGGTGCGGGCCGCTTTCAGCTACCTGGTCGACAAGGGATTGGTCCTTCGCCGGCGGGGTCAAGGTACGGTTGTCACCAAGGGGAAGGTCAGTCGTTCCGTCAAGCTCACGAGCCTCTTCGATGACCTCGCCGAGGCCGGCAAGAGCCCGACGACCAAGGTGCTCCACAATGAAGTCATCAAAGCATCGGACCTGGTAAAGAGGGCTTTAGAGCTGGCGGACGATCAATTCGTCATCTATCTTGAGCGCGTGCGGTTCGGCGATGGCGAACCGATCGCCCTCATGCACAATTTCATCCCCACGTCGCTCGTGACCATGAGTAACGAGATGCTGGAACAACATGGCTTCTATGAACTCCTACGCGCCGGCGGTGTCTTCCCCGACCACGCCACCCAGCGGATCTCGGCGAAGAACTCCTCGACGAGTGAGTCGTCGCTCCTCAACGAACCGCGGGGAACGGCGCTCTTGACGATGGAACGAACCACCTTCGACGCGAATGGACGGGCCATTGAATTCGGGCAACACGTCTACAGGGCCTCGCGCTACGCGCTGGTGAGTGCGGTGACAATTGGCGAGGCGACGGTCGACCAACGGGTGTGACCGTATTTGATAGTAGTTATTGACAAGCGAAGGGATATGCACTACGGTCGCACGCAGAACGGCCGGAAGTGACCGTTTCGACACGTGCGAGTCGGCGCGGGCGTGTTCGAAGTTCGAGCAGCGGATTTGGGGGACAGTGGGGGCGCTGAGCAATACCGGATCATGTGAACGGACCGTGACGTACCACGCGTCCCCATCTTCGACCCTGACCGGGAGTCGCGCGTGAACGAGATTCGCTTCGAGCACGTGTGGAAGATGTTCGAGGGCAACGCCGTCGTCTCGGACTTGAATCTCGGTATCCGTCAAGGCGAGTTCCTGGTGCTCGTCGGTCCGTCGGGTTGCGGAAAGACCACGTCCTTGCGGATGCTCGCCGGACTGGAGCGTCCGAGCCACGGCCGGATTTGGATGGGTGAGAACGATGTCACCGATCTACCCACGGGTCAGCGCGATATCTCAATGGTCTTCCAGAGTTACGCGCTCTATCCCAACATGAACGTCTATAAGAACCTCGCCTTTGGACCCAAAGTCCGCAAGGAGCCCAAAGCGACGCTCCAACAGCGGGTCCACGAGGTGGCCGACATGCTCGGAATCCGTCATCTCCTGGACCGTTCTCCGGCGGCCCTCTCCGGGGGACAACGCCAGCGCGTCGCGCTCGGGCGGGCGCTGATCCGCGAACCGCAGGTCTTTTTGATGGACGAGCCGCTCTCCAATCTCGACGCGGCATTGCGTGTCCAGATGCGCGCTGAACTGATCCGCCTGCATCAACGCCTCGAGAACACGACGACCGTCTACGTGACCCACGACCAGGTGGAAGCGCTCACGATGGGAGATCGGGTGGCGGTATTGAAAGACGGCGTCCTCCTTCAAGTTGATACTGCCAACGACCTCTACGAACACCCTGGGTCGGTCTTCGTCGGAGAGTTCATCGGTTCACCGAAGATGAACGTGATCGAGGGAAGACTCGAGGTCGCCGGAGGGCAGGTCTTCGTCGAATGCCTCGGCGTGCGCTGCGACGTGACCAACGCGCTCACGGGGCGACTGAGTGCGACGGCCTCGAGTGGTCCGGTGTTGGTCGGGATCCGACCACACGATCTGCATATGGCGGGAGAGTCGGCGACCGACAGTCCGGCCGTGCCCGTCACTGTGGACATCTGTGAGCACACCGGTACGGAGATCTTCGCGACGGTCGAGATTGGCGCAACCAAGTTGATCGCGCGCCTGCCCCGTTCGCCGATGCCCCAAGCCGGCCAGGGCATTGAGATCGCGTTCAACAAGGAACGCTTGCATCTCTTCGACGCAACCTCGCGCGAGAGCCTGCTGGAGCGAGAGCCCCAACGCGAACACATCTCGGTCGGATCATCTGAACCGGTCGGCGAGACACAGAGTTCTTAAAAGTTAAGGAAAGGAAATGAGGGGAGAGAAATGAAAGCATTTAGGAAGGGTGTACTACCAAGATTGATCGCCGGTTCGGCCGTCATCGCGATGTCGACCGCGACCCTGGCATCGGGTGGCGTGACACAGGCGGGGGCGGCGCCGAAGGTCACGATCTCGGTGGCCTACGCCGCGAACACAACCTTTGACACCACGCCGCTTGGTCTGACGTGGTGGACAGCGGTGAAGAAGCAGTACGAGAAGTTGTATCCCAACGTCAAGGTCAACCTGCTCGCCGTCCAAGGTGGCGAGCCGGACTTCTTGGAGAAGTTGGCGTTGGACTACAAGTCGACGTCAACCGCACCGACACTGGCGCAGTTCCCGTCGACGGAGATTGCTTTGTATGAGTCAACGGGCTACTTGATGTCGTTGAGCAAGATGCTGAAGGGTTCATCGTGGTTCGCTCAGTACCCCAAGGTCATTCAGAACGAGGGTCTGATCAACGGCAAGATCTACGCCGTCAGCTCGGGAGAGAACAACGTCGGTCTGTACTACGACAAGGCGATCCTGACCGCGGCCGGGATCAAGGTTCCGTGGCAGCCCACGAACTGGGCCCAGATCATCAGTGCCGCCAAGAAGATCAAGGCCGCCGAACCCAAGATCATCCCGCTGTGGGTTGACGCGGGAACGAGTGCCGGTCCGAACGGCGCCGGCTACGGCATCTTGAACCTGCTGGCCGGCTCGAGCACGCCGACGATTCAGACGTCCTCCGGAAAGATGGTCGTTGGCAGCAAGGGTCTCTTGCAGACGCTGGACTTCTTCCACACGATGTTCTCCGATGGACTCGGCGCACCGACGTCCCAACTGTTCAGTCCCAACAACGCTCCGAACATTCCGTCCGCGGACTTCAAGAGTGGCACGTTGGGTATTGCGGTGGGTGCGAACTTCTTGGCCGGCAACTGGACCAAGCAGGTGAGCTTCCCGTACTGGCCACAGGCCAAGACGGCCATCGGCATCGCCGGGCTGCCCAAGATCAACGGCGGTGGTTACGCCTCCACGTTGAGCGGTTGGGACTACGGCATTTCATCGGGGGCCACGAGTGCGCAGGCCACGGCGGCGTTCAACTTCATGAACGTCGCTCAGGGTCAGACGAACTTGATCAACGCCGGCAACTGGGCCGGATGGGTACCACCCGTCCAGTCCGACTGGAACGTTCCGCTGTACACGAACTTCGCTGCGCCGTTCAACAAGGAGTTCGGTGAGCTGTTGCCGTCCTCGTCTGAACTGCCCACGAGTGCGAACTACTCGGTGTGGGTCCAGGGCATCGAAGAGGCCAGTGGCACGCTCGCCGATAAGCCGTCGACGTCAGGTGCGACCGCGATGTCGCAGATGAAGAGCTTCGTCACGAACCAACTCGGTGCGAGTGCAGTCACCACGCTGAAATAGCGACGTTCCAAGAAAGGGACATAACGACGTGAGAAAGGTCCGGTGATGGCGTCAACCATGGTGGACACCGTCACCGGACCTTCCATGTCCGAACTCTGGAAAACGCGTCGCGATAAGTCGCGCTACCAGTGGAGCAGCCTGGGTCTCTTGACGCCGACCTTCGCGTTGCTGGTCTTCCTCTTCTTGGTGCCGATGGGATTCGCGGTCTACCTGGGATTCACGAATCTGACGCTGCTGGGGCCGTTGGCGCTCCATTCGAGTTTCGTGCCGTGGCAGCAACTCACGCGGCTGAGGACCGACACTTCGTTTTGGAGTTCGCTCTGGGTGACCGGCATCTTCATCGTCGGTTCCGTGATCGGCGTCGTGATCATGGGATACACATTGGCGTCGCTACTGATGCGCGCGGTGCCCTGGATGCGCATGATCGTCGGCGGCATCGTGGTCGTCGCGTGGATGATGCCGGCCGTGACGGCCGGCATGACGTGGTACGCGTCGACGACCGGTGGGGGCGCGTTCGCGACGTTGCTCGGCACCCCCAACACGAACTTCCTTGACAACGACCCTCTGCTCATCGTGACCATCGCGAGCGTGTGGTCGATGACCGGATTCGCCATGCTCGTAATGGGCGCCGCCCTTCGCAATATCCCAAGCGAGGCGATCGAGGCGGCGACCGTCGAGAACGCGTCGACGTGGCAGCGGTTCCGCATGATCATCCTGCCGCTCTTGCGTCCGACCATGACGGCCATCGTCTTGCTCACGGGTCTGTTGGCCCTCGCCAACTTCTCGTTGATCTACATCATGACCCAAGGTGGTCCCGGCAACGCCACGAACGTCTTACCGCTCTACTCCTACCAGCAGGCCTTCACGTACAACAACCTCGCCTACGGCGCGTTGATCGGCAACGTCATGGTCGTCATCGCCACGGTCTTCGGCGTCCTCTACGTGCGCATCACCGCGAGGCGTCTATGAGCAACGTCATCGATACCGGCGTGAGCGAATTGCCGCCGGTGACGACCGCGCCGGTCATGCCTCCGGAAAATCGTGCGACGCAAGGAACGAGGGTGCGTAGCACGACGCTCAACCTGCTTCTCGGGGGCCTCGGCGTCTTGTTCCTCGCCCCGATGCTCTGGCTCTTTCTCGCCTCGTTCGACAAGAACGCATCGTGGGGCATTGAATGGCCCCACTTCTCACTCATCAACTTCAAACACGTGCTCACTGGGAGTCTTTTGCACTCGCTTTGGAACAGTGTCGTGCTGGCGGTGATCTCGACGGCGATCGCGTCGGTCGCGGGTGTGTTCGCCGCCTACGCGCTCTCTCGTCGCAAGATCCCGTTCAAGGGACCGCTGCTCTTGTTCATCATCTTCTCCTCGGGCGTGCCGTTGGCCATCTTGGTCATCCCGGTCTACGAGATCTTCTCCAAGTTCGGATTCCTCTCGATTCTGCCGACCGCGGTCTTCTTATCGGTGACCTCGCTGCCCTTCGAGGTCTACCTGATGAAGAACTTCATCGACGCGGTGCCGACCGACCTCGAAGAGGCCGCGCGCATGGAGCGCGCCAGCACCTTCCAGGTACTGCGCAAGGTCGTCATTCCACTCGCCACGCCGGGAATAGCGGCCGCGGCCATTTTCGGTTTCGTCAACGCGTGGGGTTCGTTCGTGGTCCCGCTTATCTTGATCAGTCCGGCGAATCAGCAACCCGCACCGATTGCGATCTACACGTTCCTCACGCTGCCCAAGGCGCAATTCGGCAACATCGCGGCCTACTCTCTTATCTTCTGCATTCCCGTGTTCATCCTCTACGCCGTCTCGTCGCGTCTCTTCCGCGAAGGATTCGTACTCGGCGGCGGTGTGAAGGGATAATGGACGCCGGCCGCATCGCGTCGGTCGCCTCCGAACACGTGAGACACCAACGAGGCATGAATCGACAACGACAAGAAAAGAAGGAAGAACAGCAATGAACATCACTGTGGCCAACGCGCCAATTAGCTACGGAGCGTTCGAACTCACCGTGGGCATCGACCCGAACGTCCCCGACGGCGAAGCGATCCTTGACGAAGTGCGTTCCGCCGGTTACGCCGGCATCGACCTGGGGCCCGTGGGCTACCTCGGTGACGGACCGGTACTGGCCGAGCGTCTCGCAAGTCGCCAGCTCGGGCTCGCCGGCGCCTACCTCGAGTTCCCCTTCACCGACCATGAGGCCTTGCCGTCGCTGTATCCGGAACTCGACGCCATGCTCGACACCTTCGACGCGGTGCGCTCGGTCGTGCCGGGACCGGCGCCGCATCCAACGATCGCCGATTCGGGCAGCGAGCGCCGGCGCAACAACCCCGGCCGCAGTCACAACGATCACTCCTGGGGACTCGACGACGAGGGTTGGGACCGCATGCGGGTCGGTCTCGCGTCGGTCGTCGAGCGATGCCGCGACCGCGGCTACGAACCGACCTTCCATCACGAGACCGGTACCTACGTGGAAGCGCCGTGGGAGATCCAACGCATCCTCGACATCTCGGACGTCGGACTGTGCCTCGACACGGGACACTTCTTTATCGGCGGCGGCGACCCGGTCGTTGCGATCCGCGAATGGGCCGCACGGATCAACCACGTGCACGTGAAAGACGCCCTGCAAGCGGTGATGGACGGAATCATTGCCGACAGCGTTCCGACGATGAACATCTGGTCGCGTGAGGCCTTTCCTGCATTCGGCGCCGGCGACGCCAACGTCGCCGGCGTGCTCGCGGCGCTGAAGGACATCGACTACGAAGGGTGGCTGGTCGTGGAGCAGGACATCTTCCCTCAGACCTCCGCGCGCTTCACGCAGGCGATCGACGACCAGAAGAAGAATCGCCGGTTCCTCGCCGAACACCAGGTGTGAGTCGCGATGTTCCGATTAGGACTGGTGGGCGCCGGGCGGATGGGTCGCACGCACCTTCGCGCACTTGAAGACGCCGCCGACGTACGGATCGTCGCGGTCGCCGAACCTCTCGACACGTTACGCGAGGAGGCGGTGGCGAACTTCGACGTCATGGGCTATTCGTCGCTGTCCGAGATGTTGGACTCCGGTGGCATCGATGGCGCCCTGATCGTGACGCCGAGTGATAGTCACGTGGACGTGATCGCCCTCGTTGCGGCGGCCGGTCTGCCCATCCTCTGCGAGAAGCCGTGCGGCGTTACCGCCGAAGACACGAGGCGAGCACAGCAGATCGTTGGTGACGCGGGCGTCGCGTTGCAGATCGGGTACTGGCGCCGATTCGTCCCGGAGCTGCAGGAGATTCGCAACGGCGTCGCGAGCGGCGCGTTCGGCGACGTGTTGTCACTGTCGTGTTTGCAGTGGGACGGCGAGCCTCCGTCGGCGGCCTTTCGGTCCCGAAGCGGGGGCGTCTTCATCGACATGGGCGTCCACGAATTCGATCAGGCGCGTTGGCTGACGGGCAGCGACCTCACGGGGATGACGGCGGTGGCTTCGCCCGCGATCAGCGACCCCGAGGTCAACAACGACCCCGACAGCGCACAAGTGCTCTGCACGAGCGCGTCGGGCGCGACCGTCTTCGTCTCGCTCGGACGCCACTACATCGGTGGTGATATGGCCAGCGTTGAGCTCTTCGGATCGAAGGGTCACGTGCACTCGACGTTCTTGGATCCGGAGGACGGTGAGCGCGCCCAACTCGACGCCCTCGTTCGCCAGGCCCAGGCCTTCGCGGACTACGCGGGTGGGGGACCGTGCCGAGGGGCGAGTGTGGAAGACGCCATCGCCGCGCTCGAGGCCGCCGGACGCTGCGCCGAACAACTCGCCGCGAGCCTCTGACCCGTGGTCGCGACCAAAGAACTGCGGGTCGGCATCGTTGGTTACGGGATGATGGGTCGCGCTCACGCCTACGCCTACCGCGCGGCCCCACTCATTCGACCTAATTCAATCGTCTTCAGTCCGGTGGTGATGTCGGGACGCAATGCCGAGGCGGTGGCGAAGGTCTCGGCCGACTGCGGCATCGACGCGTGGGTCACGGACTGGCGCGAACTGATCGCGCGAAGTGACGTCGACGTCGTCGACATCTGCACGCCGCCGGGCACGCACGCCGCCATTATCGAGGCGGCCGCCCTCGCCGGCAAAGACGTCTTTTGCGAGAAACCCCTCGCGACGAACTACGCCGACGCACGTGTCGCGCTCGACGCCGTCGAGAAGTCGGGTGTCCGTCATGCCATTGGCTTCAACTACCGGCGTCTGCCGGCGGTTTCCTTGATGGCCGAGATGATCGCGCGCGGCGAATTGGGCGACATACATCTCTGGCGCGGTACGTGGCTCTCCGATGAGTTCGTGGATCCTGACATCGCCTTCGACTGGCGATTCGATTCGTCCATGGGGGGCACCACGATCGGCGACCTCGGCAGCCACCTGATCGACATGGCCACGTGGATGTGCGGACCGATCGAGGACGTCTCGGCGATCTCTTCGACCTTCGTGCGCAGTCGCGACGACGCGGGACAGGCCCGGGACGTGGAGGTCGATGATGCATCCTCGGCGCTCGTGCGGTTCTCGAGCGGTGCACAGGGAACGATGGAGGTCGCACGCGCCGCGCCGCGCCGACCGTGCGATTTCACGGTCGAAGTCAACGGGAGCAAGGGCACGGCGATGTTCACGTACGCACAGCTCAACGAGTTATGGGTGGGCAACACCGACGACGAAGCCCGCCTCTACGGTCTGCGACGAGTCCGCGCGGAACACCCGTCGCAACCGGAAACCGCCGGATGGTGGCCCATTGGCCAGGGCGTCGGATACGACGCGAGTCTGATCAATCAAGTGGCGGACCTCGCCTCGACCTGGGAAGCGCGAGGGTGGAGTCCTGACTTCGCCGTCGGTGCCAGCGTCGCGGCGGTCTGTTCGGCGATGGAGCGTTCGGTCACCGACCGGCGATGGGTGTCTGTCGATGAGGTGACGAGGTAGTTCTTGCGACTAGTCGTGTTGTACGGCGCGGTGGCGCGGCCACGGTCGGCGCGCTTCGTAGTGCGCCGCCGCCGCGAGCACGAGGTCTTCTCGGAATCGTGGTCCGACTACCTGGAGTCCGACGGGGACTCCGTCAACAAGTCCCGCCGGGAGGCTGATGGCCGGAAGGTTGGCGAGATTCGCGAGCATCGCGAGCACGACCGACATCCCACCGTGCACCTCGACGCCTTCGATCGTCGTCGGCATGGGACCCTCGGCATCGAACGGCGGCATCGACGACATCGGCGTGACGATCAGATCGACGTCTTCGAAGATGGACGCCACTTCATGGACCAGGCGACGTCGTCGCGATTCAACGTTGGCGGCCCAGGGCAACGTCCGTTCGCGCATCGACGTCCATCCGGGCGCGACGCGCGGATCCAGTTCGTCGAGGCGATTCTCCCAGAGGTCGCTATCCACACCGACGAACTTGTCGACGCCCTCGATCGCGACGTACGTGCCGATGTAGTCATCGAGGACGATCGGCCGATCCACGAACGTGGCGCCAATCGACGACACGAACGACTGTGCGGCTTCGTGACAGAGCGCCGAGACCCTTGAATCGATGACGGCGAAGCCGAAGTCGGTGGACCAGGCGACGCGGGACCGCGAAGGTCGACCGTGGTAATTGCATCGACGTACGACTGCGTCGGGTCCGGAAGCGACGTTCGGTCGCGGCTGTCCGGCCCCGCCATCACGTCAAGCAAGAGCGCAGTGTCAAGGACGTTCGTCGTGAGGCTTCCGACGACGGAGTTCTGCGCGAGATGCGTGTCACCGAAAGTGGGGATGCGACCGTAGGTGCATTTGAGCCCCACCAGGCCGGTGAAACTCGCGGGCGTGCGGATGGATCCGCCGCCGTCACTCGCGGTGGCGAAGGGAACCATTCCGTTCGAGACGGCCGCCGCTGATCCGCCGCTGGAGCCGCCGGGCGTTCGCCGTAGATCCCACGGATTGCGCGTGACCCCCAAGAGTGGGCTGGCGGTGTAGGCCCACGCGCCGAACTCAGGCGTCGCCGTCTTGCCGATAGGGATGGCTCCGGCGTTTCGCAGACGTCCGACGTGAATCGAGTCCGACGCCTTCACTGGACCGTCGGCGAACCAATGCGATCCGCGCGTCGTGGGCATTCCGGCACAGTCATCGAGGTCCTTTACGCCGAAGGGGACACCAGCCAATGGACCCAATTCGTCGAACCGACCATCGCGAATGATCGAGTCCACGTCTTTGGCGCAAGCCACCGCTTGCTCTTCGTCGAGGAATACGAACGCGTTCAGCTCCTCGTTCTCATACGCAATGGCGTCGAGACAGGCACGAGTCAGTTCCTCAGAGGAGAGCGCGCCCGTGCGGATGAGCGCCGCGGCGTCGCTCACCGTTGGCATCTCCATCCATTTGGCCTATCACGAGCATGGACCGGTTCGTCAACAAAAACCGAACGGACCGTTCTCAGTGAGCGAGGAACTCCGCCAGCAGTGTGCTGAGTTGTGCGCTGGCGTAGATCGGGATCCAGTGGCTGTCGCAATCGACGCGTTCGTAACGCCACGGTCCCGTGACGAACTGTTCCGAACCAGTCATCTGCACTTCGCTCAACGCCATGTCGCCACTGCTCCATACGCCCATCGTGGGACAGGTGACTGGGGCGAGATCGATGCCACGACCGTCACCGGCGAAGGTATCGGGGGAGATGTTCGCTCGATACCAGTTGAATCCGGCACTGAGCCTTCCCGGCCTGGACAGGTCGGCGATCTGGCGTTCCATGTAGTCGTCGCTGCCACGAGGCGCGCCGCCGTGCGCCCAGTTCCGGAACATCTCCCAATCGTTCGCGCTGAGACCGACTTCGGCGACGCCCGGAAATTGAAACCACAGCATGTACCACGAGAGTTGCTTCTGGAGGAATCCGGCCCCAGAGAACGAGAGGGGATGGCCGACCGACACGGCCACCAAGCGTTCCACGCGTTCGGGAAGGAACGTCGCGACCAGCCACGCGACGGCCGCCCCCCAGTCGTGACCGACGACCGACGCCCGATCGATGTTGAACTCGTCCATGATGGCGACGACGTCGCCGATGAGTTTGCTCAGTGAGTACTCCTCGACGGCTTCGGGCCGGTCACTCTCCCCGAACCCTCGGAGGTCGGGAGCGATGACGCGGTGGCCGCTCTTCGCCAGGGACTCGATCTGGTCGCGCCACAGATGCCACGAGTCGGGCCACCCATGCAACAGGATCACCGGCGAACCGGTTCCTGCTTCGGCCACGTTGAACGTGAGGTCGCCTACGTTGACGCGGTGTTCGATGATCTCAATGTCGGCCATTGGCGGACGTTAGCAACGAACGAACCCTACGGCGCGAGGATCTTCTTGAAACGGCGCGACGCTATCGAGAGACACAGGAGTGCGATCGCGAGCAGATAGGCGCAGCGAAAGATCATTATCCATTGGAACTGTCCGAGCGAGAAACCTCGCATCAGCGCGGCCGCTTGATACAGCGGGGAGACGGTGACAATCGCCCCCAACCAGTTCGGATACAGCGTGACGGGGAAGAACGTCCCGGAGAACAAGAAGAGCGGGAGCTGGACGAGCAACACCAAGTCGAAGTCCTGCCACGTTCGCATGAACGTGCACGCCGCGAGCCCCATGCAGCTGAACGTGAGACTCGTGAGTATCGGCGGCGGGCCAGCAGAGGACGACCCACGCGCTCCCGGCGTCGCCGAGCAGTGCCATGCAGATTATGAAGGACGCCGCGTACATCGTCGCGCGCGACAGCGCCCACAGGACTTCACCCATCGCGATGTCCGTCACTTCGAGTGGCGTTGTTAACAGCGCATCGTACGAGTGGGAGATCTTCAATTTGAAGAACGTGTTGAAGATCGAGTCGATCATTGCGCCGTTCATCGCCGAGGCTGCGAGCATGCCCGGCGCGACGAACAAGGAGTAGCTGACGACCTTGCCGTCCACGGGCAGGGGTCCCGCGAGTTTGTTGAGTCCGATGCTGATCGAGAGCAGATAGAAGAGCGGTTCGAAGAACCCCGAGACCAACATCACCCACTGCGCGCGGTAGATCATCACGTTACGTTCGAGCACGCGCAGTGATCGGCGCGAGCCGACCATCGGGAAGGTGCGCGTAAGCATCAGTTGGTCAACCTCCGACGCATCGTCCGGCGCCCCCAGATAACCCCCGCTGCAGTCATCGCCAACAACACCGCGACGTGTCCCAGTTGTGCCGCCAACGATCCCTGACCGAAGGCCGCTGCTCGCGAGAGGGCGACGCCGTGATAGAGCGGGACGAACTGCACCACCGGTCGCAAGTACCCGGGATATGCCGACAGCGGATAGAACGTCGCCGAAAAGAGGAACATCGGGACGAATGCGAAGCGGTAGATAGTGATGAACGATGCTTCGGACTCCGAGCGCGCGGCGTAGGCGACTAGCGGCGCCGAGAAGGCGAGGGCTACCAGCGTTCCGATGAAGGGCAGCGTGATGCTCCACCACGACTGCAATGCGCCGAAGCAAGCGATGATGATCACGTAGAACACCGACGTGAGGAACGCGCGCGTGGCGACCCACGCCAGTTTGCCGAAGAAGATGTCGTCCGGTTCCAGGGGTGTCGTCGCGGCCGCGTGATACGTGCGAACCCACTTGAGGCACGCGAGCACCGGCCAGAGCGATTCACCTTCACCCAACTGCATGGTCGTGGTCGCCAGCAGGCTGGGCGCGATGTAGTGGAGATACGTCTGACCGTCGACGAGTCCATGGTGCTGGGCGACGAGATGACCGACTCCGATGCCGAGTGACGCGAGAAACAGGATCGGGAAGAGCACCGAACTCGCGACCGAGCCGCGCCATGTCTGGGCGTAGTACTGGGCGTGATAGTCCCAACTGCGAAGCCACCGGGCGCGGCTGACGTCGGTCTTCATCGTCGGGATCACATCTACTCCGTCAACGATCGACCGGTGAGATGTAAGAAGACGTCTTCGAGTGAGCTTCGGCGAACGAGCGTGCTCGACGGCGCAATGTTGGCGGCGTGCACCTCGCGCAAGGCATCGTCACCGTTATGGACGTAGAGCAGGATGCGGTCCGGGAGGACCTCGACGCGCTCCGCGAACGGCGTCAGCCGGTCAAAGTACTCCTCGTGGTCACCGGTCGCGAAGCGCAACTCCACGACTTCGCGCGTAGAGAACCGTTCAATGAGTGAACGCGGCGCGCCCTCGGCGACGATCAATCCCTGGTCCATGACGACGAGTCGATCGCAGAGTTGCTCGGCCTCATCCATGTAGTGCGTGGTGATGATGAGCGTGACACCTTCACGCTTCAGTCGGTAGAGACGGTCCCAGACCAGGTGGCGAGCCTGAGGGTCGAGTCCGGTTGTCGGTTCGTCGAGAATGAGGATCTCCGGTCGATTGATGAGGCCGCGGGCAATGGTCAGGCGCCGCTTCATGCCGCCGGACAGGTTGTCGACCTTGTCATCGGCGCGTTCCGTGAGCTGCGTGAACTCGAGCAACTCGGTGGCGCGTTCGCGCACGACGCGACGTGGGAGGTCGAAGTAGCGACCGAACATCTCCAAATTGTGTCGAACCGAGAGTTCGAGTTCGAGTGAATCCTCTTGCGTGACCACGCCGAGACGACTGCGGATCTCTGGTCCGTCGGTTCTCGGATCGAGGCCGAAGATCGAGAGCTCCCCGGATGTTGGTTGCGATACGGCCGATATCATCCGCATCGTGCTGGTCTTGCCGGCGCCATTGGGGCCAAGGAATCCGAAACTCTCGCCTCGAATGATCCCGACGTCGACTCCTTTGACGGCCTCGAAATCACCGAATCGCTTCACCAATTGACGCGCTTCGAGGATGTGGACGTCACTCATGGCGCACCCCACTCGCTGCGAGTGACGTGCTCGTCCGCCTTGGAAGTAATCCCCACTTTGAACACGAGTGTCGTCCCCCTTGACTGAGTACCCATGACGGACTCAGTGGACCTCGTGGAGGAGGTCAGCACCGTCTTGTGTCCGAGGTATCAAGTTACTAGCCGGGTGCGACACCCGAAAGTCAGGCCGCCGTGATTACGCGAAGTCGCCGTCCCAGTCGCGCGTCGTCAGGACTTCGGACATTCGGGCTAGGAACCGTGCGGCGTACGCGCCGTCGACCGCTCGGTGATCGAAGGTGAGGGCGAGCAGCCCGACTGAGTGGATTCCGACTGATTCCGTGCCGTCCGTCGCGGTGATCACGACCGGCTTGCGCACGACCGAATCGGTCGAGAGGATGGCGACCTGCGGTTGATTGATGACCGCCCCCGTGAGCAGCGTGCCGAAAGGCCCCGGGTTCGAAATCGTGAAGGTGCCGCCGGCGAGTTCATCCGGTCCCAGGCGTTTCGAGCGAGCACGCTCGGCGGCGTCGCGAATCACGGCCGCGATCTGCTGCAGGCCGAGATCGCCGGCGTTTCGGATGACGGGGACGACGAGTCCCTCATTGTCAATGTCGACGGCGACGCCGAGGTTGACGTCGAGATGAACGATCAGTTCATCGTCGCCCACGGACGCGTTAAGCCTCGGAAAGTCTCTCAGTGCCTCGATGACCGCAACGGCGTTGAAAGGGAGATAGCTGAGGCTGAACCCTTCGCTCCCCTTGAATGCGGCGCCGAATCGGGTCCTAGCGAGCTCAACATGCTCGTAGTCGACTTCTTTGACGATGAGCGTGTGAGCTGACGTGGCCTTGGATCGCACCATGTGTTCGGCCGTGAGTCGGCGAATCTTCGTAAACGGAATGACTTCGTCACGGGCGCCCCCGGTGATCGACTGGGTTGGTGGGGCGCCGATGAGCCCGTCGACATCGTGACGAGTGATGGTGCCGTTGGGGCCGGTGCCGACGACGTCCTTTGGGTCGATGCCATTCTCACTCATCAGTCGGCGAAGGATCGGCGACTGTGACGGTCCCGACCGTTTCGGTGAACTCTTTAACTCTTCGATGACCGCGAGGACGTCTTGACGCGTGACCCGCCCATTCGGTCCCGAGCCAGCGATCGTCGCCACGTCGAGGTCGTTCTCCTCGAGCAGGCGTCGTACGACGGGCGAGAGTTGCGCATCATCGGACGGCGACTTCTTAGTGAACCCTTTGACCGCCCGCGCGGGGAGTGGCCTCTCGACCGGTGGCGACGCGGTCGCATGAGATTCAGGCGTCGCCGGTGCTGCAGTGCCGTCGCCGATGACGGCGAGGACGGTGCCGACGTCGACGGTCACGCCTTCTTCGACGTGGATTGCGGTCAATACGCCGTCGGCGGGCGCGGGGATCTCGGTGTCCACCTTGTCGGTCGATACCTCGAAAAGCGGTTCACCTTTTGCTACGGTGTCGCCGACCTTCTTGAACCACTTCGTCACGGTGCCGTCGGCGACGGTCTCGCCCAATTGTGGCATCGTGACATTGGCCATGGGATTTCGTCCTCGTTGTCGGTTGTGACCAGCAGCCAGCGCGTGCTCCAAGTGGTCCGACCCACATTTCGAGTCATATTTCCGCGCATGAATGCCTTGCGGTGAAGTTAGAGTCTACAACATGTTAAGTCACACTAAACGAAACTCGCGCCGGTTTGGTGGTAGTCAGTTTTCTGATGTTAGCGAAAGTCTGTGTGGCTTCTTCACGCGCGACGTCACTACCTCGCGCGTCGACGACACCTCAATAAAGGAGTTGACGATTGTCAGATAGTCAGCGCGTCGGATGGATCGGCTGTGGACGCATGGGCAGTGCGATGGCGAAGCGACTCATTGAGGGTGGCAACGAACTTCTCGTAACCAATCGAACGCGGTCGAGGGCCGAAGAGCTCGGCAAAGTCGGTGCCCGGGTCGTTGACAATCCAATCGATCTCGCCGGTTGCGATGTCGTGTTTGTCATGGTCTCGGCGGACGCGCAATTGCTGCAAGTTCTGACGGGTCCATTGGGCGTACTCGCGAGTGACGAAGACCGGCATCGAATCGTCGTCGACTGTTCGACGGTCTCACCGGGGTCGTCGGCTTCTGCGCGTGAGGCGTGTTCCTTAAGCGGCGCAGATTTCCTCGCCGCCCCGGTAAGTGGAAACCCGAGTGTCGTGACCGCCGGCAGACTTACGCTCGCGGTCTCAGGTCCGCAGAACGCCTTTGATCGAGTTCGCCCGCTTCTTGATCAACTTGGCGACGGTGTGACGTACGTGGGCGAGGGTGAACTCGCTCGCCTGGTGAAGATCTGTCACAACATGTTCCTCGGGGTAGTCACGCAGGCAATGGCCGAGATCACCGTACTGGCGCAGCGAGGAGGTATTGAGCGCAGTGCGTTCCTCGAATTTCTGAATGACTCGGTCATGGGTTCGACCTTTACGCGCTATAAAACGCCAGCCTTCGTCAACCTTGAATTCAAGGCGAGTTTCACCCCTGTGTTGCTGCGAAAGGATTTCGACCTTGGTATGGACGAGGCGAAGCACCTCGGAGTGCCGATGCCCGTTTCGTCGCTATGTAGCGAGATTGTGGCGAACGCGATCGGTGCCGGTTACGCGGACGATGACTTCGCTGTACTTTTGCTGGAACAAGCGCGCAGTGCCGGACTTCATTTGGAGTCCGAGAACAAGATCGTTGATGACGGACTTGGAGTGATGTCGTGAGGAATCAGTTCGGCCAGAAGGGCGGGGACTTTCGTACGACTGACGACTTCGACAAGACCCAAGATCGATGGGCCATTGCAGACTCCCCCGCGCAAGAACTCATGATCGCAAATAGTTACTAGGAGGATCGAATGACCAGCGCGACAGCAGCACCTGAACTCAGTTACCTCGAACACAAAGTGGCGATGTATCGCTCGCAGGTGGCACTACGTCGTTTCGAGCAGCGCGCCTACGACCTGTTCCTCGAGAACTACGTGAAGGGCACGAGCCACCTCTCCATCGGCCAAGAGGCGATCGCCGCGGGCGTTGCCGCGGCCATGCGTCCGACGGACTGGACCTTCGCCACGTACCGCGGACACGCGCACACGCTCGCGCGCGGCGTGCCCATGACGCCGGTCTTCGCCGAGTTGATGGGCCGTGCGAACGGTCTCATGGCCGGTAAGGGCGGCTCCATGCACCTGACCAGCGTGGAACACGGCGTCATGGGGAGTTACGCGATCATCGGAGCACACCTCCCCATCGCCTGCGGCGCCGCGTGGAGTGCGCAGTATCGCGGCACCGATCAAGTGGCGGTCTGCTTCTTCGGCGACGGCTCGGTGAACATCGGTGCCTTCCACGAGGCACTGAACTTCGCCGCGATTTGGAAGCTGCCGGTGATCTTCTTCTGCGAGAACAACCTGTGGATGGAGTACACGCGCACGACCGACGTCACGGCCGTGGCGAATCCCGCGGCCGACCGCGCGGCTGCCTACGGACTCGAATCGATCATCGTCGACGGCAATGACGCCGATGAGGTCTTTGAAGTCACGTCGCTGGCGATCGCGCGCGCTCGAGCGGGCGAAGGGCCGAGCATGATCGAGGCCAAGACCTATCGACACGGCGGACACTCGCGGGCCGATCCCGGGAAGTATCGCCCCGACGAAGAACTCGCTGAGTGGCTGTTGAAAGATCCAATCCCGCTCTATCGGTCGCGACTGCGAGAGATGGGTGTCAGTGAAGACGACCTCCTGGTCTTGGAGGCCGACGTGGACGCCGAAGTGGAAACGGCAACCAACGAGGCGAAGGCCGGCGAAGTGCCAGGCGAAGAACTGTTGTTCCAAGACGTATGGGCAGACGGGAGCGGATCATGGCGCATCTGACATTTCGCGAAGCAATCGCGCGGGGTATCGCCCAAGAGATGCGCCGCGACGAATCGGTGGTCTTCCTCGGAGAAGACGTCGGTGCGGCCGGCGGCGTGTTCAAGGGTACGGTCGGTCTCTTCGAGGAGTTCGGGCCGGTGCGCGTACGCGACACCCCGATCTCGGAGCAGGCCATCCTCGGCGCGGCGATGGGCGCCGCGATGACCGGTCTGAGGCCCGTCGCCGAGATCATGTTCGCCGACTTCTTCGCCGTCTGTTGGGACATCGTCGCCAACGAGATCGCCAAGAGTCGCTACATGACGAACGGCCAATTGACCTTTCCATTGGTCATTCGCTCGGGCAACGGCGGCGGTTTGCGCTTCGGGGCGCAACACTCCCAGAGCGTTGAGAACTGGGCAATGATGATCCCCGGTCTCAAGGTCGTCGTGCCGAGTAACGCCGCCGATGTCGTCGGACTCATGGCAGCCTCGATTCGCGACGATGACCCGGTCATCTTCCTCGAGGCCAAGGCCCTCTACGCGTCGAAGATGGACGTACCCGACGGAGAGATTGTCGACACCCTCGGTTCGGCCAAAGTCCTTCGCAGTGGGACGGATGCGACGGTCGTCGCCCTCGGCGCGATGGTGCCCAAGGCACTCGCCGCCGCCGAAGAACTGGCGAGTGGGGGCATCGAATGCACGGTGGTCGACGTTCGATCGTTGGTCCCGCTCGACATGACGACGATCCTTCGGGAAGTCTCCTCCACAGGCCGACTCTTCACCGTCGAAGAGAATCCGCGGCTGTGTGGTTGGGGCGGTGAACTCGCGTCCATCGTCAGCGAAGAGGCCTTCTACGACCTCGACGGTCCCATCGTCCGCATCACGACACCTCACATCCCATTACCCGCGGCCGACGCCCTCGAGGATTTGGCGATCCCTTCGGTGGAGAGGATCGTCACCACGATCACTAAGTCGATGAACTCGTAACCGGGAAACCATTTCGGATTACGTGGGCGTTGGTTCGATATCCGGTGTTTGACCCAGCGCGAGTTGCAGGCTCGGCAGCAGCGCCGCGAAGTCGACCTCGCCGAAGCCCTTCGTCGAGGCCTGCTGCGTCAAGGAGTTGACCAACTCGATGACGGGGAGATCGAGCTCGCCAGCGCGCGCGACGTCGAGTGCTAGCTCCAAGTCTTTGATCAATAGGTCCGTGGTGAACGTCGCCGAGTAGTCGTGCGCGATGAGGCCCGCCGTCTTGTAGCGAACGAACGGCGAACCGAGTACCGACTCGCCCATCGCGTGCAGCAGTATCGATCGATCGATACCGCTGGTCTCACCGAAGACGATGAGTTCGGCCATGATCTGAGACGTCACGGCGAGCCCGGCGTTGATCGCGAGCTTCAGCGTCCGCGAGTGTTCGGCGTCGCCTACGTACAAGACCGTCGGGCCGATGGAGTTGAGTAAGTCCTCGACCCGTTCGAACGTGGCGCGAGGGCCAGAAACGATCAGTGTGATGTTGCCGGCCGCGAGAACGGCGGGATTGCCGCTCACCGGAGAACGCAGATAGTCGACTCCGACGGCTTCGGCACGCGCGGAAATCTCCGACGAGATGCGCGGCGACACCGTTGACATGTCGATCAAGACTCGGTTACTGGATCCCGATTGGAGGACGCCACCGTCTTCGAAACAGACGCTGGCCAACGCGTCGTCATTAGCGAGGAAGGTGATGACGATAGAGACGCGGTCCCAGAGATCATCGAAGGACGTGAGACGAACGGCGCCGCGGCTTTCGAGGACGGAGAAGTCCTTCGGCGTGCGATTCCATACGTGGACGGACCACCCTTGATCAAGCAAGCGTCCGGCGAGTGCCTGACCCATCTTGCCCATACCCAGCACGGCGACGTTTGGTCGTTCAGTGTGGTCCATTGACGTTCCCCTCTCGAACTCGTGGCGCTGTCACGGGGCTACTCCGGTACCTCGAACAACTGCGAGGAACTCCTAGTTCCCGCGAAACTCGAGATTGACCCAGATCGCCTCAACCGCAACGTCGCCAACGTTGTAAAGACGGTGCGGTCGACTCGAGTCAAAGCCGATGGAGTCTCCCGCGTTCAGCACGTACGTATCGAATCCCAGAGCGATCTGCAATGTTCCCTTGAGTATGAATCCATACTCGGTTCCAGCATGTCGAATGAGTCGATCCTCCAACGTGGAACTGCCCCCGACTTCGTAGCGGACGAACATGAAGTCGGTCTTGTCGCGGTGCGAGGAGATCAGCGACTCCCACGTCACGCCCGAATCGAGCACGAGGACCTTGCGCTCGTCCGGCCGCACCACTGGTGACGAAGTGCGCTCGATGTGCGCTCGCTCGCTCGCCGACGGTGCACTTTCGGACTCGACGCTGAGCCACGTGTTGTTGGCCGCGTCGGTGCGGCCATTGACCGCATCACTCGGCGTGGTCTCGGGCTCGTCGTAGTTGAACAACTCGTCGATTGAGATGTCGAGGGCGGCGCAGATCGAATAGAACGTCGCCACGGACGGCTGCGCCTTTCCCGTCTCGAGCTGCGAGATGAACGAAGCGGAAACTTCGATGTCGCGCGCGAACTGACGAAGCGTGATGCCGCGTTCGAGTCGTCGCTCGCGAAGTCGGGCGCCGACGAGACCCGGGGCGAAACGGTTGTTGTTGGCGATTGGCGGTGACTTGACGGTGCTGGTCTTGCGAGGACCCTTCGTCGTCACCCGAGGAGATGCTGTCGCCCTGGGTTCGGTGGCCACCCTCTTGGGAACCCCCATCTGTCAATCCCTCTTCCCGCACTTGTCATCCGTAAACCTAAGTTGGGATTGACGTTCGCTAGCGCATATCGCGTTCTCAGATTCTAGGGACACCTACTCGCCCGCCTTCAATTTGTCCGCCAGATGCTCCCACTCGCGACTGAAGCGGTAGGAGTGTCGAGGTGGCGGGGCCGGGGCCTGCACCTCGATCCAGCGAACGAGACCCGAACTGCGATTCTCGAAGCCGTGGTCGCATCCGACACCGGCCCACAGCACGTCACCCGGGTGGAGCACGAGCAACTCGCCGTCGATGAGGCCGTGCACTTCTCCTTCGACAAAGACGTACGCCTCTTCGAAGGGGTGGTCATGAGGATGGGCGATCGCGGTGGGTTGGTAGTCGACCATGAACATCGTGTGCAGCTGAGCGCCGACCTGCTGGTCGATCAGCATCTTCACGCCGATGCCGCTGTAGGCGAGCAGCGCCGTCGCCATGCTGGGCGACACGGTGGGGGCCGCGACGTCGGACCCGCCCGCGAGTCGCTTGAGGTCCATGGCGTCGGCGTCGAAACGTGCGGTGTTGCGATTGCGCGGGTCGCGCATGTCGGGCGTCACCGGCGCCGTCTCGGCCAAGGTCTCGCCGATGAAAAAGGTGTCCTGGCGCCTTCCGTCTTCGAGTTCGGCCGGGGCCTGCATCTGGAGCCAACGCACCGGCCCGTCGACGGCACGAAGTTGGTAACCGGAGCCGAGGGGGAGGACGATGCAGTGGTCCGCCTCGAGGATCGTCGTCTGGCCAAGCGTCGTCAGGGCGACGGTGCCCGAAAGCACGTAGAAACTCGTCTCAAAGGAGTGGAGCACGGCGTCGACGGTGCCGTCTTTGGCCAGATGATTGACCGAAAGCGTCATGTGCGGAGAGCCCGTTGCCCGGTTCACCAGTACTTGGCGGCGATATCCGACGGAGTTATTCGCGAAGTTCTCCGGGGTTTTGGCCGTCTGGTCATCGATCGCTGTCAGGTGATAGATAATCGACTCCTTCGATCGGTCATGTAACTCCGCGTACTGCGATGACTACTTCAGCAACCAGCCGCCGTCGACGGCCAGATTCACGCCATTCACGCCGTTGTTGTCGAGCAAGAACTCAACGGCGTCAACGATCTCGGCCATCGTCACCAGTCGACCGAGTGGCGTGCGGTTGAGGACGTGGCTGGTGTCTTTGCTCTCCCAATAGGGACTGTCCCCGATGATGCCGGGGTGGATGGCGTTCACACGTACCGGGGCGAGTTCGGTGGTCAACGAGTTGACGATTCCCACGACGCCGCCGTTCACCGTCGACACGGTGGTCGAACCGGGATACGGACGCTGCAGCGCGAGGCCACCGAACAACACGATCGAGCCGCCGGGATTGAGGCGATCGCGAAGGACGTGCACGGCCTCGGTGTACCCGACCAGTTTGAGGGTGACCAGGCGAATGGCCGCCGCCACGTCGTAGTTCTCCAGGGTGTTGGCGTCACGCTCAATCGCCCCTATGACTAGGTCATCTACCCTGGGGACGCTGGCGAGTGCTTCGGCGATCGTCTCCGGTTTCGAGAGGTCGACCGCGATTCCGATGGTGCCGAACCCGATCTCTTCGGCGGCGGCGTCTGCGCTCTCCTGGGTCCGACCGGACAGATAGACCGCCGTGCCTTTGGCGGCCAATGTCTTGACGATCTCTCGTCCGATGCCCTGGGTGCCCCCAAGGACGACCGCGGTACGACCTGCTCGGCTATCTGACATCGTCAGACCCCCTTTTGAGTGTTCAGTGAAGTAAAACATACTCCAAGAAAACGCGAAGCGAAATAGACGATTCGGTCGTCGCATTGTGTGCGTGTGGTCGCCGATTCATCGTGTGCGTATGGCGAATGGTCTTTTCTTCGACCAGCGACGCAGTGTGAAGTCACTATTGACATCAAGGAACGCGGTGCTACGCTCAAGCCCTTAACAGCAAATTATTGGGGGGCTTGTAATGAGCAATGACGTCAACTCGAAGGGCGAATCGCTCGAGCACGGACGACCGATTGTCTTTCGAAACGGCATCGTGATCACGATGGACGCTCAGCACCGTGTTCTGAAGAACAGTGATGTTCTCATCGTCGACGGTGTCATTAAAGAGATCGGTGCGAATCTCAGTGCTCCCGACGGCGCGCTCAGCATCGACGCCTCCGGAGGCCTCATCATGCCCGGGATGATCGACACCCACCGACACATGTGGCAGACCGCAATGCGCGGCTACGGCGCGGACTGGAGTCTGTCGCAGTACTTCGTCTGGTACTACCTCCAGCACGGCAAGAACTTCCGACCGGAAGACATCTACGCCGGCAACCTCCTCTCGGCGATCGAGGCCGTCGACGCCGGCGTCACCACGTCGGTCGACTGGTCCCACGGTCTGTCGAGCACCGATCACGCCGACGCCGCGGTCGACGCACTCGAGGCGGTGCCGGGACGCTTCATCCTGGCCTACGGCAACATCCAGGCCGCCCCTTGGGAGTGGTCCGTCTCCAAGGAGTTCAAGGACTTCGTCAGTCGTCGATTCGGTTCCAATAACGACATGATGAGTTTTTCGATGGCCTTTGACGTCCTCGGAGACCCGAGTTTCCCTGAAAAGCCGGCCTTTGACGTCGCCAAAGAGTTGGGCGTACCCGTCACGACCCACGCGGGCGTTTACGGCGTTAACGGCGACGAGAGCATCCGACTCATGCACGAGAACGGCTGTATGTCCTCGGACACCGTCTTCGTGCACTGCTCATCGCTCTCGGCTGATTCCTACAATCGGATCGCGGCATCGGGAGGATCGGCGTCGGTTGCTACCGAGAGTGAGCAGAGTGCCGGTCAGGGCTATCCGTCGTCGTGGATCTTGCGACAATACGACATTCCGATCTCCCTGTCGCATGACACGTCGGTGTGGTGGAGCTCGGACTTCTTCACCGCGATGCGCGCAACGGCTGGCGCCGACCGTTCGCGTCAGCACTTCGAGTCACAACTCAAGGGCGAACAGGTCATCAACCTCGACATCCGCTGCGAAGAGGTCATCCACTGGGCGACGCGCGGCGGCGCCAAGGCACTCGGAATGGAAGACAAGATTGGCAGCATCGAAGTCGGCAAGCGCGCCGACGTAGTGCTAGTGAAGAACGACAACTCCCCCGCGATGTTCCCGATCATCAACCCGTACGGTCACGTCGTGATGCAGGCCCAGCGTGCCGACGTCGACACGGTCGTAATCGACGGGAATATCGTTAAGCATGAGCACATGCTCGTCGGCATCGATCTGGCCGCCGCTCGCACCAAGACCGAAGCGACGGTCACGTTCCTCGCTGACACGATCGGCGAAGAGGCGTGGGTCAGCGGGCAGAACCCCGAGTTGACCGATCGCCAGGTCAACGAGAATCCCTACAAGTACGTGAACGAGTGAAATCGTTGTAATCGCTTGAATTGAAGTGTCCAAGCAATCTCGGGGCCGACGTCCATTGGGCGTCGGCCTCGTGCATGATGGGCGTGGAACGTACAGTCATACCTGGGCGAATGTCGGTCCGTACACCGAAGAAATCAACAGTTGGGGACTGTTCACTATCGGTTGACACGTTAAGTAAACACGTGTACTGTCAGTCATCTATGGCAGTGCGTTCCGAGCGGAACGTTGGTCTTTGCTGAGCCTCTCGTTGAGAGTTCACCGGGGGGCCGCATGACGCAAGGGACATCGCATCACCTGTCGGGGGCAAAGCGCCCTCGGCATCCGAGGGGGGAATCAATGCTGAAAAACAGATTTCGTAATTTCACGATTTTGACGGCCGGATTGATGGCCATCACGTCAATCAGTTTTGGCGTGATGACGAGCGCGCAGGCTGCCACGAAACACAAGGTGAAGACGTACAACGTCGCCTACCTTTCGTACGGTGTCGCCAACAGTTACGACGCGCCAATGCTCGCCGCCGCCAAGGCCGTCGCCGCGACGACGGGACACGTGAACGTCCAGGTGTTCGACTCACAGAGCACGGACACCGTTCAGGTGGCAGACCTACAGCAAGCGATCAGCTCCGGGAAGTTCCAGGGCATCCTCGTCCAGCCGATTTACGGACCGGCCCTGCTTCCGGGCGTCAAGCTCGCGATCAAGAAGAAGATCAAGGTCGTCAACATCGACCAGATTCTGGGCACGAACTACTCGAGTGACCAGATCGAAGTCCACGGTCTCTCGGGCAACGTCGTGTTCTTCCCCGCGAAGATCGGCACGCAGCTGGCCGCCGAGACGAAGTTGGCCTGTGGCAGTGCGAGTCCGTGCAAGATCGCGCTGGTGCACAACTACACCGGTGACGAACCCGACGCCGAGATCACCAAGACCTTTGACGCCGGTGTAGCGAAGAGCTCTACGGAGAGCATCGTGGCGAACGGTGATGGTCTATACACGCCGTCGGTCGCGTTGACCTTCATCCAGAACACACTCGTCGCCAACCCTGACCTCAACGTCATCGTCGGCGCCGACCAGGACTGTGAAGGTGCGCAGTCGGCGCTCACTAGTGCGAAGAACACCTCGGTGAAGCTCGTGTGTTACGGCGCCAGTGCGACTGGAATCGCGGCAGTGAAGAGCGGTGCGTGGTTCGCTGACGTCGCGCAGCTGCCGGCGACCGAAGGTGAGCTCGGCATGATCGCGCTCATCAAGGCCATGAAGACGGGCAAGGGCTCGGGTTCGCAGAACCCGGTGGCGAAACTCCCGAACAACGGCATCGTGACCAAGGCCAACGCCAGCAAGTTCAACGGCGAGTGGCCGGGTTGATCCGTCAGTAGGAGAGGGAGCGAACATCCGAGACTGACATGGATAGCTTGAACTGACATGTCGACTGGAAACCTAGAAGAGGCACCCCGCGGTACCGCAACGAACACGGGCGGCGAACTTGTCGTCACCGGTATGTCGAAGCGGTACGGCGGGGTGCCCGCTCTCACTGACGTCTCATTGACAATTAGCCCGGGCACGGTCCACGCGTTGGTCGGGGAGAACGGTGCGGGAAAATCCACCCTCGGCAAGATCATGTCGGGCGTGATCGTGCCGGATGAGGGGACGATGACCCTCGGCGGCGAACAACTCAGTTTTAGGTCGCCACGCGACGCGCTCGCACACGGCATCGTGACCATCGTGCAAGAGTTGGCCATCGTGCCGGGTCTGACCGTCGCGGAGAATGTCTATCTCGGCGTCGAGGCGTCGACCGCGGGTTTCGTACGACGGCGTGAGTCCCGCCGTCGGTTCCGTGAGCTGGCGCGCAGCGTCGGTTTCGATCTCTCGCCGGACCGTCGAGCGGGAACCCTCTCGATCGCCGATCAGCAAAAAGTTGAAATCATGCGCGCACTCTCGCGCAACGCTTCGATCGTCATCATGGATGAGCCGACAGCGGCGCTCTCCGGTAACGAAACGACGGCACTTCACGAGATCATCCGGTCGCTCGCGCGCGATGGCAAGTCCGTCGTTCTCATTTCACACTTCCTCTCTGAAGTGCTTGCGCTCGCAGACGTCATCACGACCCTGCGCGACGGCAATTTGATTCGCACCGTTGACGGCAAGGACGCGACCGAGGAGACGTTGATCGAAGGGATGCTCGGTCGTTCGCTCCTCACCGCCTTCCCCGAGAAGGCAGCGGCGCACGACGAGAAGGAGGTCGTCTTGGAGGTCGAGCATCTAACGGCACCAGGCGTCAACGACTGTTCCTTCGACCTTCGCGAGGGCGAGATTCTGGGAATCGCTGGGCTGGTCGGCGCCGGCCGCTCCGAATTGGCCCGCGCGATCTTCCGAGACTCCAAGGTCACCGGAGGTACCGTCCGATTGATGGGCGATGACCTCGGCGGCCACAGTCCATCGAAGTCAATTCGTCGCGGACTCGTCTTCATTCCGGAGTCGCGCAAGGAGATGGGGTTGCTCGTAGGACGCTCGGTGAAGGAGAACGTCTCACTATCGCGACTCGACCTGGTCAGTCGACTGGGGTGGATCGCCGGAAGACGTGAACGTCGCCAGGTCACGGAGTTGATGAAGGCGGTGACGGTCAAGGCGGCGAGCATTCGGATGCCCGTGTCGATGCTCTCTGGCGGCAATCAACAGAAGCTCCTTTTCGCACGATCGGTCATGTGCTCGCCCAAGGTCTTGATCGCCGACGAGCCGACACGCGGCGTTGACGTCGGATCGAAGAGGGCGATTTACGACCTCTTGACCGAGATGGCAGCCTCGGGCATGGGTGTCGTGGTCATCTCATCGGACCTTGAAGAAGTACTCGGACTCGCGCACCGAGTGATCGTGATGCGCCACGGTCGCATCATCACGGAACTCACCGGCGAAGGAATTAACGAGCAGGCCGTGCTGGCCGCCGCGTTCGCCGAACCAACCAATGGAGGAATGGTTTCATCATGAGTGCACACGTTGAAGGATCGGAGGTCGTCGCGCTCGACGACTATGGATCTCCAGGTAGGCCGTACGTCCTGCGGTTGCTTGGGTCGTGGCGGCTCGCGGGCATCGGCATTCCATTCTTCATCCTCTTCGTCACGCTGTCCATCTGGAGCGGACCGTTCCTCTCGCGAACCAACCTGATCCAGATCGTTGACCAGCAAGCGGCAACCTTGGCCATCGCGGCCGCGGGAACACTCGTGCTCGTCGCTGGTGGACTCGACCTTTCGGTGGGCGCGATCTACGGACTCTGCGCCGTGGTCTCGGGCGAACTCGCCGAGCATCATTCGCCCGTGCTCGCTATCGGCGTCGCACTTCTTGTCGGCCTCGGCGTCGGACTGGTCAACGGAATGATCGTGGCCTTCCTCAAGATCAATCCTTTGATCGCGACGTTGGCCATGTCCTTCGTCATCGGCGGCGTGGCCCTCAAGGTATCGGGGGGCAACCTCATCATCCTGTCGCAGAACTCCGGTTTCTATAAGTTCGCCAACGTCTATTTTCTTTCGATACCGAGTGCCGTGTGGATCGTGCTCGTCTTCATCATCATTCTGGGCCTGCTCCTCGCACGAACAAACTTCGGACGCTACGTCGTCGCTTCCGGTGGAAACGCCGAAGCCGCCCGTCTGGCCGGCGTTCGCGTCAATCAGATCAGGATCATCACCTTCGCCCTGAGTGGACTCGCCGCGGGACTCGGTGGCGTCATCGACACGTCGAGACTCTTGAGCGCGCAGGCCACGGGCGGTGGTCCGACACTGACGTTCACCGTGCTCGCTGGCATCGTCGTCGGCGGCACCTCGATCGCGGGTGGCGAAGGCTCGGTCCCACGAACGACCATCGGCGTGTTGTTCATCGCGTTGATCGGCAATGGGATCGACCTCTTGAACATCAACGTGCTGTACCAGCAGATCGTCCTCGGAGTGATCCTGCTGGCCGCCGTTTCACTCGACGTCTGGGCGCGCAAGCGCCGGCGCTAGACATTCACTAGATACCTGGAGGACTGATGGGCATTCACACCTACGGAAGTAACGCCGTTGACTGGGAGAACCGCGTCGACATGCCCCGCCTTCGCGAGGAGCGCCTCGCCAAGCTGCAGGCCGAACTCGAGAAGTCAGACCTCGGCGCGCTGCTCACCTTCGACTTCCACAACATCCGCTACATGACGGGGACGCACATCGGCACGTGGGCGATGGACAAACTGATCCGCTTCGCTCTCTTGCCGCGCGGTGGCAAGCCGATCGTCTGGGACTTCGGGTCGGCCGCGCGTCACCACCAGCTCTACAACCCGTGGCTGACCGGCGTGCAGATCGGTCCCGACGGGAATGAGATGCCCTACGAGGGCGCGCGCGCCGGGATCTCAACGTTGCGCGGCGCCATTCCCCCGGGCGCTGACCGAGCGGGCACGGTGGCCGAGAAGATCAAGGAAGTACTGGCGCAGTTCGGCCTTCAGAACGAGCCGATCGGCGTGGACGTGATCGAGATGCCGGTGCTGGCGGCGTTTGCCAAAGAAGGTATGACGCTGGTCGACGGTCAGCAGGTCTTCTTAGAAGCGCGTCGCGTCAAGACCGCCGACGAGATCTTGCTGCTCGCGCACGCGGCGTCGATGGTCGACACCGCTTATGAGGAGCTCTATTCGTTCCTGCGACCGGGCGTACGAGAGAACGAGTGCGTCGGACTCGTCAACAAGACGCTCTACGACTTGGGATCAGAACATGTCGAAGGGGTGAACGCAATCTCCGGTGAACGCTGCTCGCCGCATCCGCACGTGTTCAGTGACCGCCTCTTGCGACCGGGGGACCCGGCCTTCTTCGACATCCTTCACAGTTTCAACGGCTATCGCACCTGTTACTACCGCACCTTCGCGGTCGGCAGCGCGTCGGTGGCGCAACGCGACGCGTACACGAAGTGTCGCGAACTGGTCGACGCCGCGATCTCGATCGTGAAGCCCGGAACGACGACCGCCGACGTCGTCTCCTTGTGGCCCAAGGCGACGGAGTTCGGATTCGCCAACGAAGAGGCGGCCTTCGGTCTCCAGTACGGGCACGGCATCGGCCTCTCGATCTGGGAACGACCGATCTTTAGCCGCATGGTCTCGCTCGAACACCCCGAGGTGCTCGAAGAGGGCATGGTCTTCGCTCTCGAGACCTACTGGCCCGCCAAGGACGGCTGGTCCGCCGCGCGCATCGAAGAAGAGGTCGTCGTCACCGCGACCGGCTGTGAGGTCATCACGAAGTTTCCCGCCGAAGAGTTACTGGTCGCCGGCCAGCGCTACTTCAGTGCGGGCGGACCGGTGAACGGCCTACGGGAATCGCAGTCGCATCTCAATACGGCGGCCGGTCGGGGCGACAACTAACCCCGCGCTGAGCGACCGACATCGGGTCGCGAAGTATGGTCATGACACGTCAGCGTCACGTCGCGAGAGACCTGCGGCGTGCGACGACCATGTCGGGAGCCACTATGACCAGTCCATTCGTTTCCACCTTTCGGTCAGTGCGCGACTCCCTCTGGCGTACCAGAGTCCGGGTCGGTCTGGCGACGATCATCGCGGGCGGTTTCGTGCTCGTCGGATTCGCCGGCACCGCGAACGCGGTGAAGATCGCTCCGGCGGGCTATTGCAAGAGGATCTCGGCCGCCGCGGTCGGTTCGCTCTACGGCGGCCCCACGCCACTCCTCGGAGCGCAGTTAGAGGGCGCGGGGAACGATGTCTGCGAGTTCGCGTCCTTCGTCGCCGGGGCGGTGAAGGGGGTGACCATGAACTACGACTACAAGGGCACGGGCACCGCCGCTCAGAACATCGCCGCGCTGAAGAAGGAACCGGGGGTGCGCATCCCGCGCTTCAAGCCCCACGCGTCGATCGGCGGCACGACGTATTCCTTCACCGACACCTTCATCGATGCCACGACCAAGAAGCACATCAGGGAGTCCGGGATGGTCTCTTATAACGGCACCAACCACTACGGCGTCATCGTGACCAAAGTGCTCAGCACGACGTCCTTGGTCCGTCTCTTGCAACTGGTCGTGCGAGCCGCCGCCTGAGCGGCGGCGGTCACCGGGTGTCGCGATAGTGCTCTCGCCAGATCACTCGATAGATGCGCGTCTTTCGAGGTATTGAGCGCAGCCCCGGTATGAAGGGCATGAACACGAGTCCCGCGGAGAGCAGCATCATGAGGCCCCAGACCAGCACGTCGCCGTTACCGCTCGAATTGAAAGGCGCCACCTGGTACCAAAAGGTGTAGAGCCAGAGCCACGCCTGTCCGGGATAGTTGCCCGTCTCGTTCATCATTCCCCACTGGTCACCGGTGAGGTGTTGCTTCTGTGCGATGTTCGACATGTACGTGCCGTCGGCCAAGAAGAGCAGTGGCAGCGTGTAGTCGGTCGTGTAGAAACCCTTCTGTGTGACGAGGGCCTGGTCTAACGCCCCGAGTCGCGCCATCTGCAAAAGGTCGGACATCATCAGGGGCACGGGTCCGTCGTTCGCCGTGGGCACGACCAACTGGCCGTTGACGATCGTCATGTGGTTCGCCGCGTGCGTGTAGGCGCTCACCCACTGGGAGCGCGTCGAGCTCGACGCCATCGACCATTCAGCGAGGTCACTGGTAAGGATCGGCTGATCCGTGATCGACTTCAGCGGATCGATGACGAAGTCGTTGACGGTGTTCACCGGGATCCGGGCGCCGACCCACTTGGCCAGTTTCAGGGGACCGAGCTGTTGGCCGGTGGTCGCCTGGTTGTACGGCGCGCCGTACTGGGCCGTGCCCGAGGTCCCGTTCAGTTCACTGAGCGCCGTCGCGGCGAAGTCCATCGGATCACTGTTCGACCAGCCCTTGACAGTGAGCGCGGGCTCGTCCGGGGAACCGAAGACCACCGCGAGCAAGACCGTCAAGAGCGACACGACGACGAGCGCGATGACGCCCTCTTTGACAATGTCGTACGGGCTGTGGCCGCCCTTCCATTCGGGTGCATCGACGTCCGGGCGAAATGACTTGGACCTCACGACGAGACCTTCGGTCGATCCTCAAAGGGCGGAACGACGCCTTTGACCCGAACGAGGAGTACGTGCAGCACCGTGAGTGCGACGGCGGCGATCGGCAGTAACACGATGTGCCACATCAGCATCTGACCCATGTTCAAGACGTTCCAGAACGCCCCCGCGCCGGTGGCGTTGATGCCATCTTTGGCCTGGGTGGAGATCCACTGGGAGTCAAAGTTCGTTTGGCAGAGGTAACCGGTGAAGGCGGCGGCGATGGAGGTGAGGAACGTGACGACGCCAGTCATCCAGGTGAGCGCGCGACCGCCGCGCCACGCGGCCATGAAGTACTTACCCCAGAGGTGGATGACCATGGCGAAGAAGAAGATCTCGACGCTCCACAGATGCAGCGAGTTGACGAAGTGACCCACCGACGAACCGTGCCACCACTGGGGTCCACGCAGTGCCAGGAGGCATCCAGTGGCGATGACCACGGTGAGAGCGGCCATGGTCGTGACGCCGAAGACGTAGATCCACGACGAGACGTACGTGGGCTGGGTGTCGGGGAGCAACTTCTCCGGCGGGAGCTTTCCCGCGACGCGCCGGCGCAGCCGGGTCGTCCACTGGCGGTCGATCTCAGTCGTGCTCACGATTCTCCTTGCGATGGCGCCGACCGGGGAAGGGCGCGAAAAGTGCTACGGCGAAGGTCACGACCATCAAGATGATGACGATCAGGTTGGCGACGCTGATCAAGAAGATGTGCCACTGCAGGTAATGCCCCAGTGAATTGAGCGGAAATATGGCTGCGAACAGCCCCGAAATAGTCATCGCCCCTCCTCGCTGATCTTCGTGAAAGTCTCTCGCGAAAAGTTGCGTCCTTTCTAGGGTCTAAAGACATGAAAGAGATCTCAGCCGCGCGAAATAAGAGGTTCCTTCGACGCGGAATTGCGTAGCGCGATTTTCCGTCGACGAGTTTCTGAGAAGTCGATTTGACACAACATTGCGACACAACGCGCGAAACAACTCGCCCGAATCCTGATTTGAGCGACGTGCGACCTTAGGTTGAGTCAGATGGCTGTTGGTAGGCCCGAGAGCAATTAACATTCGTGCCCCCAGAAGATTCGATCAGTCTTCGCGGACAGTCTCGTCCTGACCCTTTTCACCCTCATCGCTCCGTCAGTATCTCCAGTCGAGGCCTCGACGTCGAATACCGCGACGGACCTCCCCGTGCCCATCGGCACGGGTGAATTCAATGCGGTGAGTTGCGTCGCGGTCGGTGACGGTCATCCGGAACTAGAGATTCCCTTGAATTGACACGGCTGCGCAAGGTGTACTAGTGTACTAGTACATGAGCGACCAGAGTCCTTCCATTGTCTTTCGCCTCGACGCACGATCCGACCGTGCACCCTTTCGTCAACTGGTGGATCAGGTCACGGATGCCTTCGAACGAGGTCAACTCCAGGCCGGCGATCAGCTACCTTCGGTGCGCGAGGTCGTGCGTCAGATCACGATCAACCCCAATACCGTGCACCGCGCCTACCGCGAACTCGAGCACCTCGGTCTCGTCGAGGGCCGACTCGGGTTGGGGACGTTCGTCGTCAACGCGGCCGGCGAAAGCCGCGAGTACCGTTCGCAGTCCTGGCGCGAGACGTTGCGCGAGGGCGTTGTGTTGGCACGATCGCAGGGGGTCGACGACGAAGAGATCATCGGCGGTGTAAGGAATTTTTTATCGAGTGACATCGAGGTGCGATCGTGAGCACCGACGAAATGGTCATAGAGACCGAGTCCCTCACCAAGCGGTTTCGCCGTCGCACCGCACTCAACGACTGTTCGCTCTCCATCCCGCGTGGTCGCGTGGTCGCGCTCGTGGGACCGAACGGGTCGGGCAAAACCACATTGCTGCGACTCCTCGCCGGACTCTCGAAACCGACCGAGGGACGGATCTCGGTCTTCGGCGAAGAGATGTCGACCTCGAACACTGATCTGCGCGCCCGGGTCGGCTACCTCGACCAGGATCGTCCGCTGTACGAACGCTGGCGCGTGCGAGAGATTCTGGAGTTCGGTCGGCGCACCAATCCGGCGTGGGACTCGGCGTTCGCGGCGCATCATCTCGCACTCCTCGACATCGATGTGGAGAGCCCCGTGAGGAATCTCTCCGGGGGGCAGCGAGCCCAGGTCGCGCTCGCGGTCTGCTTCGCCAAGCGACCAGACCTGGTGTTGCTCGACGAACCGGCCTCTGCACTGGATCCGGTGGCTCGTCAGGATCTGCTCCAGAACATCACCGAACTGTTTGCCGACAACGAGGCCAGCGTCCTGATGGCGACGCACGCCATCGACGACGTCTCGGCCATCTGCGACTACGTGATCATCCTCTCGCAGTCGCGCGTCGTGCTCAGTGAAGACTTGGACTACATCCTCGAGAGCCACCGGCTCTTGAGTCGCGGCGTCGACGATGGCGTGTCGGTCCCGGGTGGGGCCACGGTTCTCGAAGAGCGGCGCACGACTCGAGAGATCACGTATCTCGTGCGTCTGGGGATGCCGATGGAGCGCGACGGATGGCGAATCGAGCGTCCGACGTTCAATGAGATCGCGATTGCGTACCTGCGCGACCGACCTCGATCAACGTCGACGCCGTCGCTGAGCGATCTCGACGGGAGTGGCGCGTCATGATGTGGATCGCGTGGCGATTCCAGCGCGCCGTGTTGTGCACGCTCGGACTGTTGGCGCTCGTGATCATCGGTTTCACGATCGTCTTGGGTTCCATCCAGCATCACGATCTCCTGGAACTGATGGGCCCGCCATGTCGGGGTATGCAGATCGCGACGCCGGGCCGGGGAGATCTCTGCGGCCAACTCACGGTCAAGTTAAGCAATTCCGCGATGTTCGATCCGTACATCAGGGTCGCCGGCCTCGTCATCGCACCGCTGGTGGGCGCCATGCTGGGTGTGCTGGCATTGGCCAGCGAAGTAGAACGTCGCACGGTGCGCTTGGCCTGGACGCAATCGATCTCGCGGACCCGTTGGTTCGCGGCGAAGGTGGGCGTCGGTGCATTCTTCGTCGCGGTCATCCTCGTGCCCACCGCGTTCGTCATGTCGTGGTGGAACGGCGCGATCGGCAATACCGATCTCTTCGGTCGCGCGACGTACGGGATCGCTGGTTGGGACCTCGTTGCCTACGGACTTTTCATATTCGCGTTGACACTGGTGCTCGGCGCGGCGATTCGACACGTGGGCTGGACGCTCGCCGCTGCGGTGGTCATCTTTCTCGCCGTCGCCGTGACGTTCCCGTCGTCGGTGCGTCAACATCTCGTTGCTCCGACGGTGCAGTGGTCGCAACCATCCGACAAGAGTCAGGGGAACTCGCTCGTCTATGGCGAATCCGAGTCGCCCACCTTCGATCCCGTCAACGCATGGATTTTCTTCAACGGCGTGGCCTTACGTTCGACCGTCGGGGTACCGACATACGCGCAGATGAACGCGATAAGTCCGAAGGTCTACGGGTGCATCAACAGGTACCCACACAAGACGCAGAGTGACACCAACGTCGCCACTGACAAGTGCTACAAGAAGTTCGATGTAGAGAATGTCGTCGTCTATATTCCCGCCGACCAGTTCTGGACCCTGCAATTGCGAGAAGGCCTCATCTATCTTTCGGCGGGGCTTGTCCTCGCCGGAGGCGCACTCGTACTCACTCGAAGAATCGAACCCTGAGAGCGTGAGTGTTTCGCACCGTCGACTTCGTTGATCGGCTCGAAGTCCTTAGTGCGCCGACTATTTGGTCAGAGCACTCCGCGCGGCCGTCATCGCGGCTCGCCGCAGTAGGGCCGAGTCTGATGCCACGGACACGAAACTGAAACCGCGCTCTATATGGCCCTTGACCTGGTCGACGTCGCCTACGAGGATGCCGGCCGCAACGCCTGCTCCTCGTGCAGCGGCAATCACGTCATCGAGCGCATCGAGGTAGACCTGAGCATCTAGCTGACCGGGACAGCCGAGCGCTGCGGAGAGATCACCGGGACCGACGAAGAGGGCGTCCACTCCCGGCGTTGCGGCGATGCCCGCAACGTTTGCAAGCGCCGAAGACGTCTCTATCTGCACGATGCAGAGGAGCTCTTCGTTCACGTCGCTCGACAATCGTGTGTCGCCACCGAAGTGTCGAGCGCGGTTGTATGTAGCGACGCCGCGGTCGCCTTGCGGCGGGTACCACAGGTGGCTGATGGCGTCGGCGACCTCGTCGGGCGTATTGAGACGCGGGTACATGACACCTACGGCTCCTAGGTCGAGCGCGTGACCGACTCTGATGCGCTCCGCTGACTCGACACGTACCAAGACGGGAACGTCGTGCGCGGCGCCAGCGAGCAGTTGGCCGACGAATCCTTCTTCTCCACCGGCACCGTGTTCGAGGTCGACGAGCAGCCAGTCAAAGCCACTGAGCGCGCACACTTCGGCAACCAGGGGTGAACCGAGATTCAGGAACGTCCCGAGTACAACGTCACCGTTGCGCACGCGCTCCTTGAAGGCGGTCACGAAGCCTCGTCCGACCGAAGTGGCGTTTCGAGAAAAATCTTCATGAGTTAGTCTTCCACCACGGATGAGAGGTCGCAACTTCTCACACACCATGGACGACGATGACGAAGTCACTGACCACCAACGCCACTCGCATCACCGGCATCCGCATTACTCCCGTCGCCTTTCGCGACCCGCCGCTCCTGAACTCCGTTGGCGTGCACCAACCGTTCGCCATTCGTTCGGTCATTGAGGTCGATACGAGTGACGGAATCACGGGCCTCGGTGAGTCCTACGGCGACAGTGGGCATCTCGCGCGTCTGCGACTCGTCGGTGACGCGTTGGTCGGACTCGACGTGTTCGCGACGACCGAGATGCTCGCTCGCACCTCGCGGGCGTTGGGCGGGACGGTCGGCGCCGATACCCACGGCCTGACCGGCCAGATCAGCGAGGCCGGCACCGTGTTGCGCGCCTACGCCGCCTTCGAGGTGGCGGCCCTGGATATCCAGGGCAAACTGCTCGGCCGTCCGGTGGTGGACTTGCTCGGGGGTGCCGTGCGAACGAGTGTGCCCTTCTCGGCGTACCTCTTCTATAAGTGGGCGGCGCATCCCGGCGAGGAGCCGGACCGCTACGGCGAGGCGCTCGACGCCGACGGCGTCGTCCTCCAGGCGAGATCCATGCTCGCGGCGTACGGATTTCAAGCCATCAAACTCAAAGGTGGCGTGCTGGCGCCCGAAGAGGAGATTGCTGCGATCCGTGCTCTGCGCGACGCCTTTCCCGGCGTGCCGTTGCGGCTCGATCCCAATACCGCCTGGAGCGTCGCGACCTCGATCAAGGTCGGTCGCGAACTCGACGGTGTCTTGGAGTATCTCGAAGACCCGACGCCGGGACTCGACGCCATGGCCGAAGTCGCGCGCGACGTTCCGATGCCACTCGCGACGAATATGTGCGTGGTGGGATTCGAGGACATCGCGCCGGCGATCGCGAAGAAGTCGGTGCAGGTGATTCTCTCGGACCATCACTACTGGGGAGGTCTGGCGAAGGTCCAGGGACTATCGGTGATCTGCGACACCTTCGACCTCGGTCTCTCGATGCACTCCAACTCGCACTTGGGCATCAGTCTCGCGGCGATGACGCACGTCGCGGCGGCGGTGCCGAATCTCACCTACGCCCTCGACACGCACTGGCCGTGGAAGGACGAAGACGTCATCGTCGATGGCGTACTGCGATTCGTCGACGGAGCGATCAACGTTCCCCGTGGACCTGGGTTGGGGGTGGAGCTCGATCAAGACGCACTGGCTCGTCTGCACGAGCAGTACCTCGCCTGCGGCATCACCGAGCGCAGTGACACCCTCTATATGCAGTCGCACGAACCCGACTACTCATCGAAATTGCCCCGCTGGTGAGCGTCACCGGCTACGCCTTCGCCTGGGACTACCTCGACGATCCCGACGCCCTCACTCGAACGCGTGAACTCGGCCTCGACGTCGTTGCCCTCGCCGCGTCGTATCACGCCACTCGCGTCGTCAACGCATTCCATCCCACGAGACGGGTCACGGACATTCCGTACTCGGCCTTCTACGGCACACGACGCGACGACGCGTGGCGCGGTCATCGACTCGCGCCACGAGTGCCGACCTGGCTCGGTCGCGACGACGCCTTCGCGAGCGCGGCGCAGCATTTGCGGAACGAGGGTATTGACGTCGCCGCGTGGATCGTTCTGACGCACCTGGACGATCCCGACTTCACCGACCTCGATTTGGTCGAACGCAACGCCTACGACGAGCCCTACCCCTACGCGCTCTGTCCGAGTTCGCAGGACGTGCGCGAGTACTGCGTGACCCTGGTCGAGGAGACGCTTCGCTCGACCGACATGCGCGGCGTCATCTTGGAGGCCTGTGGACCTATGGGTTTCGAACATGCCGGTGTCCACGACAAGAGCGAGTTCGCTGCGCTCAATGACGCGCAACGCGAACTCTTGTCGATCTGCTTCTGCGCGAACTGTCGGACGGGTCAACGCGAACGCGGACTCAATCCCGACGAGGTCGCTCAGAAGATACGCGTCGGCATCGATGGCGGCGCGCCATCGTCCGAGGCGGCCCTCGGCGTCGAACTCGCCGACGAGGTCGCGCAATTCCGTCTCTCGCTCGGCGGGACACTTCGCGAAGCGATCGTCGGGCGCGTAGTTGCGGTGCGGCCCGAGGCGACGATCACAATTCACGCGTCGCCTCGACGGTGGGCGACGGGTTCGTTTCCGGGGCTGAATGCGCAGCCGTGGTCGGAGTCGATCGATTCTGTGGTCTCGAATGCGTGGACGCCCGATTCGGCCGAGGACGATCTTCGCGCGTTAGCCGACGTCGTCGACGGCCGAGCGCAGATAGGTGCGTACGTGCGATTTGACCGTGATTGGAACGCAGATGGAAACGATGAGAGGTTGCATCGCTACGTGGGTGCCGGCGTTACCGAACTGCACGTGTATCACCTGGGACTTCTCACGAAGGAGAGTTCGGTGACAGCGAAGAGCGTCATCGAACGTTTCCGCGAGGTTGCAATTCGACCAAACTCGAACGCACCATGAGCGAAGAGTCGAAGAACTTCGAGAGTGGGACGGTGCTCATCACCGGTGCGGCCGGCACGATCGGTTCAATGTTGCGATATGCGCTTGCTCAGCCCGGGCGGCACCTTCGACTCCTCGATGTCGCGCCGCAAGAGCCACTCGCGCTCGGCGAAGACGCCGAACTCATCCTTGGTTCGTTTCTCGACGCCGCGGTGATGGCCCATGCATGCCGAGACGTGACCGCAGTGGTCCACCTCGGTGGATGCTCCACGAACGAATTCGAGTGGGACGAGTACCTCGATGTGAACATCAACGGCACCTACGTCGTTCTCGATGCGGCACGTGCCGCACGCGTGCCGCGCGTGATTTACGCGAGCAGCAATCATGCGGTGGGCTTCCAAGCCATGGACCCGAATGCCCCCGTCGCCGACTACGTCTTTCCTCGTCCGGATTCGCTCTACGGCGTCTCCAAGGTGGCAGGCGAAGCACTCGGCAGCTACTTCCACGATCGCTTTGACATGGACGTGATCTGCCTGCGCATCGGTTCGTACCAAGAGCGACCGCAGAACATTCGCCAACTCTGGAGTTGGCTATCGCCTAGCGACTGCGTGCGACTTGTCGAAGCGGCGATGTCGACTCCTCATCCGGGATTTCGCGTCGTGTGGGGCGTCTCCGCTAATACCCGAGCAGTGGTGACGTTGGCCGAGGCCCACGCTATTGGCTACTTCCCAGCCGACGATGCCGAGGTCTTCGCCGATGAGATCACTGCGAACGGTGACGGCGACGGCCGTGATGAACAACCGTTCATTGGCGGCCCCTACGCCGGCGACTGACGTCCATTTGCGCACTCGTTTCGTGGAACGCGTGCTTTGACCTCGATCGCTTTACAGTTGTTGCCCGCGCCCACCTGCTGTACGGCACACTCGCCGCAAAACCGATGGTGCCGTCACTATTCATCCCCGTTTAGGTTAGGGAAAGGCAAATTGGCGAGGGGTTCGTGTTCATGAAACGCATTGGATTCTTGTCGTTCGGTCACTGGTCGCCTTCGCCGAACTCGCGGAACTCGTTCAGCGTCGGATGCCCTGTTGCAGTCGATCGATCTCGCGATCGCCGCCGAGGAACTCGGGGCCGACGGCGCCTATTTCCGGGTGCATCACTTCGCGAACCAGCTTTCGTCTCCCTTCGCGCTGCTCGCCGCCATTGGTGCACGGACGAGCACGATTGAGATCGGGACCGCCGTGATCGATATGCGCTACGAGAACCCTCTCTATATGGCCGAGGACGCGGGCTCCGCCGACCTCATCTCGGGCGGTCGCCTGCAGTTGGGCATCAGCCGTGGATCGCCGGAACAGGTCATCGAGGGTTATCGCTACTTCGGTTACGTTCCGGTCGACGGCGCCGACCAAGCCGATATGGCTCGAGAGCACACGCGGGTCTTCCTCGAAGTTCTGAAGGGCGAAGGTTTTGCCGAGCCGAACCCGCGTCCGATGTTCGCCAACCCGCCAGGGTTGCTTCGCGTCGAGCCGCACTCTGACGGTCTGCGTGAGCGGATTTGGTGGGGAGCCGGGACCCGCAAGACCGCCGAGTGGGCAGCCGAGCAGGGAATGAACCTGATGAGTTCGACGCTTATCAGCGAAGACACGGGCGTGCCGTTCCATCAACTGCAGGCCGAACAGATCGAGCGCTTTCGTTCGTCCTGGGCGACTTCGGGCCGCACGCGTCAGCCCCGTGTCTCGGTCAGTCGCAGTATCTTTCCGATCGTCGATGACGTCGACCGCGCATACTTTGGCCGCGACGGTGAATCACAAGACCAAATTGGCTACATCGACGGCGGCATAGCGCGCTTCGGGAAGACCTACGCCGCGCCGCCCGATCGGTTGATCGAGCAGTTGGGCCACGATGAGGCGATCGCCAGCGCCGACACATTGCTTCTCACGATCCCCAATCAACTGGGAGTCGACTACTGCGCCCATGTGATCGAGACCATGTTGAAGGAGGTGGCGCCAGCCCTCGGATGGCGATGAACTCGTTCGCGGATCTACGACGAGCAATCGTTGTGAAACCGGAACTTGGTCCACTACTTCACGAACTGACAGGACAAGACTGGTAGTGATGCCAGATCCCCCCGTCCGCCGAGCTGCCTCTGGGCCGTGTCGATGCAGCCGACACACCTGCTGGCACGCGCGAGAGTGTCGCTCGGGCGGTGTCGTACGGATCTTTCGTGTCCCCACATCGGAGGAAAAGCCGGCTTCGTCGGTGGTGCTTTGTCGTGAATGCGCGGCGCCCACCCAGCGCAATCGAGTCTCCTAGCGACGCGCTTTCGCCCTATTACTTAGGTTGACCGACCTGGCACGCATATCGTCAACGTATGATTGACGTGTGTATGTCGTCAATGTAGGGTTGACGACATGTCACCATTGCCAACCATCCAATCGCTTATCGACACGGTCATCCAGGACGCACCGGACCAATCTCCTCTCGTCCTCCTCGAACGGGCAGCCCAGAACGCTCGTGATATCGAGCAAATGGGCGACAAGCTCCTCGACCATTTCGTCGAGACCTGCCGGTCGAACGGACTTTCTTGGAGTGAGATCAGCGGTGTTCTCGGCGTCAGCAAGCAGGCGGCGCACAAGCGATTCGCGGTCACGAGTGGGAAAGTCCGCGACATCTACGACGCCGGTCCGGATTACCTGCTCATGGTGGCGTCGGACCGGATATCGGCGTTCGACAGGGTATTCAGACAGTCGATTCCCGATAAAGGCGCGGTGCTCACTGCGATGACCGCGTTCTGGTCCGAGGTTCTCGCGCCGCTCGTGAAGACGCACCTCGTCTCGGTCGATCCGGCCGACTTCCCCGCAGGCTCCGAGGCGATCGGGAACCTGGCTGGTCGTGCGATGCTCGTGCACCGAGCAGAGATGCTCGAGGTCGAGTGCATCGTCCGCGGGTACCTCACCGGTTCGGCGTGGAAAGAGTACCGGACGTTCGGGACGATGAACGGAACCGCTCTGCCGAGCGGCCTTCGTGAGTCCGAGCGACTACCCGAGCCGGTGTTCACACCAACGACCAAGGCGCCTGTGGGCGAACACGACCGAAACATCTCCTTCGAGCAGGCCGCGAATCTCGTCGGCACTGAGGCCGCGGAGCGCGCTCGAGAGATCTCGCTCACCGCCTATGTCGCAGGGGCGAAGATCGCCGAGGAGCACGGGATCTTGATCGCCGATACCAAGTTCGAGTTCGGTGTCGTCGATGGCGAGATCATCATCTGTGATGAGATCCTCACGCCCGACTCGAGCCGCTTTTGGATCGCCGATCAATGGACCCCGGGAGCGAAGCCCCCCTCATTCGACAAGCAACCCCTGCGTGACTGGGCCGAGTCGACCGGTTGGGACAAGATCTCGACACCTCCGACGATTCCCGATGATGTCATCGCCAAGACTCGCGAGCGTTACATCACCGCCTACGAGCGGATCTCTGGGCGTTCGTTCGCGCAGTGGACTGCTGGAGTGAGAGACAACTCGTGAGCAAACCTCAGAGGATGAGAGTTAACCGTGACGGTTCACTCGTTGAGAACGTCAAGCGCAGAGAATTCATTGGCGTCGAGCGTAGACTCACACCGGGCTGACGCCGCCGCCGTTCATCGCTTCTGCGAAAATGTCCGGAAGACTGATTCCACCGCGGCGCAAGCGTTGACTTACAAGGTCTGTCACGTCCACTTGGAGTCCGGTCGTGAGTCCGACCACCGGATGGCCATTGGGCCGGACCGTCCAGCGTGCTCCGTCAACGTGCCCGACGATCATGTTTCCGAGGTACACGCCCACTTCATTGGCGAGTTGAGGCCCGATGTTGGGATCCGAGGCCCACTCGTCCAACACGCCGTCCAATGTCGCAAGTCCGTCGGGCTCATTGCTCAACGGGACGTCGCGTTCGCCAGCCCAATGGAGTACGTCTTCGTGCGCGAAAAGGAGTTCGTTGAGTTGCTTGGGATCGTCAAACCCAGGATTGCCAAACACCGCAAGACCTTTGGCGATATTGCGATCGCGACCACCTTTTCGTCGCTGCCACGCTGAGAAGGCGCTCATCATCTCCAGTCCTCAAAATTGCTGTAACTGCATCTGCGGTCGATCTGGCGAAAGGGCGACGAGAATCGAACTCGCGCTCTCAGCTTGGCAAAGCTGAACGATGCGATGCTCAAGCGCCGATTGCGCATGACGCTATCCCGCCGAGCGCTGCCATATTTATAGTTGAAGCCGTGCCGATCTTCAGCGACGCCCGTTCGTGGCGGACTCAATCTGGCAGTTCCGGGCCGACGATTGACAGTCTTTCTGAGGTCTCACCGGTCGACCGTGACGTCGAAGCGACGTGGTTCAGTAGTTCACGTCCTTCGGGGAGGGTCGCTCGGCTCCTTACTGCCGTTGTCGTCGGGTCGGTCGTTGGTGCGGTGAACGAATGGTCGGTGCCACATCTACCTGCATCTCTTGAGCCGCTGAGTAATAGCGCTGCTCCGTGGGTCATCGTCGCGTGCCTTATCGCCTTGACTGCCCACCGCATCGGTCAGTCGGTGATGCTCTCGGTGATCTCACTGCTCTTTCTCGTAATGGGCTTCTATGTTGCGCAGGCCCATCGGGGATGGGCGGTGTCCCTAAAACAGGTGGCGTTTTGGACCGTTGCCAGTGTGGCGCTGGGCCCGCTCGTCGGTCTTGCCGCCTCCTGGCTTCGCCGCGCCGTGCCCATCGGCGCAGCGCTCGGAGCTGGAGTGCTGGGTGGTCTACTCGCGGGCGAGGCCGTCCATGGCCTCACGAGTCTTAGGTTCTCGACGCCGGCTCGGTATTGGGAGGTGCAGTTCGCCCTCGGGGTGGTGCTCGCAATCGGGTTGACGTTGTGGCGCTCGCGGCGGCGCCTATTGGGTAGTCTCGCGCTGGCGACGGCCACGTGCCTCATCATTGGATTGTGCACGTTCGCCATCTATCAGGTTTCGTGAACGTCCGATGACTAACCTGCCGAACTCCTCACCCACGAAGCACATCCCAACTTGGTCGGGTCCGAAGTGTCGTAAGGACTCTTGATCGGGCTGAATGCCGTATCCACGAGGTAGGCAAGCCGCACCTCAGCACCGCCGCCTAGGAACTGTCCAGAGATGGAGACATAGGTTTCGCCCATCTTCTGACCGTTCACGGTGTTGGCGACGCTAAAGCGAAACGAGAATGCTCCGGCGGCATTGACGGCGATTCGCTTGGCCGTGACCGTGCTGGTGCCCGCGCCGCAGTAGAACGAGTAGGTCCCCGAGAACCCAATGATTTGCCTTTCAACCTTCTTGAAATGGAATGAATACTTGCCAACCCCCTCATCCGTCCACTTCGGCGCGTTGTTCATGAAGTCCGGTCCTTCTCCGGTGAAGAGCGTTCCGGAGGAGGCAGTGGACGGAAGCGATGGGCACGGACCACTTTTTGGATTTCCAAGTGTGGTCTCCAAAGCGGGGTTCGTGGTGGCGCCTTGGTTGGTAATGAAATATCGTCCCCACATTGCGTAGTGCTCGAGTTTGGGATTGCCGAGGACTTCTGGCGCGATTTGCAGGCAGGCGTTGAATGCCTGATACATCTTGGCGGTGTCATTGTCGATGACGCCGCAGTAGTACAGAGAAAGGGTGATCCCCGGCGGGTGCCAATCCTTCTTGCCCAAGTGGCCAAATGAGGCGTAGCAACCATCCGGAGTTGGTCCCGACGGATCGATCGTCGAATCGTTGAGCGGGGTGGACTCCCACACCTTCGAACCGTTCCAGCACGCGGTCCCAACGACATTCGTTATGACGCTGTATCCGTCGAATGTCGTATTTTGGATATTGGTAGGGGGATCAGTGAGGTCGCCCGGATGCGGGCAACTTGCAGAAGTGGCGCTGCTGACACGTGCCATCGCAGCGCTTGCAGGAGAAGCCAGCGGCACGAGCGAAAGAGCGGCAGTACAGACGACCGACGCCAACAGTGCGACTCGAAGTCGAATCGAGATCACGCTCTCGCGCCAGCGCTAACTGCTTGGGTCCACGTGTAGGAAAGGGGCGGGACGACGCCGGTCACTTGCACGAAGATTTCGGAGTACGAGTTGTATCCCTCCGTCGCCCCATTGCGCACGTAACCAGCTCCCATGATCATCGAGCAGGTCGTCGAGTCACAGGGCATACGCGACTCGTTGGCGAGAATATTGTCGCGGTGACCCCAGCACCCGGGAGCATGTGCACTGGTGCAGGCGCCGTTGAACGTGAGCCTTCCGTCCCATCCGTCCGTGTACATCCATTGGTAGTTCGCGTCGAGCGTGTTGACGCCCGCGGCGTAGTTCGCCGACCAGGCGGAGATTGAACCGTCGGCGTCGGCGCTCGGCGGCAGGATCGGGTCGGTGTTATCTCTGGCGCCCACTTGGGCGAAGACGTTGTCGGCCGATGAAACGCCGAGCACGGGCGCTTCGCCGCGACTGATTCGCTCAATGTCGACCAGCACCAGAAGCTGATCGGGAATGGTCAGGGAGCCAAAGTTCGTGGGGAGCCTGACGCTGGGCAGACCCTCCACATGTTCGGCGCGGTCCGTCGCCTCCAGCACGCGATTCGTGCACCGTCGTGTGTTGCCACGATTGAGGAACGATGACTTCGCACTCCACGCCCAACAAACGGGCAGGTCATTGGCGCTGTATGCATGATGGTTGACCGGTGTGAACGTGTACGCCGGAACGGCCCAGTCGTCGGAGGAGGGATTGCTCGGTGGGACGATGTCTGCCGCCCCAGCCACTGTGTAAACGAGCGATGCCATGGCTGCGAACGAGCCCAAGAACGTGACAATTGCTCGGTTGCGGCCCACGAGATCCTCCGATACCAACTGCGGCACCTGATTGCAATCCCGACGCCGTCACTTGCTGCTGGGCGGATTGTATCAAGTGCTCGTTTTCGAGTTTGCCTCGGGATCTTTGGCGGTCCTGAAGCGTCGCACACTTGCCTCGAGCCACTGACTTCGTGGTCAGTTTTACAACCCCGGCAAGACGAGTGCTTGCGTCGGCTTAATCAGTGTTCTGAAATCTCTGGCGGTCGGATGACGATTGAAGGCAGTGAGGGTTGCCGAACTCGACCAGTGAAGGCTGTGGTAGGTCCAGAGTACGACGTAGCCCGATCGGTCTACGCACGTGGATTGGATCGTCGAGGTCAAGGTTTGCGTCAGACAGGTCAAGCGCCCGAAATGATTGGAGACTCTCGTCGTGAGTTTCACTGATTTACCCAGCCCGATCGACGTGAAAGTCTGCATCTTTTCCATCGCGTACGTCGGCACGAACCCAACATCTGCAAAGGAAAAGCCATTTGAAGGGAGATACGGACTCGGTCTCGAACACTCCATGTGACCGATTGGACCTCTGGGCGGCATTGCACACCCGTTCACGTCGGATCCGATTTTGATCCACTGCGAGGTACGACCATCAGCGTTGCGATAGACGTAGGCGTATCTGCCAGTCGCCGCGTAGCCGTCGCTGTTGGTTTTGGCTTTGGCACCTGGCGGGCTCGGAATTTGGGCCATCGTGATGACGCCACTCCCCATCCAGTCGTAATGCTGAACGCGATAGGTCGCCACAAATCGAGTGTCGTTGGCGTGCTTCATTGAGTCGACGAACTTCGCGACCCCGGTGTCAGGTTTTGCCTTTGATGGCGTTGTGTTCGCTGTCCACATCACGGAGATCACGGTGACTACGATCAACGCCGCAAACGCAGTGACAACGATTCGCAATCGACGCAAACGCTTGGCGCGTCGGGCCTCTTTGATTAGCAACTCTGCAGAATCGGGCGTTTCTCTCGTGAGATCGCTACGAGTTGGCGAAAGGGTCATGGATGCCACTAACCGTAAATATTTCTGTGCCAGTGCGGATTAGACGGTGCGCGCAAAGACATCTTCAACTCCGAGCCTGGATCAGGGCGACGACTTCATCTTGTCGGTATCCCTGCGCACGGGCGAATGTGAGTAGTTCGTCGATGCGGGTCATCACGGCTCCGCGCTGTGGTGTGCCAACCACACGGACACCGCGACCTCGTGTGAAGTCCAGGAGTCCTTCGTCACGAAGGATGTGCAATGCGCGAATCACCGTGTTCTTGTTCACGTCCAGTACCGTCGCAAGGTCAACTGCCGGAGGGAGTCGTTCGCCTTGGGCGGCTTCTCCTTCAGCGATTGCACGACGAATCTCGGCCGCCACTTGATCGTGCAGCGCAACTGGTTCATCTTTGTCAATTTTGAATATTTGCATAGAACTACTGTGAATAGTATCATACGTACTTCGAGAAAGGGTCCGATGATCGTCACGTCAACTCGCCAGCCCGAGGTGGTCGAAGTCAACGATCCTGCCGAACTCCTCATTCGAGAGGCCCGCGATGCCTCCCGACGTCGCCGAATGAAGGTCGCTGTATTTGTACTCGCTTTCGCCGTCATCGTCGTGTCGGTAGTCGCCGTTGGAAGTGGCCGAACAAGCCCTGAGAAAGCCACCACGGGTGACCTCGCTAACTCCTCCGTCTCGACACCGCCGACCTGCCTGCCGTCGCAACTTCGTGTGGCCCTCACTGGCGACGGAGCTGGATTGGGAAACGGTGCATTCCTCATTCGAGTCACCAACGTGAGCAGCAAGGAGTGTTCCGTAACGGGTTATCCCACGTTCACCGGTATCTTCGCTTCGGGCGTACAGAGGATCTTCAAAGACACACTCAATGGATATACAGGAGGCGTCGGAACAGATCCTTTGAGTACAACCGAGCCACCTGTCGTCACATTGCGCTCGCGCCACGGAGTCGCGACGTCAATGGTCGAGGCCGTTAATACCCGCCCAGGGCCGAACCCCACGTGCCCGGGATTCACTTCGTACGCCGTAGCGCTTCCTCACAACTCCGGTGCGAAGTACACGTTCCATAGTCGTTGGCCCGACCTGTATTGCTTCGACGGAGAGGTTCATCCCTTCGTTCCCGGGACATCTGGTGACGCCAAGTGATGTGGATCACCCATTAATCGTCGGCACGGTCGACAAGAATCGAACTCACGCTCTCAGCTTGGGAAGCAGGAAACGTCACCTGCAACACAGTTGGTTTTCCAATTCCTTGACTTCGATTTCGAAGTTGTGTATCGTTGACTTCTACATTGTAGTCACATAGGATGACGTCAATATAGGTGTCGGAGGTTGGCAATGGCATACTCAGGAAAGATCACCAGTGCCGAATCACTTGGACGGATCTTGCAACAGGCTCGGTTACTTGCTGGTTTCAGTCAGCGAGAACTTGCGCGGCGACTAGGAACGACGCAGAAGTACATCTGGGAACTTGAGGCGGGAAAGCCCTCGATCCTCATGGATCGCCTTTTCGCTGCGATGCGAGAGACCGGCATGGAGTTGACAGCCGTCATCACGCCGAGAGCCGACCATGGCTGACCTCGTCGTGGAACTCTACGGCATCCGAATTGGCAAGTTAACTGGAACATGGCGAACTTTTGAACTACGGCTAGATGCCACTGCGGTCGACAGATTCGGTATCGACAGCCCTATCCTTTCGATCGCTATCCCTCTCACAGTGGTGTCGGTTAACACGGGTAAAGCTCGTCGCCAGAATTTTTTCCGAGAACTACTCCCCGAAGGAAGGATGCTAACCCGACTGGCTCAAGAAGCGGGAGTCGAAGAATACGACGTTATTGGTCTACTGAGTCGCTTCGGCCGAGACGTCGCTGGCGCTATACAGATCTGGGACCCTGATGTGCCCGGCGAGCCGAAGAATCCTTCGCGCGAGCCAGCATCAGAAACCGATGTCGCGGAAATGCTTAAGCGTGTGCGACAGAACCCGTTAGGAAACCAATTCCCGGGCGGTAAAACCTCACTGCCTGGAGTCCAAGACAAGATAGTGCTGGCGCGCACCGGCGAAGGTTGGAACCGCGTCGTTGACGGCTGGCCTTCCACACACATCTTGAAACCCGAGTCGCGAGACCATCCAACGATGATCTACGACGAGGAGTACGGGTCGCGCTTTGCCCGAGCCGTCGGTCTCGCGAGTTTCTCGACTTGGATCGATGAGTTCGATGGAGTATCGGCCGTTGTCATCGAACGGTACGACCGTTCGCCTGAGTCACCCGAGGGCCGCGTTCACCAGGAAGACTTCAATCAGATTCTCGGCGCAACCGGCATTCAGAAGTACCAAAAGCACGGAGGTCGCGTGAGCCTGGAACGTGTCGCAAAGGTCCTCTCGTCCGCTGGCGACGCGGATTCACTTGAGCGCCTCTTCAAACTCGTCGTGGTGTCAGTCGCTGTCGGAAATCTCGACTTGCACGCTAAGAACCTCTCAATGCTTCACTGGCTCGACGGGGCGGTGTCGCTTGCCCCTGCCTACGACCTTGTTCCGCAAGCGCATCAAGCGAACGATGGGGAAATGGCTCTCGCAGTCGCTGGCGAATATCGTCATGCGGCGATAACAATTGACGATCTCATAAATGAAGGACTCGCTTGGGGGTTTCATGCAGCGCCCTCAATTGCTGAAGAGACACTCACCACCGTCTTGGAATTTGCGAGCGTCGCCTCTCCCCACGAGCGTGCACATCCGGGGCTCGCTGTCTCCATCACACGCGCTGCTTCAAGTCTTCTCGCGGGTCAACCCGTGGGCGAATCGTTTCTTCGGACTTAGTCAAATTTGAACGACGCGCGCTATGAAGTTGAGGAGCATCGCTGCGCTACCAACACGCGACACAAGAATGCGATCGCGTACTCGCGAATGCCCTCATAGCACTTGTTAAGCGAGAAACCTGCAAGCGAGCGAGGTCTGGGAGCCGTGGGGATCTTTCGTCCATAGTTCGTGGGACCTTCTGCAAAAGTGTTTGTCTCGACTCACTGATTGGGCATTCGGTGGTGGAAGATTTGCGACCTTGGGATCTCGAAGAACTTAGCCTCGTAAACATTTCGAATCGCGACTCGTGCTGGGCATACCACGGGCATATATGGGCATGTAACACGGGGTAATCGCGGTCACTCGTGGTCACTCGTGGTCAGTTGGTCACGATCAAACCGCTGCAATCATTGCGCGTTAGAAGAAAATCCTTGGAGCGGGCGACGAGAATCGAACTCGCGTTCTCAGCTTGGGAAGCTGATGTTCTGCCGCTGAACTACGCCCGCGGAAAAGACAATGTTAACGCTCTGGGTCGGCGACCCAAATCGCGCGAACGACGATCGTCAGCGCGGTTCGACTTCATTTGCAGGCACCTAGGCACGTCGGACTTCGATGGTACGTTCTCTTCGTGACTATTCGGGTGGTCTTGGCCGAGGACAACGCGCTCCTGCGCGAGGGAATAACCCGTCTGATAAGTAGTGATGACGAGTTTGAGCTCGTTGGCGTCGGAAGTGACTATCCCGAACTAATCGAGCTCATCGAGGCTCACGATCCCGACGTAGTCGTGACGGACATCCGTATGCCGCCGACAGGCACCGACGAGGGGATTCGAGCCGCCGCGTGGTTGCGTGAGAACCGGCCAAAGGTGGGCGTCGTCGTCCTCAGCCAGTACACGGCACCGGCCTACGCGCTGGCGCTCCTTGAAGAGGGTTCGGCGGGCCGCGCGTATCTTCTTGAAGGAGCACGTGGCGGGCGTGAGTGAGTTGTCTCGCGCCATTCGCGTCGTCGCAGAGGGCGGCTCGGTGATCGACCCGCTCGTCGTCGACGAACTCGTGAAGGCCCGTTCGCATCGACCGAAGAGTGACCTCGATTGGTTGACGCCCCGCGAGACCGAGATCCTCAGCGAGATGGCCCAGGGAAAGTCCAACGGCGCGATCGCCAAGACCCTTGGTGTCTCCGAACGCGCCGTTGAAAAACATTCGAACTCCATTTTCGCAAAGTTCGGCCTATCCGAAGAGCACGATCTGAATCGTCGCGTGAAGGCCGTTCTTGTATATCTAGGAGAGAACGCGGGAGGTTAACCACACCCCCTCGCGGAAGGCACCTCACTGCCCCCGCAAAGTCCGAAGTGAAATACTTTGAGTATGGAAGAGCCCCTCTCGGTCATGGTCGTTGACGACCAGGCACCCTTTCGAATGGCGGCGCGCGCCGTCATTCGACGCTCCGAGGGATTCACGCTTGCCGGCGAGGCGGAGAACGGCGTGAAGGCGCTCGAGCTCGCCACCGAGATCCACCCGGACGTGGTGTTGATGGACATCAACATGCCCGAGATGGGCGGCATCGAAGCCACGCGTCGCATCGTCGCCGAATTTCCCGACACGTTCGTCATCCTCTGTTCGACCTACGACATCAGTGACCTGCCACCGGACGCGACGGCGAGTGGCGCTCGGGCCTACGTCCACAAGGAGCAACTCGGCGCGACGACGCTGCGCCGTTTGTGGGAGCAGCGAAACGAAGTCGCGTTCGCGACGTGAGTTAGTCGAGCGGCAACGATCCGCGAATCGCGGTGCCGTGTCCGATCTCTGACTCCCAACGCACGGCGCCGCCGATGGCACCGAGGCGGTCCATCATGTTGACGTAGCCGTGACCGCGTTGGGCGGTTCGCACGTCGAAGCCCGGACCGTCATCGCGCACCTCGAAGAGCAGACTGCCCGACTCCTCCCACACGCGCACGACCACGTGCGCCGAGGAGGCGTGCTTGCCGGCGTTCTGAAGCGCTTCGAGACAACAGAAGTAGACGGCCGCTTCGACGTCGCCGCCGTAACGACCGATTCCTTCCGTGATCGAGTTCGGTGTCGAGTGGCGAGCGATTGACGACGGCTTTGAGCGCTTCGCCAAGTCCGCTGTCGACGAGGAGCGGTGGGTAGATGCCGTGGGCCAGTTCGCGCAGTTCGCGAATCGTCTCTTGCACCGCTTCACCGAGTTCGTCGAGCATCTGCGCGGCCATCTCCGGGTCTTCGGCGACGACGTCCTTCGTGAGTCGAAGGTTGACCGCGAGAGCCACGAGGTGTTGTTGCGCGCCGTCGTGGAGATTTCGTTCGCACACGTCGTCGTTCCGCGTCACCACTCGCGACCACGCGCGCACGAGAGGCGCGAAGCTCGTCGGCCTGGCGGCGGAGCTCGTCCAGCGAGCTCTGCAACGCGGTGTCGAGTTGCGCGTTGTGCAGGGCCAAGCCGACCTGTCGCGCGAGGTCGGAGAGGACACGGTCGTCTTCTTCGCGAAAGGCCACCGCGCCTTGGATCCTCGAGACCACGATGATGCCGAGGAGTTCTCCGGCGTGACTGATGGGGGCGACGCGCATCGGGCCCACGGTGTCGCTCGTTGCGATCGAGGGCAGCCAGACGGACGCCCACGCGTTGCCCGAGACGCCGGCGCGCGCGATGACCTGTCGCTCGTCACGCGTGACCTGCAGCGAACGGGTCGGGCGGTCCGGAACCGACACCACCAAATCGAGGACCTCGCCGTTGCCGGTGAAGATCTCGGCCGACGCGAGGGACAGCGTCTTGCGCAGTGATTCGACCAGTTGCAGCAACAACTCGTCCATTGGTATAGCGCGCGTCATGCGGGTGCCGAAGGAGCGAACGACCTCGTCGGGAGCCTCGCGCGCGCCGTAGGTGAAGCTGGTGGCGATACGCGAGAACCGGCCGCGGAGGGCCAACTGCGCGACCGCGGCAACGGCGGCCGCGGCCATTGCCCACCAGAGGAGGTCCCGGTCGGCGTGCGTCGTGGGCGCCTTGTCAAAGCCGCGCACCGCTAGCAGGTACGCACCGGCGACGATCGCGACGGTGCCGAGCGCGGTAATCAGATGCACCAGTATTCGATCGGCGTGGGACGCGGCGTTGGAGGCACCGGCCGCGAGCCCGAGGGGCACGAGGCACGAGAAGGCGATCAGCGGCGCGCCAACGTGAAGAGGCCAGTCGACGAGCGAGTGCAGCGTCACCAGGATGACGATGAAGGTGAGCGCGAGGGCCGAACCCGCGACGAGCGACTGGATCAGTTGTCGCGAGTGCGCCGACGCGTCGACGTATCGTCCGCGAAGGGCGGGCAATGCCGAACCGACGGCGACGCACCAGCCCAGCGCGAGCGGCCAAGGTGTCAGGGCTTTCGCCCCCGCGACGTAGTAGATGCACAGCGCGATGGCGACGCCGTACCACGCGGCCACACCGAGCTGGCGGCCCTTGGTCTTCAGGACGCCATCGGGCAGAGAGAGTACGACGTGGACGACGGCGGCCATCGTCAAGAGGGCGAGGACGTCAGCGATTCGCCGCGTTGCGCTGTCGACGCCGAGACCGTTGCGGTCACCGACGCGCATGACGAGCATTGCGAGTCCGGCGCCCAAGGCAACGAGCGAACTGTTGAGTCCCAAGCGCGGTGTGCGTGCGACGAGCACGACGCCTGCCACGGCCCAACTCGCGACGCCGACGCCACTCACGCTCCACAGAGCGACCAGCCCGGCGTGGGGTGCGTCAACGAGTGCGACGAGCGCCGCGACGACGCCGACAGCAGCGGCAATAAAGCACGCCAAGCGATCACGCGATGACGACCGTTGCGTAAGCGTCGTAGGACCAGAGGTTCGCAACGTGCTCACCACGTCGCGGGTGCTCAGAGTGTGCCGATCGTCGTCACGGCGTCGCCGTCACTGTCGCCCGCGTCGCCGTCACCGACGATGCGACCGTCGCGCATGCGTAACACGGTGTCTGCCGCTTTGGCGACGTTCGCGTCGTGGGTCACGAGGATGATCGTCTGTCCCGCGGCGTGAAGACGGCTCAGCAACTCGATCACCTCTTGTCCTCCGACCGAGTCGAGGGCGCCGGTCGGTTCGTCGGCGAGCAGCAGCGTCGGCTCGTTGGCGAGGGCCCGGGCGATAGCGAGTCGCTGGCGTTGGCCACCCGAGAGGACGCCGGGCATCTCCGACGCCTTGTCCGCAATACCCTAGGAGGTCGAGTAGGTCGCGGGCGCGTGACTCGGCCGCCTTGCGGTTTCGCCCCGCGATGATCGCCGGGAGCGCGACGTTCTCGAGCACGCTCATGCCCTCCAGGAGGTTGAAGAACTGGAAGACGATGCCGATGTGCTTGCGTCGGATCAGCGCGTGGTCGTCTTCTGAACCTTCGGACATCGATTCACCGGCGACGACGATCGAGCCCTCGTCCACCTCTTCGAGCCCGGCGATGAGGTTCAAGCAGCGTCGACTTGCCGCAGCCCGACGGTCCCATGAGCGCGATGAACGTGCCGCGTTCGACCGTGAGGTCGACGCCGCGCAGGGCGCGCACGGGCGCCAGCTCCGCTTCAAAGGTTTTGCGCACACCGCGTACTTCGAGTGCCGGCAACGCCGATGCTTCACGCGTGGTCGCGTCAGATTCGGTGGTGGTCATGGAGTGTCTCCTTCACTTGCTGTGCTGAAACTTGGTTCGTCGCGCTTGAGCGCGAGGATCTTGTAGGCGACGACGGGTGTGTCGCGGCCCTTCACTAATTGAGCGTCGAGTTCGACCGTGTCGAGGTCGAGCGTCAGTGCACTCTTGGTCGGTCCCGAGATCACGGTCTCGCCTGCCGACGCGAGCTGTTGGAGTCGCTGGGTCAGGTTGACCGTGTCCCCGACCAGCGTGTACTCCAGTCGCTCTTCGGATCCCAAGAGGGCCGCCGCGACCTCGCCGGTCGACAGTCCGATGCCGAGGCCGAAGGCCGGGAGGCCTTCGCTCTCCCAACGGACGTTGATCTCGTCCTGGAGCGCGTGCATGCTGGCGGCCGCGACGACGGAGCGGTCGGCGTGGTCGTCGCTGGGTACCGGGGCGCCGAAGACCGCCATCACCGCATCGCCGACGAATTGCATGACCGTTCCCCCTTCCCCAATAATGGCGCGATTCATCGCGGCGCGGTGGGTGTTGAGTTGGGCGGCCAGTTCACTAGGGTCGGCGTGCTCGGCGATCGTGGAGTACGAACGGATGTCACTCATGATGACGGTCACGTTGAGTCGCTCGGTCTCACCGATGCGCCGGCCCTCGTTGCGGAGCTTCTCCGCTATCCCGCCCGGTAAGAGTCGCGACAGCGTCTCGCCCTGTTCTTCGCGGTCCACGATGGCGCGGTGGAGATTGCGCAGGCGATCGAGGGCGCCCTGGTGACCGGCGCTCACCTCGGCGGCCAGCTTGCGGAAGAGGTCCTCGACCTGGGCATCGATCGCCTCGGGCGTCGTGCGCCGTGCGGCGGCGATGGCCTTGATCGGTTTGCCCTCCGCGACGAAGGCGAGGAGCGACTCCTCGAGGTCGGAGAGTTCGCTGTTCGAGGCGACTGGGCGCATCAAGGATTCGACGATCGAGGGGTCGAGGGCGGTGCCGCCGGTCGCGACCATGCGGATCGCCCCGATAAGTTGGTCACCCTGGGCGAGGTTGTCTTTCAACAAGTAGCCGTAGCCGGCCGAACCCTCGGCGAGCAGCGCCACCGCGTATTCGGGGTCGTCGTACTGCGAGAGGATCACGATCCCGGTACCCGGGTGTCGCTTGCGGACCTCCTTGGCGGCGTCGATACCTTCGCGATTGAACGACGGCGGCATACGGATGTCGGTGACCAGGACGTTGGGGGCCGTCGCCGTCGCACCGGCCACGGTCTCGTCGTAGTCCGATCCCACGCCGACGATCTGCAGGTCACTCTGGCGATCGATGAGCGCACGCACGCCCTCGCGCACGAGGAGGTTGTCGTCGGCGAGAAAGACGGTGATGGCCGGAACGCTCTGGGCGCTGTGGTCGCTCATGGTGATGCAATTCTCGACCTGCGCAATGGTTGTAAAAAGGGGGCAGACCCCACATTTTGTGGGGGTGTTAGACCCCCACAACGCAGTGCGGTACCACTATTTACGAGCAACTTCGAGAAAGCGACGATGGACCCATGAGATACCAGAGTTCAGTCACTTCACTGTCATGGATTCCCTCCGAGGCGATTCAAGGTGGGACCCGTCTACCGTTCGACGTCGGGATGGCGCACTACGACCCCGCACCGCCGGACGCGATCGAAGACCTCGACGCGCTTCGACTCGGCGACCGTTTTCGCTTCGCCAATCGACTCTCGGCGTCGATCCAGGTGAACGCCAGCGGCGAGATCATCGCGGCGAGCTATACCGGGGCCGGCATGATCGGGAGTACCACGGTGAAGCTCGGTCCGGTCAGCAAGGTCTTCGAGGCCGTCGCGTTGCCCGATATAAAGGTGAAGCCCGTCTACGGCGACGGCTGGGTCCGCTTCACCCAGACCGCGGGCGGTCGCACGGGGATGCCGGCCCCGCGACGCGTGCGCCGCGCGCCCTTCGTGCAGTGGCAGGCGCCGCTGGCGTGGACGACCTTGTCGCTCACGATGTACACCGACGGTCGAGTCCAGGGCGCGCTGGTCGGCGCGAGTCGATTCCCTCGACACTGGGTCTACGACGAGAACGGGCAACTCAGCGCCAAGTCCGGACTCATCGACTTCGCCGACTGGTACCGAAAGTCCTTCGGCAAAGAGACGCCCTGGGGCCACCAGGACTCCGACGCCTTCGTCACGACCGTCGAGACCGCGCTCGAACGAAACCTCTCGCACAAGCTCATGGCCGGGGCGGCCAAACCTAAGATTAGGAAGGTGAAGCGCGGAACGGTGCTGGTCAGCCAGGGTGACCGGAGTTCGGACGTGTACCTGATTCTCGACGGCGTCTTGCGCGTCGAGGTCGACGGCGCGCGCATGGCCGAGTACGGACCGGGCGCGATGTTGGGCGAGCGCGCGCACCTAGAAGGCGGCACGCGCACGTCGTCGCTCGTCGCGGTGACGGACTGTCGCGTGGCCTCGGTGCCCGCGGAGTCACTCGACCGCGAGTCGTTGCAGGAACTCTCCACCGGACACCGCCGAGAAGATTCGAACGCGGGCTGACCGCGTGCGGGTCACATTCCTCGGGGTTCGAGGTTCCACCCCCGCGCCGGGCGAGGAGTTCCTTCGCTACGGGGGCCACACGTCGTGCGTGGCGATCGCCCACGACGGCGAGGTGCCGTCGCTGTTGCTCGACGCCGGCACGGGGATTCGTCGCACCAGTTCGCTGATGAGCGGCGAACCGTTTCGGGGATCGGTCCTCTTGACGCACCTGCACTGGGACCACGTGCACGGTCTGCCGTTCTGTGACGCCACCGACCGCGTCGATTCGCGCGTCACGCTCTTCGTGCCCGATCAACTGGACGGTTCGGATCCGCTGGAGATGCTCTCGCGCGGTATGTCGCCGCCGCACTTCCCGGTGCGCGCCGACGAACTGCGCGGCGACTGGTCATTCGTCTCGCTCTCGTCGTCGCGCGCTCGAGATCGAAGGATTCAGCGTCCTCGTCGAAGAGATCCCGCACAAGGGCGGCCGCACCTACGGTTTGCGCGTGAGCGACGCCACGGCGACGGTCGTCTACATGCCGGATCACTGCCCGAGCGCACTCGGCCCGGGACCCGACGGCTTGGGCGAGTACCACCAGGCCGCCCTTTCACTGTGTGAGGACGCCGACGTGCTCATCCACGACGCGCAACTCTTGCGCGAGGAGCTGGCGGCCGAGGCCTACTTCGGACACGCCGCGGCGGAGTACGCCGTCGAACTGGCGCGCCACGCCAACGTCAAACAGGTCGTGCTCTTCCACCACAAGCAGAGCCGGGTCGACGACGACCTCGACGCACTGGCGACAGCGCTTCAGCGGCGAACCCCGAGTCACCGTTGCCGACGCAGCGCACGGTGCTCGAACTGTGAGCTCGGCGAACTCTTCGTTGGACGCCGTCGTTGTCGGATCGGGACCCAACGGACTGTCCGCGGCGTTGACGCTCGCGCGCGCGGGCCTCTCCGTCGAGGTCTTCGAAGGGGCGTCGAGTCCGGGCGGCGGGTGTCGCACGCAAGAGCTGACGTTGCCCGGGATTCCACCACGACGTGTGCTCGACGATTCAGTCGATGGTGACGATCTCGCCGTTCTTTCGAGAATTCACCGACGTTCGTGACGCCGTGACGTTGTTGAAGCCCGAGGTCGCGATGGCGCACCCACTCGACGGTGGCAAGCGCGGTCGCGGTCGAAGGTTCCGTGGCGCAGACCGCCGTGACACTTGGCGCCGACGGTCGAGCGCTACCGACGACTGTTCACCTCACTCGTCGACGACGCGGACGCCCTCGCGGCGACGGTGCTCGCGCCGCTTCGGTCGCCGCCGCGCAACCCCCTGACCATGGCGCGCTTCGGACTCAACGGTCTTCCCTCAGCGACGCATCTCGCCAATCGATTCGCCACGCCCGAAGCGAAGGCGCTCATCGCGGGACTGTGCTCGCACGCGATGTTGCCGCTCGACGCGCCGGTGACCGCGGCCTTCGGGCTGTTTCTCAACGTCAGCGCGCACGCGGGCGGTTGGCCCGTCGTCCAGGGCGGTAGCACGCAACTTGATCGACGCGCTCGTGACGGCGCTGCGCGACGAGGGCGTCACGGTGCACGTCGATCGTCCGGTTCGCCGTCTCAGTGACCTACCGAGCGCACGGGCGACGCTCTTCGACACGTCGGCGTGGGGACTCGTCGACATCGCCGGAGAACGCCTCAGCGCTCGCTACAAGGCCGGCGTCGCGAAGTTTCAACGAGGACCGGGTGTCTTCAAAGTCGACTGGGCCCTCGCGGGACCGGTGCCGTGGAGCGCCGAGTGTCGCTCGGCGCGCCGCGACGGTGCACGTGGGCGGCACCTTCGATGAGGTCGCTTCGTCGGAGAAGGACGTCTCGCTGGGCCGCCACTCGGAGAAGCCGTTTTGCATCGTCGTACAGGCGAGCGTGGTGGATGACACGCGTGCGCCGAACGGGCAGCAGACGCTGTGGGCCTACTGTCACGTGCCCAACGGGTCAGACGTCGACATGACCGAGCGAATCGAGAGCTCAGATCGAGCGCTTCGCCCCGGGATTTCGCGATCAGATCCTCGCGCGCGTCACGACGTCGACGGCCGACGGCGAACGCCACAACCCGAACTACCTCGGTGGGGACATCACCGGCGGCGCCGGGACGCTGCGCCAGACGCTCTTTCGACCGACGCCGCGCTGGAACTCGTACCGGACGGGGACACCCGGGCTCTACCTGTGCTCGGCCTCCACACCGCCCGGCGGTGGCGTCCACGGGATGTGCGGGTACGGCGCGGCGCACACCGTATTGCGGGACTTGAAGGTGCGCTCGACCTCGACGGGTCGGTCGTGACGTTCGTCGATCATCGGTCGTCCGATAAGGGAACGTGATGTTCGAGGTCGTCTCGTATCGATTCTTTCGGTACCTGCGCAAGGGTTGGGCGACGTACTTGGCCGTCGTGCTCGTGATCGGCGGCATCGGCGGCGCCGCTCTGGGTTCGTTGGTCATTGCGCGCGAGACGCAGTCCTCGTTCGCCACGCTGCTCAATCGATCCAATCCGGCGCAACTGAACGTGACGATTTCGCTCCCGATCTCGTCGGTCGACTCTCGTCATTCCCGGGCGTCGCGCACGTCGAGGGCAGCCTCTATTCGATGGCGGCCTTCCCGCTGAACGCGAAAGGTTCTGCGTACATTCCCGCGGGGTCCAGCTCAGGAACGTGACGCCGCTCGGGAGCATCGGAGGCGAGTACTTCAATCAGGACCGGGTCAGCGTCGTCGCGGGGCGAATGGCCAATCCGAAGACGGCCAATGAGTTCGTGGCCACCGCGGCCGCCGAGAAGCTGTTGCACTGGCACGTTGGTCAGCAATCGAGATGGGCCTCTACGAGGACGTCACGCGAAACTCGACCTCGCCATGGCGCTGAAACATCCGGTCGAGCGTTTGACGCCGACCTCGTCGGTACGGTCGTCTTTTACGACGACGTGACCCAGGACGAAGTCGATCGCTACCCGACCTGGCTGCTCTTCACCCCGAAGGCGACCGCGCCATTGAATAAAGGCGACCAGTACGTCGACTACGCGCTGAAACTTCTCCCTGGCGTGAGCGTCGGGCCAGGTCGAGAGCGAGTTCGTGAAGGCGGTTCCCCCGAACGTCACGTACACGTTGCACGAGACGTCGATCGATGAGAGTCAAGTGAACTCCAGCGTGCGTCCCGAAGCGTTCGCCTTCGGGTGTCTTCGGCATTTGGTCTTGCTGAGCACGCTGCTGGTCGCTCTGCAGTTGATCGCACGCCAGATTCGGTCTTCGCGCGACGAGCAAGAGGTGCTGCGGGCGCTCGGCGCGAGACAAAGGTCGATCGTCACTGACGCGGTCAGCGGCTCGCTGGCGTCGTGCGTTGCGGGAACGCTGGTGGCGATCGTCGCGGCTCTCTGCTCTCGGTGCTTCGCCGATCGGCCCTGTCGGTCCGCTGATCGGCGGGCAGCTATCACTTCAACGCCCAATGCTCTTTCCCGGGGTCGTCGTACTCTTGGTCGAGTCCGTTGTCGGTGCTCTCGCTGATCGGCCATTACGTTCGGCGCCTGGACGGCGACGACGCCTCATCTATCGCGCCTCCTCGAGTCCAGCGCTGATGCGCGCCGGGCACGAACCTGGGATTCCCGCCTTCTGCCAGTCGCGGGCCTGCACTTCGCTTTCGAGTCTGGTCGAGGTCGTGGCGTCCGTCACCGGTTCGTTCCGTGCTCGTTGGGGTCGCATTGGCGGTGACCTTGATCGGCACGACGCTCACCTTCGGCGCGGGACTTTCGACGCTCGTTTCTCATCCGGCGCTCTATGGCTGGAACTGGCGACTACGCGCTCACGACGTCCGGTGGCGGTGTGGCGCCTCAGTCGCTTGCGGCGCTGTCGAAGAGTCCCTACGTCGCGGCGTGGTCCAGCGTCACGTTCGCCGACGTGGACATAAACGGTCAGTCGGTACCCGTCATGTTGCAGGACTCAAATGCCAAGGTCAGTCCGCCTATCTCTGACGGGTCACGAGGTTCGCTGCGAAGATCAAATCGTGCTGGGTGAGGCGACGCTGGCCGCCTTGCACAAACGCGTGGGACAAAATGTCACTGTCAGCTATGGGTCCAAAGCGCAGGCGCCCGCCTACCTGCCGCCGATGCGGGTGAAGATCGTGGGCACGGCGACGTTGCCGGCGATCGGTCGCGCCCAGGTGTTGCACACCTCACTCGGCTCGGGCGGAATCATCGACGCGGGCGTGATCACGCCAGCCCTCCGAGCGGTCCTGTTGTCCAATCTGATCGTCAGTGACATCGACATGGTCCTCGTTCGAATGAAGTCCGGGCGCGAATCACATCGAGCGACTTGACGCCATGCGTCAGGCGGCGCATGCCGGCGATCGCGCGTACGCCGCGATCCCCAATAACGCAGGGGGTGGCGTCTCGATGGCGGTCCTGCCGGTGCAGTACCCGGCCGAGATCATCAACTATCGAACGATCGGCGACACCCCGGTCCTGTTGGCGATGGGATTCGCCGTAGGCGTCGCGGGCGCGTTCGCCTTCACGGTCGTCGCCTCGGTCCGGCGTCGACGACGCGACCTCGCGCTCTTGAAGACCCTCGGCTTCACGCGACGACAACTCAGTGCCTGCATCGCCTGGCAATCGAGCGCGTCAGTCTTGACCGGACTCGTCATTGGCATTCCCCTCGGCATCGTCTTTGGACGTTGGCTGTGGCTGACCTTCGCGCGCGACATCTACGCCGTGCCCTCGGCGACGATCCCCACGCTGTCGCTCTGTGTGCTCGGTTTCGGCGCCGTCGTTTTGGCCAATGTCGTGGCGTTCTTTCCGGGGCGCTCGGCCGCGCGCACAGCGGCCGCGATCGCCCTTCGCGCTGAGTAGACCGTTACTCCGAGCGAAGAACCAGACCGGGAGGCGTCGTCGCGGCGCTTCGACCGGGCCACGACGACGCGATTATCGCCACCACGACGGTGCCGATGCCTACGAGCACCAGTGCAATGCCCGGCACCGTTGGATGGGGAACGGCGTTGATGTCGCGAGCGAAGAGTGTCCATAGTTCTCGACCCAGGAGGATGCCGAGCGGGATACCCACGACAGCACCGACGATTGCGTCCACGGTCGCTTGCCACGCCACCGCTGCGGCGATCGTCCGTCTCGCGAGACCCAAGGATTTCATGATCGCGAGATCGCGACGGCGCCGTCGAACGGACGCGATGAGCGTGAGGGCCAAGGCGATCACCGCCCCCGCCGCCAATCCAGTCGCCAAGACAACCGGGGTCGCACCGATGCTGCGGTAGTCGACGATCTGCGCCGGACGTTGGACGTCGAGCACCGTCACGTCATTGCCCGATCCCTGTGGATCCTTCTTGAAGAGGGCGTTCGCCAGACGAGCGAACTTCTCGAGATTGGCCTTGCCCGCGCTCGCACTCACCCCGGGTCGCAGTCGGACGAAGACCAGTCCCGGTCCATTGAGGTTCGGGTCCGGGGTTAGGAGGGCGTGTGCGAAGGCCGGTGTCTCGGAACCGTTCGCGATCAGCGCGCCCGTTCCCATCGAAGTATGTGCGGCGACGGCGGTGACGTAACCCACGGCCGGAAAAGTCGCGGTCCCCACGATCGTCAGTGGCGTCGGTGGGATGTAGAGCGGCGCACTCTTCGGCGTGCCGTAGCTCACGAGGACGGTCTGACCGACTTTCTTGTGCAGGAGTGCGAGCGTTTGGTCGCCAAGCACGATCTGGTGGGTGCTGTGGATCCCGTGACCGGAGAGGATCGGCGGCCCGACTTTGGGGTACGTCGACATGATCAGCATCGGCACCGACTGTCCGTCGACCGTCAAGATCTCGTAGTTGGCCCCGCTCCACTGCGCGACGTCCGGGTCTCGACTCAGTACCGGCAATAGTGAAGGCGGTACGTCGCTCGACGGGTTCAGCATGTAGTTCCAATTCCAGCCATAGAGGGCAGGGTGCGAGACGAGCGTGTTGAGTCCGCTGGCGAACGTCAGCGTCGTCGCCATCAGCGTCACTGCGAGAATCGCGCCGACGAGGATCGAGCGAACGGGCACCTCGCCGCGTCCCCGCGGCGATTCGAGTGCGAAATGAGCGCCGAGCGTGGGCGCGACGGGGAGACCGAGGAGCTGGAGTCGACGGACGACGGTCGAGCGCCTCGGTCCCTTGGATTCGGAGCGTCTTGAGTCGCTGTGGCGAGTTCGACACGGCGATGACGGATGCGGCGATTCCGAGAACCAGCAACAGAATCGCCGCCCCGAGACCGAGGACCGTCCAGTCCCACGAAATCCCACGATCCGGATAGACCGACCGCACCGGCCCCAGTGGTGCCAGCGGCGAGAGGGCGACGGCGATGAGCACGGCGAGCACGACGCCGAGCAACACGCATCCCAACGTGCCGATGATGCTCTCGACGAGTGTGTCTCGTTGGCTGGCGCCGAGCGAGTGCATGATCCGTCGATCGTCATTGCCTTGTCGCAACTGACGAGAGAGTGCCTGAGCGGAGAGGATCAGGCAGACCAGTGCGGCGATCAGTCCGAAGGCACCGAGCGCCACGGACTCGGGCTTGACCGCGAGTTCGACGGTGGAGGTCACGGTTGCGGCGACGTGAAACTCGTACGCGTCGCGCGAGGGGACAAGATTTCTCAACTGCGACTCGAGCGTGGCGATGCCAACGTGATCGCGACGCAGTTGAATGGCGTAGTAGGCCGGGTGATTCCACTCGGGATCGATCGACGCCGCCCGCTTCGTCATGGCGGGCGTGATGAAGACGAAGCCGTATGCCCGGTCCACGTCGTCCTGGACGATCTCACTGTTCAGCGCGACGATTCCGGTGACGGTGACGTACACCGTGAATATCGGCTTCACCTTCGGCGTCCCGAATCCCGGAATGTTCTCCTGGCTGGGTTTGTAGAAACCGTAGGGGACTCGTTCGCCGATGTGAAGGTGTCAAGAGACGCGCGGCGTCGGAGGTCACTTCGACCTCATTCAAGCTCCGGGGATTCGCGAAGTGCCCCTGGACGATGGAGAGGCGATCCTCTTTCGAGAATTCACCGTCGAGGCTTCCGGCCGTTACCACGAGATTCAGTGTGCCGAGCCGGGGCGCTCCGGCGGCGTCGAGCGGCACGGCGGCCCCCGACACCCATCGTCCGAACGCTCGCCACGCTCTTCAGTCGTTCGATCCGCCCCGTGACGGGGGGAGGGCTCGTCCCCGGCGCCTTCGAAGATCGAGAACGTGAGCGTCGACGGGTTCGTGCTTTTCAAGAACGTCGGATACGACGACTGGGTGCGACGCGCGGCGGCGACCGAAGCCATGGCGACGCCGCCCGTGAGACCGATGAGGAGGATCACGCTGAGGTACGTGCCGAAGCGTCGCGCGAACGTCGCGCGGAATCGATACCTCGCGATCTCGAACGTTTGACTGTTCATCAGTGAACCGATGCCCCCTGTGGCCGACGACCCCTCATACTTTCGTACGCCGACGCCGAACGCCAGAAAGTTGACCGCACGGTTCGCGGGGTGTTAGTACCACTACGCCAATGTCGAGTCGCACCTCAGGAACCACGTCGTAAGGTAAGTCCGGTGATACGAGGCATTGACGAAGACGGAGTATTTCGTGGCTGACGATGTCGAAGAGATCATTCGCACGGAAGACCTGACGAAGCAGTACCCGACGATGGACGTGCCGGCCGTCGACAAGCTAACCTCAAGGTTCACCGCGGCGAGATCTTCGGACTCCTCGGTCCCAACGGCGCCGGCAAGACCACGACGGCGGGCATCTTGACCACGCGAGTCGTACCGACGTCGGGGTTCGCATATATCTCAGGCATCGACGTCAAGAAGCATCCCGCGTTGGTGAAGCAGCTCTCGGGCATCGTCTCGCAGCAGAACACCCTGGACCGTCAGTTCAACGTCTGGGAGAACCTGTACTTCCACGGCCGCCTCTTCGGCATCAACGCGAAGGACTCACGACAGCGCTCCGACGAACTGCTCGAACGCTTCTCCCTCATCCGGTGGGCGAAGGCCTCGGTCTACGCACTCTCGGGAGGAATGGCGCAGCGCCTGATGGTGGCGCGCGCGATATTCCACTACCCCGCCGTGCTCTTCATGGACGAACCGACCGCCGGACTCGATCCCCAGAGCCGTCTCGCGCTGTGGGACCTGCTCATGGAGTTGAATAAATCCGGTCAGACGGTGATGTTGACGACGCACTATATGGAAGAGGCCGATCAGTTGTGCGACCGTGTGGCGATCATGGACCACGGGAAGATCCTCGCCCTGGATACGCCGGCCAACCTGAAGATGGAGCACCGGCGCCGACACGATCGTCACCATCAAGGTGTCCTCCAACGCCGAACAGTTGGCCGACAGCCTCAAGCGCGACATCGACGCCGTCGTGACGACGCGCGTGAGCGACAATACGCTCATCATTGACATGCGAAGCACCGAGCGATTGGTGCCTCGCCTCGTGGCTTCGGCCGAGTCGTCGAACATCGAGATCCTCGATCTGGCGGTCGCCGAGCCGACGCTCGAGACTGTCTTCATCAATCTCACCGGCAAGGAGTTGCGCGAGGTATGAGCACCAACACGACCTTCGAAGTGAATCCCACCCGCAGCGTCTTTGACGCCAGTCGCACCGCGATGGGGGCACTGATCCTTCGCGACCTCGTCGTCGTTTGGAAGACCAAGCGCGAGTTCGTCTTGCGGACGCTGATTCAACCCTTCCTCCTCTGCTTCGTATTCCTCTTCGTCTTTCCGAAGATCGGCCAGGCGGTCGGTGGATCGGCGGCCGGCGCGGCGGGACTTCGCGACGGTGCTGGTCCCGGGCGTCGTCGGGATCTCGGTCATGTTCCAGGGCGTTCAGTCGATCGCGCTCACGATGGCCCAGGAGTTCGGATTCACTCGAGAGATCGAGGACCGCGTGCAGGCGCCCTGCCCGATCTGGCTCGTGGCGATCTCGAAGGTCCTCTCCGCGATCGGTCCAGGGACTCATCGCCGCAGCGCATCGTGTTCCCGATCGCGTCGGTCGTCCACGCCGCCGGCGTCCAGGCGCACATCTCGTTGCACTGGCTGATCATCCTCACGTTCGTGCCGATCGCGCTGCGTGGCGATGGCCGGGCTCGGGCTCGATCCTCGGCACCTCGTTCGAGCCGCGCAACATCGGTCTGATGTTCGGCTTCGTGGTCCTGCCGATCACGTTCCTCGGCGGCACGTACTACCCGTGGACCCATCTGGCGCCGGTGAAGATCGGCGGCTTCCACTGGCTGCAGACGCTGGTGCTCATCAATCCACTGGTCTACGTGAACGAGGGCATGCGCGCGGCCTTCACGCAGGCTCCCCACATGCACCTCTACGTCGTCTATCCCGTGATGATCGCCTTTGGCGCTTCTTTCTTGGCCCTCGGCCTCCGCAACTTCCGCCGCCGCGTTCTTTCCTAGTTATTCGGCCCCGCGGGACTCGGCCGAACTCCGAGCATCATGGGCCAACGGAGTATCGTGACTTCGTTATGGTCCTCTCCGATCGCTCCATCAAAGAAGCCATCGCCCAGGGCCGGATCATCATTGATCCATTGGGCGAGGACTGCGTCCAGCCTTCGTCGGTCGACCTCCATATCGATCAGTTCTTCCGCGTCTTTCGCAATCACACACAGCGCGTCATCGACGTGCGCGACGCCCAGGAGGACTTGACCGAACTGATCGACGTCGGTCCGGAGTCACCGATGATCCTGCACCCGGGTGAGTTCATGCTCGGCTCGACGACTGAGCGCATCGCGATCCCCGACGACATCGTCGGACGACTCGACGGCAAGAGTTCGCTCGGTCGCCTCGGCCTGGTCATCCACTCGACGGCCGGGTTCGTCGACGCCGGCTGGGACGGGCACATCACGTTGGAGTTGTCCAACGTCGCGAACCTGCCCATCACGCTCTATCCAGGGATGAAGATCGGGCAGATCAGTTTCTTTCAGATGACGACGCCGGCCGATCGCCCCTACGGCTCCGAGGGACTCGGCTCGAAGTACTCCGGCCAGCGCGGGCCCACGCCCAGCCGGTACTCGGAGAACTTCAAGAAGCAGTGACGATCAATCCCGTGACGAGAGGACTGCAGTGCTAGCTCGCATCATCATCGGTCTCGGCATCACGGTCATCTTCTTCACGATCGCCGGACGACGTTTCTACTGGCTCTCGAGACTGATTCGATCGGGACAACCGGCGCCACGTCGTTGGCAGGGATTTCGCAAGGTCTCGGAGACCGAGGTCGTCGAGGTCGCCGGTCAGAAGAAGTTGCTGAAGTGGACGGTCCCGGGTTGGCGCACTTCTTCACGATGTGGGGCTTCACCATCTTGATGACGACGATTCTCGAGGCGTACGGGTCGCTCTTCAGCCGTCGACTTCCATATCCCTCTGATCGGCCGCGACAACTGGCTGGCCTTCACCGAGGACTTCTTCGCGACGGCGGTGTTGGTCTCGCTCGTCGTCTTTACCATCATCCGCATCAAGAACGCGCCGTCACGTAAGGAGCGCGAGTCACGTTTCTACGGCAGTCACCTCGGTGCGGCCTGGGCAGTGCTGTTCATGATCTCGATGGTCATCATCACGCTGCTGGCTTATCGCGGCGCGCAGATCAACACCGGTTACTTCCCCTTCGAACGGATCGAACCACTGGAATATCCGTGTCCGTCAGGCTTCGACCGACGACCCACTTCTTGGCCGACTTCGCCTCGCCGTGGGCCTTCGCCAGCAAGATCGTCGCCAGTTGGCTGGCGCCGCTCGGCGTCGGCGTCAACTCGGTCCTTGAAGCGGTCTTTCTCCTTCTCAACGTCTCCGTGATCGCCGGATTTCTCGTCTTCGTCTCGTACTCCAAGCACCTGCACATCTTCCTGGCGCCCATCAACGTCGGCGTGTCACGACGTCCGCGCGCCCTCGGTGGGCTCGACAAGACACCGGACATGGACATGGACAACGTCACCGAGGACACGGTCTTCGGCGCCGGCAAGGCGGAGGACTTCACCTGGAAGCAGATGCTGGACTTCTCCACGTGCACCGAGTGCGGGCGCTGTCAATCGGTCTGTCCGGCCTGGACGACCGGCAAGCCGCTGAGTCCGAAACTCCTGATCATGGGACTTCGCGACAATATGTTCGCCTCGGCCGATCGATTGCTCTCGGGCGGTTCGAACGCTGACGTCGCGACGCTCGTGCCGACGACGATCGACCCCGACGTCCTGTGGTCGTGCACGACCTGCGGGAGTTGCGTCGAGCAGTGCCCGGTCGACATCGAGCACGTCGACGCCATCATCGACATGCGCCGCTACGAAGTGATGATGGAGTCGCGCTTCCCGACAGAAGCCGCGCTGCTACTTCGCAACATGGAGAACCAGGGTGACCCGTGGGGTCTCGGTTCGTCCCAACGCACGAAGTGGCTCGAGGCGCTGGACTTCGAAGTGCCGATCATCGACGGTCCGATTCCCGATGACATCGAGTACCTCTACTGGGTCGGTTGCGCCGGATCGCTCGACGAACGCGGTCGAAAGCAGGCGATTTCGACGGCGCGAATGCTGCACCGCGCCGGCGTTAGCTTCGCCATCCTCGGTCCCCGCGAGTCCTGCACCGGCGATCCGGCCCGCCGAATGGGCAACGAGTACCTCTTCCAGGAGATGGCCAAGGCCAACATCTCGACGTTGAACGAAGTCGGCGCCAAGAAGATCGTCGCGAGCTGCCCGCACTGCTTCAACACGATGAAGAACGAGTACCCGGGTCTCGGCGGCGACTTCGAGATGATCCACCACGCACAGTTGCTCAGCCACTTGGTGGCGACGGGCAGACTCGTGCCCGGCGTCGCCTACGAGGGCACCGTGACCTATCACGACCCGTGCTACCTCGGTCGGCACAACCGTGTCTTCGACGAGCCGCGCAACGTACTGGACGCGATCCCGGGCGTGACGACGGTCGAAATGGGTCGGTGCCGGGAGAAGGGCTTCTGTTGCGGCGCCGGGGGCGCACGCATGTGGATGGAAGAGACGATCGGCAAGCGCGTGAACATGGACCGCACCAACGAGGCGCTCGGCACGGGGGCCGACATCATCTCGACGGCCTGCCCGTTCTGCATGATCATGTTGGACGACGCCGTGAAGGCGAACGGGCGCGATGAAGAGGTCTCGGTCATGGACATCGCCCAGGTCGTCGAGCGATCGCTCCAAGCCTGAGCGTTCCTTATTTCGTCCTCGTAGTTAACACTGTCGAAACCTATTGCTAACGGTTTCGAAATCCTCGGTTGGGACACTGTTGCCATCAACTTGAGGTCAGCGTCGCCCTCTCCTAATCAGCGGAGGAGTGGACGTGCTTTCAGCAACGATCATCCCGTATCCCCATTGGCTAAATCCGGCCGACAATACGTGGCAGCTCACGGCTGCCACCTTGGTCGGTCTGATGAGCTTGCCGGGTCTCGCCGTTCTCTACGGTGGTCTCGTTCGAAAGAAGTGGATCGTCAACACGATGTTGATGGTCTTCGCGGGCTTCTCGATCACGCTCATCGTGTGGATGCTCTGGGGCTACAACCTGGCCTTTGGTCCGATATCGCACTTCGGCGCGACGGGATCGTTCTGGAGCGGGTTCATTGGTCACTTCACGCCCCTGGCGACCGCCAGCTCTGAGCAGGGACAGGCCGTCTCGGGTGCCAATACCCTGATCCCCTTCCACTTCCCGACCGCGACCTTCGCCTACTTCCAGTTCGTCTTCGCTGCGATCACGCCGTTGCTCTTCGTCGGCGCCTTCGTCGGTCGATTGAAGTTCAAGGCGTGGCTCTTGATCGTGCCGCTGTGGATCACCGGCGTCTACTGCGTGAACGCCTGTCTCTTGTGGGGCGGTGGCTTCTTCGCCCAAAAGGGTGCGGTCGACTTCTCCGGTGGCTACGTCATTCACCTCTCGGCCGGCGTCGCGGCCTTCGTGGGCGCGGCCATCCTCGGACCGCGCCGCTGGCAGGACCGCGAGAACGCCTTCCCGAGCAACCTGATGATGGTCGCGGTCGGCGCGGGCATCATCTGGCTCGGCTGGAACGGCTTCAACGGCGGCGACCCCTTCTACTCCGGTGCCTACGGCCGCCGCGGCGGTGCTCAACACCAACGTGGCGACCGCGGTCGGTGTCGTCACCTGGCTGCTCTGGGACATGTTCCTCTCCAAGCAGAAGAAGCCCACGTTCCTGGGCGCGATCAACGGGATGCTCTGCGGACTGGTGGCGATCACGCCGTCGGCCGGCTGGGTCAACGGCACGGGTGCGATCTTCGTCGGTCTGATCTCCTCGACGCTCGTCTGGTTCGCGTGGAACTACCTCTCCAAGGTCCGTCCCTTCTCCAAGGTCGACGACGCCCTGGGGGTCGTCTACACCCACGGCATGGCCGGTCTGATCGGTGGCCTGTTGGTCGGATTCCTCGCCGACCCGGCGATGACCGAATACGGGGTCACCGGCAAGCACTACAAGGGACCGGGCGGCTTCTCGGTCGACGGCTGGTTCTACGGTCACTCGTTCCACCAACTCTGGGAACAGTTCCTGGCCGCCGCCTGGATCATCTGTTGGACCGCCACGGCCACCGCGATCATCTTCTACTTTGTGAAGTGGGTACTCGGTGGACTGCGTGAGGATGAAGAGACGCTACGCATAGGTGACGTGGCCATCCACGAAGAAGAGGCCTATCCGGAGCCCACCTTCGGTGAACCACTCGAATCACCCAGCCACCTTCACCCCGACAACGTCTAAGGAGAGACAATGAAGCTAGTCACCGCAGTCGTCAAGCCGTTCAAGCTCGATGAGGTGAAGACCGCTGTCAAGGACGTCGGCATCACCGGCATGACCGTCACCCAAGCACGGGGATTCGGTCACGCCGGAGGTCACATTGAGATCTACCGGGGCAAGGAGTACGAGTTCGACTTCGTGGACAAGATCCAAGTCGAGATCATCTGCACCGACGAACTCGTCGATGCCTTGATCGACGCGATCGTCCAGGCCGCGCGCACCGACACCATCGGTGACGGCGTGGCGTGGGTCACCGACATCGAACACGTGGTGCGCATCCGCACCAATGAACGTGGTCCAGCAGCGTTATAGGCCCCCCAGCCCAAGTGACCTGTAACTAACCGGCCTGGCGTGCGACGGCTTCGGCCGCCGCCGCCGCGGCCGCGGGGTCGCCCAGGTAGTCGGCCTCGAGGATGTTGAGCCCGTCGTCCATCGTCACCCGATAGGGGATACCCGTCGGGATCTCGAGTTCGGCGATCTCCTCTTCCGGGATGTTCTGGAGGACCATGCGCAGGGCGCGTATCGAGTTGCCGTGGGCGACGACGATGACCGCGCCGCCGCGGACGGCCTCGGAGCGCAGGTCCTCGATGATCACGTCGGCGAAGTAGGGCGTCACGCGTGCCACGACGTCCTTCAGACACTCGGTCGCCGGGACGAACTCCGGCGGCACGTCGCGGTAGCGCGGGTCCCCGAGGCTGCTCCGGGGGTCGCCCTCGGGCAGTGACGGCGGCGGGACGAAGTACGAGCGGCGCCAGAGCTTGACCTGTTCGGCGCCGAACTGCTCGGTCGTCTCCTTCTTGTCCTTGCCCGTGAGGTCGCCGTAGTGGCGCTCGTTCAGGCGCCAGTTGCGCCGCACCGGGAGCCACGAGCGCCCGGCGGCGTGCAGGGCGATCTCGGCGGTGCGGATCGCTCGGGTCAGGACCGAGGTGTGCAGGACCCGAAGGTCCAGGTTGGCCTCGAGGGCCAGGAGCTCCCCGGCGCTTCGGGCCTCGGATTCACCCAGGGGAGTGAGGTCGACGTCGGTCCAGCCGGTGAAGAGGTTCAACTCGTTCCACTCGGATTGGCCGTGGCGCAAAAGAATGAGGTCAGGCACCGAACCAGCGTACCTTCGGTCGTCTCGGGCTCCCACGGGAGGGTGCTTCGGCGAAAATATCGCTGAATCATTGGGGATTCTAAACATAACATAAGACCTATATATTTTCTTGACAAGCAGGGGCTCAACTCTGTAGAGTGGAAGCAGTGAGTTCTGACTCTCCGGATGGGCCGGGGACGATGACAGCGAATCAAGGAGATTTTCATGGCTAAGGCAGTCGGCATCGACCTGGGAACCACCAACTCGGTGGTCAGCGTCCTCGAGGCGGGAGAACCCGTCGTCATCCCCAACGCCGAAGGTGGGCGGACCACGCCGTCAGTAGTTGGCTTCTCCAAGACCGGCGAAGTGCTGGTCGGTGAGGTCGCCAAACGACAGGCGATCACGAACCCCGAGCGCACGATCCGCTCGGTGAAGCGCCACATGGGCGAGAACTGGTCCGTCGACATCGACGGGACCAAGTACACGGCTCAGGAGATCTCGGCGCGCATCTTGCAGAAGCTGAAGCGCGACGCGGAGGCCTACCTCGGTGACAGCGTCACCCAGGCGGTCATCACGGTGCCCGCGTACTTCAATGACGCCCAGCGCACCGCGACCAAAGAGGCCGGCCAGATCGCCGGACTCGAGGTGCTGCGCATCGTGAACGAGCCGACCGCGGCCGCGTTGGCTTACGGCCTCGACAAGGGCAACCAGGAGCAGACCGTCTTGGTCTTCGACCTCGGTGGTGGCACCTTCGACGTCTCGGTCCTCGACATCGCCGACGGCGTCTTCGAAGTGAAGTCGACCCACGGTGACACCCACCTCGGTGGTGACGACTGGGACGACGCGGTCATGGAGTGGCTCATCAAGACCTTCAAGGACACCGAAGGCGTCGACCTCTCGGCCGACAAGATGGCCGTGCAGCGTCTGAAGGAGGCCGCGGAGAAGGCGAAGATCGAACTCTCCGCCGTCCAGGACACGACCGTCAACCTGCCGTTCATCACGGCGACGGCCGACGGTCCCAAGCACCTCGACATCAAACTCAGTCGCGCGAAGTTCAACGAACTGACCTCGCACCTGGTGGATCGTTGCCGCAAGCCCTTCGACCAGGCCATCAAGGACGCCGGTTTGACGCTCGACAAGATCAACCACGTCATCATGGTCGGTGGATCGACCCGTATCCCGGCGGTCCAAGAACTGGTCACCAAGGTCACCGGCAAGGAGCCCAACAAGAGCGTGAACCCGGACGAAGTGGTCGCCATCGGCGCCGCGGTCCAGGCCGGCGTCTTGAAGGGTGACGTGAAGGACATCTTGTTGCTCGACGTGACCCCGCTGTCACTCGGCATCGAGACCAAGGGTGGCGTCATGACCAAGATCATCGAGCGCAACACCACGATCCCGACCAAGAAGTCCCAGACCTTCACGACGGCCGACGACAACCAGGCTTCGGTCGAGGTGCACGTCCTCCAGGGCGAGCGTGAGATGGCGTCCTATAACCAGACGCTGGGCAAGTTCCAGCTCGTCGGGATCCCACCGGCGCCGCGCGGCATGCCCCAGATCGAGGTCACCTTCGACATCGACGCCAACGGCATCGTGCACGTCTCGGCGAAGGACCAGGCGACCGGCGCGACCCAGTCGATGACCATCACCGGTGGCTCGTCGCTCTCCAAAGAGGAGATCGACCGCATGGTGCGCGACGCCGAGGCCCACGCCGAGGATGACCGTCAGCGCCGGGCCGAAGCCGAGGTTCGCAACAACGCCGACGGACTGGTGTACCAGACCGAGAAGTTGCTGAAGGACCAGGCCGAGAAGTTCCAGGGCACCGAGCGCGACGACGTCGAGACCGCGTTGGCCGCATTGAAAGAGGCGCTCAACGGCACCGACATCGAAGCGATCAAGGACGCGACCGAGAAGCTGCTCACCACGAGCCAGGGCTTCAGCCAGCGCCTCTACGAAGAGGCCGCCAAGGCGAACGCCTCGGAGCCGTCGGCGCCGCAGGGCAACGACGACGACATCGTTGACGCCGAAATCGTTGACTAACCATGAGCGACGACATTGTTGAGAACGACACCGTGACGGCAGACGCCGTCACGGAGGTCGTTGACGAGAGAAGCGACATCGAGCGCCAGCGCGACGAGTACCTCGACGCCCTCCAGCGCCTCCAGGCCGACTTCGAGAACTACCGCAAGCGCGTGGCGCGCTCCTCCATGGACGCCGCCGACCGCGCGGCCGGCGAGGTCGTCGCGAAGATGCTGCCGGTCCTCGACGCCTTCGACCTCGCGGCCGCAGCACTTTCTTGAGTGCGCCGTCCGAGGAGGCCGAGGCGTTGGACCAGGCGCGCGGGCTGCTGCTCGACGCGCTCGCCAAAGAGGGACTCGAGCGCATCGACGCGGTCGGGGTCGAGTTCAACCCGCAGGTGCACGACGCCGTCGCCCACGTCGAGGGCGAAGACGGTCCCGTGGTCGATCAGGTGCTGCGCGCCGGATACCGATGGAAGGGTTCGGTCCTGCGTCCAGCGATGGTGAAAGTCCGAGGCTGACTCGATGGTCGAACGTGAGTGGTTCGACAAGGACTACTACAAGGTCCTAGGTCTCACCTCGAGCGCGACCGAGAAAGAGATCACGCGCGCCTATCGCAAACTCGCGAAGTCGCTCGCACCCCGACACGAATCCCGGGTCCGAGGAGAAGTTCAAAGAGGTCTCGGTCGCCTACGACGTGCTCGGTGATAAAGAGAAGCGCAAGGAGTACGACGAGGTTCGCCGACTCGGACCGGCCGCGGCCGGCTTCGGTGCTCAAGGCGCGCAGAGCGGCGGCTTCAACTTCCAGACGGGTGACTTCGGTGACCTCGGCGACCTCTTCGGCGGACTCTTCGGCGGCGCTCGACGTCAACGCGCCCAACGCGGTGCCGACCTCGAGACCGCACTCCACTTGGGCTTTCGCGACGCGGTCGTCGGCGTGACGACGTCGGTCAACCTGCCGAGCAACGAGGCCTGTCACACCTGCAAGGGGAGTGGCGCCGCACCCGGCACCGGATTCGTCGACCTGCGAGCGCTGCGGCGGACGCGGCGTCTTAACGACGACCAGGGACCGTTCGCGATGTCGAGCGTCTGCCCGGTCTGTCAGGGTCGCGGTGGGCGGATCGTCACACCCTGTCCCACCTGTCACGGCACCGGACGCGAGCCCTCGTCGCGCAAGGTGAACGTGCGCATCCCGGCCGGCGTCAACGACGGACAGCGAATCAAGATCAAGGGCAAGGGCAACCCCGGGACGCAGGGCGGCCCGGCCGGCGACCTCTTCGTCGACGTGCACGTCTCGCCGGACGCCGCGATTCGAACGACGCGGGCGCAATGTCACGACGACGGTCAACGTGCCGCTCACGGCCGCGATGCTCGGCACGACGGTCGAAGTGCCGACGCTGGACGAGCCGGTGACGCTGAAGGTGCCCGCCGGGACCCAGCCCTCCACGACGATGCGCGTGCGCGGTCGCGGCGTGCCCGCCAGCGGCAAGAACGCCGCCGGTGACCTCTTGGTCACCGTGAACGTCACGATCCCCAAGAAACTGAACAAGGAACAGAAGGTCGGCCGTCGAGAAGTTGGCCGTCGCGCTGAAAGAAGAGGTAGCGCATGACTGAACGCCAACGAACAACACGCCGTCTACGTGATCTCGGTCTTCGCCGAGATCGCCGGTGTCCACCCCCAGACGCTTCGCAACTACGAGCGCGGCGGCCTCTTGAACCCGCAGCGCACGAGCGGCGGGTCGCGGCGTTTCTCCGACGCCGACTTGGCGCGCACTGCGCCGCATCCAGGAGTTGACCAACGAGGGCATCAACCTGGAGGGCGTGAAGAAGATCCTGCGGCTCGAGGCTGAGCTCAGCCGACGCCCGCGCTCGACTGGCGGCGACGCTCGACCAGGCCCGCATCGAACGTCGAAGAGGCGCACCGCCAACACCGCCGCGACCTCGTGCCGATCCAGAACACCATCGCCGAATTCGTCGAGGCGCCGTCGAACGGATCCGCGAGAGTTCCTGAGCGCTTCGAGGACCGGGACGCCGATTTCGGTCAACTAGACTTCTGTTGCAACGAGGCCGACTCGGAGGAGCCCAGTGCCCGCAACGGTGGTCGTCGGAACCCAGTGGGGTGACGAAGGTAAGGGGAAGTTGACCGACCTCATGTCTCGTGACATGGATATGGCCGTGCGCTACCAAGGCGGCCACAACGCCGGTCACCGAATCGTCGTCGACGGTGAAGCCTTCGCACTGCAACTCGTTCCTTCGGGCGTTCTCTACCCGCACACTCACGCCGGTCATCGGCAACGGCGTCGTGGTCGACCCCGCCGTGCTGCTCGCCGAACTCGACACGCTTGAGCGCCAAGGACGTCGACGTCTCACGACTCATCGTCTCGGGCAACGCGCACCTGATCATGCCGTATCACCAGGAGTTGGACCGACTCACGGAGCGCTTCCTCGGCAAGAACGCGCTCGGCACGACCAAGCGCGGCATCGGTCCGGCCTACGCCGACAAGTCGTCGCGCGTCGGACTTCGGGTGCAGGACCTCCTGGACGCGAAGATCTTTCGCCAGAAGCTCGACGTCGTCTTGCACGAGAAGAACCTCATCCTCACGAAGATCTACAACCGCCCGGCGATCACGCGCGACGACGATCGCCGAGAAGTACCTGGACGAGTTCGCGCCGCGCATGGCGCCGATGATCGCCGACACCGTCTCGATCGTGCACGACGCGCTCGATCGCGGCGAGCGCATCTTGCTCGAGGGCGCCCAGGCGACGTTCCTCGACCTCGATCACGGCACCTATCCCTTCGTGACGTCGTCCAATCCCGTCGCCGGCGGTGCGTGCACGGGATCGGGCCTCGGTCCGCGCGACATCACGTCCATCGTGGGCATCGCCAAGGCCTACGTCACGCGCGTCGGCGCCGGACCGTTCCCCACCGAGGTCGAGGGCGACATGGGTGAGTCCCTCGTCGAGCGCGGGCACGAGTTCGGCACGAACACCGGTCGACGTCGACGCGTCGGCTGGTTCGACGCCGTCATGGCGCGTCAGGCGTCGCGACTGAACTCGCTCACCGAGATCGCGCTGACGAAGCTCGACGTGCTCGACACGCTCGACGAGATCAAGGTCTGCGTCGCCTACGAGGCGAACGGCGTGCGCTACGACTACCCGCCGTATCACCAGTCGGTGTTGCACGAGGTGACGCCGATCTACGAAGTCCTGCCCGGGTTGGAACACCGACATCACCGGCTCGACCGCGTACGACCAGTTGCCGGCCGCGGCCAAGAGCTACGTCAAGTTCCTGGAGGAGACCACGGGCGTCACCATCTCGGTGGTGGGCGTGGGTCCGGGCCGAGAGCAGTTCGTCCGACCTTCGTGAGGCGCAGCGTCGTCATCGGCTCGGGCGCGCGCGAACACGCGTTGGCGTGGGCGCTCGCCAAGAGTTCAGACGTCGTCGTCACGCCAGGCAACCCGGGCATCGCGGCCCACGGCATCGCGTGCGTCGACACGCCCGCGACGGAGCTCGACGCCGACCTCTTCGTGATCGGCCCCGACCAGCAAGTCGTCGACGGGCTCGCCGACGAGTTGCGCGCGCAGGGCAAGACGGTCTTCGGACCGGGCGCCGACGGCGCGCGACTCGAGGGCTCGAAGGCCTACCTGAAGGAGTTCCTCGCGAGCGCCGAACGTGCCGAGCGCGGCCTACGGCGTCTTCGACGACGAGGACGAGGCGCTGGCGTTCCTCGCGACGATGACGCCGCCCTACGTGATCAAGACCGACGGCCTCGCCGCCGGCAAAGGCGTGCTGGTCACCCTCGACCTCGATGAAGCGTCCGACGACGTTCGCGAGAAACTCAGCGGCCGCGCCTTCGGCGACGCCGGTCGCACCGTGGTGATCGAAGAGGGCCTGGACGGAGCGGAGTGTTCGATGATGGTGCTCTGTGACGGAGCGAACGTGGCCGCACTCGTTCCCTCCCAGGACTTCAAGCGACTCGGTGACGGCGACGTCGGCGCCAACACCGGGGGGATGGGTGCCTACGCGCCGATGACGTCGCTGAGCGCCGAGCTGCGTCGACGACATCATGGACGAATCGTGGCGCCGACGCTTCGAGAACTCCGCCGACGCGGCATCGACTACCGCGGTGTCCTCTACGCGGGGATCATGCTGACGCTCGAACGGACCGAAGATCCTGGAGTACAACGCTCGATTCGGCGACCCCGAGACCCAGGTCCTCGTCCCCCTCTACGGCGACGGCTCTGTACGACCTCTTGCTCGCGCGTCGCGAAGGTCGCCTCGCGGGCCCGCCACCGACGGCCAGCGGTGCCGCGGTGACGGTGATCCTCGCGTCCCACGGCTATCCGCAGTCGCCACGCAGGGGCGACGTCATCACCGGCCTCGGCGACGACGGTCAGCTCGCCCGACCCGTCGAGGGCGTCACCGTCTTTCACGCGGGCACGGCGCGTCGACGCCGACGGTCACTTCGTCACCGACGGTGGACGAGTCGTCGCCGTGACTGGTGTCGCCGAGACGCCTCGTCGAAGCGCGGCGTCGCGCGTACGAAGGTGCGGCGCTCATAACCTTTGAGGGGAGGGTGATGCGCAGCGACATCGCCCTCGCCGCCACCTAGAGGAGATCGATGATTCCGAGGTATTCCCCCCAGGACGTGGCGCGAGCTCTTCAGCGACGAACATCGATTCGACACCATGCTCGAAGTCGAACTCCTGGCCGCCGAAGGTCTCGCCGAACTCGGCGTCTCGCCGCACGGTGAGGTCGTGAAGTTGCGTCAACGCCGACCGGTCATCGACGCCGATTTCGTGGACGCGGTCGACGAACGCGAATAGGTCACCAACCACGACACAGCGGCCTTCGTCGACGTCGTCCAGTCGCGCATCGGCATGCCCGAAGGGGCGTGGATCCACTACGGGCTGACGTCCTCGGACGTCGTCGACACCGCGCTCTGTTCGAACCTGGCCCAGGCCATGGACATCGTGATCACCGAGGCGACTGCCTTGCGCGACGCGCTGACGCGACGCGCGGTCGCATCGATCGACTTGCCGATCACGGGACGCACGCACGGCCAGCACGCCGAACCGACGACCTACGGCGCCAAGTTCGCGCTGTTCGCGTTGCAGGTCCAGCGCGACGTCGAGCGCGCCACGCACGCGCGAACGGCGATCGCCGTCGGCAAACTCTCCGGCGCCGTCGGCACGTTCTCCAACATCGATCCCGCGGTCGAAGAGTACGTCTGCTCACGGCTCGGACTCGTGCCGGTGCCGGCGACCCAGGTCATCGCGCGCGACCGACACGCCGAGGTGCTCTACGCGTGCGCCTCGATCGGCACGGCGATCGAGCAGTTCGCGCTCGAGGTGCGCCACCTCGCGCGCAGCGAAGTCGGCGAGGCCGAAGAACCGTTCGCCGTCGGCCAAAAAGGCTCGTCGTCGATGCCGCACAAGCGCAATCCCGTCCTCTCCGAGCGGCTCTGCGGACTCGCGCGAGTGCTTCGCGGCTACTTGCAGGCCGGTCTCGAAGACGTCGCGCTGTGGCACGAGCGCGACATCTCGCACTCCAGTGTCGAGCGCGTCGTGTTGCCGGACGCCTTGCAACTGACGGTCTACATGTTGCGTAAGGCGACCGGTCTCGCCGACGGGCTCGTGTTGCACCCCGAGCGCGCTCTTGAGAACCTCACGACCGGTTCCCTCGGGCTCGTCTTCTCGCAGTCGGTTCTGACCGCCCTCATTGACTCCGGCATGTCGCGCGACGACGCCTACCGCGTCGTCCAGGCCGCCGCTCGGCGCGCGATCGACGAGCGCCGCAACTTCCGCGACGTCATCGAGAGCGACGACGACGTGAAACTGAGCGACGACGCGCTGGCCACGGCGTTCGACGCCGACCGGTTGCTCGCGCATCGCGGCCGCTTCCTCGAGGCGTTGGAGTGGCGTTCGTGAGCGATCTCGGCCTCACACCGCTCTACAGCGGAAAGGTCCGCGACCTCTACACCGTCGACGACAAACACCTATTGATGGTCGCATCGGATCGTTTGAGCGCCTTTGACGTCGTCATGGACGAGCCGATCCCCGAGAAGGGTCGCGTCCTCACCGGGATCACGAACTTCTGGGTCAACGAGTTCGGTACCTCCGTGCCGTCGGCCCTCGTGAGTTGCGACCCAGCGGTGATCGAACAGTCGGTACCGGGATTCCTTGCGCACACGCAGTGGCACGGTCGAGCGATGCTCGTTCGCAAGGCCGACATGTTGCCGCTCGAGTGCATCGTGCGTGGCCGCCTCGCCGGTCAGGCCTACGACGAGTACGTCGCGCGAGGGACGGTGCACGAGATGATCGTGCCGCCGGGGTTGAAACTGACCGACGCCTTCGCCGAGCCGATGTTCACGCCGTCGACCAAGGCCGCCTCGGGGCACGACGTCAATATCAGCCTCGAGCGAGCGTCGTTGCTCGAAGGTGCCGAACGGGTCCATCACGCCCAGGAAATGTGCGTGGACCTCTTCACCCGCGCGGCCGACTCTGCTGGCGACCAAGGGACTGATCCTCGCCGACACCAAGTTCGAACTCGGATTCGTCGACGGCGAGCTCGTCGTGTGCGACGAAGTGATCACGCCCGACTCGTCGCGGATCTGGCCGGCCGACCAGGTCCACTCCGGTGAGACGCCGCCATCGTTCGACAAGCAGCCCTTTCGCGACTGGCTGAGCGCGCAGACGTGGGACCGGACGCCACCGCCGCCCAAGGTCCCGGACGACGTCGTCGCGACGACCGTCGGCGCGCTACGTCGACGCGTACGAGCGCGTGACCGGCCGCCCGATTAGCTGACTGGTACGGTGCTTCGCAATGAACTTCTCCGTTGTCGTCGACGTGACCTTGCGCAAGGGCATCGCCGATCCCGAAGGTTCCACCATCGAGCGCGCGCTCCCGGCCCTGGGTTTCACTGGTGTCACAACGTCCACGCCGGCAAGTCCTTCCGGTTCGACGTCGAGGCGGAGGACGAAACGGCCGCGCTCGAAAAGGCCACCTCGTTGGCCGAGCGACTCCTCTCCAACCCGGTGATCGAAGACGCGTCGGCCCGAATCGGAGCGCGACTAGATGGTCCGGATCGGTGTCGTCGTCTTCCCCGGATCGAACTGTGAGTACGACGCCGCGGCGGCCGTCGAACGACTCGGCGACCACGCCGAATTCGTCTGGCACACGCGCACCGACCTCGACGGCATCGACGGCGTCATCCTGCCGGGCGGCTTCGCCCACGGGGACTACCTGCGGCCCGGCGCGCTAGCGCGCTTCTCGCCGGTGATGGCCGCGGTCGAGACGTTCGCCGCGGGCGGCGGTCCGGTACTGGGCATCTGCAACGGGTTCCAGGTCCTGGTCGAGGCCGGCATGCTGCCCGGCGCGTTGCAGAAGAACCGCGGTCTGACGTTCCTCTGTCAACCCACGACGATCGTCGTCGCTTCGACGTCGTCGGTCCTGACACGTGCCGCGACGCTCGGTCAAGAACTGGTCGTGCCGATCAATCACTTCTCCGGCTCCTACACCTGCGACGATGAGACGCTCGCCGAAATCGAGCGCGACGGACAGATCGTGCTGCGCTACAAGGACAACCCCAACGGATCGCGCGACGACATCGCGGGCGTGGCGAACAAAGAGGGCAACGTGGTCGGGCTGATGCCCCACCCGGAGCGCGCGATGTCGACGCTGCTCGGCAGCGCCGACGGCCTGGTCCTCTTCGAAAGCTTCCTCGGCGTGAAGGCCGCGCAGCCTGCACTCGCGCATTGAGGCGCCGATCGCTCCCCGTAGTGTGGTCTCGTGAGTAGCCCCCAGCCTCTTCACCGCGCACTGGGTCTCACCGATTCCGAGCTCGACAGCATCCGCGAAGTCCTTGGTCGCGAGCCAAATTCGCTCGAGTTGGCGCTCTACGGCGTGATGTGGAGCGAGCACTGTTCCTATAAGTCGTCACGTATCCACCTGCGCCGCCTCCCGACCGAAGCGCCGCACGTCCTGGTCGGTCCGGGGGAGAACGCCGGGGTCATCGACGCCGGCGACGGGATCGCCGTCGCGATCCGCATCGAGAGCCACAATCACCCCTCCGCCATCGAGCCCTATCAGGGCGCGGCGACCGGTGTCGGCGGGATCTTGCGCGACGTCTTCACGATGGGCGCGCGGCCACTGGCCGTGATGGACCCGCTGTTCTTCGGTGAGTTGAGCGACGCCCGGCAACGCTGGTTGGTCGAGGGCGTCGTCTCGGGCATCTCGGGCTACGGGAACTCCGTCGGCGTGCCGACGATCGGCGGGGAGTTGACCTTCGACGACTGCTACGCGTCGAACCCGCTCGTGAACGTGCTCTGCTGCGGCGCGCTGCCGACCGAACGGCTGGTCCTCGGCGTCGCCTCGGGCGTCGGCAACCTCGCGGTGCTGCTCGGGTCCTCGACCGGCCGTGACGGCATCGGCGGTGTGTCGGTGTTGGCCTCGGCCGGGTTCGACGGCGTCGACGGCGCTGAGTCCCTCGATGACGCCAAGCGACCGAGCGTCCAGGTCGGCGACCCCTACGAGGAGAAGCGCCTGATCGAGGCGTGCCTGGCATTGCTCGACGACGGACTGGTGGTCGGCATCCAAGACCTCGGCGGCGCGGGCATCGTCTGTGCGACGAGTGAGACCGCGGCGCGCGGCGGCGTCGGCATGGACGTCGACGTGACGGCGATCCCGCTGCGCGAGGCGGGGATGGCGCCCTTCGAGATCATGACGTCTGAGAGCCAGGAACGGATGTTGGCGATCATCACGCCCGAGAGTTGGGACGTCGGTGGCGGCGTTGTGCGCCAAGTGGGAGGTTCGCGCGACCGTCATCGGCCACGTCGTGGAACCGACGACCGACGCCAGTGGCCGTTCGGTCGCCATGCTCCGGGTCCGTCAGGGATTCGACGGCGAGGTGCTCGCCGAGGTACCGGCGAGTTCATTGGCCGACGAGGCCCCGCTCTACGACCGACCGATGATGCGCCCCCCGGGCCTCGAGGCGATCAACGCCGATGACCCGAGCGATGACGAACCGGTCGGATCGCCGAACGACGACCTGTTGGACCTCTTGGTCGACCCCGCGTGGGTCTATCGCCAGTACGACTCGCAACTCTTCTTGAATACGGTCGTCGGCCCGGGCCGCGACGCCGCGTTGCTGCGCCTGGCGGGGCCGGGCCTGCCGTACTCCGAACGTGGCATCGCGCTCTCGACGGACTCCAATCCGCGTTGGTGCGCGCTCGATCCTGCGCTCCGGCACGGCGTTGACGGTCGCCGAGAGCGTCGCGAACCTGGCCTGCGTCGGAGCGACGGCGAAGGCCGTCGTGAACTGCCTCAACTTCGGCAACCCCGAGCACCCCGAAGTGATGTGGCAACTCTCGGAGTCGATCGACGGGATGACCGAGGCCTGCCTCGGCCTGGGGCTTCCGGTCATCGGCGGCAACGTCTCGCTCTACAACGAGAGCGGTGGACACGACATCGATCCGACACCCGTCGTCGGTCTACTCGGGGTGATCGACTCACTCGTCGCGCCGCCGCCCGGTTGGGCGTGGCGCGAGGGCGACGACATCGTGCTCGTCGGCACCCGTCACGCGAACTCGCACTACCCATTCCCCCTCGGAGGGTCGCGTTGGGCGACGCGTCGCGGACGACGGGGTGGCCACGTGCCAGCACTTCGACGCCGAGACGCTCGCCGCCGCGATCGATTTCGTGGCCGGGGAGATCGCCGCGATCTGCGCGGGACTGGCGAGTGACGTGACCGCCGTCCACGACGTGGGCGCCGGCGGCCTCGCCGTCGCCCTGGCCGAGATGGTCGCGGTGACGACCTTGGGCGCACAGGTCGAGGAACTCGAGGGTCACGCGGAGCTGTTCTCGGAGTTCCCGGGTCGCTTCGTCATGGCGACCAACGACGTCGCGGCCTTTATTGCTCGCGCTGCAGCTGGCCGGCGTACCGGTCGTTCGATTGGGCGTCGTGGGCGGCGCAGACCTGCGCATCGGGTCATTCATCGACGTCACGCGTCGACGAGGTCGCCTCGCGACGACGTGGCGCGCTCGAAGCGTCACTCGCCGCGGTCGGCTAACGCGCCGCCTTCAGTTCTTCCAGGATCTCGTCCGGCACGCGTAGGTCGCCGGTGCGGCCGAAACCGAGCTGCACGTCGGTCTTGTAGGTGCCGTGATAGTCGGACCCGCCCGTCGGGATCATCCCGGCGTCGCGGGTCAGTTTCACCATGAGGGCGCGGATTCCCGCACTCGTGCCGCCGTAGAGCGCCTCGATACCCGCGAATCCCCGTTCGCGCAGCGACGCCATGACCCGGGGCATGGTGGTCTCGATCGACGCGGGATTGATCTCGTCCACGTAGTTGACCAACGGGTGGGCGATCGAGAAGACGGTGCCCGAACCTTTGGCGGCCTCGACGAACTCCTCGATCGGCATGCTCGTCTTGGAGACGTAGGCCGCGCCGTCGGTGCCGAGCCAATCGGTGAAGACCCGGTTCCAGGTCTCGTCGCCCTGCTCGCCGATCAACTCCGGGTGCAAGTCGATCATGGCGCGCGCGAAGTGCGGACGGCCGATCGAGTCGACGTTGCCGGTCATCTCGGTCAGATAGGCGAGCGTAGGTCCTCAAAGCCCTTCTCCTGGAGCACGATCACCAGTCGTGGTTGCGACTGTCGCGGTCGTGGCGGAGGGAGGCCAGCTTGCGCTGGAGCGGATGCTCGGCGTCCAGGGGCAGAAGTAGGCGAGCACGTGGACGTTGCGCGCTTTGGTGACGCCGTCGCGCACCCGCGGGAACTCGTTGTCGCGCAGTGAGACCTCGACCCCGGTCACCAGTTCCAGTCCGAGCTTCGCGCAGGCCGCCGACATTTCGTCGTGGCTGAGCGTCGTGTCGTGGTCGGTCGAGCGAGATCGCCGAAATGCCCAGATCGTGTGCCCTTTCGGCCAGTTGCGTCGGCGTGTCCGATCCGTCGGAGAACGAGGAGTGGGTGTGAAGATCTAGCACCCCGAAAGGCTACAGAGGTCGAACGGGGGTGGGCGTGTGTGCGACAATATCTCAGTGCCTTCTGAGATGAAATCCCGAACTGAAGAGGGCGCGTGAAAGAAGCCTGCGGCGTCGTCGGGATCGTCGCCCCCGGACGCAGCGTCTCGCACCTCTGTTACGACGCGCTCTACGCACTCCAGCACCGGGGTCAAGAGTCGGCCGGTATGGCGACGTTCAACAACCACCAGATCACGGTCGTGAAGGACAACGGATTGGTGAGCCACGTCTTCGCCGAGACGACGCTGCGCGCGTTGGCCGGTGACTTCGTGATCGGTCACACGCGCTACTCGACGTCGGGCTCGGCCAATTGGACGGCGGCCCAGCCGGTCTATCGCTCGGCCGGTACCTCGGGTTTCGCTATCGCGCACAACGGCAACCTCACGAACACGACCGCTCTCGCCGAAGAGGCCGGCATCCAGTTCACGTCGATGCTCTCGGACTCGGACCTCGTCGCCGAACTGCTCGCGCGTGAGGTCGAGTCCGGCATCTCACTCGCCAAGGCCCTCGGCGTCGTGCTCGCGCGCACCGAAGGTGCCTATTCGATGGTCGTGCTCGAAGCGGGCGAGATCCACGCCGTTCGCGATCCCTACGGCTTTCGCCCGCTCTGTCTCGGTCGCTTCGGCACCGAAGCCGCGCCCGAGGGCTGGATCGTCGCGTCGGAGTCCCCGGCGTTGGATGTCGTGGGCGCGACGTTCGTTCGCGAGATCGCGCCGGGTGAGATGGTGACGATCTCGAATAGGGAGATCTCCTCGGTCCAACTGCTCGATCCGGCCGAGGGTAAACAGAAACTCTGCATCTTCGAGTTCGTCTACTTCGCCCGGCCCGATTCGTACCTCATGGGCCACCAGGTGCACACGACGCGTCGTCGGATGGGCGAGTTGCTCGCGGCCCAGTCCTCGGTCGATGCCGACATCGTCATGGGCGTACCGGACTCCGGCGTACCGGCGGCGGAAGGTTTCGCCAAGGCGTCGGGGATACCGTTCGGCTACGGGCTCGTCAAGAATCGCTACATCGGTCGAACGTTCATCTCCCCTGATCAGAACCTTCGTGCGGCGACCGTTCGACGTAAGTTGAACCCGCTGCGCGAGAACATCGAGGGTCAGCGCCTCATCGTCGTCGACGACTCGATCGTGCGCGGCACCACGACGCGCGAGATCGTCAAGATGCTGCGTGACGCTGGCGCCAAAGAGGTGCACCTGCGGATCTCGTCGCCGCCCTTCATGAACCCCTGTTACTACGGCATCGACACGCCGACGCGCGACGACCTGCTCGCGGCGAACAACACGATTCCCGAGATGAACGAGTTCATCGGTTCGGACTCGCTCGAGTTCATCTCGCTGGAGAACCTGAGAAACGCCATCCAACTCGACGGTGAGTGCTGTGACGCCTGTCTCACCGGCTCGTATCCCGCGCCAACACCGGTCGTGTTGGGAACCGCAGGCAGCCGCTGGTGAGCCGACTGCTCGAACAGCCCCTCAACGGCATGACGTACGCGAGTTCGGGAGTGTCGATTGAAGCGGGTGACGCGGCGGTCGAGCGAATCAAGAAGATTGTCGCCACGACGAAGCGGTCCGAGGTGTTGGGCGGCATCGGCGGCTTCGGCGGGCTGTTCGCCCTCGACACGTCGAAGTACACGTCGCCGGTGCTCGTCGCCTCGGCCGACGGCGTCGGCACCAAACTCGACATCGCGCGTCAGGTCGGCCGCTACGACTCGGTCGGGATCGACCTCGTCGCGATGTTGGTCGACGACCTCGCCTGCGTCGGTGCGGAGCCGATCTTCCTCCTCGACTACGTCGCCGTCGGCAAACTCGAACCGGCGCGCCTCGAAGAGTTGGTGACCGGCATCGCCGAAGGCTGTCGGATCGCCAAGACCGCCCTCCTCGGTGGCGAGACCGCGGAACACGCGGGCGTCATGGCGCCCGATGACCTAGACGTGGCGGGATTCGCCGTCGGCGTCGTCGAGCGCGGTGACGAACTCGGTCCCGAGCGCGTTCGCGACGGTGACGTCTTGATCGGCTTCGCGTCGCCGGGGCTTCGATCGAACGGGTACTCGCTCGCCCGAAGCGTCCTGGTGAGCGACGTTGGCGACCTCAGTGCCCCGGCCTGGGACGGCGCCGAGCGCAGCCTCGGCGACGAACTGCTCGTGCCGTCGGTCATCTACGCCCCGACGGTCACGGCGCTGCGCGTCGGTATCGGCGACGCGCTCCACGCCTGTGCGCACATCACGGGCGGCGGGATCGTCGGCAACGTCGCACGGATCTTGACGCCCGAACTCGACGCCTTCATCGAGATGGACAGCTTCGAGACGCCGCGGATCTTCTTCGAGATCCAGCGCCGCGGCCGCGTGCACGCCGACGAGATGGTCCGGGTCTTCAACTGCGGTCTGGGCATGGTGGTGGCGCTCGACGCCGACGCGGCCGACGCCGCGGTGTCGATCGCGAGCGCCAACGGTGTGAGCGCCATGATGGTCGGATCGATTCGGTCCGGCACGGGGGAGGTGGAGTTGTCATGAGTGACGCACGCGAGCGGGTCCGCGAACATCTACTGCGAACACTCCGTCCGACGCGGTGACTTCATCTTGAAGTCCGGTCGGCCGTCGACGTGGTTCATCGACTCCAAGAAGACGATCTGCGCGCCCGAGGTCATGGTCGATCTCGCGACGCTGATCCTCGAGCGCCTTCCCGAAGAGACCACGGCGCTCGGCGGACTCACGATGGGTGCCGACGGCGCGACGTTCATCACGGCCGGTGTCGCCGCGACGCGTGGACGCAGTATCAACGCGTTCAGCGTACGCAAAGAGGTCAAGGACCACGGCGCGGGCGGGCGTATCGCCGGCGTGCTCGAACCGGGCGACCGCGTCGTCATCACCGAAGACACCGTCACGAGGGGAACGAGTCTGCTGGAAGCCGCGCACGTCGTCCAGGAGTACGGCGCCGAGGTGATCATGTTGTTCGCCGTCGTCGATCGCGGCGGCACGGTGAGCGCGATGGCGGCCGAGGAGGGGATCGCCTTCGACGCGCTCTTCACCTCCCAGGACCTGGGATTCACCAGCGAAGAGGGTTAGTTACTTGGCGAGCACCGCCAGGACCCGCTCGCGCCACGCCATCCGCGGTGCGGAGTTCTCCTCGGGTGTGTGACCGAATCGCAGGATGAGGGCATCGAGCGCTGGTACGACCGAGATCATCTGGCCCTCGAAGCCGTTGGCCCAGTAGGTGCCGTACCGGTCGCCGCTGACCCACCACTTCCACGAGTAGAGCCATTCACTCGACGCTTCGACGCTCAACGGCACCTGGGCCGTGGCAGCCCACTCGCGTGAGATGAGCTGTTCACCCTCCCACTCACCGCCGCGCAGGTAGAGCAGACCGAACTTGGCGAAGTCGAGGGCGCGTGCGTGCACGAAGCTCGAGGCGACGAAGACGCCGCTGGTGTCGAAGGTCGCGACGGCGCTCGTCATCCCGATCGGTCCGAACAGGCGACGTTCGAGGTAGTCGCGATAGTCCTCGCCGTAGCCGACGAGGTCCGCGACGATGCGACTCAGGATGTTCGTCGTGCCGCTCGAGTAGTTGTAGAACGTGCCCGGCTCGTGGGCGAGGGGCAGCGCCGCGGTGAAGGCGGCCATGTCGTCCTTGCCGTCGCCGTAGAGCATGTCGATGACGTGACTCGTCTGGCCGATCTGGTACTCCTCGACGAAGGCGAGTCCGTCGCGCATGGCGAGCAGATCGCGAACCTGGATCTGGTGGCGGGGATCGACGTCGTCACTCCACTCTGGAACCGGCGCCAGTTGATCGGGGTCCAAGCGGCCCTCGTCGACCAACGTGCCCACGATCATGTGGAGCATCGACTTGGCCATCGACCACGAGAGCAGTTGACTCTCAGAAGTGATCGGTTCGGCCGGCCGGTCGAAGTGGAACTGCTCGCCGCCGTAGCGCTCCGCCAGCACCTTGCCGCCCTGGACGACGACGACGGCGTTCGTGATCGCCAGGTCCTCGTGCGTGAACATCTCGTCGACCACCGCGTCGAGCTCGTCCTGATGCGCGGACTCGCCCCTCGGCCACTCGTGCGTCGGCCACGCGACGCCCGACTCTTGGGCCGCGAAACGCGGCTCCACTGACGCCAGATTCTCCATGGTCGCTCCAACTCCTCCGAGCATCCTTGCACGGGACTCACTGTGACACCGGCTCGGTAGGTTCGATCCATGTCGATGCCGCCGGAGCCCGAAGTCGAGCAGTTCTTCTACCGGTCCTCGACGGCGTCGAATCGTCATCGCAACCGCGTCAGCGCCTACTACGTGCAGCGGATTCGTGGGGCTACCGTGGTCGCGCGAATCGAAGCACTCGGTCTCGTGCCCGCGTCCATTGGCGATGAGCAACTGGCGATTCAACGCCTTCGGCGCAACCTCGTCGCCGCCGGAACGTGGCGCGAGACGCCGAGCGGACACCATGTTCGTCAGCGCGTCGTCCTCGCCGAGGTGGTCGCTACACAAAAAGTCGCCCCACAGAGCTCGTGAGGAGTCCGTGGGGCGACTTGCTGGTGGTCGAGACCGGCGTCGATCCGGTGACCTCACGCTTTTCAGGCGCGCGCTCTACCGACTGAGCTACTCGACCTCCTCGTCACCCTTTCGGGTGTCGAGCGGACCTGACGGGATTTGAACCCGCGACCTCCGCCTTGACAGGGCGGCGTGCACTCCGAGCTGCACCACAGGTCCTCGGTGTTCCCAAGGTCGAGACCCCGAGACGCGAATCGTAAGTCTATATGGTGACGACCCGGTACTTTGAGGGCGGCGATCCAAGCGAATGCAACGTCCCTCCTAGGATTCTCAACGTGCGATTCGACGACGAGATTCGGTTCTCGTGAGTCTCGCAATCGTCTTCCTCGTCCTGCTCGCCGGTCTGATCCACGCTGTGTGGAACGCCATGGCCAAGGGAATCTCGTCACAGGTCACGAGTTTTGCGTTGATGAACCTGGGAACGGCGCTGGTCAGTTGGATCGCGTTGCCGTTCATCGGGCTGCCGCGCGCGGCGGCCTGGCCCTTCGTGCTGGCCTCAGTGGTCTGTCACCTCGGCTACGAACTGTTCTTGATGGGCTCGTATCAACGCGCCAACTTCTCGCGCGCCTATCCCATCGCGCGCGGGGTCGCACCGTTGTTGGTCTCGATCGGTGGTCTGATCTTCGCGAGCGAACACGTCGATCTGCGAGGGACCTTCGGCATCTTCTTGATCGTCGTCGGCATCGTGAGCCTGGCCTACGTCCGCAACTCCTCGAAGCTCGACCGCGTCGGGATCTACTGGGCACTGGCGACGGGCGCGGCGATCGCGGTCTACACCGTGGTCGACGGGCTCGGCGTCCGGCGAAGTCACGACACGTTGCGCTACGCCGTGGTGCTCTTCGTGATGCAATCGACCCTGTGGTTGATCGCGGTGGTCATTCGTCGCGGTTGGCGTTGGTCCGAGAACCGTTCGACGATTGGCATCGGACTCCTCGCCGGTCCCATGTCACTCCTCGCGTACACGATCGTGCTGTACGCCCAGACCCGAGCACCTCTCGGCGTCGTGAGCGCGCTTCGCGAGACCGGCGTCGTGTGGGCCGCGGCGATCGGTGTGGTGTTCTTCAAAGAGGGCAAGGCGCGCGTCATCATGGTTCCCGCGATCGTCGTCGTGGCGGGAATCGCGCTGTTGTCTCTGGCCTAGTTTCTCTGAAGCGACGTCGGTAGGCTCGACGACACGTGACGAGGAAGGTAGTGCCATGTCAGATCGGGTGGAAGTCGAAACGGTGAAAGTCGGCCAGGGCGGCGGTCGTGATCTCCTCGCCGACCTCTATCGACCGCCCGCTCCCAACGGCAGTGGCGTGTTGCTCATCTACGGCGGCGCGTTCGTCGAAGGAGACCGCCGACAACTCGCCGGCTATGCGATCGCACTCGGCCGCGCCGGCTACACGTCGCTCGCGTGTGAGTACCGATTGGCCGGCGAAGCGTTGTGGCCCGCGGCGATCGATGACGTGCACACGGCCTTTGGATATTTCCATGACGAAGCGAAATCACTCGGTCTCGCGAGTTCCAAGTTGGCGGTCTCGGGCAACTCGGCCGGCGGCTGCCTGTCGTTGCTCTTGGCCGGTACGAGTCCGCACGCGGTCGCGGCGTCGATCGCCTTTTACGCCCCAATGGATTTCTTGAGCGACGATGCACGGTCGAAGGGTTCGCCCAAGAGCATGAAGTACTTGCTCGGTGACGACGTCTCCGAGGAACGCCTGCGGGCCATGAGTCCGATCAACTTCGTCGGCCCTAATTATCCGCCGACACTCTTGTTGACGGGGAACCGTGACGCGAGGGTCGACTGGCACGAGAGTGCCCGCATGTGCGAATCGTTAAGTGACGCGGGGGCGCGTTGTGAACTCCACGTCTTCGACGGACTCGAACACGCCTACGACCTCGAGCCCGAGTACGGACGTCTGAGTGCGGCGCTCATGACACGTTTCTTGGACAGTCACGTACTGGCGTCGACGTCGAGTGGGTTGATGACCTGACTCGATGGCCTCGACGCGACATGACGAAGCGAACGGCTTAGTCGTTCGAGAGCACCAAACAGAACGGGTGACCCACCGGATCGAGATAGACGCGGAACGTGGTCCCCGGCTGGTAGTCGTGCTTCGTGGCGCCGACCGCCAGGGCGTGCGCCTCGCCCTCGTCGAGGTCGGGGACGAGAAAGTCCAAGTGGAGCTGTTGCGGGACTGCGCCGGTGGGCCAGGTGGGCGCCACGTAGTTCGGAACCTTCTGGAACGCGATGGTCGGATGCGAGCCGTTGTCGAGTTCGATCCACTCGACCTCTTCGGGCTTGAAGTCGCCGAGTGGCTCGACCTCGAGTCCGGTGAGTCGCGCGTAGAAGTTGGCGAGCGCGATGGGGTCGGGACCGTCCAGGGCGACGAGTTGATAGCGGGGTCGTACGTCAGGCATCTCATTCTCCTTCATCGTGAAGTCGTCGTAGTAGCGGGAGTGTCGTCACCTTATCCAGCGGGTCTGACAGTTCGGTGTCGAGTCGGTGACGGGACTAGCGGGGCGTCGTGAACGCTTTCGTCGCGTCGGCGTACCAGCGCGCTGAGGGTTTGGGCGTGCGCTCGAAGGTCGTGCGGTCGACCGCGACGATGCCGAACTTTGGCCGATACCCGAAGGTCCACTCGAAGTTGTCGAGGAGCGACCACTGGAAGTAACCGCGGACGTCGATGCCGTCGTCGATCACGTTGGCGAGTCCGTCTAACGCCGCGGTGAGGTAGCGAATGCGCTGCTCGTCATCGTCGGTACCGATCCCGTTCTCGGTCATGATGATCGGGATCTCCACCATCGAAGCCGTCCGGCGAATCGTGTACTCGACGCTCTGGGGCCAGAAGAGATAGCCCATCTCGGTGAGTTCGCCTTCGGGGTGCGCGACCAGCCCATCGGGGCCAAAGACGAGCTTGGTGTAGCACTGCACGCCGATGTAGTCGTCGTCACCCACTTCGCGTAGATACCGGTCTTCCTCTTCGTCGCGAATCGACTCCATCAGTTTCTCGCCACCCGGGAGCGCCTCGTATTCGTGCATGGACAGCGTCAAGCCAATCGGGTAGCTCCCGGGAAGCGAGCGCAGGGCGTCGCGCATCGCGACGTGACAGGCGCGCAGGGCGGTGTTGACCTGGGAGAAGCGCGCCCACTCACTCTGGGCCGGTGGGAAGAGACCCATGAGATAGCCCATGAGCGCGACGATGTTCGGTTCGTTCACCGTGCACGCGATGCCGATCAGGTCGCCGAGGGCGTCGCCGACGACGAGGGCGTAGCTGCCCATGAGCGCCGCGATCTCCGGACTCTCGAATCCTCCGAGATCGGCGACCCACAGCGGAAGCGTGAAGTGGTGAAGGGTCACGACGGGCAAGATGTCCCGGGCGCGACAGGCTTCGAGCATTCGGCGGTAGTGCGCGAGTGCCTCGGAATCGATCTGACCTCGTTGTGGTTCGACGCGCGCCCATTCGACCGACAGTCGGTACGAGTTCAGTCCCAATTCGACGAGTAGGTCGAGGTCCTCTTCGTAGCGGTTCCACGAGTCACAGGCGTCGCCGCACACTTCGGCGCAGTGCGTACCCTCGGCGCGCTCGTAGCGCCACCAGTCGGTGTTGGATCCGCCTCCTTCGGTTTGATAGCCCGAGGTCGAGGTGCCCCATGAAAAACGGTTTGGAAAAGTGACGTCGCGTTGTGCCATGACGAGAATCTAGAGTGTCGGCGCGACCCGCGACGCCGGGACCGCTGCGCCCACACGGATGGCCCCGGGCGTCGTCGTCAGTGGGCGGTGCTGTGCGCCATAGATAAGGTCATAATCGAGACGTCGATCGAGAAGGGAGTCCCCGGTGGACGCGACGCCCGAACGCAAACCAGCGAGTCCGTCGACCGAGCACCTCCAGCGAGTCGTCCTCACGAGCCTTGCCGAGGCGTCAGCGAGCGACTTCGAGCGCGCCACCCGCGGCATGATCGCACCGGGGACGCCGCGTCAGGTCCTCGGGCGTTTCGGCCAGGTGCTCTGGGACCTTGACGCATACGCCTTCCTCGACGACCCCGAAACGGTGGAGCCGCCCGCGACGGTGAACCCCAGCCTGTGGCGCCAGGGCCGCCTCAACAACATCGCCGGACTCTTCGAGGTCACGCCCTCGATATTCCAAGTCCGAGGGATGGACATCTCGAACGTGACGTTCATCTCCGGGAAGTCCGGTTGGATCGTCATCGATCCACTCACATCGGAAGAGACGGCGCGTGCGGCGCTGCACATGGTGAATGAGCACCTGGGCGAAAGGCCCGTGCGAGCGGTGATCTACACCCATAGCCACACCGATCATTTCGGCGGCGTCCGCGGCGTGGTGAGCGACGATGACGTCGCGAGTGGTCGTGTGTCGGTCATCGCTCCGGTCGGCTTCCTCGACGCCGCCATCAGTGAGAACGTCCTCGCGGGCACGGTCATGATCCGTCGCGCCATGTATATGTATGGCGTCCTGCTGCCGAAGGACACCCAAGGTCACGTCGACACCGGCCTCGGCAAGGGAATGCCCGGACTGCCGAGTGTCGCGCTCGATCGCACCCACGCACGAGATCACCGCGACGGGCGAGGAGTTGGACGTCGACGGGGTGCGACTGATCTTCCAGACTCACGCCCGGCACCGAGGCGCCGGCCGAGATGAACATCTACGTGCCCGCCGAGCGCGCCCTGTGCGTGGCCGAGAACTGCACCGCGAACCAGCACAACGTCTACACGCTTCGTGGCGCCCAGGTCCGTGACGCGCTGATGTGGAGCAAGTACATCGACCAGTCACTCGAGCTCTACGCCGCTCAGTGCGACGTCCTCTTCGCGAGTCACCACTGGCCCCGATGGGGGCAGGCCGATCTGTCGACGTACCTGGCGAGTCAGCGCGACGCCTATCGCTACGTGCACGACCAGACCCTTCGAATGGCGAACCATGGACTGACGATGAACGAGATCGCCGAAGAACTCGAACTGCCGGCCGGTCTCGGTGACGAGTTCTTCAACCGCGGCTACTACGGAACGCTCTCGCACAACGCCAAGGCGGTCTATCAGCGCTACCTCGGATGGTTCGACGGTAACCCGGCCCATCTCAATCCCCACCCGCCCGTCGAAGCGGCGACGCGCTACGTGGAGTTCATGGGCGGCGCGGACGCCGTCTGGAACGGGCCCGCACGTCCTTCGCCGAGGGCGACTACCGATGGGTGGTCGAGGTCGTCAACCACGTCGTCTTCGCTGAGCCGGAGAATGAAGCGGCCCGGCTCCTGCAGGCCGACGCGCTCGAACAGCTCGGATACCAGAGCGAGTCGGGGCCGTGGCGCGACTTCTATCTCAGTGGCGCGATGGAACTGCGATCGAACGGGACGGTCCTGAAGGGACTCGCGGGCAACGCCCTGGGTTCGGGCATCGTGCGTTCGATGACACCGGAGCTACTGCTTGATCTCATGGGAGTCCGCCTGAACGGCCCGACGGGCGGCGGACTTCGAGATCGAGGTGGAACTCGTCGTCGCCGATCGCGGCGACGAACGCTGGAGTTTTGGCGTGCGAAACGGCGTGTTGCACGCTCGACGAGGCGCGCGCACCGTCGGCTCGGTCGGGATCATCAGCTCGGTCGCCGCGTTCGCGTCGTTCGCGTCGGGGTCCAAGAGCCTTGACGAACTGCTCGAGCGCGACGATTTTGAAGTGACCGGCGACGCGGCGAGACTGCGCGCTTCGCCGAGCCTCCTGGACGTGTTCGAGTTCGGATTCGAGATCGTCCTACCCTGAATTGGTCGTGACGAACGTCGGTACAATGAGTTGAAAATCCCAGAGAAAGCGGTGCCCCATGACCTCGAACCTGCGTGCCGAGACGATTTACTTCGATTCCTACGACGACCAATCGGTCGAGGCCTACCTCGCGACGACCGAGTCCGATGAGCCGGTCGGCGGCGTCGTGGTCATCCACCACTTCCCGGGGTACGACGAAGCGACGCAAGGAGATCGTTCGCAAGTTCGCCGCGAATGGCTACAACGCCATCTGCGTCAACCTCTACTAGCCGTGAATCGCCCGGAGAGAGTTCCGATGACGCGGCCGCTGCCGGCGCGAGCGCGCGGTGGTGTGCCGGACGACTCAACTGGTCGGTGACGTGGGCGCGGCGGCGGCGTACTTGCGCGCGCTGTCGAGTTCGAATCAGAAGGTCGGCGTCATCGGCTACTGCTCCGGCGGACGGCAGTCCGTACTCGCGGCCTGCAGCCTCGATCTCGACGCCGCCGTCGACTGCTACGGCGCCTTCGTCGTCATGGACCCGCCGGAGAGTTCGGGCATGAAGGCGACGTCGATCGTCCCGTTGTTGCCGAATCTCTCGTGCCCGCTGCTCGGTCTCTTCGGACTCGAAGACCAGTACCCGTCGCCCGAGCAGACCGAGACGCTTCGCGGGTTGCTCACCGAGAACGCAAGGAGTTCACGTTCCACGAGTACGAAGGAGCCGGTCACGCGCTTCTTCGCGCGTCGACCGGCCGTCGTATCGGCCCGAGGTCGCGACCGAAGCGTGGGGCGAGATCTTGGAAGTTCTACGGACGAGCACCTCGCCGGGAAGAAGTAGGTCGCCATGTGTACCTACGAGACTGAACGAATCGCCGTCACCGGGAGTGCCAAGGGCGCGAACGGGTGGTTTCGCGCCACGGACGCGACGGTCTACTTCGACCACCCCGTGCACTTCGGCGCCGGACACGCGTTGATGGTGGACGTCATCAATCCCTCGCTCGGGCGCGAGCTCGAGGGTGGGACTGGAACTCGACGCCGATTCGGCGCGCGAACTGGCGATCGCGATACTGCGTTCGCTCGACGGCGTCCCCGCGGGTCTGCTCGAGAAGTAGCGGTGTCGGGCCCCGAACGCTCAGCGACGGACGGATCGACGAAGAACCCCGACGACCGCTACAAATGGGTCGTCCTCTCCAACACGACGCTCGGCATGTTGATGGCCACGATCGACATCTCGATCATGCTCATCGCGCTCCCGGACATCTTCACCGGCATCCATTTGGACCCCTTGCTGCCGGGCAACAGTTTCTACCTGCTGTGGATGATCCTCGGTTTCATGGTGGTCACCAGCGTGCTCGTCGTGACCTTCGGCCGCCTCGGCGACATGTACGGTCGCGTCCGGCTCTACAACATGGGTTTCGTCGTCTACACGTTCTTCTCGCTCCTGCTGAGCGTGACGTGGATGTCGGGTACGGCCGCGGCGCTGTACCTCGTGATCATGCGCATCTTCCAGGGCGTTGGCGCCGCGATCCTCATCGCCAACTCGTCGGCGATCCTCACCGACGCCTTCCCCGAGCACCAGCGCGGGATGGCGCTCGGTATCAACCAGATCGCCGGTATCAGTGGGTCCTTCATCGGCCTGGTCCTGGGCGGGATACTCGCGCCGATCCAGTGGCGACTCATCTTCATCGTCTCGGTCCCCATCGGACTCTTTGGGACGGTGTGGGCGTATCGGAAGTTGAAGGAGATCCCGCGACACGCCGACACGAACATCGACTGGCCCGGCAACATCACGTTCGCGCTCGGTCTCATCGCCATCATGGTCGGGATCACCTACGGCATCCAGCCGTACGGCGGTCGCACGATGGGTTGGCTCAGTCCGCTGGTCATCGGGGCACTCGTCGGCGGGGTCGCCATGCTCTTCGTCTTCACCCAGGTCGAGCGGCGCTCGCCTGACCCGATGTTCCGCCTGTCGCTCTTTCGCATCCGCGCCTTCAGCGCCGGCAGCATCTCGAGTTTTCTCGCGTCGGTCGGGCGCGGGGGACTGATGTTCATGCTGGTGATCTGGCTGCAGGGGATCTGGCTGCCGTTGCACGGCTACGACTTCGCGCGCACGCCGCTGTGGGCCGGCATCGCGATGCTGCCGCTGACCCTCGGGTTCTTGATCGCCGGGCCGATCTCGGGCGCGCTGTCCGATCGATTCGGATCGCGGCCCTTCGCGTCGGCCGGCATGCTCGTGGCGGCGCTGTCGTTCTTCTTGCTCGAACTGCTGCCCGTCGACTTCAACTACTACGAGTTCGGCGGGCTGCTCTTGTTGAACGGCCTCGCGATGGGCGCCTTCGCGGCGCCGAACCGCGCCGGCGTGATGAACAGTCTGCCGCGACAGCATCGGGGCGTCGGTTCGGGGATGAACTCGACGTTCCAAAACTCCGGTCAGGTCCTCTCCATCGGCATCTTCTTCACGCTGATGATCATCGGACTGTCGTCGACGCTCCCCGCGTCGGTCTTCCACGGACTGACGTCGGTCGGCGTGCCCGTCGTGGACGCTCGCCGCGTCGCCGCTCTGCCTCCGGTGTCGACGTTGTTCGCGTCGTTCCTCGGCTACAACCCGCTCGAGCACCTCTTGAGTCCCCACGTCATCGCGAGTCTGCCGGCGCACACGCAATTGGCGTTGGCGAAGCGCAGCTTCTTTCCATCAATAATCACCAAACCATTCCACAACGGACTGCACGCGGCCTGTGACTCGGCGGTGTTGGCGTGCCTGTTGGCCGCAGGATGTTCGTGGTTGCGCGGCGGAAAGTACGTCTACTCCGAAAACGCCATACAGACCGACGAAATACTGACTGGTGTGGCCGACTAGTAAATTTCTCTTCGGGGGTACACGTGTCCCGAGACCGACGACGAGAGTTTGAGCCACTGCGCAGAATCGTGCAGCGCTGGGCCGAACCGGCCGATCAGTGGCGCACGAAAGTGCAGGGTTGGGTCGACGCCGGCATCGTGAGTCCGGATCAGGGCGTCGAGATCCTCGCTCTGGAGTCGAGCGACACAGTCGCGACGCGCCTCGAGCCGGCGCGGCCACGGGTCTCGCCGATCGCGGAAGCGCTCGTCTATCTGGGCGTCGTGGTCGTGGGCCTTGCGGCTGCCCTCTTCCTGAATCACTATTGGCGCAGCATCGCGCTGGCGGGCCACCTGAGTGTGGCGCTCGCGGTCACTGTCGCGGGACTCGCGGGAGGTTTCGTCGTCGCACAGATCGGCGACGCTGGCTCGAGACGACTGCGCAGCTTCCTCCAGCTCCTCGGCACGTCCGGTGCCGCAGCGGCCACGGCGATCGTCGTGGGTCCCAGGGCCGAACACCATCACGGTCTCGCGCTGCTCTGCGTCGGTGCCGTCGTGCTGGCAGTGAGCGCATCGCTTTGGAGAAACCGCGACCGTTCGTTGCCGTTTCTGACCACGATCCTCGGCGTGGTCCTGACGCTCTCCGGCGTCGGCAGCGTTGCGCAATTACACGCCACGTCGACCGAAATCGCACTACTGGTGTGGTTCTTCTTCGCCGCCGTCGGACTGATGAGTCTCCAGATGCTCCGACCTGCTCCCACGGCGTTGGTCGTCTCGGAGCTCGGATGTTTCGTCGGCGCGTTCGCTCTTTCGTTCCCAAACCATCTCGGGGGTGTGCTGCTGGGACTGCTCTCGGCACTGTGCGCGGTCGGCGTCGGTTTCGCCCTCGAACGCGCTCCGGTGATCGTCCTCGGTGCGTTGGCATTCTTCATGTTCGACTTCCGGGTCTTCGCTGTCTATTTGCACAGCGCGAACGCGGCGCTCGGCGCCTTCGTCCTTGGTCTCGTGCTCGTGCTCGTCGCGTTGATACACGCCGTTCGCTCCACGACTTCGGAACGACGTGAGGCCATCGAGCCGATGGAAGCCCGCGTCGACGCGGAGTGGTACGGACCTTGGTGATTCGTCAAAGGGTGGCAGCCGCGACTCCACTGTGGAAGAAGTGCGTAACGCGCAAAAGACGACTACTGCGTTTTCGTATGACGGCGGAGCAATCGGAGAAATGTTACGGCTTGGTGACGATGTTTGTTACGGGTTGATGACGACAACGGCATGTCGAGTTGTGTGAATCCACATTGCCCTCACAGAGCTTTCACAGATTCGTCCGCGATACTTGGAGGTGTACTCACCGCGTTCGGTGGGGGTATTGAAAGGGCAAATCATGTTGACATCTAAGTCAAGTCGCGTACTTCGAGGGGCGGCCGCCTCGGCCGTGTGCCTTGCACTCGCGTTCGGCACTGCAGGAGTCGCCCTCGCGGGACAGGGATCGCACGCACGTGGCCATTCCAACATTTCATCGCATGATCATGGTTCGTGGAGCAACGCCAGTGGCACCGTGAGTGCGCTGGGCACGAACTCGATCACCCTGAAGGGTCGTCACGGCACCACGACGACCTACACCACCGTCCCTGGCACGACCACTTACTTCGAAGGCAAGACCGCCGGCGTCGTCGGTGACCTCGCCGTCGGTGAACAGGTCAGCCTCGCGCTCACCTCGACGTCGCCTCAGACGGTGACCAAGGTCACCATCTTCCTCGACCATGTCTTTGGCAAGGTCACGGGCGTCGCCGGTGACGTGATCACGATCACGGGCTTTCACAACACGACACTGACCGTGGACGTCTCAGGCACCACGACCTACACCTCGGGTGGCGCGGCCTCATCGTTCGCCGCCGTGGTCACCGGTGTCGAGATCAGCGCCGTCGGCCTCCCGGGCTCGACCGCGGGCAGCCTCAACGCCAACTCGGTGAACATCTGGGTGCCGAAGGTACCCATTGTCGACGCACGCCAGTGGCACCGTGAGTGCGCTGGGCACGAACTCGATCACTCTGAAGGGTCGTCACGGCACCTCGACGACCTACACCACCGTCCCTGGCACGACCACTTACTTCGAAGGCAAGACCGCCGGCGTCGTCGGTGACCTCGCCGTCGGAGAGCGAGTCAACCTGACGTTGACCTCGACCTCACCCCAGACGGTGACCAAGGTCGTGATCTTGCCTGGAGCGCGTGAGCGGCAAGGTCACGGGCGTCGCCGGCGACGTGATCACGATCACGGGCTTTCACAACACGACACTGACCGTGGACGTCTCAGGCACCACGACCTACACCTCGGGTGGCGCGGCCTCATCGTTCGCCGCCGTGGTCACCGGTGTCGAGATCAGCGCCGTCGGCCTCCCGGGCTCGACCGCGGGCAGCCTCAACGCCAACTCGGTGAACATCTGGGCGCCGAAGTACCGCGTTGTCGACGCACGCCAGTGGCACCGTGAGTGCGCTGGGCACGAACTCGATCACTCTGAAGGGTCGTCACGGCACCACGACGACCTACACCACCGTCCCTGGCACGACCACTTACTTCGAAGGCAAGACCGCCGGCGTCGTCGGTGACCTCGCCGTCGGTGAACAGGTCAGCCTCGCGTTGACCTCGACCTCGCCCCAGACGGTGACCAAGGTCACCATCTTCCTGGACCACGTCTTTGGCAAGGTCACGGGCGTCGCCGGTGACGTGATCACGATCACGGGCTTTCACAACACGACACTGACCGTGGACGTCTCAGGCACCACGACCTACACCTCGGGTGGCGCGGCCTCATCGTTCGCCGCCGTGGTCACCGGTGTCGAGATCAGCGCCGTCGGCCTCCCGGGCTCGACCGCGGGGAGCCTCAACGCCAACTCGGTGAACATCGGATCTACGTTCGGTCACAGCAAGGGTCACAGCAAGAGCCACAGTTCAGGCTTCGGTGCCTTCAGCTTCGGTTCCAAGAGTCACGGGCACAGTCACCACTAGTCACATTCGAAGTACTTGATCTCAAGAGACCTCCGGCGAGTGATCGCCGGAGGTTCTCTTTTTCAGGCGCTGCGTTCGCTCGGCGCGCTGTCGGCGTGCAGTGGAGAACAGTTCGTGCTGACGTTGTCGAGTTCGCACTCCTGACAGAGAAGGATCAACTTTCGACAGGCCAGGTTGGCGCAGTTGTGGTACTGACTCGTGGGCGCCGCGCATCGTTCGCAGACGCCGATTACCGTCGTATGGTCAGAGAACTCGTGGTGCATTCGAGCGTCGAAGAGATACAGCGAACCTTCCCAGAGACCGTCGTCGCCGAAGGCTTCGCCGTAACGCACGACGCCGCCGTCGAGTTGGTAGACCTCTTGGAATCCGCGACGGACCATCAGCGCCGAGAGTACTTCGCAGCGAACGCCACCAGTGCAGTACGTGACCACGGCTTTGTCTTTGAGGTGGTCGAAGTGACCACTGTCGAGCATCGACGCGAAGTCGCGCGTCGCTTGGACGTCGGGGACGATGGCGTTCTTGAATCGGCCGATCGCCGCTTCGAACGAATTACGCGCGTCGAAGAAGACGACCTCGTCGCCACGTTCCTCGACGAGCTCGTGGACCTGTTCGGGCTTCAAGTGCACGCCGCCACCAACGACGCCGTGACGATCGACCACCAACTCGTTCGCAGCGCCGAACGACACGATCTCGTCACGGACGCGAACGCGAAGTCGGGGAAAGTCCTGCGCCGATCCCTCGGACCACTTGAAGTCGATGTCCCGAAATCCGAGATACTCCTTGGTCGCCGCGATGTAACGGATGAGGTCCTCGATCGGCCCGCCGAGCGTTCCGTTGATGCCGTGACGCGAAATGAGGATACGACCCTTCAGCGAGAGCATCTCGCAGAGTGTGCGCTGCCACAGCCGAATGGCGTCGGGATCGTCGAGGGGCGTGAACCCGTAGTAGAGGATGATCTTCTGGGGCTTCACAGAGCGATTGTACTGACGACTCCTGAGGCCACAATTCGCTACGCCGGCGCTGGCGGCGCGTTCAGGTCTCGGGAACCTGCACGATCGCGACACTGTGCGCGAACCATGGAACGACGGCCGACGTGGAGCGTTGGAAGAGTTCGTACTCGGGGTACTTCTCTCGCGAGATCTTCTCCGTGAATCGCGTCGAACCGACGAAGAGCAGCGTCAACAGAAATGGTCCGATCATGGTCCATTCGAGAACGGACCGAGCGGCCACCGCGCCAAAGAGGAACACCACCCACCATTGGGCGAGTTCGAAGAAATAGTTGGGGTGTCGCGAGAACCGGAACAGCCCACTCTGGAGGAATCGAGGATTGGGTGTTCGTCCGGCTGCAACTTCGGTGCTCTTCCACCGGTGGAAGTCCCATTGCTGTTGGTCGGCGACGGTCTCTCCGAGCGTGAAGAGGAGGAAGAGCACCGTCAGCAGAGCGTCCAATGGGCCGAAGGATGTCGAGCGATGTTGGAAGGCGCTCCAGGCGGGCAAAGTGATCAGCACCAGGAGCGCGTTCTGATACAGCACGATGAAGAAGAGATTGAACAGTTGGAACTGCCACGGTCGCATCGAGTCGCGCAGCACGGCCCAGCGATAGTCCTCGACGCCGCTGTAGCCACCCTTGCGGGCGAAGTTGTACGTCAGTCGTACGCCCCAGAGCGTGACCAGCGTGGCCATCACGTCCAATCGCGGGTTGCGCAAATGTGCGTACGCCGCGAAGACCCACACGTAGATCACCGGCACGATCGACCACATGCGATCGACCCACGACGTGTCGCCGGACACTAGTGACGCAATCCACGCGAACGCACACGCCGCCGCGGCGAGGATGATGGTCAGGGCGAGCGCGGACACGGAGCGACCCTATCGCGAGTCATCGTGCACTTCGAGGCCGATCACGACGTCGCTTGCGCTTCGCCACCTTTCTTGAACGACGCGACTGCGCGGCGCAGAAAGGCCAGTCGTTGGTTGTCCAAGCCGATCACGCATTCGCCGTAAATGATCGGCACGATGGTTCCCGATTGGTAGGGATTCGCCTCGGCCAGACACTCTTGGCGCGCGTAGGACCGGAACGTCGATTGGGTGCGCTGCGCAACACGCCAGTCCTGGGCCGCGCTCGCGTAGTGGAAGTAGGAGGACTCATCTCGTAGCAACGAAGTCATCTGAGCGGTCTGCACTTTGATCGCCGACTCGAGACATTGGTCGATCTGGACATCCGACGCAAGTTTCGGATTCGAACACGGCAGCGTCGTCGTGGTGATGACCGTTGTCGCCTCGGTGGAATCAGGAAGAGGGAGCACGAACGCCAAGAGTGCACCGATCACGAGGGCGGCGCCCAGCACGGTCAAGAGCACTCGAATCGGCTTCGACACAGACGATGTTTATCACTTCGTCGTTGCGAGTGATCACGCCGTAGATTGACTACCAAAGATGGAAGAGTCGAGGAGCCGTATGCCGTTTGCGATCGTGGATGGGCTCCGAACACTCGAGATCGGTTCACCGGGCCCAATGCGACAGCGCCTGAATCAGCTGATCCTGGACGGCCACAAGCGTGCAACCGCCGGACTCTTGATTGAGTACGTCCGTGAGAACGAAGAGTTAGAGGTCGAAGGAGAACTCCTGGCGCTCGTTGACGACGAAACGAATCGCATCGCCACGGTCGTCGTCAATGAAGTCGAGACCGTACCGTTCATCGAGGTTCCGTGGCACTTCGCCCAAGCCGAGGGCGAAGGCGACAAGTCACTCGACGAATGGCGAGCCGGACATCAGCGATTCTGGACCTCTGAAGGTGACACGGTCGAAGATGAAACCCCCGTCGTGCTGATTTGGTTCGAGGTGGTGCGGGGTTGATTTTGGACGTGCGACGATATCGCCCAACGTGCTGCGTGAACGACCTTTAAACTTTCGACGTGGCGCAATTGGATGACCGAGAATTGGCGACGCAACTGTTCAATCGGTGCTGGGAGCTCCTGGAGTCAACGCGCAACGCCGACGATGACGTCGAACTACTGACCGCGGCCTTTGGCACGCGATTCCACTGGTTGAACGCCGGCGCGATGGAGCAGTGGATCGTCAGTGACTGGATGGTCGCTCGAGCCGCGGCGGCGACCGGTGACGCAGGGCTGTCCTTGCGCTTCGCCGAGCGAGCCCATACGGCCGCTCAGCAGAACGAGGTCCCGGACTGGCTCGTCGCTTCGACCGCGGAAGGCGTCGCGCGTGCCTACGCCGCGGCCGGTGACGTTGGTGCCTTCAACAATTGGTCGGCACTGGCCGCGCGGCTCGTTGAGGTCATTGCCGATCCCGACGACCGGACACTTATCGCGAGCCAACTGGCCGAGATTCAAGCGCCGTAGGTCGTCCCGACCAGTAGGACTGGATCGAGGTCGTCGATTTCGGCGATTTTCTACACCGCGATGGTGCGAAACGCGCGACCCGCGGCCGCTCGCACACGAGCGTTCTCGTCATCCAAGAGTGGCACCACGGCATCGATCGCCGAAGTCACGCGGTGTCGCGCAATGACCTTCGCCGCCATCTCGCGGACGCGCCACGATCCGTGTGACGTCGCGTCGATGATGGCGTCCGTGGCGACGTCGTCCCACACGTGCAAGAGACCGCGCGCCGCCCACACTCGCGGCCAGTAACCGTCCAGACCTCCCGCGCGACCCTCGAGGACGGTCTCGGCGCTCGGGCCCCCGATCACGCGCAGGAAGTCGTCGTCGACACGTTCACCCTCAAGGGCTTGGACGCAATCTCGGATCACACTTGGGCGACCTCGTCGATCACATTCGAACTCGATGGACTGTTTCGGCGTAAGGCCCCAGGAGGTCGCCACGGCGATCGCTCGCCTAGCTCGCGGTGCCCGCGTCGTCGGGCGCGACACCGAGTCGAGAGGAGAGGAACGCCAACAGGTCGTCGAGTGCGCGCCGCGTCGGCGACCTGGGTTCGTCGGAGTAGTCCTGGGTCAACACCGAGTGGGCGGACTTTTTGTAACCCCATGGGTTGCCCGGCGACGAATCGATCTCGACCCCGATGAACTTGTCGCCTAACACCTCACGAAGTCTGGTGAATCGCTCGGCGGGTGACTTTGAGTCACCGCTGAAGCGCAGTCCCATGACGCAGAGGTCTTCGGTCGTTCGGCGTTGCACCACTGCCAGGTCGGCGTCGGAGAGGCCCAGTGCGCGGCGATGTTCCGGATTCGTCGGGAGAGGCAGTCCCGGCTGACTCATCACTGGAGCGACGACGGACGCTTCGACGCACATCGCGAGTGCGAAGCCGCCCGTGAGGCACATGCCGACGGCACCGACACCGGGACCGCCGCACGTACCCGTGCTCGTGCTTCGCCAGCTCGCGCAGGTAGTCCACGATCGGGCTCGTCTTGTCCAAGGCCAGCAGCGTGAACTCCTTGCTGACGCACGCGCGGGCGAAGGAGAGAGGGCGTAGGGAACGGTCATCGGTCTTCCGGCTGTACCCAGCAAACTTGGCAGGACTGCGGTCATACCTGGTCGGCGACTCTTCGTGCGAATGCCGCGACCAGCGGTGTAATGCCCGGTATCTCGTGGATGATGATGACCGCTGGACCGGTCCCCGTCCGGTAGACGTCACGACTACGCCCGCTGGAGATCGTGAAAGGCTTCATCTCGAATCCCTCGAGGGCGAATGGCACGACACTCATTGTGGTTCCAGTTTCAGATTCAGCCATTCTTTCAGCAGTCGACTCTGGAGTCCCGGGCATTCGTTGACTATCTCCCTGCGCACGTGGGAACGCCGGACGAATGTTCGGTTCGAAGCAATCTCGCCCCAGTTCGCATCTGATCCCCGCCAATCTTCAGGAACGTATCGCCAACGAACACGGTTGCGCGCTCGTTATGTGCGACCATGACCGCCACCTCTTCCACTTCGGCCATCATCGCAGATGATCGCTGCCGCTTGAATTGATGGGCAATCGGGGGAGGCATACGGTGATTGTTGACATCGACCCACGGCCTTATTAATCGTCAGCGTGGCAACAGGCTTACGTCGCGCATTTCGCGATCGCGATTCCAAGTCAGTGGTGGACAGCTCATGAGCTGCGCCACTCTCTGGATGCACGAGGCAGGTCATTGAGATGGCCGTACATTGTCACCAGGCTTGAGACGATCGGTGCCTTCTCGTACCACTGGGGACCTTTGGTGCTCAAGTACGTCGGCGCGTGCCGACGGACGTACCGAGCGCTACGGAGTTTTCCATCCGCGTGATGCTCGGTCAACGATGAGCGAATCGAAGTGAGGGTTCCTGACAGTTCCCACTGAATTTCGCGTCTCACCAATTCAATCAGTGATTCGAAGACCTCCTCGAAATCCTGTCCCACGCTCAGCTCCATCGGTTGCACGCCGCGCGCCATCATGGCTAGCTCGTCATATAACTGGCGGCGCTCCGTCGCGCTGCTGAGCAATCGCTCACGTACCTCATCCATTCCTGGCAGTTCTGCCAGGACCCTGGTGACGTCGGCAATGCAGGCCTGGCGCACCGCGACGTGACGCAAGCATTCCTTCGCGAGATTTCCGAACACGTACCGATCTTCGACCGACGGACCGCGACTGACTTCGAGCCCATCGAAGAACTTGAGCAAGAAATGATCCTCGTTCGTCAAGACATCGAGCGAATCGGACTCGGGGCGCTGCTTCGCCTCGACGAAGTCGTGAGGGTTGAGCAACTTTGTAGGCGTTCGAGCGTCTGCGCCGACCTTGCTCTCGCCGCTGGTCCGTTCGCGCGGCGGCTCCGCGCCGTTAGAGCTGTGGCCAGTCTGCGGCCACGCGGCATCGTCATCGGACGATTCCCCAACACCGGATTGCAATCGATAGTCCTTGTGTCGTCGTCGGCTTTCGGCGGACTCTCGCAGCGTCGCAACGAGTGCCCTCGCGTAAGTAAATCCGATCTTGGGCAGCGTCATCAGAAACGATGGATCCCTGACGCCCCGAGACCTCTTGTCGAAGATCCCGTGCCCGCCGTAGTCGACCGCCTGATCGGCGGGGGCGCGAAGATTCGACGGTCGGTCCGACTTGACCGGCTGTTTCGTCAGTTGACTCTCCCAGGCTCCGAGGGAAGCGAAGTGGTTGCCCAGACCTGGAAAGAAACTGTCCATGACCACCAACATCTTGTTCCACGACCCGACGATGCGCGAACGCTTTCCGTCGATAGCGGTGTCGAAGATTGCCTGTGCTGCCACTTCCGGCTGGTAGATGGGCGGCACGGGTTGAGGATGGAATTCCATTGTCGTCTCACACCAGTCGAACTGAGGTGTGTTCATGGCCGGCAGATGAACCATCGACAGTCGCACGTTCAATCCGTCATGAAGTATTTCGGCTCGCGTCGCTTCGAAGAATCCTCGGCACGCGAACTTCGACGCACAGTACGCCGACTGCAGCGGTATGCCGACGAATGACAGAGCTGAACCGACGTTGATGATGGAACCGGCGTTGCGCGGTCGCATCCGCCGTAGCGCCACCATCGTTCCCCATACTTGTCCGAGGAAGGTGACCTGGACCGCTCGTTCGAAGTCCGCGCTCTGCACGTCCTTGAGTGGAGAGAACACCGTGGTCATGGCGTTGTTCACCCAGACGTCGATCGGGCCCAACTCACTTTCGATTCGTTCGGCCGCGTGTTCCATCTGGTCGAAGTCAGCGACGTTGGTCGGAATAGCCACGCAGCGCCGTCCGAATGATTCGACCTCGTGCGCAGTCGCCCTGAGGCCAGCGTCGCCGCGAGCCAGTAGCGCGACGTCGAAACCATTCTTCGCGAAGATACGTGAGGTCTCACGTCCCACCCCGGCTGTCGCTCCTGTGATTACAACTGTCTTACGTTCCGTCACAATGTTTTCTCCGATCTAATCTCCGCTCACGGATCCACCTCTCTCGCACTCCTCGTCGCAACGCCGACGCGTGGCACCCGGCACGCGCGAGAGTCGCGAGGTGAGATCGCCGTTGCGATCCCTAGTCCTTTATCGATTTGTGTTCTTCCAAATGCAACACATTCTTCGCGCGCTGCACGCCCTCTGCGAAGAGCGCCTCGGTCGTGTCGCGAATGACGTCTCGCGCGGCGGACCGCTCCTAACAAACCCTTCAACGTGTTCAAGGCGAACGTTCGCGAGATATGAGGTGGGAGTGGCGGCACGTTCTTGCTGGTGTACGCGTCGATGAGCGTCACGCCTCGAGTCGAGAACGCTCGATCCAACGCTTCGCCTACGTCATCATCACTTTTCACCCGGATGCCCGTGAAGCCCACGAGCTCCGCCCATCCCGCGTAGTCGACTGACTCGACGTCCTGGGAAGTGCTCCACAACGGGTTGGCATCCTCCGTTCGCATCTCCCATGAGACCTGCGCCAGATCGTCGTTGTGCAGCACGACGATGACGAACTGCGGGTTGACCCACTGGTCCATGTACTTCTTGATGGCGATGAGTTCGTTCATCCCCGAACATCTGGAACGCGCCGTCTCCGATCGTGCAGATGACCGGTCGTTCCGGGAAAGCGAACTTCGCGGCCTCGGCGTACGGCATCGCGGCCAACATTGTCGCGAGCCGACCTGAGAGATCCCCCATCATCCCGCGGCGAAGTCGGATGTGATGGCCATACCAATCGGCGGTGGTGCCGCGTCGGCAGTGACGATTGCGTCGGGTGGGAGACGCTTGTTCAACTCGTGAAACACGCGCCGCGGATTGACGCCGTCGGCGTACTCAAGCATCGCTTGCGCTTCCATCTCCGCTTCCCATTTGCGCATGCCATCGGCCACGCTGTCCTGCCATGAGAGATCGTTCTTCGTTTCGAGCAGCGGTATGAGTTGCATGAGCGTCGCCTTGACGTCGCCCCAGAGATTGAGCTCGGTCGGGTATCTCAGCCCTAACTGCTCGGGCTTGAGATCTATTTGCAGCGCGCGCGCTTGACCGGTGTTCGGGAGGAACTGGCTGTACGGATAGTTCGTGCCGAGCAGGACGAGGGTGTCACAGTCGCGCATCTGTACCAAACTCGGCAACGAACCGAGCAGCCCCAACTGCTGGGAGTGGTGCGGAATCTCCGACGGGATGACTTGTTTGCCGCGCAGAGCAGTGATGATGCCCGCGCCGCAGCGTCGGGCTGCTTCGAGTACTTCTTCAGTTGCCCCGTTCGCTCCGTGGCCGACGAGGAACGTGACTTTCGATCCCGCGTTGATGAGCTCAGCGGCTTTCGCGATCTCGCTGTGCGGTGGTGTGATGGACGTGGAGGCGGCGACCGCGCTCGATCGCGAGACCCACATCGCGGGCTCCGGGTCGACCATATCCATCGCCTGAACGTCGTGGGGAATGATGATCACTGCAGGTTGCAGGCGAACCTGCGCTGAACGAAACGCCGTGTCGACCACCGCTTGAGCTTGTTCTGGCGACACGATTGTCTGGACGTAAACCGCGACGTCGGCGAAGAGGCGCTCGAGATTGTTCTCTTGCTGCGTGAATGTCCCAAAAGATTTGAGGCCCTGTTGTCCGACGATTGCGACCACGGGTTGGTTGTCCATCTGCGCGTCGTACAATCCGTTCAGCAAATGGAACGCACCAGGGCTTGACGTCGCGATACATACGCCGATCTCTCCCGTGAACTTCGCGTGCGCCGTTGCCATGAGAGCGCAGATTTCTTCGTGCGTCGGACGAACGTAGTGCAGTCTGTCGCCGTCGCGTTCGGCTTTTCCGAGAGCTCCGTCAAACGCGCCGATTCCGTCTCCCGGAAACCCGAAGACGCGTGAGACACCCCACTGTTGTATTCGTTGAATGACGAAGTCGCTGACGTTTGTCATCGTCCACCTCTTTGTGCGATGTGATCGGTCGAACTTTGTAGCTCACCTTACCGACTTGGAGTGCAACGTAGACCGAAGATGAATGCGGTGAATATTGTGCGCGACTCTGAAAGTGATATCTGCGTATCAAGTTCATCAACGCGTCATGAAATCACACGCGCTACGTGTGCTCTGCGCTCTCGGTCCGTGAAAAAGTGACAGTGACTTCTCGTGCGCTGTCATTACAACTGCGTTAATTATTTTCCGGTCGCTTTAGATTTGGAACGAAGGCAACAACGCTCGTATCTGTGAACGACATGGAGAGGTCCAAGGTGAATCTTCTCAATCCAATCGGGGCGACGTCTGGCGCAGGTTCCCACGGACTCGTTGGGCGCGCGTTGATGGACATTCGTACTGGACGTTTCGAGCAGGGACTCGCCGCGCTGACGGCGGTGGGCGCCGTCGTGACGACCGCGGAGATCTACTTCTCGCACGACAAGGCGAGCTTCGGCAACAAGATGATGTGGTGGCCGGTCTACATAGTTCCGACGTTGATACCCATCGGGACCGTCGCCGTCGCAAACCGAAAGGTCGCCAAGACGCTCCTGCCGCTCGCTTCGGTCGTCGTGATCGCCAATGGGATACAAGGCACGTTCCTTCACCTTCGAGGCATCCATCAAAAGCCTGGAGGCTTTCGAAACTTCCGCTACAACATGGAGATGGGCCCGCCGGCCTTCGCGCCGGCCATCGCCGCGATGGTCGGGGGTATGGGACTCTTGGCCTCACTGCTACGTCGAGAAGACGGGTGAGACGTTGCCGTTCCGCGCGCCGAGGCGCCGAGCCGTCACCCCAGGTGGGTGGGGTCGATTTCCCGGTTTTGACGTCCTTGATCAGGTACAGCACTGGGACGAGTTGACCGCGGGCGTGGTGCTCGCGCGACTGGACCCTGGCCCGGCGTGCTCGTTCTTCACCGACGCGGAACGTCCGATTGCCGACGCGCTCTTCGATCAATTGCTGTATCAATTCGATGAACCGAAGGTGCCCGTGCTGGTGCTCGTCGACCAACGTCTCGCACTCGGCCAGACGGATGGGTGGCATTACGAGGGCCTCCCAGAAGACGCCGCGGCATGGCGTCTCACGCTCCGGGCACTGGACGAGGACGCGACCGCGACATTCAACGCTTCCTTCTCTCAGTTGACGCGCGAACAACAAGGAGCGCTCCTGCAAGGAGTCCAAGTCTCCGATCGCTGGATGGACTTGCCCGCGAAACATGTCTGGAGCCTCTGGACTCGTTACGCGTCGACCGCGTTCTACTCACATCCGTGGGCGTGGAACGAGATTGGATTTGGAGGGCCGTCGTATCCTCGTGGCTACGGAGCGCTGGGCAATGGTCAACGCGAACATTGGGAAGTCGCCGATCACGAGGACGTGGACCCCGTCGTATTCGAAGATCGGATCAAGCGCGCGAAGAACTCGCACACGGCACCCGGAGGTCCGAGAACGTGAGTCGAAGCGAGTCGACGAGAGCGCCTCATACGTGAACGAAATGAATCTGCGTGGCTCCTGCCGAACAGCGACGAGCGTTCGAATCACGCTCTTCGCGAGAACATGCGTCGCTACGAAGAGGACGAAGAAGTCGATCTCGTCGTGATCGGGTGCGGCGCCGGCGGTTCCACGATGCTCCAACGCCTCGCTCGAGCGGGCTGGAAAGTGGTCGGACTCGACGCTGGTCCATTCTGGGATCCGGACGCGGACTGGGTCAGCGATGAAGCGGGTTCCCATCACCTCTACTGGACAGAGCCCCGCGTCATCGCTGGCGCCAATCCGGTGCCGCTGGGATCCAACAACTCCGGTCGCGGTGTTGGAGGTTCGATGATTCACTACGCGGGCTTCGTACCTCGACTACATCCCTCCGACTTCGAGACTTCGACGCGAGACGGCTTCGGTGTGGACTGGCCCATTGGCTATGGAGAGTTGCTCGCGTACTACGAAGCCATCGAGGATGAGCTTCCGGTCTCGGGGCAGGACTGGCCCTGGGGGGACCCGCACCGTTATCGGTACTCTCCACAACCGGTCAGCGCCAACGGTGACGTCTTCCTTCAAGGTGCTGCACGTCTCGGCATCGATGCGCGGGTGGGGCCCGTCGCCATCGCAAACGGCCGCTTCGGCAATCGTCCGCACTGTATCTACCGAGGTTTCTGCCTGCAAGGATGCAAGGTCAACGCGAAAGCCTCGCCGCTCATCACGCACATTCCCGACGCCCTCGCACACGGGGCAGAAGTGCGCGCGAACTGCATGGTGACACGCATTGAAGTCGACGACGCTCGCGTCGCCACGGGAGTGCTGTACCTGCGAGATGGCGTCGAACATCGACAGCGCGCTCGGTTGGTCGCAGTGGCCGGCTACTCCATCGAGACGCCTCGCCTCTTGCTGCTCTCGAGCAACAAAGAGTTCCCCGATGGACTCTGCAACGACTTCGGCTTGGTTGGACGTTACGTGATGGTCCAGGGCGCTCCGCAGACGTCCGGACGTTTTGAGAGCGAGAAACGAATGTTCAAGGGACCGCCGCCCGAGGTCAGCAGCGAAGCCTTCTACGAGACCGATCCCACGAAGGACTACAAACGTGGTTTCTCAATCCAGACGGTGTCACCGCTGCCCATCACCTGGGCGGAGCACGTCAGTGCGCAGGGGCACTGGGGCGCGCCACTACGCGAATACATGCGCGACTACGTCCACTGGGCGACACTCGGCGCGCTATGTGAATTCGAGCCGCGCTACGACAACTCCGTGTCGTTGGCCGAGGAGAAGGATCGGCATGGACTTCCCGTCGCTCGCTTTTGCTACTCCATGTCGGAGAATGACTCGAAACTCATGAAGGCAGCGCAGAGTGTGATGGAGGATCTGTTGTACGCGGCCGACGCGCAAGAGGTGATGACAATCCAACGATTCGCGCACCTCGTCGGGGGCTGTCGCATGGCGAATGACGAACGCTCGGGTGTCGTGGACGCCAACCAACGAAGTTTCGCTGTGTCGAACTTGTTCATCACGGACGGCAGCGTCTTTCCCACGCAAGGTTCGGCCAACCCGGCACTTACCATCATGGCGTTGGCGGCGCGATGCGCCGAACGTCTCATCCGCGACGCGCGCTCCGGCAGCGTTACCTCAGTGGTGCGGAGCAGCCAATGACGATCTCGAAGGTCGAAGTGATGGTCTTCGAATATCCGACCGATCAACCCGAGGCTGATGGCACTCTCGCCTGGGACACTACGACCATCGTCGTCGTGCGACTGAGCGACGGCAACCATCAGGGCCTTGGATGGACGTACGCCGCCGCCGCCGCTCGCCGCGTCATCGATGACCTTCTCGAACCGTGCGTCTCGGGTGCCGACACCACCGAGATACCGAGCATCGCCGAGTCGATGGCCCGCGCGTGTCGCAATGTCGGACGTCCGGGAATCGCCGCGTGCGCCATCTCGGCGGTGGATATCGCTCTCTGGGATCTACGCGCTCACCAACTGGACCTCCCGCTCGCCGAACTCTTCGGACTGCGCCGAGCGGCAGTGCCGGTGTACGGAAGCGGCGGTTTCACGACGTACGACGACGCCACACTCACGAGGCAGTTGTCATTGTGGGTCGACGAGTGGCAGATTCCTCGGGTGAAGATCAAGATCGCCGAGTCCTGGGGTGAACGGGCACATCGCGATATGTCCCGCGTTCAACTCGCCCGAGAGACCATCGGCGACGCGGAACTGTTCGTGGACGCGAATGGTGGGTACAGCGTGAAGCAGGCAGTGCAACTGGGTCGCCGCATGAGGGACGCGGCCGACGTGCAATGGTTCGAGGAACCGGTGTCTTCGGATGACCTCAACGGGCTACGACTGGTTCGAAGCCATTTCGATGGCGACGTCGCGGCTGGCGAATACGGCTACACGCTCGACTACTTCGCTCGAATGATCGACGCGGGCGCTGTCGACTGCGTCCAGGCCGACGTGACGCGTTGCGGCGGGTACAGCGTCTGGTTGAAGATCGCCGCGCTCGCGGAGGCCAATCACCTGGACGTCTCCGCGCACTGCGCCCCCAACCTTCATGCGCCGGCTGCGGCGGCGATCAACAACCTTCGCCACATTGAGTACTTCCACGACCATCATCGAATAGAGACCAGCCTGTTCGAAGGGTCCCTCTCGCCGCAAGGTGGAGTGATGAACCCCGACCGTTCACGGCCGGGACACGGACTCGCACTTCTTGACGACGTGGCGGCGCCATTCCGCACGTCATGACGTGCCAGGCCCCGGGTGGCGGCTCGACCTCGTCCGGTGTACGCGTCGCACGCCCCGATCGAGAGCACCAGGAGTCCTCGTGACTAATCATGCGGGTCGCGTGTATCGCGCGCTCTACGTGGCGGCTCCACTCGGAATGGTCACGGGAGTCGCTCTTTCGTTCACGGCGCCGTGGGAGGTCGCGGTACTCAGTGGATGGGACGTCGCGGCGCTGCTGCTGCTCTTGCGAATTCGAGCGGTCGTGTGGAACATGAATGCCCGTGACACTGCGCAGTTGGCGCGCGTCGAAGACCCGAGTCGTCGTCTGGCCGACACCGTCCTGGTCATTGCGAGTGTCATGTGCATCGTGGGCGTCGGCTTCACGTTGCGGATGGCCGGCCACTCACACGGCGTCTCGGAGTTGGGACTCACGTCTATCGCCGTGCTCAGTCTTCTCTCTTCGTGGTTCGTCGTTCACTTCGTCTTCATGCTCCGCTACGCGCGGCTCTACTACGCGAATCGTGCGGGGGGCATTCAATTCAACGAAGAGGAGCAGCCGCAGTACACCGACTTCGCCTATTTCGCCTTCACCATTGGCATGACGTTCCAGGTTTCGGATACGAACATCGAGGAGAAGGCCATCCGCAAGAGCGCTCTGCACCACGCCATGCTCTCTTATATGTTCGGGGCGATTATTTTAGCGGTGGTGATCAACGTGGGTGCCAGTCTCTTGAAATAGAACGTGCGCTGGCTCCGTCACCACGAGTCGGCGTCACTCACGACCAGGGCTCGCCGAGACGAGCGGCGCATTCCAGGACGAGAGCGTGCACGAATGACTGCGGCAGGTTTCCCCGCAGTTGGCCCTGTCGGATGTCGAACTCCTCCGACAACAATCCGGGCGGACCGGCAACCGCGCGATTTCGTTCGAACCACGCGCGTGCCTCGACGACGTCGCCTTGTTGGTGCAGGGCGAGTGACATCAGCAGTCCACAAAATGTGAACGCTCCTTCGGCTTCTTCCAGCGGTCGTTCGTCATGGCGAAATCTATACGCGTAGCCGTCGCGCACGAGATCGTGCTTGATTGCAGCGAGCGTGGCGAGGCCGCGAGGGTCGTCCTTAGGCAGGCCGCCGCGCAGCGTGGGGATTAAGAGGGAGGCGTCGACCCTCTCGTCATCGACCGCACGCTGCCAGCGTCCGGTGACGTGGACACACGTAGCGGCGACCTCAGAGAGAATGGCGTCGGCCAAGCCTGACCACTTCGACGCAGCGGTCGCCGGCGCGGATCGAGCGACGTCGCGCAGACCAGCGATGGCCATGAGCCGCGACTGGGTCCATAGCCGATTGTCAAGCTCCCAGATGCCCGCGTCGGGTTCGCGCCACCGTTGTTCTATCGCCGCGGCCGCGGTCTCGACCGCACTCCAGTGGATGGAGTCCAACCGGTCGTGTCGAGCCGCGGCAGCGAAGAGGAGCAGGGCCTCACCGAAGGCATCGAGTTGGAACTGTCCGGTGACCCAGTTGCCAACCTTGTCCGAGCCGCCGGGGTAGCCGGCGATGTGACTGAGTCGCTTCTCCTTGGGAATCTCGAGACCGTCGACACGGTACGCCGGTCTCATCGCGCTGCCGTCGGCGATGATCCGCTCCGACACGAATCGGACCGCGTCGTCGAGAAGGGGCAGCGGAGTCGCGACGGCGCACGCCTGGCCGGCGTAACACTGGTCGCGTATCCACGCGTAGCGATAGTCGTAGTTACGGCCCGCTTCGGCACGTTCCGGAAGTGACGTCGTAGCGGCGGCGACCATCCCGCCTGAGGCGCTTGTCATACCGCGAAGCAAGGCGTACGAGTGGCTCGCGCCACGCGGTGTGACCGTCGACTCGAAATCCGGCAATGCCCGCGCCCATGAGGTCTCTGTCGAGGTCCAGTAGATCTCGGCACTCTTCGACGTCTCGCGAAAGTCGTCGACGCTCAACTCGAGCACTAAATCGTGGTGTGCGCCTTGCTCGAGGGTGAGCACCAACTCGAGACCACCGTCGTGGCGCGCGTGCGCCTTCTCGGCTCCACTCCAGCGCACGTAGATCTCGCCACTTCGTCCCGCCCACGTTCCGGCGTGACGACGGAGATTCGACATCTCTTCACGACCGAACGAGGCTCGAACATCCAGCACGCACGACACAGACGCCGTTCCCTCGACCGCGCGTACGCGACGCAGGAGCACGGCTGTATCACGGTTGCCCGGGAACGCCAAGGCCTCGCGACATTCGATGACGCTGTTCGAAGTCACCCAACGACTTCGCCAAATGAGGGAGCAGTCCTCGTAGTAACCACCCCAGACGAAACGCGCGTCCTGCGGCGTCACTGCGTAGATGCCAGCTCCTCCGATAAGTGTAGAGAATACGGCGTCCGAGTCCCAGTGCGGCATACACATCCATGCAAAATCGCCGCGCGGACCGACCAAAACCCCTCGCTCACCGTCAGCGAGCATCGCATAATCGAGAAGCGTATGAGGAGGGAACTGACCGTTCAAGGTGTTCATCGTCGAGAGTCGCTTCACGCCCTTTTCACCCGGTCCGTGAATTCGCGGGTACCACCAACGAGCCGGCGCTGGGGGTACCCGCGCAGGGACCGAGCACCGTTCCGTCGCCATGAAAAAGCATCGCCTTGGGAGTCGCTACCAATGAACGGTGCCCGTTGGGGAAGTCAGTGAAGGATGTCACGAAATTACCGGTCGGAATTCGATCGTCGGAGAGGTCGAACACCTTCGCGCCGTAGACCTTGAAGTGTTTGCCGTCGTGGGCAAAGAAGCCGCCCCCCAGAGCCCTTGGATTATTTCGATCGCTTCTTCGAGCATCTCGTGACGAACGGCGACGGGCGCGCCAATCACGCCCAACGACGTGTTCGTTAAGGTTCTCGCCCGATCCCAGTCCCAGGACAAATCGTCCATCACTGATAGCGCCTCCTCCACCATGATCGACTGTTCGATGAGGGACCTGGGGCCGTTGCCTTCGCAGTACGGCGAGTATCCGTATTCCACATAATCTCCCGTCCAGCGCTCACGAAGTCGTTTGTGTCGTAGGTCCGTTCAGCGTCGCATTAAGACCACGACGAGCACAATGATGAGAATCAGTACAACCGCTCCGCCACCTATATACATGGCATCATCTCCTTTCCGACTTGCGATTTCAGGGCGGGTCGACTCGTCGTCATCGAAGCCGCAGTTGGAATTCGCGGTACACGAACTCGAAACTTGCCTCACCATAACGAGAGGAAGTGGATCCACGTGACGGTCTTCACTGAATGTTAGATGTGAATCTCAAAGTGACATGCACTCACGCGCGGTACGAGGCGTCATCATTTAGCACTTTGGATGTCGAGCGTGCAGGATCGAGAACTCGGAAGCGCAAATACCGTGCGAAGTCGACGGCAACAGAAGTTTCTCAAGCGCGATCGAGTGAGCGAGAGTGAAGCCGATTGAAACGAGTGATACGTCGAGTTGACGCGATCCAACAACGTCATCTCATCTCTATCTCGTCATTCGTTATCGGAGTGTGGCCAAGGGGCCTCGCCCATCCTCCACTGACCGAGGCAAATCAGCGTTCGCACACGTCACAGGCCACCGAGTACCAGCAGCGGCCAGTACAGGAAGTCACTTCGCGCTTTCGAGATAGACCAATGACCCAGGACGAGTATCTGGAGCACGGCTCCTCGCAGAGTGACGTGGACAGCGATGTCGGCCAGTCCCCATGAGACGGAGGAGAGTTCGACAAGGAACTCCTGATCGCCAGCGGCACGAGCGTTACTCCGGCAGTGGCGCTCGGGGTTTTTGCGCTCTCGCACGCCATGGAATGGGGCAACGCGAGTGAATGCGCTGGACACTAAATTTTTGGACCGCTGACCAGATGCGCACTTGAAGTGGATCACCTCGAGTGGTTATTTTGAAATCGTCGTTTTGGAGTTCGAACCTCTTTCCAAGGAAAGGAGCGGCCATGGCTTCTCGTCGCAGTCCCAGAGCACTCGCAAATGACGTCGCGATTAGGGAAGCGACGGTCAAGTTGATATTGAGCACGGGCATCGATTCAATTTCATTCCGTGATGTGGGTCGTGAAGCGGGTCTCACGCACGGCGCACTCTATGCACGATTCGAAGACGTGGAGGAACTACTCGTCGACCTTTGGAGTGAGATGCTCTGTGCTCGAATGGTCGTGTTGATGGAGGCCGTGCGACAAGCGGTAGCAAATCCCGACGAAATGTCCGTGGAGACACTACTTAACTACGTGAGAGACGCGCAGAGTGCTGATGTCGTAGCGGTGCAAATACTGCTGACGTCGCGTCGCTACGTCGTGCTTCACGAGGAAGTTGAGAAGTTCATTCATGACAATCTCGATAATCATGAGGGCGTGAATCGAGCTACTCAGTCGCGCGAATTGACGCTCTTTTCACTGATCATGGTGAAGATATTTACGAATGCCGGATTTGGATTCGACGTCGAACGGCTCCAATTCCTGGGGATCGTGCTTTTGGACGCTCTGAGGACCGATGCGATTGATGTCTTGGAGACGCCCCGTGTCACGGCGAACGATGTGTTGACTCCGACGCGCAGCGATTTCCGTTCCGTACTCGCCTACGAGACCTTCAGGGCGATCGGGACAAGTGGCTATACGCGCTCCACGATCTCTCGAATCTCTCGTCGCGCGAACTGCTCGCCTGGATCGATCTACAAGCTGTACGCGTCGAAGGACGATTTGGTCGTCGGATCGATCCGTGCGTTGATGCAAGGACCCGAAATCACGGCGATGAAACTGTCGCAAGTCCTCGATGAAGGGATGCTCTCGCAGGTACTCGACGCTGCGGCGAGCCCTCGCGATTCGATTCGCAAATACTTCACCCTCGAACTACTCATGGTCTCGACGCACAACGAGAAGATACGAACGGCCGTTGCGCGTCAATTCGAGTGGCTCAATAGTTTTGAATCATTCGTGGCAGACATTCCGGGAGAGGAGCGCCAGAAGTTCGTGTACATGATCCGTGAGTTGGTCGTGTTGATGCTTGGCGTGAGCTTCCTCTCGACTCTCACGCAGCGGGCCAGCGACATTGACTTCTCTCAGTTCGCCGAGCCCTTCCGCCAATCGCTGCTGTCGCGCTTCCCTGACTGGCCGGAGATAACTCGACAGTTGAAGGAAATGTCGGTGAGGCCGACTGCGATCGCCAACGCCCCTCGCCTGTGAACGTTGCCACCTGCGCGGGCATCCGCGTGAGTGCTCATCATTCGAGTCTTGAACAACGTTTGAGAATTTTGTAGTTTCCGCCGCACGTCGAGCTGATTATGGTGGCGTCCGACCTTGCGGTACGGACTGATACGAGGGCCGCCTGGAGAAGAGGCACTGCGCTGGTGGCACTTGGAGTTAGCCGGCGAAGGACGAAGCGACGTGCGCGACGGCGCGGGTCGAGTTGACCGACAAGTTGATTGAAACCTACGACGTCATTGACGTGCTGACAGAGTTGATCCATCGGCGTGTGACGACCTCGACAGCGCTGCGCGATCGTGACCACGTCGGGCGTGATACCCGGGACTTCGTTGATAACGACAACGGCGGGACCGCTGCCGGTATCTCGGGTGCGCGCGCTCGACGACGTGAACGGCTTCATCTCGAAGCCCTCGAGGGTGAAGGGCACGACGCTCATGGTTGTTCAGACCTCAGAATTCAATCACTCTTTCAGCGAACGCGAATGGCCACCGTACACATGCAATCGAAATGGAAAGTGGACACTTCGATAGTTCGCAGATGGGTAAGGCTGACGAGCCATTTCGCCCGGCGATGTGTTGGCAAGGGGTTGAAGAGCGGGTCCAAGCGCTTCGGAATCGACCGATGATACGCTCGCTCCGTGCGGGTTGTTCGATTGGTCGTAACAACGGGGACCGCAATGGGTCTGCTTTGCCTCAACGTTGTTGCAGTCAGTAGCGCAGCGACGACTTTCGATCCGGTCGGCAAGTGGCACGTGACCGCTCCCGGCGTAGCGGGTTCGACGCCCCAGACCCAGACATTCATCAAGACAGGAACGAACACCTACACCGTGACCAATGGTCTCGGTTACTCGGCGACGAACACGGTCGTGGCTGGCAATTCGGCGACCGCTCGCTGGGACACCGGCTCAAACGGCTATGGCATCTCGACCTATCACTTCGTCACTCACTCCAATGGCCCCGCCACCTTTACTGGGACCTATCGGGGGTACGACATCAATGGACAACCGTCCACGCCGCTCTATCCGCAGGCCGGCGTCAGCCTTTCCGCTCCAACCACTTTGTCACTGACACTGGCGCCGGCGACATCGACTGTTGGGGTTGGCACCACGACCACGGTGCGTTTGACGGTGACTGCCTCGGGCGGAGAGGTTGAGGGGATCTCTCTCGCGAAGGGAATTGTGTCGTCCGACGATTCCGTCGCGAAGGCGCCGACACTCCAGTCAGCGCGATTCAATTTGGGTGACGGAGAGTCCCGGACGGTTGCGTTCTCCGTGAAGGCGATCGCAGCGGGCACAGCCCAACTGACGGTCGTGGCCGCTGGTACCACAGCGTCCGGTGGTGACGTTCGCGCATCTGCCCAATCGAGCATCCAGGTCACGGGCGCCAGTGTCACGGGGAAGATCCAGTACTACTACGACAGTGGTGCTTCCTACGCTTCGGGCGTCCCCTATTCGGGGGCGACGACACTCACGCCCGCTCGCGACACCGAGGTCCGTATCCTCAAAGCGACCAAGACGTCGTGCTCGACGAGCGTGCTCAGCAAGGTCTTTACCGATGACGACGGCAACTACACCAGTGCTGACCTCCCCGCAGGCGATCAATATTTTTGCGTCATGATACTCGCGAGCTCGGAGTACTCGACCGTCGTTCCCTACTCAGGATCCGAGGACTCGAGCGCCGCGTACGAGACTGAGGCGCTCGGACCAGAACAACTTTCCACCTCCGACCGGACGACGTTTTCCTGGAAGCCGGTATCGGACAACGACGTCATTAACCAGGCGCTCGATGTCAACAACGCGGTCGTCACTGGTGCGCGGTGGTTGAAGAACGATGGCGTCGAGCCCAAGTTCGCCACGATTGAGTACCCTTATCCATCGTCACTGGAGATCTCCAACTTCAACTCGAACACGGGTCGCGGCGAAATAAACATGGATGACGCCTTCGACTGGGGCGTGCTTCTGCACGAGTATGGACACTACGTCGCGTCCGCCATCGGCATCGACAACACAGCCCAGGTGAGCGAAGCAAAACATCTCCTGAGTTGGAATATGGTCGATCACGAAGGCTCCAAGGGTGAAGGTGTTGCGATTGCGTGGAACGAAGGTTTCGCGGATTTCTTCTCGCAGATGGTGCAGAAAGCGATGGGAACGTCATCCCTTGGTCTTCCTGACGTCGGCGGATCGCCGCCGATTTACGTAGACCAGGTGCCGGGAGCAACAATCTCGTTCGCACTCAACAAGCCGGGTTCTGATATCGATCACCCGAGTCTCGGTGAGGACAATGAGGTGAGCGTCGCCCGAGTTCTCTGGCAGCTATACGACCGACCCGCGTACGCCGGAATCGCGGGAAGCGTCGACTTCATAAAGACCCTGGCAGGCGCCATGAGTTCGAACGCCCGTCGGAACCTATTCAACGCAGTCGACGCACTCGAGCACGCCGAGAAATCGGAACCCTGGGATCCAGACCCCCTGGGACCGAACGCCACGAACGCCGAGGTCCCCGTGCACTATCACGAAGCGGCCGCCGTGACGACGTTCGGCGCTGTGCTGTCGGATCAAGACGTGGCGCCGACGATCATGACTGCAGAGTTCGCGGCGGCGGAGAATTCGGTGACCGTGGAGTGGAAGTCTGGTCAGCCGTCAACAGCGGACGATCGACTGGATCAATTTCTCGTGCAGATATGGAGTAGCGACTGGATGACTCTGATCACCGAACGAGCGCGCTCCGGGGCTCGGGCTGAAATCAAGGGCGGCGAGAGCGTCTTCGACGCCACATTGAAGTTGCCACCCGGTATTGGTTCGGGTGACTTCCATCTTGTGATCCTGGGCTGGAACACACAGGCCCCGTTCACGGGTCCCTACGTGAGTCAGGCGCACGAATTGAAGGTGCCCTAGGCACCCGCGGAGTGGGTGGCGACACCATCGCAATGTCTGAGAAGTTGGGAAACTTCCACACTCCGACGCTTCGACTCCGGGGCCGCATGTACCGTGCTCGTACTTCGCCAGGTCGCATAGGTTTCGACGAATCGGGCTGGTCTTGTTCAAGGCGAGCCGGGTGAACTCGTTACTGGCGCGAACTAGGCGCTCAGACGATCGGGCGTGTCGAGCAGCGGTATCTCTTTGATTCGCTCGAGCGAGGCCAGGGCTGGCGCGCTCAGCTTGCGCCGACTCGGCACGATCAGCGCGGTGACGACGCCGATGGTGACGACGAAGGCCCCGACGTACATCGCCGGACGAAGCCCGTTGACGTAGTCCTGGGCCGAGAGGTATCCGCCACTCGAGGAGAAGACCGCGCCCAAGAGGGCTATGCCGAAGACGCCACCGAGTTCCCGGAACGCGGCGTTGGTGCCGAGGCGAGTCCCTCTTGGTCCTTCGGCACCGAACCCAAGACGAGTGAGGCGACGGGAACGAAGAACAGCGTCATGCCGATGCCGGCCACGATGAACGCCGGGACCATGTCCGTGTAGGGCGTCGTCGGAGTCAAGAGCAGCGCCAGCCACGTCAGGCTGATGGCCTGCAGGATCATGCCGGTCACCACGAGCGGCTTGCCACCGATGCGCTGGGCGAGTATCCCGACCAGCGGAGCGAGCAGCATCGGCATGCCGGTCCAGGGCAGAACGCGCAGTCCGGCGCCGAGCGGCGAGTAGCCCTGCACGGTCTGGAGGAACTGCGAGAGGAAGAAGACAGTGCCGAACATCCCGAAGCTGAAGAGCAGTGCCGTCACGTTGATCGCGGCGAATCCGCGATTGCGAAACATCCGCAGGCTCAGCATCGGAGCCGGCGCGCGTAGTTCCCAACGAATGAACGCTGCCAGCAAGACGGCACCGATCACGAACGAGGCGACGACGCTCGTACTGGTCCAACCGCTGGCGTTGCCGCGAACGAGGCCGAGCACGATGCCGAGAAGGCCACCGCTGACGAGCAGTGCGCCGCGAAAGTCCAATCGGCTCTGCGCGCCGCGCGACTCGGCCAGCTTCCACCATGCCAGGGGCACGAGGACGATGCCGATCGGAACGTTCAACCAGAAGATGTAGTGCCACGACCACCCGGTCGTGACGGCGCCACCGACGAGCGGTCCGAGGGCGATGGCCGCGCCGCCGATCGCTCCCCAGATACCGAGCGCGGCATTGCGACGCTCCGGCTTCACGGCCGCGCTCAACAAGGTGAGCGAGAGCGGCATAATCATCGCGCCGCCGGCGCCCTGCAGCGCTCGCGCGGCGATGAGGAAGCCGATGTTCGGCGAGATGGCGGCCAGGGCCGAGGCCGTGGTGAAGATCGCGATGCCGGTCGTGAAGGTTCGTCGGCGACCGAACCGCTCACCGACGGCCGCAGCGGTCAGCAGGAAAACGGCGAAGGTGAGCGTGTAGGCGTTGACCGTCCACTCGAGTCCCGAGAGTCCGGCGTGGAGGTGGACGCGGATGACGGGCAGCGCCGTCGTCACGACCAGGTTGTCGAGTGACGCCATGAAGAGCGCTAGGCCGGTGATGAGGACCGCCCAGGCGCCGCGGTGGCGATCGACGCGCTGGGGAGTCGGGAGGTCTCTGGGCTCGATGTCGTTCGGCCGGGTCAGTGTGGTGGTCATTGTGGTGCTCCTTGCCCTTGCGCCTCCACCTGGAAACTCCTGATGGAAGGGTCTGTTAGTTGTGAGTAGTCACTACCTTGCGAGAGGAAAAAAAATATAGGGGTCTTCACGACGCCTGCGCGGTCGTGACGTTGCCGGGTTGACGCGCTTCTGAGATGGCCTTCATCGCCTCGAACTTCTCCATGCCGGGACAGATCGACTGCGCCCAGGACTCTTTGACCGAGAGCAGGTCGATGGCGGACATCACCGAGATCAACATGCCGTTGGCGAAGAAGTCCTGGATCATCTCTTCGTCGAGACCCAACTTGTCCTTGACGAGGTGCCAGAGCACTTCGAAGGTCTTTCGACATGCCGCGGCGATCTGCGGGTCACCGGTCGCGGCGGCGTAGCCGTGCATCTGGACCTGGAGCATCTCGGGGTCCTGGAGTAGTTCGAGGTACGCCATGCCCATGGCGTGCATGGCCTCTTCGCCGTCGAGTCCTTCGATCGCCTTGGTGAGCTCGGTGACGATCCGATTGCCGACCAACTCGTGGGTGGCGATGAAGAGGTCCTTCTTGGTGCCGAAGAGTCGAAAAAGGTACGGCTGGGAGATACCGGCGCGAACGGCGATGGCGTCGGTCGAGGTACCCGCGTAGCCGGCCCTCGCGAATTCGGTCACCGCGGCGCTCAGCACCGCGACGCGTCGCTCAGAGGCTGTCTGTCGGGTTGAAACCATCATTCTGGAATTGTAAGTGCTTACTCACTACCTTGTCAAGCCAATCGGGGAAGGTTCCGAAAAGCCAGTAATTGGGCAGAAGTTGGCGGGTTACTCAGTGGAATGGTCGGAACACCTTGAGCTGCACCGATGGAGTCCGAATGTACGGTACGGCGACGCGGGAGAGAGCGCCGCGACCATCAGCTCGTGCGAACGGTCGAAAATAGGTGAGCCGCATCGTCGGGACTCGAATGTACGGGACGCCCACGCGACCAGCGAGGTGTTTCCCCGCTTCAGAGATTCGAGAGAGCATTGGTGTCCTTCGTGACGGTCGCTACTTCCTCAAAATAGTACTGAATCGCTCGATCGCGACGAGGGGGTATTTTCCGGGCTGACACGTTTTAGATCTCGTGCTCGGCGAGGATTTTTCGCCAGCCGATGAGACCCTCGCCGCGGTCATCAGAGCGGAATCCGGCCCTTTCGAGAACTCGTTGACTGGCGACGTTCGCTCGCTCGGTCTCAGCGACAACGACGCGTGCGCCACGCCGAGCGAGCTCGCAGACGGCGAGGACGACTTCGGTCGCAACTCCGCGTCCCTGAAAGGAGTCGGCGATCCCGTAGCCGATCTCGACCTCCCCGAGTTTCATTGGGCGAGCCCTTGAAGCCGATCCCTCCGACGGAGAGTCCACTCGACTTTTCGATTACGACGTACAGTCCCCACGGTTCGTCGTCGGTGGCGAACGCGACGTTTCCTTCGAGGGCGAACGCCGCGATGCGTTGATCGCCCGGCGCGGGATAGTCCTCGGCCCACGACTGCCCCGTGCGATCGCCCGCAACGATCGCCGCCGCGCCCTCCGGCGTCAGCACCTCCAACAACAGCCGATCGGTCTCGACGTTCACCAGCGCATTCTGGCAGCGAATGGACGGCTCACCGCCATCGGATTTGCTCTATCCGACGAACGAGTCACGACGTTGCAGCTCGTGGTCGAGTAGCCAGGTCTTTCGTTCCAGTCCGCCGCCGTAGCCGGTGAGCGATCCGTTGGCGCCGATCACGCGGTGACGGGAACGATGATCGCCACCGGGTTTCGCCCGTTTGCGAGGCCCACGGCGCGCGACGCCTTGGGATTGCCGATGCGACCGGCCAACTCGCCGTAGGAGATCGTCTCCCCGTAGGGAATCTCGCACAGTGCCGACCACACTCGTCGTTGGAACGGCGTGCCGAGCAGGTTCATCTCGAGGTCGAAGCTCACGAGTTCGCCCGCGAAGTAGGCGTCGAGTTGCGCGGCGACGTCCTTGAACCAGGCGGCGTCGCTGATCGCGTCATGCGGGGGTGGCGACTGTGCCGCTGTTCGTGCATCGCGACGTTCGTGAGCACGCCGTCGCGAGCGATGAGCGTGAGGGGTCCAATCGGACTCTCCACCGTGGTGGTGAGGATTTCGTTCATTGGTTTCCTTTGTTCGTTTTGCTATTTTTCGGTCGTGGTGGCCAGTCGTTGATGCGGTGGTCGTCTACCGACCAGAGGTACTGCACCGCGTACGCGCGCCACGGTCGCCAACGCTGTGAGTGGGCGACCAGCGCCGCGGGCGTCGTCGGCCAGTCCGAGCCGCTCGGCCGCGTGACGAACGCCGAGGTCCGTCTCCGGGAACGCGTCGGGATCGCCGAGTGCGCGCATCGCGATTACCTGTCTCGTCCACGGCCCGACCCCCGGAACGGTCGACAGTATGTTCATCGCCGCCTCACGGTCGCTGCCCGGTCCGAGTACGAGGTCCCCGCCGCTCAGCGCTCTAACGATGGACGTGAACGTGTCGCGTCGCTTCATCGGCATCGCCAGGTCCACTTTGCGCAGGGCACCCGGAAGGGAAAGAGGTGCGTCAGTCCGCCGCCTGGATCGCTCACGGGCTCGCCGTGGCGCTCGACGATGCGTCCGGCGTGGGTCTGGGCCGCGCTCGTCGAGACCTGTTGGCCCAAGACGGCGCGTAACGCCATCTCCGCGCCGTCGACGCAACGCGGAACCCGGCGTCCCGGTGACTTGGCGACCAGGGGGGCGAGCGACGCATCGATGCTCAACTGACGATCGATCGCGACCGGGTCGGCGTCGAGATCGAGCAGCCATCGACTCCGCGCGATCGTCGCCGTCAGGTCGCGCATGTCGCTCAATACGGCGCGACAGTTGATGTACTCCGGCGTCGGTGTGAGCTCGACGATGCCGGGACCGTGGGCTAAGCGCAACGTTCGCCGATAGGTCAGTCCCCGAACCTCTTCGACGCCGGGTACGGCCGTCGCCGCGAGATGACCGAACAGATTGTCGGGACAGAGTGGTTGGCGAAAGGCGAGACGGAGCTGGATCGCGGTTGACGCTTCGGCGCGCGACCCCTTGGCCCGCGAGCGAAGCATCGTCGGCGATGACGCGAAGACTGCCTGCACCGTGTCGTTGAACTGACGCACGCTCGAAAAGCCCGCGGCGAACGCGACGTCGGTCATCGTCAGATGCGGTCGTCTCGATCAAGATTCGCGCCGTCTGCGCCCGTTGGGCGCGCGCGATCGCGATCGGTCCGGCGCCGATTTCGTTCTGCAGGACCCGTTCCAACTGTCGGACGCTGTAGCCGACCTGTTTGCGCGAGTCCGTTGACGCCCTCTCGGTCCACGAGCTCCGTCGGCGATGAGGCGCATCGCGCGAGCGGCCACATCGGCACGCGTGTTCCACTCTGGTGAGCCGGGCGAGGCGTCCGGGCGACACCGCTTGCACGCGCGAAATCCCGCGAGCTGCGCGGCGGCGGACGATGGATAGAAACGAACGTTCTTGCGCATCGGCGTCAGGGCCGGGCAACTTGGTCGACAGTAGATGTGTGTCGAGGTGACGGCGGTGTAGAACCATCCGTCGAATCGCGGATCGCGCGACTGCACCGCGAGGTAACAGCGTTCAAAATCTTCGACCATGCGTCGAACCTAGTGTGCTCGCGCGTCCTCAACTAGCGGAAAAACGACAACGCCATCGGCCCGCCTGAGCGTCCGATTGTCGTGTCGGAAATCCGCTAGGTCGCTATCCGATCGGAGCGTCGAACAGGGAGTGGAACGTGAAGGCGTACGCCGTCGGACCGAGGCGCTCGAGGGCCGCCAATCGATCGACCGCCTCGGAGGGCCCAGGGACCGAGCCGGCGCGAATCCACGACATCACCGACTGGACACCGACGAAGCGGTCCGCCCACTCTCGCCGACGGCGCAGGACCTCTTTGTGACCGCTTTGATACACGTAGGACTTGAGCGCCTCCACGGACTCCCATAGGCTCATGTTGAGAAGGATCTCGTCGTCGGCAAAGACGCGAATGGCGGTCGCGTCGCCCTCGGCTGTTTTCAGGCGCCAGACGAATCCGGGCGCCGCGTCGGCCAGGGCGTTGACCGGATCGAGGGCGGCGACGAAGCCGGCCACGACCGGTGATTCGAGGGGCACCTTCAGCTTCACGATGTTGCACTGCGCGAGGTGAAATGGCACGAAGTGAGGATACCGGCGCCGCGGCGACTGCGCCCTAGCGAAGGTGACAGCGGGTCGCTAGATTCGGAGCCGTTGGCGCTCGGCAAAGGTCCGGGACGCATGGCGAAAGGTTGACGCATGTCGAAGGCGTACGAAATATCGGTCTGGGAGCCGAACCCCGGGCAGTTCGAGGAGTTCACCGAGACGATCAAGAGCCTTACTAAGGCCTTCGTCGAATCAGGCGTCTCAAAGGTGGAGCTCCTCACGGGAGTGGCCGGTAAGGACGTCTTTCGCGTCGTCGTGATCCAGCACTTCAAAGGACTGGCCGACAACGGTGCCGTGAACGAATCCATCGGTGAGAGCCCGGCGATGAAGGCGTGGCGCGAAGCACACCCGGGCGACTTCCCCGGAAAACTCATATCGCACGATCTCTATCAGTCGATCGACGACTGACCGCGACGACGGTGCCGGGATCGAATCAGGCGTTGAGCCTCGAGGCGATCTCGGAGTTCGCGTGCGCGAAGGCGGGCGTGGTCGAGGAGCAGCCCTTCGGGCCGGATGTCGACGTGCTCAAGGTGGGCGGCAAGATCTTCGCGATCCTCTCGCCCGAGAGTTCACCGGAGTCGATCTCTTTGAAGTGTGATCCCGAACTGGCGATCGAGCTTCGCCTGCAGTACGAGGCGGTGATCCCGGGCTATCACCTGAACAAGCGGCTCTGGAACACCGTTCATTTGGATGGCACGATCCCCGACGATGAGGTCCTCCAGATGGTCACCCACTCCTACGAACAGGTCGTCGCCGGTCTGACGAGAGCAGCCCGTCAGGGTCTCGGCGCGAACTGACGACGCCAGTACGAGAACTGTCTTAGCGGATTCGTGTGATGACGTCGGCGCGACGTTGTCCGACGTCGTGAATGAGCGACGCCAGCGACTCGACACCGTCAATCAATCGAGGGCCAGGGCGAACCATCACGGCGTCGGCGTCGATCGCCCAGACCTCGGCGCTCTCGGGTACGAGATCGAGGATCAATCGCGCTTGGTCACTGGCTTGTTCGAGCCCGAAGCCACACGGTGCGACGACGACGATGTCCGGCGCCGCCGCGGCGATCTCTTCCCACGTCACCGAGACGGAGCGATCGCCGGGACGCGCGAGTACGGGCTCACCACCGGCAGCGATGACCAAGTCGGGCACCCAGTGACCGGCTCCAAACGGGGGATCGATCCACTCCAGGACGAAGACGCGTCGGCGAGGACGTTCGTGCACGACCTCGAGAACGTTCGGTGAGTCGTCGTCGCAGTGACTGGACGTACTCCACGCCGCGCTCGGTGACGTTCGCCGCGATCGCAATAGTCTCGATCGACTCGAGGACGTCGGTCAATGTCTGGGGATCGATCTGGAGCACCTCGGCGTGACAGTTCAGTCGCGCCGTCGCAGCCGCGACGTCGCCGCTGGCGACCGCGCAGACCCGACACAGGTCCTGGCTCAGGATGAGATCGGGATCGCATCGCTGCAACGCCGCGTCATCGAGTTCGTACAGGTCGAGTCCCTCGGCCAACCGCTGACGGACGTAGTCGTCGATCTCGCCCGGCGTCATCGCGGCGTCAGCGAACGATCGAACGACGATCTCACGACCGTCTCGCACGTGCTCGGGCCAGTTGCACTCTGCCGTCACACCGAGCAGTTCGTCCTGGAGACCGAGGTCGCAGATGATCTCGGTGGTCGAAGGGAGGAGCGAGACGATGCGCACGTCGACATCCTATGAACCGCCGCCGCCGCGTTTCGATGAGTTTCGCACTGCGCCGCAACCGGATAAGGTCCGCAGCAATGATCGGGGGCTATTCGCGCGAGTTCTTTTCGGTGATCGCCGAATCCGCCGCGACGCTCACGGGACTGCTCTTCGTAGCGATGTCCTTGGCGCCGCGTCACGAGTCCACGTCCCACATGGGCATCGTCCAACAGGTCCGCGCGGCGGCCTCGTTGCTGGCGTTTACGAGCGCTTTGGCGATTTCGCTTTTCGCCCTCGCGTCCAACAACAACGTCGGCTATCCGCCGTTGGTGCTGGGTATCATCGGCATCTCCTTCACCGCCGCGAGCATGCGCTCGATCTATGAGAGCGCCCACGATCGACGACTTGTGTTCAAGCAGATGGGCCTTGTCGTCTTGCTGTTGTCGACGTTCGGTTGCGAACTCGGATCGGGAGTCGTGCTCATCAACAACCCGAACAGTTCCGATGCCCTCGAGGTCCTGAAGAACGTGCTGGTGGCGTCACTACTGATCGGCATCGCGCGCGCGTGGGAACTCGTCGGCGCGCGCGATACCGGTCTATTCTCCTCGCTCGCGGTCCTGAGCGGTCGCGGACGAGGCGAGGTCCTCGCGGACGGACAGTCCGCGTCCCCACCGAGCGATCCGCCCAACAGTTTGTGAGTAGGTTCGAACCCGGTCCGCTGCTCGCCTCGGGCCGAGACGCGGACATCTTCGAATACGGCAGGACCCAGGTGCTGCGGCGCTCACGGCGAGGTCGCTCGATGGAAATCGAAGCGCGCGCGATGCGCTACGCCCACGAGCTGGGTTATCCGACACCGAGAGTCGACGACGTCAGTGATGACGGAACTGAGTTGGTGATGGAGCGAATATCTGGCGTCAACATGGTCGAAGCCCTCAACGCCACGCCGTGGAAGGCGAAGCGTTACGGTCGAACGCTGGCCGACTTGCATACGCAGTTGCACGAACTCTCCGGACCCGAGTGGCTGTCGCCCGCGCCAATAGGTTCCGGTGATCGACTCTTACACCTGGATCTCCATCCCCTCAACGTGATGATGTCGCCGCGAGGACCGATCGTCATCGACTGGGCCAACGCTTCTCGGGGGGATCCCAACATCGACGTCGCGCTCACCTGGACGTTGATCTCGGCGGGGGAGGTGCCGAGGAATGGCGTGAAGGGCAAGCTCGTCGGTCTCATTCGCGCGCGACTGATCCGTGGCTTCATCGGGGCCTTTGATTCAGCTGCGGTGGGCAATGAAGTCGACGCTGTCGTGCAGTGGAAGGCGCAGGATCGCAACATGAGCGAATCGGAAATTGCCACGATGCGGGCCTTCGCACGACGGGTGCGGAAGAGTTAGATCGCACGACTTGCGCCCGTGCCCCGGCGCTGATATCGTACAACCATATGGTTGTACGTCAACTCGAAAACCCAGAAGTCGACCGGGTATTCCGGGCCCTCGCTGACGCCACGCGGCGCGACATCTTCGAGCGCGTCATCGGTGAGGGCCTCTCGGTCTCCTCGCTGGCCCACGACTACGAGATGAGCTTCGCCGCGGTGCAAAAGCACGTGAGCGTGCTCGAGCGCGCCGCGCTCGTCACCAAGGAACGCCACGGTCGCGAGCAGATCGTCCGCAGCAACGTCTCGACGCTGCGACGCGTGACCGCACTCCTCGAAGCCTACGAAAACATCTGGATCGGTAGGACCACAAGAATCGCCGAAATCCTCGGCGAGAAAGGAAGTGAATCATGACAGTCATCTCAACGATCACGGACCCACGCGCACTGAACCTCACGGTGGTCGCGGAGTTCGCCGCGAGCCCGGAACAGGTGTGGGGCGTGTGGGAGAACCCGCGCCAGCTCGAACGCTGGTGGGGACCGCCGACCTATCCCGCGACGTTCACGCGTCACGACTTCGCCGTCGGGGGAGAGTCGCGCTATCACATGACCGGACCCGACGGCGACACGCCGCGCGGCTACTGGCGCATGGTCGCCATCGACGAGCCGAAGCGACTGGAGTTCGCGAACGGGCTCGCCGGCGATGACGGCGAACCGCGGCCCGACATTGAGCCGATGGCCGCGCACGTCACGTTGGACTCCGTCGACGGGGGAACTCGGATGACGGTCGTTAGCGTCTTCGTCGACGAGGCGCAGATGAAGACTCTCATCGACATGGGAATGGCCGAAGGGATGACCCAGGCCATGTCTCAAATCGACGACCTCCTCCTTTCAGCGAGCGCCTAGAGCATCTCCACGCCGCCCTCGTCACGTGCGTGACGAGGGCGGCGACGGTGCACTCGTACACTTGGGTTGTTGTTTCGGGCAGTGACTCTACGGGGATGCACAATGGCCATCGCGCATAACCGCTCGGTTGAGATCTACTACGAGACCTTCGGCGACCCTTCGAATCCGGCGCTGTTGCTCATCAACGGACTCGGCAGTCAGTGCATCAACTTCGACGTCGCGTTCTGCGAGATGTTCGTCGCGCGAGGTTTCTTCGTCATCCGGTTCGACAATCGCGACGTGGGACTCTCCACGAAGTTCAATCTGGTACTACCCGATCTCTTCGCCGTTCTCGACGCGGTCAAAGACGGCGCGGAGCCGAAGGTGGCCTACCGCCTCACCGACATGGCCGATGACGCCATCGCCGTCCTCGACGCGCTCAACATCGAACGCGCCCACGTGGCCGGATGGTCGATCGGTGGCATGGTCGCCCAACAACTGGCCATCGACCATCCCGATCGAATGCTGTCGATGACGTCCAATATGTCGACCACCGGCGACCCCGACGTCGGGCAACCGTTCGGCCGAAGCGCTCAACATCATCCTGGGCCCGAGCGAGATCGACCGCGCGTCGATCATCCAGCGACGATTGGACCTCGAACGAGTGATCGGCAGCCGCGAGCACTTCGATCCGGACCGCGTGGCCCAACAGACGGGCGACGCGTACGACCGATGCTTCAACCTCGCCGGCGTCGCTCGCCAGTTGTGCGCTGCCGCGGCATCGGGCAGCCGAACGCAACAGTTGCACGACATCACGGTGCCCGCGTTGGTGATGCACGGCGACGTCGACCAACTGATCGACGTCAGCGGTGGCGTGCGAACGGCCGAGAGCATCCCCGGTGCGCGTTTCGTGATCCTGGAAGGCATGGGCCACGACCTCAGTCTCTTCTACTGGGACCAACTGGTTGAAGAGATCTCGAACCACGCGAGTGCTGCCACGTCGAATTAGGGCGTCGGCGGTTACGGTGGTGCGATGGGACGGTCTTTGCGGTCGTGGAGCGTGGCGCTGCTGGTCGCTGGCGTCGTTCCCTTGACGTTCACGACATCACCGAGTAGCGCCGCTCCCTCGGCGCGCGCCACGTGCCACGTTCCGCGAATGATCGGGTCGACGGTGAAAGCAGCGCGCACCAGAGCGCGTGTGGCCGGTTGCCAACTGCGACTCACAGGCGCCGCCGTGAAGATAGCAACGGTCCAGACGATTCACACGCAGAGCGTCCGGCCGGGGAAGAGCGCCCGGGCGGTGAGCGTTTCGGTGAATCCGCTTTGCACAGGCCCCGCGGGACTCGGACCTCCGCCCAACGAGCCGATCGAAAAACCGGGTGCGACAGAGTTGGTGTCCGGACTCTTCGTCGAAGGCGGTCCACTGGTGTTTCGCTCAGCGCCCGTATGCAAAGCCCTCGTCGGAAAATCGACGAGCGGCACCATCACGGTCACGAACTCGGCGGGCACCGTCCTCGCTAACAACATGGCGCTCACGGCGGGACAGCTGTTGTACGTGAACGTGCAGCCCGGTGCGTATACGGTCTCGGGCAAACTCACCGGCGGCACTGCGCTCGGCCCGATTATCGTCAACGTCCCGTCAGGTGAAGTCGTGCGCCAGGACCTGGTCCTCGATGCACCATGACCAACGCAAACTCGTCTCACGCTTGTTGTGAAGGTGCACGGTGGCGACGCCGCTTCGCGTAGTTCTGGAAATCGGGCCGAAAGGCAAGAGAGTTGCGGCCGTGGCGCCCGACTGGCCCGGCCTCGAGCGCGGGGGCAAGACCCCAGAAGAAGCGACTGCGTCACTGTGTGCGTATATTCCGCGCTACGCCGAGGTCGCGAAATTGGCGAAGATGAATGACGAGTTCGCCGCGCTCGAGGGAACGCGCGAAGTCGAGCGACACCCGGGCACCGGATCGACTGATTTCTGGGGCATCTCGTTCGCATTCTCCTCTGTCGATCAACAACCCATTTCGAGTGAACAGTTAGAACGCGAACTCACGCTGATGCGCGCGTGTTGGAGATTCTTCGACGACGTTCGCGCGCACGTTTCACCCGAGATGCGCGCCGGTCCGAGGGGTGGTGGGCGCAACCGGGACCGAATCGTTCGTCATACGTTGGCGGTCGAACAGGACTGGGCCAAGAAACTGGGTATTCGCCTACCGCCGGATGAGGTGATCATTGAATCCAAAGCGCTGAGGGCCTATCGAACGGATTACTGCAAGGCGATCCGGTCGTTCCATGCCGAAGGGAAACTTGCGCGCACGTGGCCCCTGCGCTACCTGATTCGACACACTGCATTTCACACGTTGGATCACGGGTGGGAGATGCAAGACAAGGGACCTCACCGATTGACGGCCCCTATCGCTGTACGAACGGTACGGCGAAGTCTTGGTCGGGGCCACTCGCCTTGGAGTCTTGACCGTTCCATAGGTAGGTGATGCGAACGCCGAGTTCATCGGGCCCGAGTTCGAGGTTCGTTGTATTGAGGTCGTTCTCGTTCGCCCATGCTCGAAGGGCCTCGGAGGCGAGTTGGAACTGTGCCGCATCCGCTCGCGATCCGTCTCCGATGGCGACGTACGCCTCTCGGTGCGCCGGTTCGGTCCGAAGGACCAGCTCGGGGTACTGCGAGGCGAGAGTCTCGGCGTCGTCGCTGGGTATCGGTCGACACCACTCCACCGGGCCGTCGCTGTCGGCGCTCACCTCTCCCCAGAAGATGGCGAACGCCGCACCTTCTCGTCCGCCGATCCTCGGCAGCGGACGATTCGCGCATGATCGCGATGAACTCCTTGCCGAGGGCCCACGCTCCGGCCTCGTCGACGTTGCGCTTTAGACAGAGCACCCTGCGCTCGGGCATCTCGCGGGTCGCTACTTCGTACATATCGGACCTCTTTCCGTTGAGTTGATTGATGAGATAGAGAGCGAGTTCGCGGCGCGACGCGTGGGCGGCGTCTGTCACGCGCCAATGTTCTTCGACGAGTGCGGCCGCTTCGCTCCGAGGTAGCGCCAGAAGTCGCTTAACGGCTGAGAGGGGAGTATCGAGTTGTCGCAACATGGCGATGAGTCTCGCGTCGTCAAGTTGTTGCGACCGTGTAGTAGCGATATCCCGATGAAGCGTCAACACGCGCCGGCGTCAGTACTCCCTGTTCGTCGTAGAGACGGAGTGCCTTGACCGAGAGTCGCGAACGCCGAGCGAACTCACCAATACTGACTTCTTCCACTTCGCTCTCCTTCGCCACACACCTAAGACCGACGATTCAAGTATGCGGTCTCCTCCAGGGTGAGAGTCAAGTCATTGGCTTCAGCTCCACCGAGTTGAACCCTTACGATGACTACGCTCTGGAGGCGCACATGCACTGGTTCTATTCCGAGAAACACGAGCTCCACAATCCGGACCGAGAGATTCGATTTGGAACTCCGACGAACTCGTTCGAGGTCGCGCGACGAGCACACATCATCGCCGCGGCACTGACGCACGATCCTGACTTCAACCGCGGGGCGCTCAAGAATTTTGGACGCGAGTACGTGGATCGAGTGCACGAGCCGGCGATGGTCGATTGGCTCGAAGAGACGTGGCGAGAGTGCCGTCCCTTGAGCGAATTCGACGAAGTGATCCCGGATGTGTTTCGCCACGTCGGATTTGGAGACGTCGAGTCATCGCGAGCGCCAATGAATCCCATCGGTCGACTCGGCCACTACTCATTCGACACGCAAACACCAATCGTTCAAGGGACGTACGAGGCCTCGCGCAGCGCGGTGGACGTCGCCCTCTCGGCGCTCGAAAACACGCTCTCGACGCGCGACGTCTCCTACGGGCTCTGCCGTCCCCCGGGTCACCACGCATCGACGGCCATGATCGGCGGCTACTGCTTCTTCAACAACGCCGCGATCGCGGCCGCCGAGATGGCGCGCCGACTGAACGGCCCCGTCGCCGTCATCGACGTCGACTACCACCACGGCAACGGCACGCAGTCGATCTTCTATGACCGCGACGACGTGTTCTACGCGTCACTCCACGGGTCGCCCGAGCGAGCGTTCCCCTACTTTCTCGGCTACGCCAATGAGAGAGGCGCGGGCCGCGGAGCCGGATGGAATCGACGAATGTCGAGTTGCCGAAGGGGTGCTCCGACACCGAGTATCTCGACGAACTCAAACGGGTCCTTGACGTCGTCACGCACAAAGTCGGTCGTCGGCGCCGTGATCTCACTGGGCGTCGACACGTTCGAGAACGATCCGATCAGTGACCTCGGACTGACGAAGGACGCCTACCATCCGATGGGCCGACTGCTGGCCGGACTCGCACTGCCCACCGTCGTCGTGCAAGAGGGTGGCTATGACCAGATCGAACTCGGCGAGAACGTTCGTTCCTTCCTTCGGGGCATCGGCGGTCTCGCGTCGACGGAGCTCTCAGGCGGCCGCTGAGAACGTTCCGCTCTCTCGGCCGAGCGCCGGGAGCAGCACGTCGGCGATCGTCCCGGCGAGGTGGAACGTCATGACGTCGCGCACTTCTTGGGGCACGTCCTCGAGGTCCGGACCGTTGCGTGCCGGCAAGATGACCTCGGTCAGTCCCGCCCGGTGCGCGGCCAGCACCTTCTGCTTGACCCCGCCGATCGGGAGTACGCGTCCTTGCAACGTGACCTCACCGGTCATGCCGACGATCGAACGAACCGGCTCGCCGCGCAGCAGGCTCACGAGCGCCGTCGTCATCGTCACGCCCGCCGACGGCCCGTCCTTGGGAACGGCGCCGGCCGGGACGTGGAAGTGGAATCGCTTTCCCGTGAAGACCTTCGGGTCGATATCCGACTCCGCGGCGTGGCTTCGCACGTAGGACATGGCGATCTCCGCTGACTCCTTCATGACGTCACCGAGTTGACCGGTGAGCGTCAAGCCTTCGGGGCCTTCGGACACACTGGCCTCGACGAACAACACGTCGCCACCCGCGCCGGTCACCGCGAGTCCGGTCGCGACGCCCGGCACGCTGGTGCGATCGGCCGACTCGAAGTAGAAGTGCGCACGGCCAAGCCACTCTCGAACGTCACCCGCCTCCACGACGATCGGCGCCTCTCGTTCGCCGGCGGCGAGTTTCGTCGCGGCCTTGCGCAGTAGTCGACCGATCTCTCGCTCGAGGTTGCGCACGCCCGCCTCGCGGGTGTAGTCGGCCACGATGACGCGCAACGCCTCGTCGTCGATGGTGACCTCGTCCTCGCGCAGCGCCGCCCGGGCGAGTTGTCGCCCGATCAAGTGGTGGCGGGCGATCGAGACCTTCTCGGACTCGGTGTAGCCGTCGAGTCGGATGACCTCCATCCGGTCGAGCAGCGGTCCGGGAATCGTGTCGATGACGTTCGCCGTCGCGACGAACATCACGCGCGAGAGGTCGAGGTCGACCTCGAGGTAGTGGTCGCGGAAGGTGTGGTTCTGGGCCGGGTCGAGGACTTCGAGCAACGCCGATGACGGATCGCCTCGAAAGTCCGAACCCAGCTTGTCGACCTCGTCGAGGACGATGACGGGGTTCATGGTGCCGGCCTCTCGAAGCGCGCGCACGAGTCGTCCCGGCTGCGCGCCGACGTAGGTGCGACGGTGGCCGCGAATCTCGGCTTCGTCGCGAACGCCGCCGAGCGAGACGCGGACGTACTTGCGCTGCAGCGCGTTGGCGATCGACTCTCCGAGCGACGTCTTGCCGACGCCGGGAGGGCCGACGAGGGCGAGGATCGCGCCCGAGCCGCGACCGTCAACGGGCGCGAGGCCGCGCTCGGCCTGCAGCTTCCTCACCGCGAGGTGTTCGAGGATGCGGTCCTTCACGTCTTCGAGCCCGTCGTGATCGGCGTTCAAGATTCGCTGCGCCTCGGGGACGTCCAAGCGGTCCTCGGATTCGACGCCCCACGGGATCTCGAGGATCGTGTCGAGCCACGTGCGGATCCAGCCGGTCTCGGGGCTCTGGTCGTTCGTGCGTTCGAGTTTGTCGATCTCACGCAGAACGGCCGTGCGCACGTGTTCGGGCAGGTCGCGATCGGCGATCTTGGCGCGGTAGTCGTCGGGGTCGACGTCGTCCTCGCCGAGCTGTCCGAGCTCTTTCTTGATGGCGTCGAGTTGTCGGCGCAGCAAGAACTCGCGTTGCGTCTTTTCCATGCCCTCTTCCACGTCGCTCTTGATGCGGTCGCGAAGCGTCAGGTCGGCCAGCGTGTCGCGGGCCCAACCGAGCACGAGGCGCAGTCGCGCCTCGACGTCGATCGTCTCGAGGGTTTCGACCTTCTGGGCGAGTGACAGGTCGGGGGAGTAACCGGCGACGTCGGCGAGGCGACCCGGTTCGGTGATCTCGCGCAACTGCGCGGCGATCTGTCGCGCCCCGCGACTCAGCAAGATGTTCTCCAACACGGCGCGGTACTCGCGCGCGAGTTCGACCACCGCGGGTGTCGCCTCAGCGTCGACGATCGGTTCGGCCTCGACCCATAGCGCGTCGCCGGTGCCGGGCACGCCGGTGCCGATGGTGGCGCGCTGGTCGCCGCGAATGACGATCGCCTCGAGGCCGCCGGGCAGGGAGCCCTCTTCCATGACCTCGGCGATGACCCCGACGTTGGCGTAGCGACCGTCGATGTGGGGGACCAGCAAGAGGTGACCGCCGGCCGAACGGGCCGCTTCGACGGCGACGCGGGCCTCGTCCGATTCGAGGGCCATCGTGAACATCATGCCCGGCAAGATGACGCCGGACTTCAAGGGGAGAAGCGGCAAGGTGACTGTTTCGTTCGTCATTGCATGACCCTTTCAAGTGAGCGAATCCACCCGAAGCACTGAGGTGACACCAGGCAAACTCCTTCCCACCCGGAGCCGGAATGCTCCGAGACGAGAAGCCGAACCGAAGTTCGAGAGGTCGAGCATAAAGGTGAACGGCAAGAATCTGGCAGTCTCAGGCGGAGAGTGCCAACTTCGCCGAATCCGTTGAATGTCTGCCCTCTCGCCGTCATGAGGTGGATTTCGTGCCCAGTACGCGTACAGAAGAGCCGTCCTATACTCACCGTGAAAATACTGAAGATCAGCGAAAAACTGTCGAGAGAGGGGTGCCTATGGCGTTAGAGGTAGGGGCCGACGCTCCCGATTTCGCCCTGCTCGCGACCCCCGACCAAAAGGTCAAGCTCTCGGAGTTCTCGGGTCCGGTCGTCTTGATCTTCTACCCGGCTGACTGGAGTCCGGTCTGCAGCGACGAACTCTCCGTATTCAGCGCCGCCAGCCGGATGTTCCACGAGCGCAACGCCCAGTTGCTGGGCATCTCCGTCGATGGACCGTGGTGTCACGAAGCCTTCAAGGAGCAGCGCAACGTCGGGTTCCCGTTGCTGGCGGACAACAATCCCAAGGGCGCGGTCGCCAAGGTCTACGACGTCTACCGCGAGGACGACGACACCTCGGAGCGCGCACTCTTCGTCATCGACAAAGGCAAGGTCGTGTGGAGCGATGTATCGCCCGTGGGCGTCAATCCCGGCGCCGACGGTGCCCTGCGAGCAGTGGAGGCGTTGTCATGAGTGAAGTGCACCTCTCGATCCCCGTCGGTCCCGACGACCACTCGCGCGGTCCGGCCGACGCGAAGTTGACCGTCGTCGAATACGGCGACTACCAGTGTCCCTACTGCGGCCAGGCCTATCCGATCGTGGAGCAGTTGATGACGACGTTCGCTGACTCCATGCGGCTCGTCTTTCGCAACCTGCCGCTCGCCGAGGTGCACCCGCACGCCGAGGCCGCGGCCGAGATGGCCGAGGCCGTCGCGCTGCAAGGGAAGTTCTGGGAGATGCACGACGCGCTCTATGAGAACCAGCGCGACCTCAGTGACGCAGCGCTGCGTCGCTACGTCGAGGGCGTCGGCGCCAACGCCGATGACGCGTTGAAGGCCATCGCCGACGGCGCACCGCGCGCGCGGGTCGAGGCCGACTTCGAAGGCGCCATTCGCAGCGGCGCCAACGGCACACCGACGTTCTTCGTGAACGGCGTGCGCTACGACGGCTCGTGGATGTACGAACCGTTCGCCGAGTACCTGTCAGAAATACTCGACGCCTAGGCACTGCCCGCGTCCACCGCAATCGATTAGCGTTTGGTTCGGAGCGCCGGGAAGCCTGGTCGGCAATGTGTTTGCACGAGGGAGACCGACTTGGTTGTGGCATTTTGCGCGTTCATCGGCGGCGCCATCGTCTCGCTCACGACCAGCTGGGTCCTCGTCACGCGGCTCGAACGCGTCGGTGATCGTTTTGGTCTGTCCGAGGCCCTGCTCGGGGTGATCGCGGCGCTGGGCGCTGACGCACCGGAGATCACGTCGTCGATCTCGGCGGTGTCGCAACATCAGCGCGTCATCGGTGCCGGCGTGGTGATCGGATCGAACGCGTTCAATCTCGCTGCTCTCTTGGGACTCGGCGCCGTGGTCTCGGTGTTCATTGCCCTGCACCGGCGTGTCGTCGCGCTGGGCGGGTTCGTGGCGATGTGGATCGCCTTGTGGTGCGTCTTGGCTGCGATCGGCAGTGTCGGTGCGCTGCTCAGTCTGGTCGTGACGTCAATCGTCCTCGTCATCTATCTCGTCGTCTTGGGAGTTCGTCGAGCAACTCTGGGTCGTCTCCCTCTTCCGGTCGCGGTGACGTCGTGGATCGCTTCGGCGATCGACGAGGAGGAGGTCGAACTGCGCGACGCGATTCAGCCCTCGCGTGGCGGGCCACGTGACATGGCAGCAGTCGTCGCGGCGTTGGTCGTCGTCGTGCTCGCCAGTGTCGCGATGGAGCACGGGGCGTCCTCGCTCGGACGCCACTTCCACATCGCCGACGCCGTCCTCGGCGGCGTCATCCTCGCCGCTGTCACGAGTCTGCCGAACGCCGTCGCGGCCGTTCACCTGGCCGCGAAAGGTCGTGGCGCGGCCGCCCTGAGCACCGCTCTGATGAGTAACAACCTGAACGTCATCGCGGGACTGTTGATCCCGGGGGCCATCATCGGACTGTCTCGCCCGACGTTCGCCGGCAACCTCACCGCGCTGAGCTACCTGGTCCTCACGGCGTTGGTCCTGATCCTCGCCTTCGCTCGGCGTGGGCTCAGCCGACGCGCGGGGTGGCTGATCATCGCGGGCTACGCAACCTTCGTTATCTGGCTTCTCGCCGTTACCTGAGCGGTGCCGCTTTCGTAGGGCGCCCCTTGACAGATATATGCCTCTAGAGGCATACTTAATCCATGAGTGCGAGTGCCACGCTGGACGTGATCGCGGAACCGAACCGCCGCCACATCTTGGACGAACTGCGCAACGGTGAGAACTCCGTCAACGTCCTCGTCGAGCGCTTGGCACTGAGCCAGCCACTGGTCTCGAAACACCTGCGCGTCCTGCGCGACGCCGGACTGGTGCGTGTTCGCCCGGACGGTCAGCGGCGTCTCTACAGTCTTCGCCCGGAGCCACTCGTCGAACTCGACGCCTGGCTCGAGCCGTATCGCGCGATGTGGCGCGACAGCCTCGAGAAGCTCGAAGGTCACTTAGCCCAAAAGCGAACACCGAGGAGGAAATCATGAGTGAGGCAACCCTGGTCGCGACCGGACCTCGTCCGGTACTGCGATTCGAACGGCACCTGCCGGAGTCGATCGAGGTGGTGTGGCGGGCCGTGACCGATCCAACCGAGATGCGTTCGTGGTTCCCCACCCGCATCGAGATGGACGAGTGGAAGGTCGGGGCGACCTTGACGCACCACTTCGACGAACACGACATCGGTCCGCTGTCGGGGACCGTCCTCGAATGGGAGCCACCACATCGCGTGCGCTTCACCTGGGACGTCGACACGATCACCTTCGAACTCACGCCGGCACCGGAGGGCGGCACGATCTTCGTCCTCACCGAAGAGCTGGCGGCCCCGCGAGCGGCCCGCAACGCCGCCGGCTGGGAGAGTTGCCTGGACCGATTGCAGTTCGATCACGAGACCGAGACGTGGACGACTCGTTTCAACCACTACGCCGAACTCTTCGGACCGGTCCTGGGACCGCAAGAGGGTGCGCCGGAGGAGTTCGACGTCTCTTGAGCCCAGGACGCCGCTCGCCGGCTCAGGTCAGGGACGTCAACTTGGTTAAGAGTCCTTCGAGCGTCGAGAGCTCGGACGGCGTCAACGCGGACAGACCGTCGGGTGGTTCACCGAGGATCCGTCGAGCGAGCGCCGCCGTGGTCCTTCCGGTCTCGGTGAGCGACACGAGTTTGCGTCGATTGTCGTCGGGGTGCGGCGTGCGGACCACGAGACCCTTTTCGGCGAGCTTGTCACAGATGACGGTGGCGTAGGGCGCGTCCATGCCGTTCGATTCGGCGATGTCGCGCAGCGTCATCGGACCGCCTTCGAGGTGCAACAAGACCTTCACGCGACCGAATCCCCCGCCGAGGCCCAGCGCCTCTTGCAGTTCGCGACGGCGATCCTGCGCGTTCACGTAGTCATAGAGCGCCGACCACACGCGAACCGCCTGCGGGGTCTCGATGTCCGTCGTGTCACTCATCGTGCCATCTCCTTCGTGCGTTGCGTGAGGCGTTCGCCGTTGCGGGTCGCGATCGCGCGCGCCCACGCGCCGGTCGAGACGAAGCCCAAGAAGCTGACGGCGGCCCCGCACGCGGCGAGCACGTACCACGCGGCGTGACTCGCCGCCACAAAGGTCGCGCCGGTGCCGAGCGCCACCATCGAACCGGTCACGGCCACGCCCAGTGACGATCCGACCTGGCGACTGGTCGAGGCGACGGCACCGGCGACGCCGGCCTGGTCGAGCGGCATCCCCGACATGGCCGTCGTGCTGATCGGCGCGTTCACCAGACCACAGCCCAGGCCGAAGACGACGTAGGCGACGCAGAGATAGAGGATCGAGGTGTCGGCGCTCAGTCGCGCGAGCATCACGCCGCCGAGCGCCAGGGTGCTCCGGAGAGGACGAGCGGCAGGCGCGGTCCCTTCGTGGCGACGAGGTTCCCCGAGACGCGAGCGAAGACGAAGAGCGTGGCGGCCATCGGGAGCATCAGGAGTCCGGCCTTGAGCGCGCTGTAGTGACGGACGTCCTGGAGATACAGCGTGTTGAGGAACAAGAACCCACCGAGTGACGCGAAGGCGGTGAGCGCGATCAGGCTCGCGCCGGCGAAGGGTGGGCTGCGAAAGAACCGCGGGTCGATCAACGGCTCGTCGCGACGTAGCTCGACCACGACCAGGACGACGAACGTCACGGCGCTGAGCGCGAAGAGCCCGACGATCAATGGTGAGTGCCACCCGTGCCGGGGTCCCTCGATGATGGCGTAGGTGAGGGCCGCGAGCGCGACGATCACCAGGGTCTGTCCCCGTGGGTCGAGGCGGCGCGCGTGCAGCGCCTTCGATTCGGGGACGAAGAGGCCGGTCAAGACGATCGCGGCGATGCCTACCGGCATGTTGATCCAGAAGATCGCGCGCCACCCGATGCCCGAGACGAGCACGCCGCCGAGCACCGGACCGAGCGCCAGGCTGAGCCCGAAGACCGACCCCCACACGCCCATGGCGCGTGCCCGCGCCTTGGGGTCGCTGAAGGTGTTGAAGATGATCGAGAGCGCGACCGGGTTGAGCATCGATCCGCCAATCGCCTGCATCGCGCGAAAGGCGACGAGCCAACCGAGGCCCGGCGCGACGCTGCAGAGCAACGAGCCGATCGAGAAGATCGTGAGACCGAGTTGGAAGACGCGGCGGCGACCGAAGCGATCGGCGAGCGATCCCGAGAACATCAAGAGACAGGCGATGACGAGGGTGTAGGCGTCGATGGTCCACTGCAGGTCGCTCACCGTGGCGTGGAAGTCGTATTGGATCGAGGGCAGCGCGACGTTGACGATCGTGACGTCGACGCCCACGATGAACAGGCTCAGGCAGCAGATGCCGAGGACCAGTCGCTGGCGTTGGGCACTCATTTCGGGCATGCAGGGGACTCCACTATTAGTTATGTTGTAGTAACACAACTAATATAAAGGCACTTGCAATAGTTGACTCGTCGAGGGTCGGCAAGCGACGTTCGAATCGTCAACCCCAGAAGATGCACGTTCGATCGTCGTCGATCTCTCCGACACCCTTCCAATCGAAGACGGTCCGATCAGATCAAAAATGTGAAAACGGTCGTTGCTGTCGGACCAGTAAAGCGTCCATTTGCCGGTGGCACCGTCGAATTTTATCCTGGCTACGCCCTGTCTCGACCACTCCGGATCGGAGTCACCGGGCCACGGTGGTCGACATTCGACGATGGTGACCGTTTTTCCTCGGATATCCACTTCCATTCTGATTTGGTCCTGGAGATCGAGTGGAACTCTTTCTCGGCGTAGCGGTAGATCCTCTTCAAATCGAGTTCTGGAATGCGGTCCATGTCGAGACTTTACGCAGTCCGTCGAACGGTTCGCTGGACGAACTCATCCGATGGGAGTTCGAAGGTCAGCCCCTTAACGTGGTGCGATGGCTCCGAATGACTTCCGTGCGCAGTACGAACGATTGGGCGTGCGCCCGACGCCCGACCCGGGGGTGCGCCTCAGCGAGACGCGACTCTGGGACGAGTCCGAGCGTCCGACCCGGACGGCGTCGAGTGACGACGTCACCTATACGCGACTCGGCCGGGCCATCGGATCGCATCTCATCAGCGTGCACGATCACCTGCGCGGTGAACTCGAGAGTATTCGCGAGCTGGTCGAGGGCGTCGAGTCCGGCGCGGTCTCGCCGGGCGAGGCGGTCGCGATCTTCGACGAGTTCTCGATCCGCCAGAACAACTGGACGATCGGCGCCTACTGCGCGGCCTACTGTCGCATGGTCGCGATGCACCACGGTCTCGAGGACGCCAACATATTCCCCCATCTGCGCTCGTGTGAGAAGGAACTCGAACCGGTCATCGACCGACTCTCCGAGGAGCACACCATCATCCACGACGTGCTCGACAATCTCAATCGCGCGCTCGTCGAACTCGTCGCCACACCCGATGACCTCAGCGACCTGCGACGAGCCGTCGATATCCTCACCGACACCTTGTTGTCGCACCTCGCCTACGAGGAGCACGAACTGGTCGAGCCCCTCGCGCGCTACGGCCTCTACGACGGTCAGGTCCGCTGAACGTCGCCATCCGCGAGGTCGTTCGCGCGTCGCCGACGTGGGCCTTGACGTGGCGAGCATGTCGACCTATACACGTATGGAGAAGAGAGAGGAATTGGCATGTCAATGAACGAGGGAAGTGAGTCCGACACCATGGGCGGATCCGACACGACCGAATCCGAGGCGCTCGGTGGGAGCGACCAGGGGGCCGCGGACACGGTGGGTGGCGCCGACTCAACGGACATGGACGACGTCGGCGGTGCCGACGCGACCGACAATGACCTGATGGGCGGGGCCGACGCCGCTGACGGGGACGCGTTGAAATAGACGCGTCGCCGTCCGCGATGCGACGAGCTACTGTCGAGCGGCGCGCGCGAGGACGCCGTCGAGGATGACGTCGATGGCGAAGTGGAAGCGCTCTTCGCTGTCGCCGGCGACCATCTGCGCGGCGTGGGCGACAATGAAGGGGAATCGGTCACTCGGTAACGCCTTGAAGGTGTTGTAGAGCTCGTCGATCTGCTCGCGACGTTCGTCGTCACTGCGGCCGCGCGCTCTGCGCGCGTCGTCCTCACTGGCGACGGCGATCACCAACATCACCACGATGTCGCAGGTCCACGCGGCATCTTGCGCGACGATACCGCCGACGTCCAGGATCTCCAACAGGTTCTCGCTCAACGCCAGCACGACCTCGGTCGTCGGCGGGTCGTTGAGTGTCATCGCCGCGATCCCCGGGTGCGCGACGAGCGCTTGGAACATGCGCGCCAAAAGTCCATGGAACTGCTCGCGCCAACGCGCGGCGTCCGGGGCCTCGAGTTCGATGGAGGCGGTGACGCGGTCCAACATCGCCTGGAACAGTCCTTCGCTCCCGGCGACGTAGACGTAGAGCGACGCGGCACCGGTGTCCAAGGCGGCGGCGACCCGGCGCATGGTGACCGCCTCGACGCCTTCGGCGAGCAGGATCTCGAGCGCCGCGTCGACGATGGCGCGCTCACTGAGCGGGGGCTTGGCCGGGCGGTCTCGGGTCGATCGGCGACGGTCGGAGCCCTTCACGGGCGCGGAGTCAGCGATACTCATGGCAACTCCAATCGTACTTGACCAGAACACTGTTCGTCACATACTCTGTTCGGAACGAACAATGTTCGACATGTCGGACATTGACTTCGCCTTCTCAAAGAAAGTACTCCCATGGACATCGCCCCCAGTGCAGATCCCTCCCCAACGGTCGTGGCCGACGAGGTTCCACCGCTCTATCGCCTCCGATGGGTCGTCGCCGGCGTCGTGCTCTTCGCCAACTTGATGGACCTCTTGGACTCCACGATCGTGAATGTCGCGGGGCCGTCGATCCACCGCGGTCTCGGCGGCGGTCCCAGCACCCTGCAGTGGCTCAGTGCCGCCTACACCCTGGCCTTCGCCGTCCTGCTCATCGTCGGCGCGCGACTCGGCGACATCCTCGGTCGCCGCCGACTCTTCCTCGTCGGATCGAGCGGCTTCACCGTCTTCTCGGCGGCGTGCGCGGTCGCGCCGAACATCGGAGTGCTCATTACCTTTCGCGCCCTGCAGGGGGCCTTCGGCGCACTGATGATCCCCCAGGGTTTCGGCATGGTCAAGCAGGTGTTCAGTGACGACGACGAGCTCAACAAGGTGATGGGTCTCTTCGGTCCGGTGACCGGACTCGCCGATGCTCGGCGCGCCGATCCTCGCCGGCGCGCTGATCGACGCCGATCTCTGGCACACCGGATGGCGCTTGGTCTTCTTGATCAACGTCCCCATCGGCGTCGTCACCCTGGTGCTCGCGCTTCGCTCGCTCCCGCGTGGTGCGAGTCACCCCGACGTGCGCCTCGACGTCGGCGGGGTCGTCCTCGTGGGACTCGCGCTCGTCGCGATCATCTACCCGTTGATCGATGGTCGCGGCGCCGGCTGGCCCCTCTGGTGCTACGCGATGCTCGTCGCCGGGGCGCTACTGGTCCTCGCCTTCTTGCGCTACGAGCGCCGCACGCGGCGCCGACGCACTGATCGAGCCGTCGCTGCTGAGCAACCGCACGTACCTCAGTGGCATCGCCGTCGTCCTCGCGCTGTTCGGGGCCTTCGGTGGGCTGGTGCTGTGCATCTCGCTCTTCGGCCAACTCGGTGAAGGCTGGTCGCCGATCCGCGCCGGTCTGACGCTGACGCCCATGGTGCTGGGCATGATCGTCGGCATGATGGGCTCGATGGTCTTCGTCAAACGACTCGGGCGTCACGTGCTCCACATCGGCGTCGCGGTCATCGCCCTCGGCGCGATGTGGTTGGCGATGATGCTCACCAACGCCCACACGGCCTCCAGTGGCGACCTCGTCCCGAGCCTGGTGCTGATCGGCGCCGGCGTCGGGGCCAGTATCGGGCAGTTGTTCCAGTTCATCTTGAACAGCGTGAGCATGCAAGAGGTCGGATCGGCTTCGGGCGTCTTAGAGGCCGTGCAGCAACTCTCGACCGCACTCGGCGTGGCCGTCCTCGGCACCATCTTCTTCTCGAGGTTCGGCCACCACCTGCCGACCGACGCCCTGCGGGTCACCGCGTGGGCCTGCGTGGTGCCGCTCGTCGTCGCCTTCGCGCTGGTCTTTCGGCTGCCGATGCACGCACGCGTCGAGGCCGACCACTAGAGACTCGTCGATCTCGTTCGACGTCGCTACGTGGCGTCGGCCGCCTGCGCGGGACCTCGATGAGGGTGGTACTATGTGGAACATGGTAGTAGGTGGTAACGACAAGCTCCTCGCACAGATGCGCCGCGGTTCGATCGAGTACTGCGTCTTGGCCCTTTTGCAGTCGGGCGACCGCTACGGATTTGAGATCACCCGTGAACTGGCCGCGGCCGACGGCCTGGTCACGAGTGAAGGCACGGTCTATCCGATCCTGACGCGGTTGCGCAAGGACGGCCTGGTCGATACCTATTGGCAGGAGTCCTCGGAGGGTCCGCCGCGCCGCTACTACCGGATCACCTCTGACGGCGCGCTCGCGCTGAAGCCCTTCGTCGAACAGTGGGAGCGCTTTCGCGACGCCGTCGACGCCATCTTGAAGAGAGGAAGTGCGAAGTGAGCAATCTAAATACGACCCAAGGACTGATCGAGGACTACCTCGCGACGTTGAAGAGTCAGTTGTTTCCGGTGCCGCTGGGCACTCGCGACGAGTTCATGAGTGAGATTGCCGAGCACATCGCCGAGGGTCGGGCCGATCTGGACCCCGACGACGTCGAGGCACTGCGCGCCTTGCTGGTGCACCTCGGGGACCCGGCGCAGTTGGCCGGTGCGGTGATCGCCGACCAGCGAGACCAGCATCGCCAATTGAGCGTGGGCCAACGCGCGCGGAAGTTGCTCCTGCCACTACTCGCTCTGACCGCGGTGATGTTGCTCGTCGCCGGTGGCCTATGGACGGCGCACTATCAACCGCTGCGAACCGTGCCGCTCTTTCAAGCGTCGCCATCGATCACCTACGCCGACGGGAAGGACGTCCCGCAAGTGAATGCCTCGAGCAGCGAACTCCCGGGCGAGGTGCCGGTGTGGATCATGCCCAAAGGGACGTCGACCATTCACATCTCGGTCTCGATTGAGAACGCCGGAAGTTTCCCGGTGAAGATAACGGGCGTCCAGTCGCCGTTCTTCGGTTGGCCCTCCATGGGGCCGGCTCGAGTCGGCTTCGCTCGCGACGTTGGTTCATCGCCGGCACCGCGATTTCACCCTTTCACCGTCGGCGCTCACCAGGAGTGGGGCGTCACGTTAGAGATTCCAATGCACTGCACGCTTGGTTCACAGACGGCCGAACCGACCAGGGTGATGATCTCGACCTCGTTCGCCGGGGTGTCCCATCAAGTGTGGGTGAACATTCAGCCATTCAACATCGAGTTCGCGAGGAGTTGTTGATCGGCCAGCGTGCATCGGCGGGTCGTTGCACTTCGATGCGCTCAACCTTTGGACGCGCAGAAGACGAGAACCCTACAGATCGAGCAGGGACCGAAGCGTCTTGATCTCAGAGGCGAGGGCTCTCTCACCGGCGCGGGTGATCTTCACCCACGTGCGGGCCCGTTGGCCCTCGTGACCCTTTCGGATCGTCACGAAACCGTGCTGGTTCAGAATCTCGATGTGTTGGCCGAGATTCCCGTCGGTCAGGTTGAGCCTCGTCTTCAAATAGGAGAAGTCCGCCTGCTGGGTTTCGCGCAGCACGACGAGCAGCCCGAGACGCGTCCTCTGGTGAACAACGTCGTTCAACTCCGCGACGTGGAAATCTGCGTCGATAGGTTGACGTGACGCTTCGTCCTCAAGCATCGGCGCCCGTGACCTCACGTCTGTACGCGACGAGTCCAGCCGCCATCATGAGCAGTCCCCAGATCACGTCGACCAACGCAGTTGCCCAACTGAAATATCCGTAGGAAGACTTGAACAGACCCAGGTAGTGCGCAAGGCGGTAGAGCTGATTGTCGAAGGTGAAGATGCTCACCAAGAAGCCGGTGACACCGAAGAAGATCGCGCACGTCGCCAGGTAAGTATTTCGTTGACGCACCGCGATCACCAAAAGCGCGAAGCCAATGGTCGGCAGCGCGACGATCCACAGTGGAATCACGATGACGAACGAAACGGTCAAGACGACCCCCGTCTTCACATAGGAACCGCGTCCGGCACCGACGCCCGTCACGACACGGTGATGTCGGTACCACGCCGCACAGAGGAGGAATCCCGTCGGGCCAGCGATGAGCCGTAGCCGAGTCGCCACAACGAGAGATCGTTCAACTCGAAGGCCGCACTCAAGATGGCGAGAGCGCCAAAGACAAACAGCGGAACGGAAGAAGGTCGGCGATCGGACCACGCCAGTTTTTGCAATCGACTCACTTCGCCCAACACTTCGCTTGACTCCGAAGTACTCATGTGTCGTCCGATGAATATCCCTCTTCAGCGCAGAGTACTCTGTATCACAGAGTAAGTGAACTGAATCGATCAATGCCGGAGGGCATCAACCAGGTCTGCGTCAACCGAACCCGTGGAGTCGCGCTAGAAGTCACCCAAGTAGCGCAGAACCGATCCCGTGCGTCCCGCTTGGTCATTCGGATTGGCGAGGGCGCAGGTACGAAGGGAGAGACATCCACAGCCAATGCAGGTCGTCAAACCTCCTCGAAGAGCTTCCAATATCTCGATGCGCTCATCGATGCGCTGTCGCCATCCTCGCGACAGGTGCTGCCACTGCTTTGCGGTCGGTGCCTTGTCGGCGGGAAGCTGGG
>CAVXRB010000018.1:0-19682 GCA_963764095.1 uncultured Acidimicrobiaceae bacterium | reverse complement strand
CCGTCACGAGTCACCGGAGATGCTAAGGATGGCCAACACCGACGTCGCGTCGCCCCCGGTCGATCTGACCCACTTTCTCGATCTCTACCGCAGTCAGTTTGCGCTGCGCAAGTTCGAAGAACGCGCCTACGACCTCTTCTTGGAGAGCTTCGTCAAGGGTACGAGCCACCTCTCGATCGGCCAAGAGGCCATCGCCGCCGGTTTTGCCGCCGCGATGCGACCACGGACTGGACGTTCGCGACCTACCGCGGTCACGCGCACACCCTCGCGCGCGGCGTCGCGATGACACCGGTGTTTGCCGAACTGATGGGCCGCACAACGGGCTCATGGCCGGCAAGGGCGGATCGATGCACCTCGACGAGCGTGGACCACGGCGTCATGGGCAGTTACGCGATCATCGGCGCGCACTTGCCGATCGCCTGGGGCGCCGCTGGAGCGCGCAGTACCGAAAGACCGACCAGGTCGCGGTCTGTTTCTTCGGTGACGGCTCCGTCAACATCGGCGCCTTCCACGAGGCGCTCAACTTCGCCGCGATCTGGAAGCTCCCGGTCGTCTTCGTGTGCGAGAACAACCTGTGGATGGAGTACACGCGCACGAGTGAAGTGACGGCGGTGGAACATCCGCGGCCGATCGCGCCGCCGCCTACGGCTCGAGTCGATCATTGATCGACGGCAACGACGCCGACGCCGTCTTCGAGGTCGCCGACGGCGGCGATCGCACGCGCGCGCGCCGGTGACGGCCCGAGCCTGATCGAGGCGCTCACCTATCGTCACGGCGGTCACTCGCGGGCCGATCCCGGGAAGTACCGTCCGGACGAGGAAGTGGCCGAGTGGATGGCGAGGATCCGATCCCCCGTTACCGCGCCGCTCTCGCAACTCGGCGTCGAGCGAGGCGATCTCGACGGGCATCGAAGACGACGTCATCGACGAGGTCGAGCGGTCGACCGAAGAGGCGAAGGCCGGCGCGATGCCGGGCGAGGACTTGTTGATGAAGGACGTGTGGGCGGACGGGAGCGCGATCATGGCGCAACTGACATTTCGCGAAGCCATCGCCCGGGGCATCGCCCAAGAGATGCGTCGTGACGAGTCGGTGGTGTTCCTCGGCGAGGACGTCGGTGCCGCGGGCGGCGTGTTCAAGGCGAACCGTCGGACTCATCGAGGAGTTCGGGACCGGCGCGCGTTCGCGACACGCCGATCTCGGAGCAGGCGATCCTCGGCGGCGGCGATGGGCGCCGCATGACCGGGCTGCGACCCGTCGCCGAGATCATGTTCGCCGACTTCTTCGCCGTCTGCTGGGACATCGTGGCCAACGAGATCGCCAAGGTCGACTACATGACGAACGGCCAGTTGACCTTCCCCTGGTGATCCGCTCGGGCAACGGGGGCGGACTGCGCTTCGGGGCGCAGCACTCCCAGAGCGTCGAGAACTGGGCGATGATGATCCCCGGTCTCAAGGTCGTGGTGCCCTGCGACGCCCTCGACGTCATCGGGTTGATGGCCGCCTCGATCCGTGACGACGACCCGGTCATCTTCCTCGAGGCCAAGTCCCTCTACGCGTCGAAGATGGAGGTGCCCGACGGCGAGATCGTCGACGACTCGGCGCGGCGAAGGTCTTGCGCCAGCGGACCGACGCCACCGTCGTGGCGCTCGGCGCCATGGTCCCGCGGGCCCTTCGCGGCCGCCGAGCGAGTTGGCCGCGTCGGCATCGAGCGCACCGTCGTCGACGTTCGCACACTCGTGCCCTCGACACCACGACGATCCTTACGCGAAGTGTCCGCGACCGGACGACTGTTCACGGTGGAGGAGAACCCCGGCTGTGCGGCTGGGGCGGCGAGCTCGCCGTCGATCGTCGCCGAAGAGCTCTTCTACGACCTCGACGGTCCGATCGTGCGCATCACGACGCCGCACATTCCCCTGCCGGCGGCCGACGCGTCGAGGACCTGGCCATTCCCTCGGTCGAGCGCATCGTCGCCACCGTCGACGAAGTCGATGAACTCGTAGCCGTGCTATCGTCAGAGTGGTTAAGCGGTCGGCGGCTCGATGTCCGGGCTCTGTCCTAGCGTGAGTTGAAGGCTCGGCAACAGGGCCGCGAAGTCGATCTCGCCATAGCCGTTGGCGGCCGCGACGCGCGTCAGCGCGTTTACGAGCTCGATCACCGGCAGGGATGTTCTCGCTTTGCGCGCTACGTCGAGCGCTAACTCCAAGTCCTTGATCAAGAGATTCGTGGTGAAGGTCGCGGAGTAGTCGCGGTCGATGAGGCCCGGTGTCTTGTAGCGAACGAACGGCGAGCCCATGACGGACTCGCCTAAGGCGTGGAGCAGGATCGAGCGATCGATGCCATTGTTCTCGCCGAAGACGATGAGTTCGGCCATTATCTGTGCGGTCACCGCGAGCCCCGAGTTGATCGCGAGCTTCAGTGTCCGTGAGTGCTCCGCGTCGCCGACGTAGAGGACCGTGGGCCCAATCGAGTTCAATAGCTCCTCGACTCGCTCGAACGTGGCGCGCGGCCCGAGACGAGGAGGGTGAGTTGCCCGCAGCAAGCACTGCCGGATTGCCGCTGACCGGGGAGCGGCAGATAGTCGATGCCGATCGCCTCGGCGTGGGCCGCGATCTCGGCCGAGATCCGTGGCGACACCGTCGACATGTCGATCAAGACGCGGTCACTCGCGCCCAAGTGCAAGATGCCGCCGTCGTCGAGCGTGACGTTAGCGAGCGCCTCGTCGTTGGCGAGGAATGTGATGACCACTCCGGCGTGGTCCCATAGATTGTCCAGTGAGTGCAGGTGCACGCGCACCCATCGATTCGAATTCTGAAAGGTCCTTCGCGGAGCGGTTCCACATCAGAGTCGACCAGCCCTGGGCGAGCAATCGTCCCACGAGCGCCTGGCCCATCTTGCCCATGCCCAGCACCGCGACGGGTGGTCGTTCCTGAGTGCTCACCATTGAGAGTCCCTTCTCGGACGTGGAGGAGCATGGTCCATCGACGCGACGGACTGTTCAGTTCCCTCGGAACTCGAGGTTCACCCAAATCGCCTCGACGGCGATGTCGCCGACGTTGTCGAACGGTGGGGCCGACTCGAGTCAAAGCAGATAGAGTCGCGAGCGTTGGCACGTACGTGTCGAATCCCAGGGCGATCTGCAGCGTGCCCTTCAAGATGAACCCGTACTCAGTGCCGACGTGTCGAATCAGTCGGTCCTCCAACGTCGAGCTCCCACCCACTTCGTAGCGGACGAACATGAAGTCCGTCTTTTCTCGGTGCGAGGAGATCAGTGACTCCCACGTGACCCCCGAATCGAGCACGAGGACCTTGCGCTCATTGGGTCGCACGACGGGCGACGAGGCACCGTCGCGGCGGACGCGCTCCTTTCTGTTGGGTCGGTATCGCTCGCTCGACGCTGGCCGCCGTGTCGTTGGCGGCGTCGGTGCGACCGTTGGATCGCTCGTCGGAGTCGGCCCCGCCGGTTCGTCGTAGTTGAATAGCTCGTCGATCGAGATGTCGAGGGCGGCGCAGATCGAATAGAACGTCGCGACCGACGGCTGCGCCTTACCCGTTTCGAGTTGTGAGATGAATGACGCCGAGACATCGATGTCGCGCGCGAACTGGCGAAGGGTGATTCCGCGCTCCAGTCGGCGTTCGCGCAGTCGCGCGCCGACCAGGCCGGGCGCGAAGCGGTTATTCGCAGCCATCGGTTGCGGTTTGGAAACCGTGGATTTGCGGGGTTTTGCCGGTGTCCGGGTTGACGTCGTCACCCTTGGTTCGGTGGCCACCCTCTTGGGAACCGCCATCTCTCAATCCCTCTTCCCGCACTCGTCACCCGCACACCTAAGTCGGCATTGACGTTCGCCAGCGCATTCAGCGTTCTCAGATTCTATTGACACCTATTGTTTCGCCTTCAATAACTCTGAGAGATGCTCCCACTCTCGACTGAAGCGGTACGAGTGTCGCGGTGGCGGCGCCGGTGCTTGGACCTCGATCCAGCGCACGAGTCCGGAAGACCGATTCTCGAAACCGTGGTCGCAGCCAACCCCGGCCCAGAGGACGTCTCCTGGGTGCAGGACCAGAAGTTCGCCGTCGATGAGGCCATGCACCTCGCCTTCGACGAAGACGTACGCCTCCTCGAACGGATGGTCGTGGGGATGCGCAATCGCCGTGGGTTGGTAGTCGACCATGAACATGGTGTGGAGTTGCGCGCCGACTTGTTGATCGATCAGCATCTTCACGCCGATGCCGCTGTAGGCCAGCAGCGCCGTCGCCATGCTCGGTGACGCGGTCGGTGCGCCCACGTCGGACCCACCCGCAAGTCGATTGAGGTCCATCGCGTCGGCGTCGAAGCGGGCGGCGTTGCGATTTCGAGGGTCGCGCATGTCGGGCGTGACCGGCACCGACTCGGCGAGTACTTCACCGGGAAAGAACGTGTCCTGTCGTCGACCATCGTCGAGCTCGGCCGGGGCCTGCATTTGAAGCCAGCGCACTGGACCCTCGACGGCGCGGAGTTGATACGTCGTCGCGAGTGGCACGACGAGGCAGTGATCCGGTCCCAGGTGCGTCGTCTGCCCGAGTGTCGTGACCGCCAGCGTGCCGGACAAGACGTAGATACTCGTCTCAAACGAATGGAGTGTCGCGTCGACCTGACCCTCGACGTCCAAATGATTCACCGACAGGGTCATGTGCGGGGAGCCCGTTTCGCGAGTCACCAGGACCTGGCGTCGATAACCCGTGGCGTGACCCGAGTACGACGCGGGCGTCCGGGCTACTTGGTCATCGATCGCGGTCAAGTGATAAATGGTCATCTCCTTCAGTCACTGACGGGTGACAGGTGACACGGTCGCTACTTCAGCAGCCAGCCACCGTCTACCGCTAGGTTCACTCCGTTGACGCCCGTATTGTCCAGCAAGAACTCCACGGCGTTCACGATCTCGGCCATCGTCACGAGTCGACCGAGCGGTGTTCGGCCCAGCACGAGGCTGGTGTCCTTGTCCTCCCAGTACGGACTGTCGCCGATAATGCCGGGGTGAATGGCGTTGACGCGAATCGGCGCCAGTTCCGTTGCCAGTGAGTTCACGATCCCCAAGACGCCGCCGTTGACCGTCGACACGGTCGTCGAGCCGGGATAGGGGCGCCACGTCGCGAGTCCCCCGAAGAGCACGATTGACGCGTGCGGCGTCAGGCGATGGCGGAGGGCGTGTACCGCGGCGGTGTAGCCCACGAGTTTCAGTGTGACGAGACGAACCGCAGCCGCGATGTCGTAGTTCGTCAACGTATTCGCGTCGCGTTCGATCGCGGCGATCACCAGGTCGTCGACCGACGGCACGCCCGCGAGTGCGTCGGCGATCGATTCGGGCTCCGAGAGGTCGACCGCGAGTCCGATGGTGCCCATTCCGATCACTGTGGCGGCGTCGTTCGCACTCTCTTGGGTTCGTCCCGAGAGGTACACCGTCGCGCCCTTTTCGGCGAGGGTCTTGACGAGCTCTCGGCCAATGCCCTGGGTACCCCCGAGGACAACGGCGGTCCGACCCGCTCGACTTTCTGACATCGACCAACTCCCTGTGAGTGTTCAGTGAAGTAAAACATACTCCAAGAAACTGTGATGTGAAATAGAGAATTCGCGTCGCACGTTGCGTCGAGAAATCACCCAAAGTGTTGTTCACGTATGGAGAATGGGACGTGTCACGTCATCACGCGACGTGTGAAGTCACTATTGACATTGATGGACGCGGTGCTACGCTCAAGCCCCTAACGGCTATTAGTGGGGGGCTTGTAATGAGCAATGACGTCAACTCGAAAGGCGAATCGCTCGAGCACGGACGACCGATCGTGTTCCGAAACGGCATCGTTATCACGATGGACAATCAACACCGCGTCCTGAAAAACAGTGACGTGTTGATCGTTGACGGCATGATCAAGGAGATCGGTTCAGACCTCAAGGCACCGGACAATGCGCTCAGTATCGACGCCTCGGGCGGCATCGTCATGCCGGGAATGATCGATACGCACCGTCACATGTGGCAGACCGCCATGCGAGGTTACGGCGCCGACTGGAGTCTGTCGCAGTATTTCGTTTGGTACTACCTGCAGCACGGTAAGAACTTCCGACCCGAGGACATCTACGCGGGCAATCTCCTCTCAGCGATCGAGGCCGTTGACGCGGGCGTCACTACGACGGTCGACTGGTCGCACGGACTCTCGAGCACCGACCACGCTGATGCCGCGGTTGACGCGCTGGAGGCGGTGCCGGGACGCTTCATCCTCGCCTACGGCAACATTCAGGCGGCGCCGTGGGAGTGGTCCGTCTCCAAGGAGTTCAAGGACTTCTACAGTCGCCGTTTCGGTTCAAAGAACGACATGTTGGGCTTTAATATCGCCTTTGACGTGCTCGGCGACCCCTCGTTTCCCGAGAAGCCGGCCTTTGACACCGCGAAGGAATTCGGCGTGTCGGTCACGACACACTGCGGTGTGTACGGGGTCAACGGCGACAACAGTATCCGTCTGATGCACGAAAACGACTGCATGGGGCCGGACACCGTGTTCGTCCACTGCTCGTCGCTGTCGGCAGACTCCTACAACCGCATCGCCGGCCTCGGGCGGCTCGGCGTCGGTCGCCACCGAGAGCGAGCAGAGCGCCGGCCAGGGCTATCCCTCATCGTGGATCCTTCGTCAGTACGACATCCCGATCTCGCTCTCGCACGACACGTCGGTGTGGTGGAGTTCGGACTTCTTCACCGCCATGCGCTCGACCGCCGGCGCGGACCGGTCGCGACAGCACTTCGAGTCCCAGCTGAAGGGCGAGCAGGTGATCAACCTCGACGTCCGCTGCGAAGAGGTCGTGCATTGGGCGACGCGCGGTGGTGCCAAGGCGGTTGGGCTCGAGGACAAAGTCGGCAGTCTCGAAGTCGGCAAGCGCGCCGACGTCGTGCTCGTAAAGAACGACAACTCGCCGGCGATGTTCCCGATCATTAACGCCTACGGACACGTCGTGATGCAGGCGCAACGCGCCGACGTTGACACCGTCGGTGATCGACGGCAACATCGTGAAGCACGAGCACAAGCTCGTCGGCATCGACCTCGGCGCGGCGCGCACGGCGACGGAGAAGACGGTGGCCTTCCTCGCCGACACGATCGGAGAAGAGGCCTGGGTGAGCGGTCAGAACCCTGAATTGACCGACCGCCAGGTGAACGAGAACCCCTATAAATACGTGAACGAATAGCTGCTCGCCAATACGTGAACGTGCACTTAAAATCCACGTCGGCACCGCTGGTCGCCCGATGGCGTCGCGTCCGTGCACGACGACGTGTGGAGCTAAGCAGAGTTTTGGCCCGATTCCCTTGCGATACACCGTGTGGTAGTGAGGTCGACAACTGTTCACTATCGGTTGACACGTTAAGTGAACACGTGTACTGTCGGTCATCGATGGCAGTTCGTTTCCGAGCGCAACGTTGGTCTTTGCTGAGCCTCTCGATGAGAGATTCGCTGGGGGGCCGCATGACGCAAGGAACATCGCAACATCGGTCGGGGCAAAGCGCCTTCGGCATCCGAGGGGGGATTCGATGCTCAAAAACAGATTTCGTACCATAACGATTTTGTCAGCCGGATTAATGGTCATGACGTCCATTGGATTTGGCGTCGCGTCCACTGCCCAGGCTGCCGCGAAGCACAAGGTGAAGACGTACAACGTCGCCTACATGTCTTACGGTGTCGCCAACAGCTACGACGCGCCGATGCTCGCCGCGGCCAAGGCCGTCGCCCTGACGACCGGTCACGTGAAGGTCACGGTCTTTGACTCACAGAGCACCGACACCCTTCAAGTGCCGAGCTGCAAAACGTCGTCAACTGGGGAAGTTCAGGGCATCATTACCCAGCCCATCTACGGCCCGGTACTCGTGCCGGAGGTGAAGTCGCCATCAAGAAGGGCATCAAAGTCGTGAATATCGATCAGATCCTGGGCACCAACTACAGCAGCGACCAGATCGAAGTACACGGTCTTTCGGGCAACGTGGTCTTCTTCCCTGCGAAGATCGGATCACAGTTGGCGGCGGAGACGATTCTGGCCTGTGGCTCGGCGAACCCTTGCAAGGTCGTCCTCGTGCACAACTACACCGGTGACGAACCCGACGCCGAGATCACGAAGACCTTTACGGCCGGACTTGCCAAGGACGCGAACGCGACCATCGTCGCCCAAGGTGACGGTCTGTACACTCCGTCGGCGGCCCTGACCGTTGTCTCAGACGCCCTCGTCGCCAACCCAGACCTCAACGTCATCGTCGGTGCCGACCAGGACTGTGAAGGCGCGCAGTCGGCCCTCACGTCTGCCAAGAACACGACGGCCAAGCTGGTTTGCTACGGCGCGAGTGCGACGGGTATTGCCGCGGTGAAGCGGTACGTGGTTTGCCGACGTCGCGCAATTGCCAGCGACCGAAGGTGAACTGGGCATGATCGCATTGATCAAGGCCATGAAGACGGGCAAGGGCTCCGGCTCGCAGAACCCCGTCGCCAAGTTGCCCAATAACGGCATCGTGACCAAGTCCAACGCCAGCAAGTTCAACGGTGAATGGCCGGGTTGATCCGTCAATAGGAGAGGGAGCGGATATCCGAGACTGACATGGACGGCTTGCACTGACATGTCGATTGCGAACATTGATGAGGCACCCCGCGGTAGCGAACCGCTGACCGGCGGCGACTTAGTCGTCACCGGCATTGGAAGCGCTACGGCGGGGTGCCGCTCTCAGTGACGTATCGCTGACGATCAGCCCCGGAACGGTGCACGCACTGGTCGGGGAGAACGGCGCGGGCAAGTCCACGCTGGGAAAGATCATCTCGGGGGTCATCGAACCCGACGAGGGGACGATGTCGCGCAACGGCGCGTCCCTCAGCTTCAAATCACCCCGAGACGCCCTGGCCAACGGCATCGTCACGATCGTGCAGGAACTCGCCATCGTGCCCGGACTCACCGTCGCCGAAAACGTCTACTTAGGGGTCGAGGCGTCGACCGCGGCTTCGTGCGACGACGACGAATCACGACGGCGCTTTCGCGAACTCGCCAAGAAGGTGGGTTTCGACCTCTCGCCCGACCGTAAGGCCGGCAGTCTGTCGATCGCTGACCAACAGAAGGTCGAGATCATGCGCGCGCTCTCGCAACGCGTCCATCGTCGTGATGGACGAACCGACGGCCGCGTTGTCCGGCAACGAAACGAAAGCCCTGTACGAGATCATCCGATCGTTGGTACGCGACGGCAAATCAGTCGTGCTTATTTCTCACTTCTTGTCGGAGGTGCTGGCGCTCGCCGACGTCATCACCACGCTGCGCGACGGCCGGTTGATTCGAACGGTGGACGCGAAGGACGCGACCGAGGAGACGTTGATTGAAGGGATGCTCGGACACTCGCTCCTCTCAGCGTTTCCTGACAAGTCCGACGCGGACCAGTCGAAGAAGGTCCTGCTGGAGGTCGAGCATCTCCGGGCGTCCGGTGTCAATGACTGCTCCTTCGTGCTCCACGAAAACGAGATCCTGGGCATCGCCGGTCTCGTCGGCGCGGGTCGTTCTGAGCTGGCCCGCGCGATATTCCGAGATTCCAAGGTCTCTTCGGGTACGGTCCGTTTGAATGGTTCGGCATTAGTCGGTCACAGTCCGTCGCGTTCGATTCGTCGGGGCTTGGCGTTCATTCCTGAGTCGCGTAAGGAGATGGGCCTCTTCGTCGGTCGTTCCGTCAAGGAGAACATTTCGCTGTCGCGCCTCGACCTGGTCAGCCGGTTTGGATGGATCTCCGGGATTCGCGAACGTCGCAAGGTGACCGAGCTGATGAAGGCCGTTAATGTCAGAGCCGCCAGCATCCGCATGCCGGTCTCGATGTTGTCCGGCGCACCAGCAAAAGCTCTTGTTCGCTCGTACGGTCATGTGCTCGCCCAGCGTCTTGATCGCCGATGAACCACGCGTGGTGTCGACGTCGGATCGAAGAGGGCCATCTACGACCTCTTGACCCAAATGGCCGCGTCAGGACTGGGCATCGTCGTCATTTCCTCCGACCTAGAAGAAGTGCTGGGGCTCGCACACCGAGTCCTCGTGATGCGTCACGGACGCATCGTCACCGAACTCTCGGGCGACGCGATGAACGAGCAGAACTTGCTCGCCGCCGCGTTCACCGAGTCGAGCAACGAAGGAGCCGTGTCGTAGTGGACGCCCACGTGAAGACCCCCGAGACCCCGAGCCCGCCGACAACGCTGAGTTCCTCGACGTCGAGATCGAAGGTCGGGTCGGCGTCAAGACCTTCGCCATCCGTCTGCTCGCGTCGTGGCGTCTCGCCGGCATCGCGATCCCGTTCCTCATTCTTTTCTTGATCCTCTGTTTCACGAGTGCCCACTTCTTCTCGGTCCTGAACCTGGTCGACATTCTCGAACAGCAATCGGCGACGCTGGCCATCGCGGCCGCCGGCACGCTGGTACTCGTCGCCGGGGGGCTCGATCTTTCCGTTGGCGCGATCTACGGACTCGCCGCCGTCACCTCGGGTGAACTGGCAGAACATCACTCACCGGAGATCGCCATCGGCGTGGCGTTGCTGGTGGCGCTCGGCTTTGGCATCGTCAACGGTTTGATCGTGGCGTACCTGAAGATCAATCCGCTGATTGCGACTCTGGCCATGTCTTTCGTGATCGCCGGCGTCGCGCTGAGAGTGTCGGGCAACAACCTCATCGTCCTGTCGGAGAGTTCCGGGTTTTACAAGTTCGCCAACGTGCACTTCCTCACGATTCCGAGTGCGGTGTGGATGACGTGCTCGTCTTCGTGGTCTTCTCGCCCTGCTGTTGTCGCGACGACCTTCGGTCGCTACATCGTGGCCTCGGGAGGCAACGCGGAGGCCGCGCGCTTGGCGGGCTACGCGTTAACCGGATCGATTATTGACCTTCACGTTGAGCGGCGGTCCGGCCGGCCCTCGGGGGCGTCATCGACGCATCGCGACTGCTGAGTGCCCAGGCCGCGGGTGGAGGATTACGCTCGCCTTCACGGTGCTGGCGGGAATCGTCGTCGGCGGGACCTCGATTGCGGGCGGCGAAGGTTCGGTGCGGCGAACCGGCATTGGCGTGCTCTTCATCGCGTTATCGGTAACGGCTTCGACCTGCTTGATGTAAATTCTTGTACCAGCAGATCGTTCTCGGGATCATCCTGCTCTTTGCGGTCGGTCATGGATTCTGGGCGCCGATTGCGTCGGCGGTAGCGGCCTCGCTAGCTTTTACAAGGAGAAACGATGGGCAGTTCATACATACGGAAGCAACGCGGTCGACTGGGAGGCCCGTGTTGACATGCCGCGCCTTCGCGAGGAGCGACTGGCCAAATTGCAGGCCGAACTCGAGCGCTCCGACCTAGGGGCACTGCTGACGTTCGACTTCCACAACATCCGCTACATGACCGGGACCCACATCGGCACCTGGGCCATGGACAAACTGATTCGCTTCGCCCTGTTGCCGCGCGGCGGCAAGCCCATCGTCTGGGACTTCGGTTCGGCGGCGCGCCACCACCAGCTCTATAACCCCTGGCTGTGGGGTGTCCAGGTGCCCCGACGGATCCGAGTTCCCTACGAAGGTGCGCGCGCGGGTATCTCTACCTTGCGCGGTGCGATCCCGCCCGGCGCGGACCGCGCGGGCACCGTGGCGGAGAAGATCAAAGAGGTGCTGTCGCAGTTCGGGCTCCAGAACGAGCCGATCGGCGTCGATGTCATCGAGATGCCGGTTCTCGCGGCTTTCGCGAAGGAAGGCATGACGCTGGTCGACGGTCAACAGGTCTTCTTAGAGGCGCGTCGCGTCAAGACCGCCGACGAAATCTCCCTGCTCGCCCACGCGGCGTCCATGGTCGACACCGCCTATGAGGAGCTCTACGCGTTCCTGCGCCCGGGCGTACGTGAGAACGAGTGTGTGGGCCTGGTCAACAAGACGCTCTACGACTTCGGGATCCGAGCACGTCGAAGGTGTGTACGCGATCTCCGGCGAGCCGGTGTTCGCCGCACCCCCACGTGTTCAGCGATCGGCTCATCCGTCCGGGCGACCCGGCGTTCTTCGACATCCTGCACAGCTTCAACGGCTACCGTACCTGCTACTACCGCACCTTCGCGGTGGGCGAGCGCGTCGTGCCCAGCGTGACGCGTACATCCAAGTGCCGCGAGTGATGGACGCCGCGATCGCTCTCGTGAAGCCCGGTACGACCACCGCCGAGTGTGTCACTGTGGCCCAAGGCGCCGAGTTCGGATTCGCCAACGAAGAGGCCGCCTTCGGACTGCAGTACGGCCACGGCATCGGCTATCGATCTGGGAGACGTCCGATTTCTCCGCGATGATCTCGCTCGAGCACCCTGAAGTTCTCCAAGAGGGAATGGTCTTCGCACTGGAGACCTACTGGCCCGCCGCCGAAGGGATCGGTGCCGCGCGGATCGAAGAAGAGGTCGTGGTCACGGCGACTGGCTGTGACGTCATCACCAATTTCCCGGCCGGGAACCGTTGGTCGCCGGGCAGCGCTACTTCACGCCGGATGGGCCGGTGAATCTGCTGCGGGAATCCCAGTCACATCTCAACACGGCCGCCGGACGCGGCGAGGTCTCAGCGAAGAAGTAGTCGACCCCCCAACTTGCGGTATCTGAGTGGGCGGTGCGTGCTATCTATTGTCCACGACGAGAGGTGACGCCCTCTCGTCAAATGGTGGAGAGGACGTCATGGACAGCCGGCCCCAGCGAGTGTCACTCGGCACCATCGCGAGAAGTGGACCCGCTTGGGGCTATATCGGCTTCGGTGGCCCACCCGCCCACATAGCTCTGTTGCGTCGTCTCTGGCGTGGAAGACCGGCAGTGGTTGAGCGATCGCGATTTCGAAGACGGCGTTGCGGCGACAAATCTCTTGCCGGGTCCGGCTTCGACCCAATTGGCGATCTACTGCGCGTGGCGGCTGCGCGGACCCGCGGGCGCGGTCATTGGAGGTGCCTGCTTCATCGTGCCGGGGTTGGTCCTCATCTTGGTCCTGTCGTGCTTTTCCTCATCGCCACGCCCCGGCGTGGATATTGGGTACCGCCGCGGGTGCGGGCGCCGCGATCCCCGCGGTGGCGTTGAAAGCCGCATGGAACCTCGTTCCGGCGAATCGCAAGGGCGCCGCGCGGATTCGTTGGTTGGCCTACGTCGCGCTGGGGGCCGCCGCGGCCGCCACCGTCGGTTCGTACCTCGTGCTGGTGCTTGTCGCGTGCGGGGTGTTCGAGATCGCGGTCCGTCGTGGCGACGAGTCGAATCCTTCTTCGTCAACGCGGGGGCGTGACCGCGCTCGCCCTCGGTCACGTCGGGATCGCGGGTGGTACCGGTGCGATCGCCTGGGTCGCCCTCAAGGTGGGAGCACTCTCCTACGGCGGCGGCTTTGTGATCATCCCGTTGATGAGCACGACGTGGTGAGCACGTATCACTGGATGAGCGGGACGCAGTTTCTCAGCGCGGTGGCACTCGGGCAACTCACGCCCGGTCCCGTCGTACAGACCGTCGCCGCAGTCGGTTACGCCGCGGGTGGCATCGGGGGAGGACTCTTGGCGGCCTTGATCGTATTCACTCCATCATTCCTCTTCATCCTCGGCGGCGCACCCCACTTCGATCGTGTCCGAGAGAATTCGTCGGTGCGCTCGTTCTTTCGGGGCGCGGGTCCCGCGGTGATCGGTGCGATCGCCGGTTCGGCGATACCCCTGGCACGTTCACTCACGCACGTGTGGCAGATCCCCGTGCTCGTCGGTGCGCTCCTCGTCCTGTTCGTGCTTCGGCGCAGCGTGGTGACGTGCATCTTGTTGGCCGCAGCCGTGGGACTCTTGCTGGCCCTTTCGGGCGACGCAGTGTGAACGTGGTGCAGAGCCAGCGCCGTCGGTGACTAGGAGAGACCTCGGTAGTGTTCGCGCCAGATGAGTCGATAGACACGGGTCTTTCGTGGAATCGTGCGCAGGCCCGGGATGAAGGGCACGATGACGAGGCCTACGGTGAGCACCATCATGATGGCCCACACCAAGATGTCGCCGTTGCCGCTCGTGTTCATCGGTGAGACTTGATACCAGAAGGTATAGAGCCAGAGCCACGCCTGTCCGGGATAGTTCCCCGTCTCGTTCATCATTCCCCACTGGTCACCGGTGAGGTGTTGTTTCTGGGCGATGTTCGCCATGTACGTGCCGTCGGCCAAGAACAGCAGCGGCAACGTGTAGTCCGTCGTATAGAAACCCTTTTGGGTGACGAGGGCTTGGTCCAGGGCTCCTGTTCGCGCCATCTGAAAGAGGTCCGACATCATGACTGGCACTGGACCGGCGTTCGTGGCCAAAACGACGAAGCTGTCCGCCGACGACCTTCATGTGATTCGCGGCGTGTGTGTAGTTGTTCACCCAGGCGGCGCGCGTGCTCACTTGATGCGCTTGTCCAATTTGTTAGGTCGTTCGAGAGCACGGGCTGCTCGGGCAGAGATTTGAGCGGATTGACGACGAAGTCGTCGGCCGCCTCCACCGGGATTCGGTCGCCGACCCATTTGGCCAAGGTGAGTGGTCCCAGTTGCTGGCCGGTGGTGGCGTCGTTATAGGGCGCGCCGTACTGGGCAGTGTCGGAGGTGCCGTTGAGCTCACTCAAGGCGGTCGCGGCGAAGTCGATCGGATCGCTGTTGGCCCATCCTTTTATGGTGAGTGCCGGCTCGTCAGGTGAGCCGAACACGACCGACAGCAAGACCGTCACGAGCGCCACGACGACCAGCGCGATGACGCCCTCCTTCACGATGTCGTAGGGAGTGTGCCCGCCCTTCCATTCGGGTGCGTCGACGTCGGGACGGAACGGCTTTGTCTTCATTGTGCGACCTTGGCGACTTCGTCAAAGGGAGGTACGACGCCCTTGACCCGGACGAGAAGTACGTGCAACGCCGTCAAGACGACCGCGGCCACGGGCAACAGCACGATGTGCCACATCAACATCTGACCCATGTTCAAGACGTTCCAGAACGCCCCGGCGCCAGTGGCGTTGATGCCGTCTTTGGCTTGGGTGGAGATCCACTGCGAGTCGAAGTTGGATTGACAGAGATAGCCGGTGAACGCCGCGGCAATCGACGTGACGAACGTAACGGCGCCGGTCATCCAGGTAAGGGCCCGTCCACCACGCCATGCGGCCATTAAGTACTTACCCCAGAGGTGGATCACCATCGCGAAGAAGAAGATCTCCACGCTCCAGAGGTGCATTGAATTGACGAAGTGGCCGACGGACGATCCGTGCCACCACTGGGGACCACGGAGCGCCAGGAGACAGCCCGTGGCGATGACGATCGCGAGAGCGGCCATCGTGGTGACGCCAAAGACGTAGATCCACGACGCGACGTAGGACGGTTGCGTGTCCGGTAACAACTTCTCCGGCGGAAGCTTGCCGGCGACGCGCTTGCGTAAGCGCGTCGTCCACTGGCGATCGATCTCGGTGGTGCTCATCGGTGCTCCTTACGACGCTTGCGGCCGGGAAACGGAGCGAAGAGCGCAACGAGAAACGTGACGACCATCAAGACGATGACGACCAGGTTCGCGACGCTGATCTGGATGATGTGCCACTGGATGTAGTGACCGGGAGTGTTGAGTGGTAAGAGTGCTGCGAACAGTCCGAGATTCATTATCGCCCCTCCCCGGTGATGTTCGTTAGAGTCTCGCCTGGAAATTTGTCCTTACTTCAGGGCCTAAAGACCATTTCGACGCCCGAGCCCTTGTCGGACCAGCAATGTCAACGACACACCGTTCATGAAAGTTCGTTGACGAGACCCACCTGGTGTACTAGTGTACTAGTACATGAGCGATGACCGCCCCTCCATTGTGTTTCGCCTCGATACCCGATCTGATCGAGCACCCTTTCGTCAGCTCGTCGACCAGGTGACCAGCGCGTTCGAGCGGGGCCAGCTCCAGCCGGGCGATCAATTGCCATCGGTCCGAGAGGTCGTTCGCCAGATCACCATCAATCCCAACACGGTGCACCGCGCGTACCGAGAACTCGAACACCTGGGACTCGTCGAGGTCGTCTGGGGCTCGGAACCTTCGTGGTCGAAGCTGCCGATGGACGCTCGCGCGAGTACCGGGCGCAGTCGTGGCGTGACGCGTTGCGTGAGGGGATCGCGCTCGCTCGCGCAGCCGAGATAAGCGACGACGAACTCGTCGACAAGGTTCGAAGTCTCATGTCGAGTGATATCGAGGCCCGGTCATGATCAGTGACGAGATGGTCATCGAGACCGAAGCGTTGACTAAGCGATTTCGTCGTCGCACCGCGCTCAACGACTGTTCGATCGCGATACCCCGCGGACGCGTCGCCGCCCTCGTAGGACCGAACGGCTCGGGCAAGACGACGCTGTTGCGGCTACTCGCCGGACTGTCGAGTCCCACGGAAGGACGAATCACGATCTTCGGTGAGGCGATGTCGACGTCGAGCGTCGGGTTGCGGGCTCGAGTTGGCTACCTAGACCAGGAACGGCCCCTGTATCCGTGGTGGCGCGTGCGTGAGATCCTGGAGTTTGGCCGCAAGACCAATCCTGCCTGGGACAGCGCGCTCGCCCGTCAGCATCTCGCGGCACTGCGCATTGACCTGAACAGTCGAATACGCGATCTCTCGGGCGGCCAAAAGGCGCAGGTTGCGCTCGCCGTGTGCTTCTCCAAGCGTCCCGAACTCGTGCTCCTTGACGAGCCCGCCGCCGCCTTGGACCCCGTCGCCCGCCAAGACTTACTGCAGAACATCACGGAGCGCTTCGCCGACGATGAGGCCAGTGTCTTGATGTCGACGCACGCCATCGATGACGTGGCGGCCATTTGCGACTACGTGATCATCCTGTCTGATTCGCGAATCGTCTTGAGTGAAGACCTTGACTATGTACTCGAGAGTCACCGGTACTGAGCCGCGCTCCGGACGACGGCGTGTCGGTGCCTCGCGGGGCTGTCGTGCTGGAGGAGCGTCGAAGCACCCGTGAAGTCACCTATCTCGTGCGACTCGCAATGCCCCTGGAACGCGACGGATGGCGGATAGAGCGTCCAACGCTGAATGAGATCGTGATCGCGTATCTCAGGACCACGCCGCGACTCGCCATGGTTAACGACGTGATCGAACGAGGATCGGATGCCTCATGATATGGATTGCCTGGCGCTATCAGCGCACCGTCGTCTTCGCCCTCAGCGTCCTCGCCCTCGTCGTCATCGGCGTTGCCGTCGTCAACGGCATCGCGTTGCATCACGCTTGGACACAGTTCTTGCGCCCGCCCTGCCGCGGTGGAGAGACGGCGACGAACGTGCCCGGCGACCTGTGCGGCGTGCTCGACGTCAAACTCGCCAACGCTCAGCACTACAGCTCTGAGATCCGAATAGCGGGATTCATCATCGCGCCCCTCGTCGGGGCGATCCTCGGACTCCTCGCGCTCGGCAACGAATTGGACAACCGTACGGCGCGTTTGGCCTGGACCCAGTCGATCTCGCGCACGCGTTGGTTTGTGGCGAAGGCCGGCGTCGGTGCGGCCATCGTCGCGGTGATCCTCGTTCCGGTGGCGATCGCGTTGTCGTGGTGGAGCGGGCAAGGTCCACCCTCGTTCATCTTCAGTACCGTGAACTACGGCGTCGCCGGCTGGGACCTCGTGGCCTACGGGCTCTTCATGTTCGCACTGACGCTCCTCATCGGAGCCGTCATTCGACGGGTGGGGTGGGCCCTCGCGGCAGCGATTGTCATCTTCCTGTCGATCGCCGTAACGGTCCCGTCGCACGTGCGGCCCCATCTCGTGACGCCGACGGTGCACTGGTCGAAACCCACCTTGGCGACCAGGGGTACGGCTGCCGCGTACGCCGATTACTTTCCCCAGAACTCGTGGATCTTGGTCAACGGCGTGGTGTCTCGGAAGACGGTGGGCGTCCCGACGTGGAATGAGGTCACGGCGATTGAACCGCGCGTCAGCGCGTGCGAAGGAAACTACCCGCAAGAGTCCGAGACGAAGTACGTGAAGACCGAAGCTCGGTGTTATCGCACGTTGGACGTGGAACAAGTCTCCGTGTACATCGCCGGGAATCAGTTCTGGACGCTGCAGCTACGCGAAGGCGTGCTCTATCTCGTCGTCGGACTCGTGCTTGCGGGTGGTGCACTGCTCATCATTCGAAGAATCGAGCCATAGAAGTAGGGCGATCGCCAGTGTTCGAATGATCAATTCAACGCAAATGCTTGACCCGTGACAACACGCGAACAACAATTGAGTGGATTGCGTTTTGACGAAGATTCAGAACTTAGATTGACATCACAGCTCTAGACACGACGGTTGTCACGGGATTCACTCCGTGGGTTGCGTAAAGGAGCCTTATGCGAACACTGTCCCCCAGCGTTATCGACCTTCACGACGTGTCTCAGCCGAGGCACGAAGTACGCGCTCATGAGCGACGACCAGCCCGTTCGAACCCACGCGTCGGGTCCGTGCAAGTGCATGCGGCGTACGTGCTGGCACGCGCGCGATTGCCGTGGCAGCGGGGTCGTACGAATACTGCGCGTTGCACCCCCGTCCGGCGGGGCTCGGTCCTCGGTGGTGCTGTGTCCGAGTGCGCGGCTCCCACCCAGCGAAATCGAGTCGCCTAAGTTTCTCGAGTCGTCTGACCTCGCACTTCGTGCGTCGCCGCTACTTGCCCGACCCGAATGTCCGCTCGCCGCTCGATATGCGCGCCGCGTACGCGATAGGCACCGCTGTCAAGATCAAAACGAACACGACGACCGCGTTGACTTCCGGCAGTTGCTGACCTCGCAAAATGGCGCCGAAGATCCACAGCGGCAGCGTGTTCTGAGCGCCCGCGGTGAAGGTGGTGACGATGACCTCGTCGAAACTCAGCGCGAACGCGAGCAGCGCACCGGCGATGATCGCGGTCGACAACATCGGCATCGTCACGAGCCGGAATGTCTGCAGCGGCCGCGCGCCAAGATCCGAGGAGGCCTCGATCAGTGAGGTCGACGTGCGACGAAGTCGCGCGACCACGTTATTGAAGACCACGACCATGCAGAACGTGGAGTGACCAATGATGATCGTGTAGATCGAGGTCAATGTGCGTGATGTTGAGGCTGACTGCAACGCGAGACCCGTGACGATGCCGGGTAGCGCGATCGGCAAGACGAGCATGAGCGACACGGTGTCGCGACCGAAGAAGCGGAAGCGGTGAATGCCGAAGGCCACCAGCGTGCCGAGCACGAGCGCGATCACTGTCGCCGCGAAGCCCGCCTTGACGCTGAGCCACAGCGAACTGCGCACCGCCGGATCGTTGAACGCCACGGCGAACCAATGCGTGGTCCAGTGACGAATAGGGAGTGACTGCACGTTGGACTTGTCGAACGCGAACAGCACGATGACGAGGAGCGGTGCGAGCAGAAAAGTGACGACGAGCGCCGCGAAGAGGGCCAAGCCGCCTCGGGGAGACGCGAGAGTCTCATATCGCCTCGAAGGCGCCGGCGAGACGCGCGAGAAAGAGGTAGATGGCCATGATGGCGATCGACACAAAAGCGAGTGCCGCGGCGAAGGGCAAGTCGCCTCCGTTGATCGCACTGTCATAGATGGCGTTGCCGATGAAGTTCGAACTCGAACCACCGATTAATAGCGGCGTGACGAAGTCACCGAGCGTCAAGGAAAACGTGAAGATCGAGCCGGCCACGATGCCGGGCAGGATCATGGGCATCAGATCCGTAGATGGTC
>CAVXRB010000017.1:0-19653 GCA_963764095.1 uncultured Acidimicrobiaceae bacterium | reverse complement strand
TCCACCGTCAATCGGTGTCCCGGGGACCGCGACGCGTGCGTAGTGCTTGCTCTCGGCCGGGATCAGGTCCCAGTGCGCGTGGGATTTGTCCGTCATCTCGACCATGTCCTCGAGGGCGTCCAGATAGGCCCCACGCTTCTCGCGGTTGCGCCAGTCGTCGGGCGTGAGCTTCCACTGCTTGAAGAGGGTCGCCCTCGCGGTCCTTGAAGCGCTTCAACTGCTCCTCGTCCGAGATGTGCAACCAGAACCTCACGAGCGTGACGTCGTTGTCGACGAGTCGCTTGCTGGACCTGGACGATCTCCTGACCGGAACGTTTCGCGGTCAACTTATCGATCAACCCTTCGACCCTTTCCACCAACAGTCGCCCGTACCAGGAACGGTCAAAGACGGTCATGCCGCCGGTGCCCGCGATGAACGGCTGGAACCGCCAGAGAAAGACGTGTCGGAGCTTTTCGGCCGTCGGCGGACCGATCGGCACGACGCGGACATAACACGGGTCGATACTCGCGGTCAGGCGGCGAATAGCACCGCCTTTACCGGCGGCGTCGAAGCCTTCGAAGAGCACCAGAGTCCGGTGCGACGATGTTGGGGTCGAGAAGACGGCGGTGGAAAAGTCGCAGTTGCGTCAAACGATGTTGTGCCGCCGCGACCGGTCTTGGGACTTGGCCCTGTCCATCGAAGAGAGGGTCGATCTCGTCGACACGGTTGGTCACAGCGACATCCCTTCATCGCACGGTGTTATCGTCACCTTCGTCCCTTCGCTCACTGCAAGGTAGCGCAGGCTCACGACGGCTTGGTGTTGAAGACCAGTATCTCCCCGGTGTAGACCGCGACCCACGCGCGGCCCGTCGTCCCGTCGTAGGTGACGCCCACGGGGTTGGTACCGGTCGGCACGACCTGGAGGATCTTCAGATTGCTCGCCGCTAGTTCGGTCACGGTGTTGGAGAGGTAATTGACGACGTAGAGCGCGGTGCCGTCGGCGGAGATCGCGAGCGAGCGACGGTCCGAACCAGTGTGCACTTCGGCGATGACCCGACCCGTGAGTCGGTTGATCTTGACGACGTCGCCCGGGACGTTCAACGAGGCGTAGAGGTAGTCAGGATTTGGGGATCGATGACGACGTGACGTACGTTGTCGACGCCGCCGATCTGTCCGACGACCTTAAAGGTCGAAAGGCTGATGACGTCGATCACGTCGCTGCCCATGATGGCGATGTAGGCGAGGTGTGAGTCGGGGGAGATCAGGATGCCGCGCGATAGGCGCCGACGGGAATCGTCGCGACGAGGTGGTGCGTCGCCTCATTGACGATCTCACCGTCCACGAACACCAGTTGGTCGCGACGACGTACTTGTCATTCGGCGTCACGGCGACATTTGGGCGCCCTTCCGACCGGTGCGACACCGACGACCGAGAGCGTCTTGGTGCTGACTTCATGAGGAAGCTCGGCGTGTCACCGGCCGCCACCGCCCAGCCCGGCGTCCAGTGCCGAACCCTCCGGAACCGAACCTGTCCCGTACATCGAGTAGTTCGAGACCCGGACGTCTTTCCATGGGGGTCACGGCCGCTTCGACGGGGGCGCCATGGGTCAGGCCTGGTCGTCCGTGGACGCCGAAGTGTGCCAGCTCGACGCCGTCGCTGATGGTCTTGAGCAGCGTGCCGGCCGAGTTCTCGACGGTCATCGTGTGGCGATACATCATGTCGAGCGAAGACCAGGCCGGTATTCGTCGACATGACGGACTTCGGTGAGATGTCGCCCGTGATGACCTTGTAGAGCGAGAGTCGACGCGACGAGGCCAAAGGTCCCGGCGGCACGATCTTGTTGAGTGGCGTCGGCACCGTCGTCGTCGTCGAGACGGGGCCCGTCGTTGACGATGATGCGAGCGTGGTCGATGTAGTCGCATCGGAGTTGCCCTTGGATGAGAGCGCGAGGTTCGATCCGAAGGCGATCAGTGCGATCACGATCAACACGCCGCCGAGGCGTGCGAAACCCGCTGGCCGCCATCCCCAGGTCTTGCGAACCGCCGCGTGGCGAGGTTCCGACATACCTAAATGGTACTCGGCGCTCCAAAATGCCCATCAGTATATCGTCGTGGTCCATGACCAACAGCGACCGTAAAGTCACCGGAACCAGCGGTACTCTTCGAATATGAGGGACACGAACGACATTTCTAACCGTTGGTTCCTCTTCGTTCGGTATTCGGGACCGCGTCGATCGCGGAGTCCTACTGGAACATCACCGGTGTCAATACACCGGGTACCTCAACGTGGCGACCTCGCAGGGCCGGCCACCCAATTCACGGAACCGCGATTCTCACCAACGCCAGTTCCAAGACGATCCTCGTCGAAGCATGTGCCGAGGACGGCTGGCTCTTCGTCGGACTCGCCAATAAGGTCGCTTCCTTATGACCCGGCGGTCGCCACCGTTGCCTGCAACGCCACGATCAAGCTCAAGCCCGGTGCGAACCGCTTCGCGATCGCCGTATCAACGGACTACGACGTCTGCACCAACAGTGGCGGCTGCCGGCGTGCGGCCGCTTGCCCTCGGCACGTATCACGTCGCCGTGACGTTTGGGATTGCCGAAGGGCACCACCTTTGGCGCCCACATCCGCGTGACCCTCACCTAGGTCTCCGCCATCATCCGAGTCACGGTGCGGGGATGAGTCCACTCCGGCGTCGAAAAAAGCGGGCATCGGAGGATGTGTCACGACCGGACTACGGCTTGAGGAATTCCTAGCGGAGGCGCCTGAAGTCGGGACCAGTGACGCCGATAGTGACGCGGTCGCCCAGGCTGACGTAAACGCGCGGCCGAACAAGCCCGGTTCGCTCAGTACGTCCTGACCGAAGAGGCGTTCGACCGCAACGCGCCGCGCCCGTCGACGCGCGATTGACGACGAGGCGCGATCAAGATTTGGCGCGTTGCGATTCGAAGTTCCAAAAGGCCTGCGCGACTCGGTCGACGACGTCTATGCCGTAGTCCTCATTTGGATTGGAACCGGTCATGACGCACGCGAGGTAATACGTCTTGCCGATGCGCACGAAGCCGGCGGTGTTGACTTGCCATCCCGTCGCCTTCTCGGGATACCAACCGTTCTTCACGCCGACGGTGGCGCTTGCTGGGTACACCGGTCGGAATGCCCCAGCGTTCGTAGTCGACGACGTGCTCCATGAGGTTCTGCTCGTACTGCTGTGACGCCGGATCGAGATAGGTGTTGGGCAGGACGATCGTCTTCAGTAATTGGATCTGGTCTCGCGGGTCGGTATCGAACTTGCCCGAGTCCCAATCCGTGATCGACTGGGTGTAGCGAAGGTCCTTGTTGAACTCCGTGACCGTCGGCGACTTGTCCGATGGTCACCCACAACGATTCCGCCGCCGTGTTGTCGGAGTACTCGATCATCTTGGTGGTGAGAGACAGTTCTTGCTTGGTGAGTGGCGTGTGAGACATCTGGTGCTGCCAGAGCAGCACCGCGAGGATGTCGATCTTCTCCATGCTGGCCGTGACTTGGAGAATCCCCGGTCGGTAGAGATAGAATCTGGTGAGTCGCCACGTTGTAGAGCGCCGCGGTGACGTTGTCGTTCGCGTACGCGAGGTACGCCTTCAGCGAGGCGCTGTGGAACGGGTCCTCGATGCGCGACGAGACGACCGGGATAGTCGTGACGACTGCGGTCGACGAGGTGGTCGACGGCATGCGACGACGTCGAAGTCGACGATGTGGCGCTGGTCGTGGTCGTGGTCGTGGCGACGACGGACGTCGAGGACTTCGGTTGTTGCGCGCTGAAGGAGTCTCGGCTCGTTTCCGATCGCGAATCCGGCGGCCGACGCGAGGATGACCACGGTCGCGACGACGCGCTTGAGCACGACGTGACGCCTGCCCTGGCGCCTCTTCCTGTGTTGCGCACGTCCCATGGAGTGTGGATGGCCCAATCCCTGATCGAGGGCTTTACCCCTCGTCAATCGATTGGATGCAGTTTGGCACCGCCGAACGCGGATTCGCGGACTTCTCAGGCTGGCCTTGGGCCCGGCGAACGGCGATGAAACTCCAAATGAGTTCCACGACGCCGAAGGGCCACGCGCCACTCATGAAACCGTAGGCGCTCGAAAGTGCGCACCCGAGGGCGAAGAGGATGACGAACCGTCGGCCCCGCGGCTCCAGGGTGTACATCGCCATCATGAAGGTGAGTGCAATGACGCCGTAGATGGTAACGGCGTTCACGTCCGGTCACTCAGGGCGACGTTCGCGTTCTCGAAGAACGTAGCGCCGCTCGTGGAACAACATCCCAATGAGGAAGATCGCCGCCAGCAACGCGAGCAATATGGCGTACTTCTCGTGTGGTGGCAAGAAGCTGTAGGTGACGCTCGACGTACCTTGAGGCACCTTCACGCTCTGATAAACGCCGTGGTCGATCGTCTTGATCGTGACGGCTTTGCCGTTCACCGAGGCCTTCCAGCCCGCCATCATCAGTTCGGTGCGAACGAGCGTGGTGCCTGCGTCCGGGCAGTCCACCGCTGACCTTGTTGACGCCCGCGGTTTTCACGGTGCACGACGAGGACGTGGTGGAGAAGAAGGGCTGAGGGTTGGGCAGCTCGTAAATGTTGACCTTGGCGTCGCTGAATACCTTCGTCACGCCGAGTTTGGTGAGGGCCGGTTCGATGACGAGCGCCGTTGACATCACCAGATACTTGACCGAGGCCGCCTCGTAGTTCTTGAAGTGCGTGACGAGTTCGTTCTCCTGAGCGGTGAGTCCGATGATGCCGTCGTGGATGACGAACTGGTTCGACGGCGTCAGTCCGGGGTAGAGCTGACGTTCGATGAGTTGGGAGAACTTCTCCGGGAAGGGCAGGTCGATCGCGTTCAACTCGTTGAGGCCGTACTGCGATCCCCAGTTCGGCGTGATGACCGCGAAGTCGAGGAACCGGTAGTGGCCCTCGTTCTTCTGCAGGAACGTGATCGGTGCCATGTCGACGTTGACGACCTTGGCCGATCCACCGCCGGGCACGCCGAAGATCAATAGCGACTCACCGACCAACACCAGTGCCACCAGGAGCGGCACGACCTTGAACTTAGTAAGTCGTCCGAGGACGAGCAGCGCGATGATCGCGATGAAGGGGATCGCGTCGAGGAAGGCGTAGATGATGCGCGCGCGGTGTCCGTAAACGATGTGATCGTTGAGCGAACTCGCCGCCAAGACGATCCAGATCAGTCCGAGCAGCATCGCGCCTGTCGTCACCGTGAAGAGTCGCTTGGCCTTGGCGCTCTCGGCGAGGTCCATCAGCCCGAAGGCCGGCGAGGAGGATGAACGACAGTTCGCAGCTCGACATGATGTAGCGACCGAACGAGACGTTCTCGATGAGCGGGATCAGGTTCCAGACCTTGCGCAACTCCAGGAAGTTCCACGCGCCACAGAGCCCGATGACGGTCCACGCCGCCAGGTAGATGCGCAGTGGCCGTAGCCGACTGCCAAAGAGTCCGAGTAGCGCCAGTGCCCCGACGCTCGCCGTGAAGTACCCACCGATGCCGCCCCAGACGCTGGCGACGTTCAGGTTCGTGAAGAGCGTGCCGTGGACGTAGGGGTCGAAGAACATCTGGATGGCGTGAATGGAGATGTGCGCGGTGCCGTCGATTGCCGCGGTGTGGTGGCCGAGGTTGGCGACCTTCGTGAAGTCGGCGAAGGGGACCAGTATCGGCAGCGACAGGAGGAGCCCGATGCCGCCCCCGATGCCGAGGCGGCCGATGGCGCGCGCTCTCGAATCGCGCGGCAGCGAGAAGAGCCGTACCGCGGCCCAACCCAGGGCGAAGAGTCCGTTGAAGTAGGCGACCTCCGGGAATCCGGAGTAGAAAGCCAGGGCGATCGCGATCGCCGCCAGATACCAGCCGCGGTTGTTCTTCGTCTGCGTCGAGTCGTAGATCATCTCGATGCCGAGTAAGAGCAGAGGCAGGAAGGCAATCGGGTTCAAGACCGCGTTGCCAACCCAGGCGAAGGTGCCGTTCAACGCGAAGAGACAGCCGGCCGCCGTAGCGAAGAGCATCGGTACGCCGAGGCGCTTGGTCAAAAAGTAGGTCGAGAAGCCCGCGATGATCTCGAGGCTCATGTGGAACCAGAGCAGTCCACCTGGCAGGGCGAAGAGCAGCGTCAGCGGGAAGAAGGAGGCGGCCTGCATCTCGCCGGCGAGGGGCTGGCCGATTCCCTCGTAGAAGTTCCACCATGGCAGGTGTCCGTGGAGGAGGTCCATCGCCGAGAGATGGCCCAGGGGCTGGGTGATGAAGCCGACGTTCGGGTCGATCATCGGGCGTCCGCACGTGACGTGACAGATGTTCGTCGAGATGTTTGCGGTCCACCAGATCGGGTTGATGTTGGACTCGCCGATCAGATACAGGCCGTTGCCGATGATCACGGCCAAGAGGATCAGGAGTAACGCGCTGGTCGACGGGGGCAGTCGCCGGTAGAAACCGAGGAACCGTTTCCACGCTGACGTCACCACTTCAGGCTACAAGAGTCGATAGTTCCCGATAGTTGCTCAGCGTGGCAGGTAGTACATCGTCTCGCCGAGCAGGAGCAGGGCCTCGGGGAAGAACGGATCCTTGAAGGTCCCGAAGATGTCCCAGCGCCGGATGAATCGGTTGCGGTCCTCGAGTGGGTCGAGACTGCCGCGCGACGAACTGACGTGGTGAATCAGTTGCACGTGCGGGGTGTAGACGACGTAGTGCGTGTCGCTCTGGGCCCGCAGGCACAGGTCGACGTCGTTCATCGTGACGGCGAGGCGTTCATCCATGCCGCCGAGTTCATTCCAAAACGCTCGCTCGACCATTTGCACGGCACCGGTGACGGCGACGACGTCGCGCACGGAGCGCGAGAACTGATCGACATGCGGGTAGTTCGAGTCCGTGCGCAGATGCTGCGGATACGGTGCGGCGACGATGCTCTCGTGCTCGCCGTGACCGTACTGGTCGTACAGACAGGCGCCGACGAGTCCGACGTCCGGTAGCGCCGCCAGCGACACCATCTGTTCGAGCCAATCGGGCGTCATCAAGATCGTGTCGTTGTTGAGCGTCACGATGAAGTCAGCGCTCGAGTGGGCGACCCCCCGGTTGACGATCTTGGCGTAGTTGAAGGGACCTGGACACGGCACGACCCGGTATTTGGTGTTCGCGAAATACTCGAGCGACTCTGGCTCGATGGAGTCATTGTCGAGCAAGATGATGTCCCAGTTCTGATACGTGGTCTTGTTCTCCAGCGCCGCGACGCAGTTGCGCACCAGTTCGATCCGGTCGCGTGTCGGGATGATGATGTCGATAGACGGAGGCGGTGCGGGCACGTCGATGCGCCACTCAACCAAACCCGGGAGTCGCCCCGGCCGGACCGTGCCAGCCCACCCGCGCCGCGCGAGTGCCTTCTCGGTCACGCGAACGGTGTCGGCGTCAATGTGTTCGCGCTCGAAGGCGACCGTCGGTCGCGCGGCGGGAAGGACCAGGTTGACGTGGTGAAAGGCGGCGCCGATCTCAACGAGGCGATGGTAGGCGTCATGCTCGAAGGCCCAACCCGCGTCGCCGTCGAAGCCCCCGATTCCACGCAGCGTCGCGATGCGCAGCAGCGCCGGTCGTCCCACGAGATTGTAGCTGAGCAACGTGTGCGGCGGGACCGATTGGAACTTGAATAGTGGCGCGAATCGATTCGGTCCGTCCTCGTCGGCGAAGACGACGTCATCGTCGTCGGTCGCGAAGTTCAACAGCGCACGCAGCGTCGTCGTGCGTTCGTCGTCACTGCTCGAATGGTCGCAGATGAAGAGCCACGTCGTGGTCGCTTCGAGCGCTGCGTTGGCCGCATCGATTGCTATCTCGGGCACCCGAAGTTCGTCGACGGCGATCGTCGTGACGTCCTCCGTCGACAACTGATAGGACGCGAGGTTGATGAAGTGAACCGCCGACTTGGGCGAGTAACTCAGGGGAAAGACCGTCGACTCTTCCTCGGGTAGCGGCGCGACGGCGAACTGCGCCGTCGCCTTCATCGGCGCGTCTCGTCGCGACGCACGTAGCCGACGGAACAGTTGCAGGACCGGACGCCCTATTCGACGTACGAACCGGTAACGCCGGGTGTTCTCACCCAAGAGCTCACCGAGCCAGCGCTGCCACCACTGTCCCGACATGTCGCGCATCAGGTAGTGGAAGTGGTGCCAGCGACGCTTCATCTCCTCGTCGGTGATGAGGGGCTGATCGGACTCGCCTTCGAGGTCGAATCGTTGGAAGGCTGGCACGCAGTTGCTTTCGTTCGGGGAACGTCGATCCTCGGGAAACCTACGACGCGCTCCAAATTTAACGTCCGTGAACCGGTCGACCCGGGCATTGGAAGTGAGCGCGTTCGGAAGCGCCGAATTGCAGGAGGACTCAAGAACTTGGCCGATGACATGGTACGTTGCCGGTACTCATTTATTCAGCCAGGTGATGGCACACAAGGAAGAGGCAGGCATGACCGACGTCGCGGAGCGTAACGAGGATGCCGCAACGCCCCACAAACTGAACGCGGGTGTCCTCGGACTCTTCGACTCGGTGATCATGGGCATCGCCGGCTCGGCGCCGGCCTATTCGATCGGTGCCACGACCGGTGCCCTGTTCTTCGCTGTCGCCTACGGTGGACCCGCGGCGCTGTTGTACTGCGGATTCTTCATGTTCGGCATCGTGTGGGCCTTCAGTTACCTGAGTCGCGATGACTCGCACGCCGGGGCCGCGTACTCCTGGGTTCGTCGGGCCATCCACCCGATTCTGGGCTACCTCTCGGGTTGGGCGCTCATCGTCTCTGCACTGCTCTTCATGGTGATCGCCACGTTCCCGGCGGGATCGAGCGTCCTGCGACTCTTCGGCACCTCGCTGTACCAAAAGACCGGTCCGGTCACGATCCTCGGAGCCGTCTTCTTCTTCGCGATGGTGACCGCGGTGGCGCTGGGCGTGACGGTGACCGTGAAGGTGCAGATCATCATGTCGACGGTCGAGGTCTTCCTCCTCATACTGTTCGCCGGCTTGGCGCTCTTTCACGCTCACCACGTGACCGCGTTCTCGTGGCACTGGTTCTCGCCGACGATCTTCACCGGTCATCACACCAACGACTTCGTGGCCGGCGCGCTGCTCGCCGCCTTCTACTACTGGGGATGGGACGTCACCGCGAACCTCAACGAGGAGACGAAGGACGCGAAGAAGACCTCTGGTCTCGGGGGTCTGCTCGGGACGTTCGTCGTCTTCCTGCTCTTCGAGGTGTTCACCGTCGCCTCCAACATGACCTTGAAGCCAGGAACGCTTTCAAACTCGAGCAACGTCGCCGACTTCATGTACAACCTGGGTCAAGCGGTGTGGAAGGGCTTCGGTGGCAAGCTCCTCATCGTGGCGCTGCTCCTCTCCACGATCGCCACGCTTGAGACGACGTTGATTCAAGTGACGAGGACGCTCTTCACGATGGGTCGCGACCAAACGCTGCCCAAGGTGCTCGGAACGACGCACCCCACGCGCAAGACACCCTTCGTGGCGACGGCGGTCGTCACCGTACTGTCGCTCGGACTCTTCGTGGCGAGTCAGTACGTCGGATCGGTCGGCAACATCTTGGTCGACGGCTACAACGCCATCGCCATCCAGATCTGTATCTACTACAGCCTGGCCGGACTCTCGGTCGTCATCTTGTACCGTCAACAGTTGTTCAAGTCGGTGAACAACTTCATCTTCATCTGTCTCTGGCCACTGCTCGGTGCGCTCTTCATGATCTATCTCTTCATCAAGTCGCTGCCAAATTTGAACCACGTCGAACTGATCGTGGGACTGGGCTCGATGGCGCTGGGCCTTATCCCTATGGGGTGGTACTGGTACAAGGGCGTGCCCTACTTCAAGATGCCCGACAAGGTGGAGCGCAAGGCGCAGTTGCTGGTGCTCGAACAGATCGAAGAACTGCTGTAGATCTCGGTGCGATTCGCGACGACTATTCGGTCGCTGGGCGACGCCAGAGGTCGATGCCGCTCTCTACGGCGAACTGGTCGATGCGCTTCAGCTCTTCTTCAGTGAAGTCGAGGTTGTTGAGCGCGTCCAGGTTCTCGTCGAGTTGCTCGACGCTACTCGCGCCCAAGAGCACCGACGTGACCACCGGATTGCGCAGGGCCCAGGCGATGGCGAGTTGTGCCATCTTCTGTCCGCGCTCGTGCGCGATCTCGGCCAAGCCACGGACGCGCGCCAGATTCTCGTCGTTCAGTAGTTGGGTGGCCAGCGACGAGTCGTCCTTTGCCGCGCGCGAGTCCTTCGAGACGCCGTCAAGGTACTTGTCGGTGAGGAGTCCTTGACCGAGCGGAGAGAAGGCGATGCAGCCGACGCCCTGTTCGTCCAAGACGTCGAGTAGCCGGTCCTCGATCCAGCGATTGAGCATCGAGTACGACGGCTGGTGGATCAAGAGCGGCGTGCCGAGATCGCGAAGGATCGTGATGGCCTGTTGCGTGCGCTCATCGGAGTACGAAGAGATGCCGACGTAGAGCGCCTTGCCCTGGCGCACGGCGGTATCGAGTGCGCCGAGCGACTCCTCCATCGGGGTCGTCGGGTCGAAGTGGTGGTGATAGAAGATGTCGACGTAGTCGAGACCGAGTCGTTTCAGGCTCTGGTCGAGGCTGGCGAGCAGGTACTTGCGCGATCCCAAGTCACCGTAGGGGCCGGGCCACATGTCCCAACCGGCCTTGGTCGAGATGATCAGCTCGTCGCGCAGCGAGGAGAAGTCCTCACGCAGGACGCGACCGAAGTTGACCTCGGCCCCGCCGTACGGAGGACCGTAGTTGTTGGCGAGATCGAAGTGCGTGACGCCGCGATCGAAAGCCCGGCGGAGAACCGCTTTTTGGGAGTCGATCGATCGATCGTCACCGAAGTTCTGCCAGAGCCCGAGTGATACGGCCGGGAGTTGGATTCCGCTCCTCCCGCAGCGTCGGTACTGCATGGTGTCGTAGCGGTCGGGCGAGGGAAGGTAGGTCGGCATTGCGCAATCGTAATGGTCGTGTCGCTGACGTAGCAACGGATGAACTAGGTGAGGCACTCAGGATTCACGAACGTCATGGTGTGCTCGGACGACAGCGAATCCTTGTAGTACACCACCTCGGGGTCACCCTCATCGATTCCTTCGAGGTGTCCGCTGATCTGCCACCCGGCCTTGTCTAAGAGCCGAGTCATGGCAACGTTGGACTGGTTCGTCGACGTGAAAACGCGTGGGGTGGAGGACGTCTCGGCGGCGTGGTGGAGCAACAGACTCCCGATACCGGTGCGTCGATCGTCTTTAGCCACCGCCAACAACTCGACGAAATCACGACCGAAAAACGCCCGAGTTCGAAGTACCACGTAACCGCGAACGAGGTCACCGTGCTCAAGAAGGATGACTTCACTTGATTCGACACGGGACGTGAGAAGCGCCTGACGCTCGTGACCGACGGGCGCTTCGCGGTCGAGGGCCAATACGGCGTTGAGGTCGCCTTTGGTCGCACGACGTATGGTGTGGACAAAGTCCGTCACGTTTCAAGTTTGCCCTCTGCAACCGCGAAAAGTGTCGGCTCGCGAAACACCTGAAATAGCATGCGTTCAAATGACACAGCCAACGTCGTCGCCGTCAGAGACCGGTCGCCTCGTATTCTTCAACGGCCCGCCAAGTTCGGGCAAGACGAGTCTCGTCGATGAACTACAACACCAATTGGACGAGCCGTGGTTCCACCTTTCGCTCGATGACTTTCGTTCGGGCATCGCAGATCAGTGGTGGCTCGCTGATGACGGTCAGCTCTTCGAACGCGTTCTGAGGGGCTATCTCGCGTCGTTGTACGCCATGGTGCTTGCGGGCCTTGACGTGACGGCCGAAGCCGTGATCACTCCTGGTCGTCGACGTCTCTACGAAACAACCTTCGGCGAGACGCCAATCACGTTGATCGGCGTGGTGTGCCCACTTGAGGTGGCCACCGAACGCGAAGGCTCCCGGGGCGATCGCCAATGCGGTCCGATCGACTTGGACGCCGACGCGTACGCGGCGGTGCACGCCGGTCTTCTATACGACACCGAGATCAACACGTCCAAGGAGGAGCCAAGCGCGCTCGCCCGTGCGTTGGCGCTGCACTTCGATCGGCTCCAGTCCTCATCCTTCAGAAGTCATCTGACGTAGAGGAGAGGTACCACGAACTTCTATGGGCGGTTACCCACCTGCACTTTCGCGCGCAGTGATGCCACGCTGTTGAGAATGCGCGAATCACGCTCGTGGGGGAGTCGTTGAGGTGACCGAGAGTTTTCGCGTCGCGTGGTACCGATTCGTCCACACGTTTCGTGTGCGTTGGACCGGGTACGTCACCATCGTGGTGCTGGTCGGTCTCTTAGGGGGACTCTCCATGGCATCGATCGCCGGAGCTCGCCGCACGCAGAACTCATTTGCAACCTTGATGACGAGGGCCAACTCGTCACAGTTGGAAGGGCTGACGGGCGTCTACAACCCGACGATTGGGCAAACGGGCTATTCGGCGTCGCTCATCAACACCATGCGACATCTTCCCTACGTGAAAGACGTGAAGAGCCTGACCGACTTGAATCTCATCGTCCTCAACTCCAAGGGTCTACCGATCCTTGCCTCCGAAGGACAGTCCATGAGTGGCAGTCTCGACGGGGAACAGTTGAGCCAGGACATCGATCTCTTCACCAATGGGCACGCGCCGGATCCGAAAAAGATCGATCAGTTCGCCACAGATTCAGCGACGGCAAAGTTGCTGGGGCTGTATTTGGGCCAGGTCGTGACGTTCCTAGCCTTTTCCAACCAGCAGGTCGCGCTGTTGGATACCCTGACGCCGCAGCAGGCACTCAAGAAGCTCAAGCCGGTTCTAAAAGTTCGCGTCACTTTGGTCAGCACGGGCGCGGTGGAGGTCCACAGTCTCCTGCAAGACCAGGTCGACGAAGGCAACAGTTCGGTGATACTTTTCACCCCGGCCCTCACGAAGAAACTGGTGACCTGTTGCGTGAACACGGCGTTGAGCGCGCTGCAACTCGTGGGGGGCACTGCCCATCAAAACCAAGTCGAGAACGAAATAGCCCAGGTGTTGCCCAATGGCCTGCCCTTCGACTTCACGGCGATCTCGTCGATCGAATCAACGGCCGAGCAGACACTGAGGCCCGAGTCCATCGCTCTCGGCGTCTTCGGTCTCATCGCCGCCCTCGCCATGTTGGTGATCACCGGTCAGGTCATCAGTCGGCGACTTCGTTTCAACGCCAGCGATCTCCTAGTGCTGCGAGCACTCGGTGCGACGCCCGCCACGACCGTGGTTGACGGACTCGTGGGGATCGTGGTGTCGATCTTCGTCGGAGCACTTTTGGCGGGAATCGCGGCGGCGTTATTTTCGCCTCTAGGTCTGCTCGGGCCTATTCGCCCGTATCTGCCGAACGGCATCACCGTCGATTGGACCATCGTGGGACTCGGCATGGCGGCGACCGCGTTTTTATTGCTGGCGCTTGCCGTCGCTGTCGCCGTGAGTGTATCCCCGCGTCGAACGTTCACACCCCGGACCTTGGCGCGCTTTCGTGGATCGAGCGCGGCACACGCGGCCGCCAACGCGAGTCTGCCCGTCTCCGCGGTGACGGGCATTCGCCTGGCGCTCGAACCGGGTACCGGGAAGAACTCGGTGCCGGTGCGTTCGGCGATACTAGGAACCGTCTTCGCCTTGATGATCGTGACCGCCACCATCACGTTTGGCGCCAGCCTCCATACGTTGGTCGCCAAACCGGCGCTCTACGGATGGAATTGGACTTACGAGATGAATGGCGGTGGGGGATTGGGCGATATCCCCGCCAAGGGGGCGGCCCAACTCATGGACGCGAACAAGTACGTGTCGTCGTGGTCGGGCGTCTACTTCGGTCGCGTGCAGATCGACGGTCAGAACCTCTGAGTCATGGGCGCCAGTCCCCATGCGCGCGTCGAGCCCGCCGATCCTTAACGGACACGGTTTTGACGCCACGAATCAGATCCTCCTCGGCGCGGCCACGCTCGATGCCTTGCACAAACAGGTAGGTCAGACGGTCGAGGTGAGCGCGGGGGGTGTTGAGACGACGCTCCGGATCGTGGGTGTGGCGACGCTCCCGACGATTGGCGTCAGTGGCATCAACCACCTCGAGATGGGCACCGGCGCCGTGCTCTACTACAAGTTGATTCCCCTCGCCCAACGGAACCTCTTCGACGTGCCCGCCGGACCCAACGCCATCCTCGTACGGGTGAAACCGGGCGTGAATCACACGGCCGCGCTGCGATCGTTGAGCGCCATACTCGTCAAGTTGGGCGGCAACGGCAACGGCGCCGAGGTCCAAACCGTGCAGCGCCCGGCCCAGATCATCGACTACGGCTCTCTCGGATCGACGCCCGTCGTGTTGGGCACTGCACTCGCGCTCGGGGCGGTCGTCGCCATGGGTCTCACTTTGATCACGTCGGTGCGACGACGTCGCCGTGACCTCGCGCTCCTCAAGGTGCTGGGCTTCACGAGGCGACAGGTCGCTGCCGCAATCTCCTGGCAGTCGAGTGTCGCAACGGCGATCGGCACCGTCATCGGCGTGCCCCTCGGCGTGGTCCTCGGTCGATTTCTCTGGGACCTCTTCGCGCACGAGATCTACGCGGTGCCGAGTCCCACGGTGCCGATTGTGTCGGTCCTACTCATTGTCGCGAGCGCCATGGTCCTGGCCAACGTCGTCGCCGCGATTCCGGGAAGAGTTGCCGCGAAGACGTCGACGGCGTTGTTGTTGCGCGCCGAATAACACTCAAATCTTCCCGCGGACTCCATTCGCTGGCAGACAACCGATTGAATTCATTTCGCGGCAACAAGTGAACGCCGCGCGATGGCTAGCGTGACGCAGGTGAGCATGGTCTTCGACGACGACGCCTCGCTGGCGTGGAACGAGATGTTCAGCGCGCCGGGCAAGCCGAGGCCGATCTACGAACGGCTCTTCGCCGAACTCGGGCGCTACCAGCCCGCCGAACTACGCCAGCGATCCGAACAGCTCTCGCACACGTTCTCCGAACGTGGTGTGACCTTTGCTCATAGCGGCGAGGAGCGACCGTTCCCGCTCGACGTCGTGCCGCGCCTGATCGGGGCCGTGGAGTGGGACCTCCTCTCGCGAGGGATCGCTCAGCGCGTCCACGCCCTCGAAGCCTTTCTCGCCGACATCTACGGTGACGGCAGCATCTTCGCCGATCACGTGATCCCGCGATCGGTCGTCACGTCGAGTCCGCATTTTTGTCGTCCGGCGTTCGCGGTCGATCCGCCCAACGGCGTTCGCATCACGGTCGCGGGTATCGACCTCGTGCGCGACGAGGTTGGCAACTTCCGAGTATTGGAGGACAACGTCCGAATTCCCTCGGGCGTCAGCTACGTGATCGAGAACCGTCGCGCGATGACCCAGACGTTCGCGTCACTGTTCTCCGATCACCGCGTTCACCCGGTCGACTCCTACCCCGCGCACCTCTTCGCGGCCCTGCGTGAAGCGGCGCCACCAAACGTCAGTGATCCGGTCATCGTCGTGCTCAGTCCCGGCGTGCACAACGCCGCCTACTTCGAACACGTCTTGCTCGCGCGCATGATGGGCGCGGAACTCGTTGAGGGCCGCGACCTGCTCTGTCGTTCGAATCACACGTACATGCGAACGACGAACGGTGAACGACCGGTCCACGTGATCTACCGCCGGGTCGATGACGACTGGCTCGATCCGCTCCAGTTCCGACCGGATTCGACCATCGGCGTCGCCGGACTCGTGAACTGTGCGCGCTCGGGCAACGTGGTCATCTCGAACGGGATCGGCAACGGCGTCGCCGACGACAAGCTCGTCTACACCTACGTGCCGGAGTTCATCCGTTTCTACCTGAGCGAAGAGCCGTTGATCGACAACGTCGAGACCTACCGGCTGGAGGACGACGACGTACGCGACGAGGTGTTCGAAGTCGTTGGCGTCCTACGTCGTGAAACCGGTCGACGGCTCGGGTGGCAAGGGGATCATCATCGGACCGCAAGCCGACGAGAAGACACTCGTCAAGGCCGCCGCGGCCGTCGCCGACTCGCCACGAAACTGGATCGCCCAGCGGCCCGTCATGCTCTCGACCCACCCGACATTGGTCGATGACGGCGTGAGTCCGCGACACATCGACCTTCGACCGTTCGCGATCAACGACGGTGATGAGGTGTGGGTCCTGCCCGGCGGTCTCACCCGCGTCGCCTTGGGCGAGGGCGAACTCGTTGTGAACTCCTCGCGGGGAGGTGGCTCGAAGGACACCTGGGTCCTCAACGACGAGTCGATGCCGCTTCGTGAGTCGCGCGTCACCATCGGCCCAGCGACAGCGCAACGTCGCCTTCCCTCCGCGACAGGACGGCAACGTGGGACGAGGTGACCAGTGAGCGAACGCGGCATGCTCTCGCGTCTCGCCGAGTCGCTCTACTGGATCGGCCGCTACATCGAACGCGCCGACGACACCGCACGCATCGTCGACTCCTACGTGCACCGCATGGTGGAGGATCCCTTCAACGACGAGGACGCCACCTGTCGCTCGCTCTATTCGATCCTGGGCATCGACGTGGAGTCCGAAGAGCCCGTCACGACCGTCGAGATGCTCCAGCACGTCGTCTACGACGCCGACAACCCGAACTCCATCGCCGGTTCGCTCGGTGGCGCATTCGAGAACGCGCGACGCAGTCGGGAGTTCATCTCCTCCGAGATGTGGGTGGCGCTGAATTCGACGCGCAACCGATTACCGCAGATGGAGAACACCGCGCGCCGCCTCGGTCCGTCGCAATATCTCATGTTCGTGCGGGAGCGAGCGGCGCTGCTCGCCGGTCTCACCGACGCCACATTGAGTCACGATGACGGCTGGCACTTCTTGGTCCTCGGACGAAGCATCGAACGCATCGACATGACCTCGCGGCTCCTTCGCGGTCGCGTTCTAAGTGAGGACCACGCGCCCGACTGGTTGGCGTTCCTGCGCGCCTGCGGCGCGATGGAGGCCTTCATGCGCTCGACCAGCGAGATCCACGACGCGAACGGCGTCGCGGCGTTCTTGCTGCTCGACCGACTCTTCCCGCGATCGGTGTTCTACTCCTTGAACCTCGCCGACACCTGCCTGTATCAGATCCAGCCGACCAGTCAGCGCATCGCTACGGCCGACATCGCACGCCAGAGTCTCGCGCGCGGTCGCGGTCGTCTCGAGTTCATGGACCCGGCCGATCTCCTCGGCCAGCTGCCGGAACTCTTGGAGATGCTCGAAGAGACCTGCGTGCGGATCAACAACGCGGTGACCGATCGCTTCTTCCGTCACGAGGACTACGTCGTGTGGTCACAGGAGGGTGGACTGTGAACGAGTCGCTCAGCCTCGCCATTCGCCACCACACGGGCTTCACTTACGACGGTCTCGCCAAGTCCTCCTACAACGAGGCGCGGATGACGCCGATCACCGGCGCGAGCCAGGAGGTGCGCAACGCGCACGTCGCCGTGCAACCGGTCGTGCCGCTCTCGACGCACGTCGACTACTTCGGTACGGTCGTCACGGCCTTCGACATCCAAGAACCGCACCCGAAGCTCGAGGTCGAGGCGCGCTCCAACGTCGAGAGCCGAGCGGGACTGATCGCCCCGGCGATCTCCTGGAACGACCTGCGCGCTCCGGCGCTCGTCGACTTCTTTTCGGAGTACCTGTTCGCGACCGATCGCACCGCGCTGGCCGGTGACGTACTCGCGCCGCTGGAGGAGTGGGCCCAGATCGCTGACCTGCACGGGTGTGTCGACGCGGTCAGTGCCTACGTTCGCGATCATGTCACCTACCTGCCCGGCGCGACGTCGGTCTCGGCGACGGCCCAGGAGGCCTGGGACCTCGGCGAGGGCGTCTGTCAGGACCTCACCCACATCACGATCGGACTACTGCGCGAACTCGGCATTCCCGCCACGTACGTCTCCGGCTATCTCTTCCCGTTGAGTGACGTCGACATCGGAGAGGTCGTGGCGGGGCAGAGTCACGCGTGGATCGAGTACTTCTCGGGAGCATGGACGGGCATGGATCCGACCAACGGGATCCCCGAGACGGAGCGCCACATCATCGTGGGCAATGGTCGAGACTACGACGACGTCGCACCTTTGAAGGGCGTGTACCAAGGTGCGGCGTCTTCGAGCCTCGGCGTCGTCGTCGAGATGAGCCGAACGCACTAGCGCTGATCACTACGGGCAGTGAAACTACCTCGCCGCGATGTCGATGAGCGGTTTGATCGGCCGCAGACCTCGGAGAACGCGCAGCAGTCGGCCACCGGGATGCTCACGCAGCCCGTCGTGGGCGCCCCGGTCGAACGTGCAGGAAGATCGCCGAGCCCCGACCGGGCACGGTCGGGTGTCGGTTGTAGGCGATGACCGCGAAGTAGTCGTAGGAGGGCACCGTCTGCCAGAGGGCCTCGGAGCCGCCGCCGAAGTTCGGCGTCTGCCGCAGGGCACATGGACGAAGTGGTTGTCGAGCGCCGACGACGACTGTTCGTCCACCAGTCACCGCACACCGAGTGGTGATACGCGTACGCCCACGCCGGGATTCGGCAGCACGCCGTACATCGTGGACTGGAAGCCGAAGAGTCCTATCGGCGTCGTGTCATCGCCCTCGTGGTGATGTGCGGAGAGTCCGTTGCGTCCGACGTGCCGGATACGGTCCGTCGACCGAGGCGGAAACAGCCGCCCCGGCGAACGAAGAACTCCAGTGTGGCGTTTGCGATCGCATCGATGGGGTCGCTACGGTGATCAGTTGTCCGGTCTCGAGTTTCCGGCCGACGGAGTCGGCGTAGGCGTTGCACGCGGACGCGGTCCGTTGGTGTTCGAGCGGCTCCGACCGACCCGTCGACAACGGCACGTGCACCAGCGCTCACCGCCAGAGAGCAACGTGCGAAGAGTCGCCTCATCCGCCGGTTGCGGAGAAGTGCTGGTAATCCGGCGACGGGCTCCATCGTCCTCCCCAGAACCAACCGACGGATGCGAACGCGTCATTGAGGACGCCGCCCACCTCGGCCATGCCCGGGCGCACGTCGCGTCGATTGACGTAGGACTTACCGGCACCGGTTGGGCGACGCCGTTGAACACGTAGGGGTTCTGCACCGGATTGACGTCGATCGCTTCGCCGTACGCGTGCACCGACCACTGCTTGGGCCCGGTTGCCACGGCGTAGCGACAGTTGAAACCGGACGTATTGTCGGCCGCCATCGATGCGGGGTCCTTGCCCGTGAAAGCTCGATTCCGGGATCATTGAATGAAGCGGAAATCGCTTCGCGTAGAGCTTCGCGAAGACGCGCACGACGGACGTGACGACGGCAGCGTTACGACCATGGTGCCGACTCGCGACGACCGTCGAAACCGACGTAGCGCAGGTGCAGGAGACGCAGTTGATTCGGGGCTACGGGACAGCCGGGTCGCCACGTCTTCCAGAGTTGGGCGGCGCTGACAGTTGCGACACTCGACCTGAACGGAGGTAGCGCGACGGTTGAGGCACCTCCGCTCGCGCTGACAAGGAGCGAGCCGCCGATAACCGTCGCACACAGCACTGTGCGAACTATATAGGAATCCGCCGTGCCACTTCGTGCGAAGAAATGTCCGACATCGCCAAAGAATACTTCGCAGTATTTGAAGCCAGTCGTGCACA
>CAVXRB010000016.1:0-79823 GCA_963764095.1 uncultured Acidimicrobiaceae bacterium | reverse complement strand
TGGCGATGACGAGATCGCTCACGCGAGTCGCTCGAGATCGTCGAAGAAGTTCGGGTAGCTGGACGCGACCGTCTCGGCCGCGGCGATAGAACAGCCGTCACCGGCACACCCCGCAACGGCACTCGCCATCACCATGCGGTGGTCGAGCGCAGCGTCGACGTCAAAGCTCGAGAAACGTTCGGCGCTGCCGAGCCTTTCGACGAAGAGATCGTCGCCCTCGGACCACGCCCGACAACCCAGCTTCGTCGCCAGTGGAGAGGGACCCTCGAATCGGTCGGACTCCTTCACGCGAAGTTCAGCCGACGTCGCGGAAACGGCTCACGCCTTCAGCCGCTGCCGCGGCCGACCACCAGCACCGGCACCTCGTCGACCGACGGGATCTCACCTGGCGTGAATCTCGGTCGCCGCCAGCTGGGACGTCCTGCACACGAGAGCGAGGTCATGTTGTCGTGGTCACGCAACGTTCATAGGTCGCACCCATTCGCGCCGAAGTACGCCGAGGTATCCGATGCGTTCTCGGGCGCTGTCGATGTCCAGTACCTCGATCTCCGCGTCAGGGTGGATGCATCCCAGAACGGCGAAGAACGCGGCCTGGGAGGGATCGCCGGGCACCAGCCAGTTGCGCGCCAGCGGACGCCCCGGAAGAAGCGTGACGCTTCGACCCTGGCCACTCTCGACGCTCACGACGGACACGCCGGCGAGCGAGAACATCTCTTCGGTCGTCGGTCTGGTGCGCACGTGTTCCACAACGGTCGTGGGAGTCGTCGCGCCGAGTGCGGCGAAGAGAATGGCCGACTTGACCTGCGCGCTCGCCATCGGCACGTCATAGGCGATCCCGCGAAGCGCGTGCCTGTCCGAGATCGTCAACGGAGCACAGAGCCGCGCGCCTTGACCTTCGAAACGCGCACCCATCAATGTCAAGGGCTCGGCGACGCGGTCCATCGGACGCTGTGAGAGCGACGGATCGCCGACCAATGTGTGTTCGCCCGGAATCGTGCTCACGATGCCCGCCAACAGCCGCATGGTGGTGCCGGAGTTGCCGCAGTCGAGCGGGTCGACGCTGACGTGCAGTCCGTCTGACGGCCCGACAACGGAGACGATGCCGTCGCGAGCGTTCACGATCGCTCCGAGTTGCTCCATGATCTCGCCGGTCGAGGCGACGTCCATGCCCGGGGATAGTCCTTGGATCGTGCTCTCGCCACTCGCCAGGGCGCTGATCATGAGGGCGCGGTGCGACGTGCTCTTGTCGCCCGGCACCCGCAGGGAGCCCGGAGCCGCTCGAAGGGTTCGACCTTGGCCGTGCTCACTGTTCGTGCGCCACCTGGAAGCCCAGCGCGGCGAGAGCCTCGCCGAACATCTGGGACTGTTTCGTGTCGACCGCGAGCAGCAGCGTGCCGCCCGTCCCTTCGATGCCGTGGGCGATCTCGATGTCGTAGATGTTGACCGCCAGTCCGAGGCCGACCTCGTCACGCGCGCAGGACCCCCGGTTCGTCACTGACCTTCACGCGCAGGTAGGCGAGGTCTTCTGTACTCAGCGCGCGGCCCGGTAGCTGTCGACGAGCACTCGCGGCGCTCAGCAGACTCGTCCAGGATGACGTCGCGTCCGTCGTCGAGCAACGCTTTTCGCAGGCCCTGGAGTCGAGCCTCGAGCGCTTCGAGGCTCTGCACGACCGCGTCTCGATTCTCGAAGAGGATGTCGGGCCAGATCCCCGGGTCGCCGGCGGCGATCCTCGTCATGTCCCGGAATCCGCCCGCGGCCAGTTGCAACAAGACGGCGTCTTGTTCGGCGACCTGGCTGGCCTCGTTCATGAGGGAACCGGCCAACGATGCGGCACGTGCGAGGCGATGGCGACCAGGCGGTCGTGGTCCTCGGCACCCACCGCCACGACGTTCGCGCCTATCTCGCGCAGGATGCCGTGCAACGCGCGTAGGTGGTGGGCGACGTTCGATCGGTGGGCGTGAGCACCCAGGTCGATCCGCGAAAGAGGTCGGCGCGCGCGCCCGAGAGTCCGCGAAGTTCCGAACCAGCCATCGGGTGCCCGCCGAGGAATCGTTCGTCAGCGACGTGGGCCACGATCGAACCCTTCACGCCGGCGACGTCGGTGACGACGACGTTGGGATTTGACAGTGCTGCCAGGACCTCTCCGGCGAGTCGCGCGACGACGCCCGCGGGCGTCGCGATCACGACCAAGTTGACATCGGGTCGAAGCTCCGTGGCGGTCACGACGCCGCTTTCGAGCGCGGTGGCCGTGGTGGCGTGGTCGCTATCGATGCCGGTGACGTTCCAGCCGGATTCGGTGAGTGCGAGCGCGACCGACGCGCCGATCAGACCGAGACCGACGACGTGGGCCTGGCGCCTATTCGGGGAGGTCATCACGCAGGCCCTGAGCGTTTCGAAGGTAGACGTGTCGAAGATCGCTTCGGGACCTGGTCGTGTAGACGTGCATCAAGATCCGGATGCACTTGGGCATCGAGCCGGGCACGTCGATCTCACTGGCGCAGAGCAAAGGGACGTCACCGAAGCCGATGCCGCGCGCCACCGTCGCCGGGAACGTCGACGTGAGGTCCGGTGTCGTGGTGAAGATCACGCTGACGACGTCGTCGTGCGCCAATTCGTTGCGGTCCATCATCCCGCGCAAGAGTTCCTGCGTCGCGGTTTCGATCGCGATGGACGTGTCCTCGTCGCAGGTGGTCGCGCCGCGCAGGCCCCGTAATTGCGCCGATCTCATGTAGGCATCGTAGAGGCGATCGCGTCACTCATCCCAACGGCCTCCATGAGGCGTCGCACTTCGGCGAGTGAAAGTTGGCGTGACGAGCCCGGTGAGAGCGTGGCGTCTTGGATCGGCCCGATGCGCGTGCGCACGAGTCGCGTGACGTCGTGACCGACCGCGGCGCACATGCGACGGACCTGCCGGTTGCGTCCTTCGTGGATCACAATGCGCAGCAGTCCTTCGCTCACCCGACTGACCTGTGCCGGACTGGTCATGCCGTCTTCGAGTTCGACGCCGTCGCGCAGGCGTCGGATGGCGGCCGGCGAGGGATCGCCTTCGACGCGCGCGAGGTACTCCTTGGGGATCCCCGAACTCGGGTGCGTGATAGGTGCGCCAAACGCCCGTCGTTGGTGAGAATCAACAGTCCCTCGGTATTCATGTCGAGACGCCCGACGGGAAAGATACGCACCGGACTCTCCACGAGCTCCAAGACAGTCGAGCGACCGTGCGGGTCCGAGGCCGTCGTGACGACGCCGTCGGGTTTGTTCAAGAGGAAGTAGACGGTGTTCTGCGCGGTCGGCGCGAGCGAGCCGTCGACGCAGATGACCTGGCTGTCGGGATCGACGCGGTTGCCGAGTTCGGCGACGCGACCGTCGATCGTGACTCGTCCTTCGCTGATGAGGATCTCACAGGCCCGTCGTGATCCAAATCCCGCACGGGCGAGTGTCTTTTGCAGGCGCTCGCCGTCGTCCAACTACGAGACCTCAGAACTCTCGTCGACGTCGAAGCCCATCTCTTCGACGAGTCGATTGGCCGTCTCGATCGGGGGCATGAACTCTTCGATCGGCGGCAGGTCGTGAATCGAGGCCAACCCCATGCGATCGAGGAACAGTTCGGTGGTCCCGTAAAGGATCGGCTGTCCCGGTCCCCCGGCGCGGCCGGTCTCTTCGATGTACTGACGCTGTTCGAGCAACCGGCACACGCCGTCGACGTTGACGCCACGAAGCGCCGTGATCTGGGCGCGCGAGATCGGCTGTCGGTACGCGATGATGGCGAGGGTCTCGAGGGCCGCCGAACTGAGCCGGTGTGAGACGTCACGACTGGCGAACTTGGCGACCGACGACGCGACGTCAGGCGATGACTGCATCACCCAGCCGCTCGCCAGCTCGGCCAGCTGGAAGCCTCGTCGCTCTTCTAGGAACTCCGCACGGATTCGTCGCAGCGTCGACGTGACCTCCTCGGCGTCGGTCTCGACCACGTCGGCGAGCTCCTCGGCCGATATCGGCTCCAGCGCGACGGTCAACATGGCTTCGAGCATCTGTTCGAGCGAGCGTTCATCCCTCATAGACGTCAACCCTTCCGATGTCGAGTTCGGAGCCTTCGTCGATCCAGGCGATCCGAACGTCGCCGAAGGTCGAACCTTGGCCCAATTCGACGAGCCCGAGTTTGCAGAGCTCCAGGAGCGCCAAGAAGTGGACGATGATCTCGATACGACTGCCGAGGGATTCGGTCAGCGCCCGGAACGACAGGGCGCCCATCGACGGCAGTCGCTGCGACAGCGAGACGACGGTCTCGGCGACCGACACCGCGTCGACCGTGACGTGGTTGAGGCGCAGTACGGGAACGGGCTTTTCCTCGATGCCGCGCAGGTAGGCGCCGGCGAGAATCGCGGTCGTCACCCCGGCGAGCAGGTCCGGTGGCACGACGACGAAGCCGTCGTCCACGCCTCGGAGCCTCGGATAGGCCCGACTGGCGCGTTCGAGAAGCGAGACGAAGGCGTCGGACAGCGCGGCGTAGGTCCGGAGTTCGAGCAGTCGCGCTAAGAGGACGTCGCGTTCCTCCCAGCCGACGAACTCCTCGTCCGGCTCGGTGTCGTCGCGTCCGGGCAAGAGGCTGCGGCTCTTCATCTCCAAGAGGATCGCGGCGATCAGCAGGAACTCCGAGAGGTCCTCGACTTCGATGGTGACCGATTCGTCGCGCAGGACCGCGACGAAGGCGTCGACGATCGGCCCGATCGGGACACTGAGGATGTCAACGTCGTGACTGGAGATCATTTGGAGGAGCAGCTCCACGGGGCCGCTGAAAGACGGCGTCGTCACGACGAAGGTCACCGACCAACACTACTTCGTTCATTCGAACGGGCTTCACCTAGAATTGCGCGATGAGAATTCTCTCGGGCATGCAGCCATCGGGCACGTTACACATCGGCAACTATCTGGGTGCGCTGAAGCAGTGGGTCGCCGCACAGAGTGCGGACTCCTTCTACTGCGTCGTCGACCTCCACGCGCTGACGCTCGAAATCGAGCCCGCGACGTTGCGCGCCCAGTCCTACGATCTGATCGCCACCTACCTCGCCGCTGGTCTCGACCCCGAGGTCTGTGCGATCTTCTTGCAGAGCGAAGTCCCCTATCACGCCCAGATCAACTGGCTCCTCGAGTGCGTGGCCACCTACGGCGAGCTGAGTCGCATGACGCAGTTCAAGGAGAAGTCCTCGCGCAAGACGGGCTACCGCGTCGGTCTGCTCACCTATCCGGTCCTGATGGCCGGGGACATCTTGCTCTACGAGACGGCCGAGGTACCGGTCGGCGACGACCAGCGCCAGCACCTGGAGTTGACGCGCGTGATCGCCGAGCGCTTCAACAATCGATACGGACCGACGTTCGTGGTCCCGGTCGGTGTACAGCCCAAGGTCGCGGCGCGCGTGATGGACCTCCAAGAGCCCACGCGAAAGATGTCCAAGTCGATCTCGAGCCCCATGGGTTCGATCTTCGTCACCGACTCGCCCGACGAGATCGACAAGAAGATCAAGAAGGCCGTCACCGACACTGACAACGACGTGCGCTACGACCCCGAGACGAAGCCGGGCATCTCGAACCTGCTGGAGATTTATTCGAGTTTTACGAACGAGACGCCGCAGGCGGTCGCGGAGCGATACACGCGCTACGGCGATCTCAAGAACGACCTCGCGACGATCGTCATCGATGCGCTCGCACCGATCCACAAGCGCTACGACGAGTTCATGGCCGATCCGGTGGCGCTGCGAGCGGTCGCGACGCACGGCGCCGAAAATGCGAATGTCGTTGCCGGTGCGGTTTATCGTCGCGCGGCGAGCGCCATCGGCCTCATTTAATCAGGTTGATCCACCACGTCTCGAGATCGCCCAGGGCGTTCGATCCGAAGTGGAACACGTACTCACTCAAGATCACGAAGGCCAAGACGAGCGGTAGTGCGCGCGCCCGCCAGTGGTAGTAGGCGCCGAGATGACGATTCGGCACGAATCGCTCGATGATCGCCGATCCGTCGAGCGGCGGGATCGGCAACAGGTTGAACGCAGCGAGCAAGAGATTGGAGAGTCCGAGCGCTAGTCCCACGTTGAGGAGCAGGTTGTTCGTCACGACGACGTTGCCGAACTGGTTCGTGACCGCGAGGTCGCACAGTCCGAGGCCGATCCCGGACAGGACGATGTTGACGAAAGGCCCGGCGAGTGAAACGTAGAGCGACTGCTGACGCGGTTTGCGCAGTCGTGACGTGTTGACCGGGACCGGCTTCGCATAGCCGAAGGGTGGGAAGTGCAGCGCGATCAACAGCGCCGGCAGAAGGATCGTCCCGAACGGGTCGATGTGTCGCGCCGGATTTAGCGAGAGTCGCTTGGCGTTCTTCGCCGTGGGGTCGCCGAAGAAGTTCGCGACCCACCCGTGGCTCACTTCGTGCAGGATGATCGACGGCAGGAGCGCTATGTAGAAGTAGTACGAGTGGAACATCGCGGCTTTCGATCTAGTCGTGCGCCCGAGGGTGCGCGTTGTTGTATTCGCGTTTCATCGACGTTACCGCTACCGCGGTGTAGATCTGCGTTGTGGAGATCGAGACGTGTCCCAGAAGCTCCTGAACGACGCGAATATCGGCGCCGTGGGCCAACATGTGGGTCGCGCAACTGTGGCGAAAGACGTGCGCGCTGATACGCGAGCGCTCGATGCCGACGGGCAAGGCACGTTTGTCGATGATGAGGTCCACGCCCTGTCGACTCAAGGCTCCCCCGCGGGCGTTCAGGAAGAGTCGCGCGTCCTTTCGCGCACCGGGAAACGACCCTCGACCGCGTGGTTCGAGATAGGACCGCAGCGCGCTCATCAACGCGCTCCCCATCGGCACGAGCCGTTGCTTGGAGCCCTTCCCCGTCACGAGGATCAGTTGTTCATCGAAGTCCAGGTCACCGAGATCGATGCCCACGACTTCAGAGACCCGGGCACCGGTGCCGTAGAGGAGTTCAATGAGAGCGCGGTCACGCAGGTCACTCGGCGTCGCGTCGGGTATCGAATCGAGCAGCGCCGTGACCTCGTCCTCGGCCAACGGTTTCGGCAACGAGCGCCCGCGTCGCCCGCCCTTGAGTCGCACGCTCGGGTCGACCGCCAGGTAGCCCTCGACGACCAGAAAGGCGAACCAGCCACGAATGGACGCGACGCCGCGTGCGATCGACGTCTCGGCGCGCTTCTGGCGGCGAAGTTGGTTGCAGTAGCGCTCGAGGTCGCGCTCACGAAGAGCATCGAGGTCGATCTCTGCCGTTCTTCATCCACTCGAGCAGTTTGGTCAGGTCTCGACGATAGGCCTCGGTCGTCGCGCGACTCCGGCCCTTCTCGATCGTCAGCCACTGCAGATATTCCGTCAGGTACTGATCAGTCGTCGTCAAAGAACGTTCCGAAGACGCGGGTGACGGCGAGAATGGTGGTGATGTCATTCGCCGGTTCACGACGTAGAGTCTCGCGCAGTTCATCGCGCGAGAACCATCGCACCGTCGCACTCACTTCTTCCGGTCCGGCCGGCTGGCGCGATGTCGCGGTGAGCCCTCGAGCTTCATAGGTAGTGATCGAGTTGATTGGACCAGCCATTCGAGGTCATGAATTGGCCCAACCGAGTCCACTGCGCCGCTTCACATCCGAGTTCTTCGAGCAGTTCTCGTTGCGCGGCACTCAGCGCGTCTTCCCCGGGCACGTCCAGCGTGCCCGCCGGCACTTCCCAGCAGAAGCGATCGAACGTCGCGCGATACTGATGGATCATGCCGACCTCGGCACGATCGTTGATCGGCGAGTATCGCCACCGCGCCGGGGTGCGTGACGACGTCGCGTTCGAAGGTCGCGCCGTCGTGCTCGATCGTTCGTCGTTCAACGGCGAAGATGTGGGACTGCAGGAGTTTCTCTGTTCCAACAACCTGGAACGAATCGCTCACAACGTGACGTCGACCGATTCCGGATCGATGATGTGCGGCTCACGTCCTTCGGCGCGCGCGGCCGCGGCCTTGATCGAGTCCGAGGAACAGTGGGTGCGGACGGTCGGGTCGCGATTTGAACTCCGGGTGGGCCTGGGTCCCGACGTAGAACGAGTGGTCGGCGATCTCGGTGAACTCGACCAGGCGTCCGTCGGGCGAGGTTCCCGAACACCGCATACCGGCCGCTTCAAACTGGGCGCGGTAACGAGAGTTGAACTCGTAGCGGTGGCGGTGGCGCTCTGAGACCACGGTCGTCCCGTAGAGCTCGGCGACGACCGACCCCTCGTCGAGCATCGCGGGACAGGCGCCGAGGCGCATCGTCCCGCCGAGGTCGGTGACGTCCATCTGTTCGGCCATCAAGCGCGATCACCGGCGCCGAGGTACTGATGGAGATTTCGGTGGAGTGCGCGTCGCTCAGGCCCAGGCAGTGACGAGCGAACTCCACCACCATCACCTGCATGCCGAGACAGAGTCCGAGATAGGGAATGTCGTGTTCGCGCGCAATCCGGGCCGCGGCGATCATGCCTTCGACACCACGTTCGCCGAAGCCGCCGGGCACGACGATGCCGTCGAGTTGACGAATCCGCTCGGAGTCGATCTCCGTGGGGACGCGCTCGGCCTCCAGCCACTCGATCGTGGTCTTGGCACCCACGGCGAAACCGGCGTGACGGATCGACTCCCCGACCGAGAGGTAGGCGTCGGGCATGGTCACGTACTTGCCGATCACGCCGATGCGCAGCGTCTTGGTGGTGCTGTGCACGCGACGCACGACGTCGCGCCACGCCGTCAGGTCAATCGGATTGGCCTCGAGGTCGATGCCGAGCGTGTTGCACACCATCGTGTCCAAGACCCTCGTCGTACATCGTGATCGGGATGTCGTAGATGCTCGGCGCGTCGACGGCCGAGATGACGGCCTGCATCGGCACGTCACAGAGCAATGAGATCTTGCGCTTGAGACCGTCGGAGAGAGGCTGGTCGCTGCGACAGACGATGATGTCGGGTTGGATACCGCGCGAGCGAAGTTCGGTCACTGAGTGCTGGGTTGGCTTGGTCTTCTGCTCACCCGACGGTGCGAGGTACGGCACCAACGTCAAGTGGACGTAACAGACGTTGTCGCGCCCGGCGTCGCGACGGAACTGACGGATCGATTCGATGAAGGGAACGATCTCGATGTCACCGACGGTGCCACCGATCTCGACGATCACGACGTCGGCGCCCAACGTGCCCAATCGGCGAACGCGTTCTTTGATCTCGTCAGTGATATGGGGTATGACCTGAACGGTCTTTCCGAGATAGTCACCGCGCCGCTCCTTGGCAATCACGTTGGAGTAGACCGATCCGGTCGTGGTATTGGACATCTTGGAGAGCGACTCGTCGATGAATCGCTCGTAGTGACCGAGGTCGAGGTCGGTCTCGCCCCCGTCGTCGGTGACGAAGACTTCCCCGTGTTCCCCGGGGTTCATCGTGCCGGGGTCGACGTTCAAGTAGGGGTCGAGTTTGCACATCGTGACCTTGAGGCCACGGGATTTGAGGAGTCGACCGAGCGATGAGGCCGTCAGTCCCTTACCTAGAGAACTTGACACACCACCCGTTACAAAGACGAATTTGGTCATTCGTAAACCGCCGCTTCCACGGAACACCAGCATAGCGAAGCCGTGAGACTTTACAGAACTATTAACTGCGTGTTTCCAACATCTGTCGCGCTAACGCCCTCGATTCGACCGTTATCGCGTCGCCCGCGAGCATTCTCGCGATCTCTTCGACGCGTTCGTCACCGCTGAGGGCGCGCACCGATGTGCTCACGTCGTTTCGACCGATTAATTTCTCGATCACGAAGTGATGGTCGGCTTTCGCCGCGACCGACGCCAGGTGCGTGACGGCGAGCACCTGTTGGGTCTGACCGAGTTCACGCAGACATTCGCCGATCTGTTGGGCGACTTGACCGCCGACGCCAGCATCGACCTCGTCGAAGACCGCGACGACGTCCTCGTGGGCCGACTCGAGCGAGATCGCCAAGAGCACGCGACTTAATTCGCCGCCACTTGCGAGGGCTTGGAGCGGACCCTCCGGCTGACCGGGATTCGGCGTGAAGAGAATCTGTGCCTCGGCGCCGTCCTCACCATCCACGACGAAACGTATCCGCGCGTGGGCCAGCGCCACGCGCGAAAGTTGCGCCATCACCGCCGCACTGAGCGATGCCGCTGCCGCAGTACGTTCGCGCAACGCCATTTCGGCCAAGGCCGCGACGCGCGCGTTGAGCGCATCAATCTCGTCGTCGAGGGACGCCGTGCGCGACGATGCCATTACGAGCGCCGCCTGACGATCGCGCAGTTCCTCCAGCGTCTTCAGCGCAGCGCCCAGCGAGCCATACTTTCGCACGAGCACCTGAAGGACCGTGGCGCGATCCTCGAGTTCTTTGAGCGACGCCGCGTCGAAGGAGTCCGGCTCCGACAAGGCCGCCAGTTCGTGGACCGCTTCGCGCGACTCCTCCAGTGCGTTTCGAAGCAGTCCCCTCGCGGCGTCGTACGCGTCGCCCGCGGGCAGACGACTGATCGCCCGGGCGAACTGGGAGAGGACCGCGACGTCGCCGTCGGCGTCCAAGGTGTCGAGCACCTCGACGAGCGCGGTCTGTCCGTCGCGCAACTCCGTCAGTCGTGTCAGCTCTTCGAGGGTCTCCTCCAGTTCCGTGTCTGATCGAACGGCGGCGGCAAGCAACTCGGCGATTTGGAACTCCACAAAGTCGAGTTCGCGCGTGCGTTCTTCGGCGTCACCGCCGAGTTCCGCGCGTTCACGTAGTGCATCGTGGAGGGCGCGGCGCGCTTGCGTGAGGTCCGCCACGGACACGTCGCCCTTGGCGTCGACGAGGCGCAACGCTTCGCCGCGACTGCGAAGTGTGAGCGAATCGTGTTGGCCGTGGATGACGATGAGTTCCTCAGCGAGCGATCGCAGTGCTTCGGCGCTGCTCGAGGCGCCATCGACGGCGCTGCGGAGGCGTCCCGTCGTTCCCGAGGCTCGCGTGAGGACGACTTCGCGTTCGCCGTTCACGTCGAAGACGGCCGCGGCGCGCATGTCGGGCGCGAGAGCGGCACGCGTCACTGAACCGTCACCGCCCAAACAGAGGTCCAGGGCGCCCAACAAGAGCGTCTTACCGGCGCCCGTTTCACCAGTTAGCACGTTGAATCCCGGTCCGAACTCCAGACGAGCCTCTTCGATGACGCCGAGTCCGTGGGCGTACAGTTCCAACAGCTGGGACCTAGGCATGACCCTCTCGAAGGCCCTCGTGCAGACGCGAGGCGAGATCGAAACTGCGCGTGGCGACGACTCGAACGGGTGTCGGACTCTTGCGCACCTCGACCGACTGACCGGCGCTCAGTGAACCGATGTCTTGACCGTCGGCGACGATGATGGCCGGCTTGTCTTCGGCGACGAGTCGGATCACCTTGTCGTCGGCCACGACGATGGAGCGATCGATGGTGAAGTGCGGTGCGACCGGCGTCAAGATCATGACCGGCAACGTCGCTTCGACGACCGGACCACCGGCCGAGAAGTTGTAGCCGGTGCTCCCGGTGGGCGTCGACACCATGACACCGTCCGCGGAGTAGGTGAGGTACTCGTCGTCGTCGACGTAGGTCTTGAGACGAACCATGTGGCCGGCGTGGGCCCGCTCGACGACGACCTCATTCAACGCGAACTCCTCGAGGTTCGTGCCCGCGACCGATATCAAGAGCGCCAATCGCTCCACTACGTCGTCACCCGAGAGCGCCGACTTTGCGTCGGCCACCAGTTCGTCGGACGGAACGTTGAGGAGGAATCCGAGGCGACCGAGGTTGACGGCGAGCACGCGAGCACCCAGTGCGTGCGCGAGTCGGGCCGATTTGAGAAAGGTGCCGTCGCCGCCCAGGCTGACCACGATCGTCGACGCGTCGACGTCCGGGGTCGCGTCGACGTCCAGCAAGTGCAGACTCGACGTGACGCCGTCGTCCTGTAACTGTCGCGCGGCCTCTCGCGCGAGTTGGAGCGCGTCAGCTCGGTTGCTGAAGGCCGTAAAGAGTAGTTGGGACACCTATCACCTCGTGGCACAATGGTAGTGACAAAGGTCGCGTTTGCCGCCTAAAGAGACGTGTGGGCGGCCCCGGTCCTCGTCACAGTCGCTCGGTATGCTCGTTGTCAAACGGAATAGCGGCAGACGTTCGTCGAACTACCGAAAAATGAAGCGAGGTTCGTCAAGTGGGTTACCTGATTGCGTTGATCGTCGTAGTCGTGGTGGTCTTGGCCGCCGCATTGGTTCGTCGCTCGAACAGTAAGCGTGGTGTGAGTTACGCGCCCGACCCGAACATCCGACCGGGCATCGGTGGTGGTGGGCAATTTGGGGCTCGCCCCGGACCGGGAGCCATTCCGCAGGTCGCGGTGCCGACACCGGAGTTCAAGACCGAAGAGATCGTTCACGGCGAGTTCAAAAGTGACGTCGCCGATGACCTGCTCGATCCGCGTAACCCGAATCACGCCGCGTGGGTGAAGGACCATCCCGAGATGGAAACCAACACCGAATGGGCGAAGGAACACCCCGAGGACAACCCCGCCTAAATTCCTCGCGTCAGGCACGATTTCGTCGACGCTGCGTCCGAATGAAACCGCCCGAAAGGCCTTAGTTTTCTGAGTGCTGTGCCATCATTTAACTAATGCGATACTGCAACGTCCGGCGCGCCATTTGTGCAGAGTGCCAAACTGACGTGAATTCCACCGAAGGGCTCTCGATTTCGTGGCCCAGCCTCCTCGAGGCGCTGCCCGACGGAACGGCACTGATCGACGGCCACGGCGTCATGCACTACGTGAACGCCGAGTTGGCCTACCTGACGGGCTACACCCGCGAGGAACTCGTCGGTCAGAACGTTCAGATCCTGATGCCTCCGGCGCTGCGATCGATGGAAGGCGAGGCCCGACGCGAATACGCGCGCGATCCCGACTCGCGGATCATCTGGAACGACCGCGAACTGACCGTATTGCGCAAGGACGGCACAGAGCGTTCGGTCGACTTCGCGCTCTCCCCTCTCACGATCGACGGACACCACTGGACCGTCGGATCGATCCGCGACAACAGTGCCCAGCGCGCGGCCGAACAGGCCCGCATCGAGGCCGAACAGCATTTTCGGCTGGCCTTCGAGGACAACATGGCGCCGATGGTCTTCACCGACCTCCAGGACTGCATCATCGCGGCCAATGACGCCTTCTGCACGATGATGGGTCGCACCGCGCGCCGAACTCATCGGCTTTGACTCCAAGCCCTTCACCTACCCCGACGACGTCGGAATCACCGAAGCGTCGCACGACTCGATTCCTGCACGACGAGATTCGCCAGGTGCGCTACGTGAAGCGCTACCTGCACAGTGACGGTCGCATGATCGTCGCCGAAGTCTCGAAGTCACCTGCTCGCGACAAGGCCGGCAAGACCCTGTACTTCATCATTTCCGAACGCGACATCACCGAAGAGCGGATGCTCACCGCCCAGCTCTCGCACCAGGCCCTGCACGATCCCCTGACCGGTCTCGCGAACCGCGCGCTCCTCGACGATCGACTCGCCCAGGCCCATTCGCGCATCATGCGCCAGAACGGGTCACGGCGCGCTCTTACTGCTAGACCTCGACGACTTCAAAGGCGTCAATGACACCTACGGCCACCTCGTCGGCGACCAACTCCTCGAGGCGAGTGGCGCGGCGACTCGGAGGGGTGACCCGCTCGACCGACACGCTGTGTCGCTTCGGCGGCGACGAGTTCCTCTACCTCGCCGAAGGGATCAGCGGCCCGGAGGAGGCCGCGACGATCGCCGAGCGATTCTTACGATCGCTCGACGAACCGTTCTCAGTCGGCGGTCTGCACCTCGAACAGCGCGCCAGCCTGGGCGTCGTGGCGTGGGACTCCTCCCACGCCGAGGTCTCGGACGTCTTGCGCGACGCCGACGTCGCGCTCTACGAAGCGAAGCGTCTCGGCAAGGGTCGGCTGTTCGTCTACGTCCCCGGGATGCACCAGACGGTCGTCAATCGCTTCTCGATCGTGCAAGAGCTGCGCCAGGCCGTGACCCAGGGCGATCTCGCGATGCACTACCAGCCGATCGTGCGACTCGCGACGAATGAAGTCGTCGGATTTGAGGCGCTGATGCGCTGGCACCACGAGGAACGCGGTTGGGTGCCACCGGGCGTCTTCATCCCGCTCGCCGAGCAGAGCAACCTCATCGTGGACCTCGGCACGTTCGCGCTGCACGAGTCGATCGTGGCGGCCAGCGAGTGGCGACGTTCGAAGGACTCGCTCGGCCGGGCCATACGTCTCGGTGAACCTCTCGGCGCGTCAGTTCCACGATCCGGGACTGCTCGCGATGGTGAAACAGGAGTTCGGCGACCTGCGCGCTGCCGGCCGATCGTCTCATCATCGAGATCACCGAAGGCGTCGCTCTCATGGAGGTCGCCGACACGCTGGAGATGATCGAACAGTTGACGGACCTCGGCATCGGCGTGGCCCTCGATGATTTCGGCACCGGGTTCTCGTCGCTCTCGTACCTCGCGCTGTTGAATCCCATGATCATCAAAGTCGACCAGTCATTCGTTCGACCAGCGATCAAGACAATGCACAGCGATCGCCTGCTCGAGACGATCGTGTCACTGGGCCACAACCTCGGCATGACGATGCTCGCCGAAGGCATCGAGACGCCGGACCAACTCGAAACACTTCGGGCGCTGCACTGTTCGCTGGGGCAGGGTTTCTTCTTCTCGCGGCCGTGCCCTTCGACGAAGCCGCGTCGATGGTGGGGACGTCGTTCTCGCTGTAGCTCGACGCCGTGATCGAGCGCTGAGAGCCGCTTCGAAATCATACGGTGTCCGAGTCAGCGTGACGCGTGACTGCGGAGGAGACACGTGAGTTTTCCCGAATCGGTTCAGCGTCTGGCGCGCCAGCGGGCTCGCGGTACATGCGAGTGCACCGCCAGTTGGTGCCCTCACTACGGACACTGCCGCCTGCCCGCCAAAGAGTTCCACCACAAGAAGCCGATCAGCGCTGGTGGTGACGACGAGATCGCGAACTGCCAGTTCCTCTGCAAGGCCTGCCACGAGCGAGCCCACAGCACGAGCGAACAACTCGGCAAGATCTGAGCCGTTGGGCTTCGTCGTGTCGACGGCGACGTCTATCGGGCGCTGAACTCCTCAGACCCGTCATATCTCGAGCCCTCGATGAGCCATGTTCCGTCGCCGACACCGTATTGGAGCCCGCGCCAGTCCGTGAATGCACGACTGCATTCACCCTTCCAGAACCTCATTTTAGATTTTTTTTTTTAGCTTTGACTTCAATTTCAATTTCTTCGTCCGGTTCGAGCGGCGCTTCGGCGAATAAATCCGGGCGAAGCGCCATCGCCTCTTGCAGTTCGAAGAAGTGGCTCATCCAGTAGGTCGTCGAATCGCGCGTGCCAGTGTTGCCCACCCTCGGGCGTGGCGAAGGCCTCACGTACGAGGGCCGGGCGCCAGAAGTTCGACGAAGCCCGGGACCTCGATCGCGAGGTAGCGCAAACGCAAGAAGTCCAAGAATGAGATCGTCGGGGCCGTGGCCGGCGCCGGCGCCATCTCGGGCAGCGCTTCGCGCACGCGGTCGTCCTTCAAGAACGACGAGGTCAAGAACAGCGCCAGGACCTGCTCTTCGGAGTTCTCGGCCATCGTGATCAGGCTCTTGCCGACGTTGTCGCGGCCGTGGCCCGATCCGCCGAAGACCTCTTGGACGATGCTGCCGACGTTGGCGATCAGACCCAGCAGTCGCAGGGCGACCGGTCGGGCGTTGGCGATCTCCTTGTCGTCGAGCGAGGCCACCAACTGAATGAACGGCGTGTCCATACTGGTCTGCATCGCCTGGAGGGCCACGTTCGCCGGCGCGGCGGGTCTCCTCAGCGTTCGCGCGGTCCGCTTGGCGGACGCGTCTCGTTCGAAGAGTCCGGTGTCGACGCGATCGAGCGCGGAGAGGTCGCCGTGCATCAAGTCGATCAGGAGCGCCGTGAACTCGGCGTAGAGTTCGGACCCTCGACCGAGTCGTTTGCGCGCCGACACCATCGCCGGTCCGGCCTTCAGGTGCTCGAAGAAGACCGCCTCGAGTACGTCGCGCTCGCCCTTCTCGTCCTCTACCGCTTCGCTCGCCGCCGACCATGCGAATCTCTCGCAGTTGCTCGTCCCAGCGCGTCGCGCGCTTCAAGAGGTACGTCCGAATGAGGTCCGGCTCGACGTCGAAACCCTCCCACCAGAGCCGCCACGCCAACTCGTCCAGCTGCTTGGTGCTCGAACGCAGCTGCGAGATTCGAAGCATCCGCTCGGCCGTGCCCGCGGGATAGCGCGCCAGTGAACTCCGACCGCCGTTCTGGTCGTGGAACGGCTCACCGATCAATCGGCGGCGATGGAGGCGCGCGAGCTGGTCGCGTGTCGTCTCGACGCCGGCGAAGCCCAAATAATCAAGGATGTCCTGGGTCGGCTCCCAGGATCTCGGCTCCTCGTTCCAACTCACGCCTCGACCTTAGTTTTGCGTTAGGTGAAAACTGAGGACCCACCGGCGGATCGTCACCGTCGCGTCACGCCCCGCCGGGGCGTTACGAACGAAGTCCGTCAACGACCTCTCGTCGGGCGTGATCACTCAACGCGTAGGGCGCGTAGATGCTGAAGCGACTGACGACGTCGTTCAGTCTCGATCCGCACGACCGCACCGACGTCCTTAGGGCGAGCGACGATGCTGAAAGCGTTGAGCACGTCGTCGTCGATCAGCTCGCCCATCTTGTCCCACTCGCCCCGTCTTCGAGAGCGTGTTCAGTTCGCTCTGCAGGTCGCCCCAGCCGTGCAGCTCGAGCACGCCGCGATAGGCCGGCGTCGAACCGTAGAACGCGATCTGGCCCCGGACGCGCCGCGTGGCGTCGGCGATCTCTTGTTCGGTGTCGCCGGTCGCGATGCAGGCCGGAGAACGAAATCGGGAAGTCCTCCGCCTCTCGCCCGGACTTGGCCAGTCCACGTTCTAGGGCCGGCAACGTGACCTCGCGGATGTAGCGCTCGTCGTGAAAGGGTGGACCAAGAGACCATCGGCGACTTCGCCGGCGACCTCGGTCATGAGCTCTCCCACGGCCGCCAGATAGACCTTCGGCGCGCCGTAGGGGTTCGGACCGGGATTGAAGAACGGCGACATGAGCGTGTGGCTTGTAGAACTCGCCACGAAAGTTGAGCGCGACACCTTCGTTCCAGCAGGCCCAGATCGCGCGCATCGCCAGGACGTACTCGCGCATCCGCGGCGCCGGATGCGACCAGGGCATCGAGTAGCGCTTCTCGATGTGCGGTTTGATCTGTGAGCCCAGTCCGAGGAGCAGTCGACCGTGCGAGAGCAACTGCACGTCGTTGGCCATCGTGGCGGTGATCATCGGACTGCGCGCGAAGGCCACCACTATGCCGGTGCCGAGTTCGAGGGTCGTGGTCGCCGTCGCGGCGCCCGCGACGATCAGGAGTGGATCGTGACCGGTCTCGGCCGACCATGCGCCGTCGTAGCCGGCGAGTTCGAGTTGCGCGCGCTTCGGTGCCCGACGTCATCGCTACGAAAGGAGAGACCGCCGTCGACCAACATGGGCGAAGTCTAAACCGGTGCCGTCGAGGCTACGGGCCGGCTCAGGTCGTGAAGACCTGACCGACCATCGCTTCGACCTCGTCGTTCGGGACGGCCGGCGAGAACAGATAGCCCTGTCCGAGTTCGCAGCCCAAGCGTCGCAGTCGGCTGAACTGCGCGCTCGGTCTCGATGCCCTCGGCGAGCATCGTCATGTTGAGCTTCTGACCGATCGAGATGATCGTCTCGAGCAACGCGTCGTTGCGCAGGCACTCGTCGACCGGACGGACGAACGACTGGTCGATCTTGATGATCCGCGGGTTGAGTCGCGCGAGGTACGACAGCGACGAGAAGCCGGTGCCGAAATCGTCGAGCGCGATGCCCACGCCGAGATTGCCGAGGTGTTCGAGCACGGCCATCGTCTCGTCGATGTCGATGAGGGCCACGCTCTCGGTGATCTCCAAGATCAGGTACGCCGGCGGCAGCGCACTCTCGCGCAGGAGGCGCTTGATCGTCGGCACGAGTCCGGGATCGAGGAACTGGTGCGCCGAGAGGTTGACCGTGACGTAGGGACGGCGGGTCGTCTCGTTGTCGCGCCCACTTGCTGGCTTCGCATGATCGCCTCGCGCAGCGCGAAGGAACCGAGTTCGAGGATGAGGTCGCTCTGTTCGGCGAGCGGGATGAAGTCGTTGGGTGGCACCCAACCGCGCTCGGCGTGCTTCCAGCGCATCAGGGCCTCGAACCCGACCACCTCACTGGTGGTGAGATCGGCGATCGGCTGGTAGTGCATCGCGAGTTCACCGGCGTTGAAGGCCTGGCGCAACTCTTGGACGAGCGCGAACCGGCTCACCGCGTGCTGGTGCATGGTCGGGCGTGAAGACGACGTGGTGTCCGCGGACGTTTCGCTTGGCCTCGTAGAGCGCGGCGTCGACGTTCTGGATCGTCTCAGAGAAGCTCGTGCACGTCGCGTCCCAGATCACGATGCCGATGCTGGCGCGCTGTTCGATCGAGAAAGCCCGCGATGTTGTACGGCTCGGCGATGACTCTGATCAGACGTTCGGCGAGGACCTCGGCCTCCCCGGCGAGACGAGTCCTTCGGCCAGATAGAGGAACTCGTCGCCGCCGAATCGACAGAGCGTGTCGGCCGTGCGTGTGATGAGCTCGAGTCGGTTCGCGATCGCCGTGAGCAACTGGTCACCGACGAAGTGGCCGTGGGTGTCGTTCACACCCTTGAAGTCGTCGAGGTCGATCAGCAAGACGGCGCCGATGCCGCCCTGGCGAATCACGCGTCCGTGGGCCTGGGCGAGGCGGTCTTCGAAGAGCGCCCGATTCGCGAGACCGGTGAGGGGGTCGTGGAGGGCCTGGTGCGAGAGCTGGGCGGCGAGTGCGCGCTCTTCGGTGATGTCGCGTTCGGAGAAGACGAAGTACAGGATCTTGCCGTCGGCGTCACGGGCCGGTGACCGCGACACTTCGACATCGATGACGCGACCGTCCTTTCGTAGGTAGCGCTTGATGTAGCGCTCCTGCTCCACTTCACCCGAGATGAGTCGTAGGTGGGTGCTCTCCGTGATGCCGACGTCGTCGGGGTAGGTGAACGGCGTCGAGTCACAGCCCAGCAACTCCTCCTTGGAGAATCCGACCATCTCGCACATCGCGTCGTTCACCGCGATGATGCGGTCGTTGGCGTCGGCGAAGGTCATCGGGGCCATGTTGTTCTCGAACGCGACGCGGAATCGCAGTTCGGCGTCCGCGCGCGCCTTTTCGATCGATCGTTGCGAGCGCACGTCACGGATCGCCACGACGACCCACGAACCCTCCTCGAGCGCCATTGGCGAGCGCGAGACTTCGACGGGGATCTCCTGTCCGTCGCGGCACAACAGCGTGAGATCTTCGTCGTTCCAGATGGACGCGACGGCGGTATCCGGTCGCTCTCGGCGAGCGCGCAGCAGTCGCTCGCGCAGGCGCTCGGGTACCAATATCTGTACATCTTGACCAATAAGTTCGTCTGGTTCGTAGCCGGTCAGCGCGGTGAGCAGACCATTGACGTAGTGGACGACGCCGCGACCATCCAACAGCGCGGTCGGCTTCCGGTAGGGCTTCGAGGAGTCCATTCCACGACGAAGGATGCGCCGACCGGAACGTTGCGGAGGTCCCCGGACCCGGTGGATCACTCGACACGTCGCGCGAAGGACGCACTTTTTGAATCGGCCCGTGGCGCGAGGACGTTCGGAGAGATCGGTCACGAAATTACGCTAAGCGACTCTTGCGGAGCGATTGTCAACAAGTTCTCAACAATGACCCAAAACTCAGGTCTCTTCGCTGATGTGAAGGAGCGGCGCTTCGGATCGATTCCCTGCCGCCGAGCGTCGCCCTTGGGGCCATTGCGCAACGCGTGCAACAGCGACTTCCCACCGCTCGTTGGGTGCATCGCCTCCGCTGACACGTTGGCGACCTCGGACGTGCTCCCCACAGCTTGTCGACGGTGTTGTGCACAGGAAAACGCACGCACTCGAATGAGCAAATCCTCATCGTTTGGTGCGCAAAACGATGAATACCCTGCGTTACGGTTCAGAGAATGAAAATCGTCTGTCACCCCACTGACCAGGCCAATCGACAATACGTATCGCCACATCGCCCTTGCAGCCGAGAGGTCCGATGACGTCGGCGATCGCAGGCTGGCCCGACTTCTCAACTCCTTTCCCGAGATCGTCGTCGTACTGGACGCCCAGGGCAGCGTGCTGTGGGCGAATCACCTTGCTGAGGTTCTTTTTGATCAATCGCTCGAGACCGCCATCGGAACGTCCGCCATCGAACTCGTCCACCCCGACGATCTGGAGATCGTGCTTCGATCCCTCGAAACGATCCAGTCCAAGACCGTGGGCACCCCGCTCGAGATCCGGGCCAAGATCGGTGAGGAATGGCGCCTCATTGAACTGATCGGCACGCCAGTCTCGTGGTTCGAAAAGGGCGCGGTTCTCTTCAGTATTCGAGACCTCACGGACCGACGACGATTCGAGTTGGCCCGTGACAACGTGGCTCGATTCCGCTCACTCGTCCACAACGCCACGACGATCATGATGTTCCTCTCCCCCAGCGGCGACGTCGAATCGGTGTCGGGAGCGATGACGCGAATGTTGGGTCACGACCCCGAGGCCGTCGAACGCCAGCCCCTCGCCAACATCGTCGCGGCGCCGGATCGACCAGCGTTGCGCGTCGCGATCGAAAATGCGTTGCGAGGTTCCAGTGCCACGCATCCGGTCGTCCAGGCGGTGCGACTGCTCCGTCGCGGCGGTGAGGAGATGATCTCCTTCGAGCTCTCCATCGTCAGTCTCGTCGACGACCCGACCGTCGGTGGCCTCGTCGTGACGGCACACGACGTCTCTGAGCGAGTCACCGCCGAGATGGAGTTGCGAAACTCCGTGCGCGAACTCCGTGAGACCTCCTCGCTACTGAACGCGACCTTGGAGTCGACGGCCGACGGGATACTCGTGGTCGGCACCGACCGTACGATCACGAGTTTCAACAGTCAGTTCGCGGAGATGTGGCGACTTCCCGACCAACCTGGTCGCCGCGCGCAATGACGAGCGCCTCATTGACTACGTGGCCGAGCAACTCGTCGACCCTGGTACCTTCGTCGCGCGCGTCGACGATCTCTACGCTCAACCCGAATCCGAAAGCAACGATACGTTGGAGTTCTCTGACGGGCGCGTCTTCCAGCGGCTTTCGAAACCCCAGTACGTCTCGGGCGACGTGGTCGGTCGGGTGTGGAGCTTCAGCGACATCACGGAACAGAAGCGATTCGAAGAGCGACCTCGCCCATCTCGCCTTCCACGACGCCCTCACGGGCTTGGCCAATCGAGCGCTCTTCCACGACCGTGTGAACCAGGCGCTCGCGCGTTCGGAACGAAGTGACAACTACGTCGCCGTCGTCTTCCTCGACCTCGACAACTTCAAGACGATCAACGACAGCCTCGGACACTCTTCGGGCGACGAACTGCTCCGTGTCGTCGCGAACACCCTGGTCGGGAGTCTTCGTAAATCCGATACCGCCGCACGCCTCGGCGGTGACGAGTTCGCCGTGCTCATCGAAGATGTCACGAGCCGAGAGGAGGTCATGTACCTGGCCGCTCGGATCATGAAGGCCCTGCGTGAACCCGTCGTAATCGCCGGGCAGGAACTCACGTCGACCGTGAGCATGGGCGTCACGTTCGGCATCAAGGGCAACACCGGTGACCAACTCCTGCGCAACGCCGACCTCGCCATGTATCTGGCGAAGGCCCAGGGCAAGGACCGCATCGAGGAGTTCCAGGACCAGATGCACGTCGCGGTCGTGCAGCGTCTCGAACTCGAGACCGACCTTCGTCGCGCGGTGCTCTCGGAAGAACTGCGCGTGCACTACCAGCCGATCTTCAACCTCGACTCTGGCGCCATCGTCGGATTCGAAGCGCTGGTCCGGTGGCAACACCCCACCCAGGGACTGCTCCAACCCATCTCGTTCATCCCGTTCGCCGAAGAGATCGGCTTCATCCACAACATCGACCGCTTCGTGCTGACCGAGGCCTGCGCTCAGGCTCGTCGATGGCAGAATCAGGGTCTCGCCCCGGCCGGTCTACTGATGAGCGTGAATCTCTCGGCGCGCGAGATCTCGGACAACTCCATCCGTGAGAGCGTCAGCCTGTCGCTCCTCGAAACGGGCTTCGAGCCCACGAACCTGATCCTCGAGATCACTGAGAGCGCCCTGTTACGCGATCTGGAGGCGACGATTCGAAATCTCGAAGCCCTGAAGTCCCTGGGACTCAGCATCGCGGTGGACGACTTCGGCACGGGATTCTCTTCCTTCTCCCACCTGGAACAGTTGCCCATCGACATCTTGAAGGTCGATCGATCTTTCGTCGCCAACATCACCGATCACGGCGGTCGACCCAGTCTGGCCCCGGCGATCGTCCAACTAGCCCACACGTTGGGACTCACCGCGATCGCCGAGGGCGTCGAGTCGCCCGAGCAGGTGATGCCCCTACGTGACATCCACTGTGCTCTCGCCCAGGGCTACCACCTTGGTATGCCGCTCGACGCGGACGAGACCGAGGGATTACTCCGCGCTCTGGCCTCGTAAGGTGCACCCTGGCGGAGCATCTACGCTTCGTAAAGCACCGTGAGAAGGAGAGAGTCGTGAGTGACGACGCTACAAAGGCTGTGAACGATTGGAATAAGAATGTCATCGAGGAGTTCCGCTCGAACGACGGCGTCGTTGGCGGTCAGTTCGAAGGCGCGCCGGTGCTCTTGTTGCACACCAAGGGAGCCAAGTCCGGCAAGGAACGGATCAACCCCATGATGTACCTCGACTACGAGGGCAAGCGCTACATCTTCGCTTCCTACGCCGGCGCCCCCACGCACCCCGACTGGTATCACAACCTCGTCGCCAATCCCGACGTGACCGTCGAGGCCGGCACCGAGACCTACGAAGCGACCGCGACACCGGTGTCGCTCGAAGAGCGTGACCGGATCTACCCGGTCCAAGCGGCGCTCTTCGCCAACTTCGCCGAGTACGAGACACTGACGACGCGCAAGATTCCCGTCGTGGAGTTGACCGCGAAGAGTTAAGTCTGCGGCGGCCGTTCGTACTTTGGATCGGCGAGGTGATACTGCGAGGCCAACGAGGGCTTTCTCTTGCTCAGGCGCATGTGCTGGGCCCGGCGCGTCGCCAGAAGTCCGAAGACGACGACCAGGACGCCGGCCGCCAACAAGATGAATCCGCCAAAGTAGGCGTAAACCACGTGCTGGCACTGCGCGCTCATGCCGAAGCCGACGTACTTGCCTTCGGTCGCGTTGCAGGCGCTCTGTTTGCTGTGTTCGAAGGCGATGAAGTAGACGCCGACGGCCATCGTGATGAGTCCAAACAGTTCGAACACCCGTTTCAGCATGGTCTCAACCTACCCCGAGATGCAGCGTTTTTCTCGCTACTCGACGGGCAGATCGCCTTGAATCGCATCAAGGGACAAAGCACGTTCGATTAGTTTTGAGCCATAGCGAACCTCGATCTTCGAATCTTCCGTGACTGACGGCGCGCGCGCTGAAGCGCCGCGCGACTTCATCGTGGCGACGGGACTGACCAAGTCCTACGGCGCCGTACGCGCCGTGCGCGGAATCGACCTTCAGCTGTCGCGGGGCTCGACCGTCGCCCTCCTCGGCCCCAACGGCGCCGGCAAGACGACGACGATCGACATGTTGATCGGACTCGCGCGGCCCGACGGCGGCACGGTGTCGCTCTTTGGTCGCACGCCCACCGAGGCGGTACGCGCCGGCACCATCGGCGCGATGACCCAGTCCGGACAGCTGATCGAGTACCTCTCGGTGCGAGAACTGGTCTCGATGATGGCCGCTATCTACCCCGCCCCGCTCGACGTCGAAGAGGCACTACGGATCTCGGGCGCGATTGACTTCGCCGATCGCCAGACCCGCAAACTCTCCGGCGGCGAGACCCAGCGCGTGCGCTTCGCCATCGCGCTCGTCGCCGACGCCGAGTTGTTAGTACTCGACGAGCCCACGGCCGCACTTGACGTCGAGGGACGCCGCGATTTCTGGAACGCCATGCGTTCTTTCGCCGCGCGCGGCAAGACCGTGATCTTCGCCACGCACTACCTCGAGGAGGCCGACGCCTACGCCGACCGGGTCATCTTGATGTCCCACGGTCGCATCGTCGCCGATGGAGCGCCCACCGAGATCAAGGCGACCGTCGGCGGTCGCATTATCCGCGCCACGCTGCCCGGCGTGGACCTCTCGACGCTCCAGGCGATGTCTGGCGTCACGTCGGTCGATCGAAAAGGTGACGCGGTCACGCTGAACTGTTCTGACTCGGACGCCACCTTGCGCGAACTCCTCGCGGCCTTTCCCACAATTCGCGACATCGAGGTCCGCGGTGCCGGCCTCGAAGAGGCCTTTTTGGAACTCACGCTCGATCCCGATGAGACCGTGACGTGATCGAACTGACCTACCTCCGCTACGAAGTCCTGCGCACATGGCGCAACCGCCGCTTCTTGATGTTCTCCTTGATCTTTCCACTGGTGCTCTTCTTGGCCGTGGCCGGCCCGCACCGGAATATCAAAGAGGACGGCATCTCGTTCCCGCTCTATTACATGACGGGCATGATCGCCTGGGGAACGATGGTGGCGGTCATCTCGAGTGGGGCGCGCATCGCCGCCGAGCGTGCCGTGGGCTGGACAAGACAGTTGCGGATCACGCCACTACCCACGTGGTCGTACTTCAGCGCCAAGATCGTGACCGGCTACATGATGGCGCTGTTGAGCATGGCGGTGCTGATCGCGGCCGGTTCGTCGGTGGGCGTGCGACTCGACGTCAGTCAGTGGTCCGTCATGATCGGACTCCTGCTCGTGGGACTCATACCCTTCGCCGTGATGGGCGTCATGTTCGGACATCTGCTCAAGCTCGACTCCCTCGGCCCGGCCATCGGCGGCGTGACGTCGCTCATGGCCCTGCTCGGTGGCTCCTACGGCCAGCTCATCACCGGTGGTCCACTCCTCGCGGTCGTCAAGTGCCTCCCGTCGTACTGGCTCGTGCAGGCGGGCAAGACCGCGTTGGTGGGCGGCGGGTGGCCACTCGAGGCGTGGATCGTGATCGCGGCGTGGACGCTCGTGCTGTCGGTCCTATCGGTGCGGGTCTACCAACGCGACACGAAACGGATCTAGGTCACCGTGCCTCACGCGAGTCAGTGTCCGTGACGACGCCGACGGTCTTCACGTTCTCGGACGATCGCGACAACGCCATCGTCGCCATCGACGCCGTGAGCGAAGGTCGAGGATGGTGCAACGTCTCGCCCAACGTCGAAGAAGAGGTCGCCGATATGAAGGTGAACTACTTCGGTCTACGCCTCAACAAGGGCGTCACGGTCGCGAGCTACGTGACGGCTCCCCCGCGCCACGGCGTGGCCCAGCCGTCGACCCTCGGCGTGCTGCACTCGCGGAGTCGTCTGGGCCGGGAGCGCATCGACGCGATGCTGGCGGGTGCGCCGTTCGCGCTCAAACAAGACCACAACACGCGAGGACTCCTCTTCGAGGTGCCCGTCGCGACACCTGGCGCGCAGGTGCTCGCGGCCATGTGCTCGCTCACGGAAGCACTCTGCGACTACGACTTCACGGGGCAGTGGACGCTGAGTCAGTTCCTTCCGTAAGTCCGCCCGACGTCGTGATCGATCGCGTCAGCGATGGCCGGACGGGGCCTGCTACTCCTCGGCGACACCCTGGCTCGCAAGCCAGTTCGCCGCGAGCCGTTTAGGGGCTTGGGAGAGCCAGGCGTCCGAGATCAGTTCGAAGAGATCGTCGCGTTCCAACGCCGCGAGCGACGGAATGCGCGTCAAGATCGCGGCGTAACCGTTGAAGTGGTCGGTGGTGAAGAAGACGTCGGGCCGCGCGGCCAGCCACATCGCCTTCATCTCCTCGTCGGCGACGCGAAAGACGAAGACGTCGTTCATTCGTTCACCACTGACGGGATCGATCGCGTCGCGCCGTTGGGTGCGGTGAAAACAGAACAACTTGCCTTTGACGACGTACGCCGGTCGATCATCGTCGCGGAGCTCCTTCGTCGCCTCGGGCATCGCCAGGGCCGCTCGCTCGACGTCGCGCATGGTCACCATTAGTCACCATTCTTTGATGTCGCGATGCGGTTGTCAACCGGCCTCGCGAGGGCTAGTTTCTTCGGGTCTGGCATCGCAAGGGCTTAGGGGGCTGTCGTGAGGCGCATTCTCGTATCCGTCGTCGCAATCGTTGTGGCGACGCTCGCCTTGCCGCTCGCGAGTACGGCGTCCACCATCTCCCAGACCAAGCTCTCGTCGGAGCTATTGGTGAAGAGCCAGATGCCGGCGGGCTGGACGGCTTCGTTCACGACCAGTGAAGGCGTGGGATGTGTCCACGACCTGTTAGAGCCCAAGGGCGTCACCCAGACACGAACAGCCCAGGCCTACTTCCTGGGCACCGTCGACAGTCTCCCCCGGTTCGACGAAAAGATCGCGACCTACTCCAACGCCAAGACGGCCTACAAGAAGATCATCGCCACGATCAACGCCTGCCACACGCTCTCCGGGACCTACGACGGTCTGGCGATCACCGGTTCGGTGGCACCGATGAGCTTCAGCCACTTCGGCAACGCCAGTGCCACCTACGCCATGACGGTCTCGGACGCCCACGGCACATTGCACTACGACTACCTGATCGTTCGCAAGGGATCCGTCCTCGGCGCATTCCTCGAAGGCAGTTTTCCCGAGGTCATACCGAGTGAGTTCCAAAGTCTGGTGAAGGCGGGAGTGAAGAGACTCACCTAGATCGAGACTCCACTGTTCTGCGCCGCGCTGACACACTGGAGGGGTGACGACACTGCCGAAGGAACTCTTCGGAACGCGACTTCGACTCTGTAGTTGGCGCCTCGACGACATTGACGACGTCCTGGCTGCGATCGCGAGCAGTTTCGCCGAACTACATACCTGGATGGCCTGGGCCGAGTCCATGCCCACGCGCGCATCGATGGTGAGCTTCGTAAATGAGAACGTCGTCGCCTTCGATGCCGACGAACGCTGGTCGTATCTCATCCGAGAGTTGGAGGGCGATCAACTCGTGGGCAGCGCCGGCCTCAGTCGTCGCGGTCGTGGCGACGAGCTGGAGATCGGTTACTGGGTCCGCACCGATCGGACCGGCCGCGGCTACGCCACCGAGGTAGCGCGCGTTCTCACGAGCGCTGCGTTCGACGGTGACGACGCCATCGCTACGGTCAAGATCTCTATGGACCGCGCCAATGTCGCCAGCGCCGCCGTTCCCCGCAAGCTCGGATTCGAACGCGACGAAGAGTACGAGCGTGACATCGTGACGCCAGGCCACTCCGGCAGCGGCGTCGCGTGGGTCGTGCGTCGCGACGACTGGCGAGCTCGATTCGACTAACGACGCTCTTTGCGTGCGCTACGCCCAGCCCAGTTCGTCGAGTCGAGGATCACTGATGCCGAAGTGATGGGCGATCTCGTGGATCACGGTCTTTCGGACCTGGGCGCGCACGTCATCGTCGTTGGCGCACACCTGACAGATCGTCTTCTGGTAGAGCGTGATGCGATCGGGCATGACGCCGTTGTAGTTGGAGAATCCGCGACGAGTTAGCGGGATGCCCTCGTAGAGTCCGAAGAGGTTGCGGCCGCGGGCCTCATCTTCGACGATGATCGCGACGTTGTCCATACGCGACGACAGCGACTCCGGCAATGACGCCACGGCCTCGGCGGCCAGTTCTTCGAATCGCTCGTTGGTGACTTCGAACATCATCGCAGCGTAGGGGCGCCGAACGATGTGTCGGCGAGTGCCCGACGCCGCCACTCGTTAGTCGCCGGTCGTCCCGTCGATCCTCTCTCGAATCAGGTCGGCGTGACCGTTGTGACGCGCGTACTCCTCGATCATGTGCAGGTAGATCCAACGGACGTTCCGGGTTCGATCCGGAAATTTCGGACTCGAGACCACCTCGTCGAGCGACCGGCCCCTGGTCGCGTCGCGACTGCGCCGACACTCTTCGACGAAGTGCGCGAGGTCCGCTGACGCGTCCGCCGCGTCGATGTTGAGGAAGTCGGCATCGGGTTCTTCATCGGTGCAGTAGTGATAGTCAATATCCTCTTGGGCGGCGTTTCGGCGGAACCATCCACGTTCCACTTCGCTCATGTGACGCACCAGACCGAGGAGAGTCAACGTCGACGGTTCGACGGACTTCGTCTTGAGTTGTTCCGAAGAGAGTCCCTCGCACTTCATCAGCAACGTCGCGCGGTGGTAGTCCACCCATTCGTCCAATGCCACTTTCTCGCCTGACAGTTCCGACGGTTCGACGCGGGGTGGGATATTTGCTGGCCAATTGACGTTCATGGGCCGACCCTACCAACCCGTTGTATCTCACCATTTTGCGACGTCGCGAGCATCCGTTAATGCGATCGGCGATGGGCCGCTCGTCCAACCAGGCGCTCAACTGCTGGCCGGGCATCGGTCGAGCGAAGGAGTAGCCCTGGACGAGGTCGCAGCCGGACGAGACGATCGCGTCCAACTCCGTACCTATCTCGACGGCGCTGCCGACGCCAACGGGCGGCGAAGGAGTCCCCATCGCCGATCAGAACTGATGGCGCGTGTGACTGAACGTCCCTTTCGAGAAGGCGAATATCTTTTCGGGCGTCACCCGGAACACGTAGATGTCCCCCTCCACGATGCCGTCGCCGTCACGGTGGTGAAAACTGTCGGTGCCGACGGCGTAGTCCCAGCGACCGTCCCACTTTTGCTTCCACGCTTCGTTGGCGTTCGTCAGCACTTCGGGCGACGTCTCGCGAGATGCGACACCCTCGACGACGACGTCGACGCCATCATTCCAAGCGTCGCTACCCGTGGTGAGCACCACGTGGTCCCTGTGGCGCAGATTCACGGCCTTTTGTTCGTCGTCGCCGACGCAGAAGTACAGCGCGTCGTCGAACCACACGGCGACCAGTGGGGTGACGTGCGGGCGACCATCGGCGCGAACCGTCGTGATCCAAAAGATCTCGGCTCCTTCGAGGATGGCGAGCGTGTCTTCCCACGGGGTCGGCGTCGCGTTGGGCTCGCTAAATCGTTGATCGACCGTGGTGACGGGATTGACCATGTTCTCACTCCTCACAGGATTCTCTCGTGACCGAAGCGTACGCTCCCCCGCTCAGTGGTGCTCGAGGGCCGGCCTCGACTCGTGAGAAGGCCTCTGTCATTTCGACGTGACGATGGTTCCCATCACCCCATCGGGTCCGCGCTCGTCGCTGCCGTTGCCCGCGCTGCCGCTGGTGACCAATCGGTCGTTCGTGGTCAGGCGGATCATCTCGTCGTCGTAGAGGTAGAGCGGTCGATGGTCGTACGTGACCTGATAGTCACCGTCGGCGAGCGCAACGACGCCAACCTTTCGAACGTCCACGCCCGGCCCGAGGTACGGTCGTGCGCTCGTGAACAGTGGTGTCCAGGCGTCCATGCACGTGTCGTCACACTTCGAGGGCCCGAAGGTGACGGTGCCGGAATAGAGCGAGACCAGGATCGGATCGACGTTGCCGTCTTCGAGCGCCGCGAGCGCGTGCTGCCCGTTCGGCAACGTCTCAGAGTGCAACGTGGCGACACCCGGCGACGGGGCGCCCGTTCGCGCCGACACGAGGTACCAGTAGCCGTGCCACGGCGGCAGGGGCTTCACTGTCTCCATGAAGTTCTCACCCTGGGGAGCGAACGGCTGCGATGAAGGGTCGAAGAGGTAGAGCGGATGACCGCCGTAGGTGACCTGCCGACCGATGCCGGGACGGTTGATGGTACCGAGCAGTTTGGCGTCAACGCCATGCCCGGCGACGGGCTTGGACTTCGTCGTGAGCGCCGGCCAGTCATCGGAACTGACGTCGGCCAGCAGATCCCTCTGCGGTCCGGTGCACGTGAGCGGCACACTCTCTTTCGCGCCGAGGTCGTAGGCAACGGTCTTCGTCGTACCGCAACCGAGACGCTTGCCTACGTCGCCGCTGAACTCGTAGAGCGGGAACCTGTACAGGCCACCGCTCGAGCTTCCCCCGACGACGAGCACCGTGCCGTAGCGAGCGGTGGTGATCGACGTGATGACGGTGGCCTTTGGCGCGGTCTTCGAAGAGAAGACGCCCAGCGACGAGAGAACGATCAGGGCGACGACCGCGAGACCGATCGACCACCCGATAGCCGAACGCGGTCGCACGTCAGTTCGACCGAGGTTTCGCACACCACAGACTACGGGACGTTTGTGTCGTCCTCGATGCGCACGGCCTTAGTGAACGACCTGTGCCGCGATGAAGGCCAAGGCGATGACGACGCAGGCGATGCGTACGATCCACAGACCCGTGCGACTTCGCGGCCGTCGCCCCGTCGCGCGCCAAATCTGTTGTGACATTCCGGCCGGACTCAACGGGTCGGCCTCAAAACCGCTGCCCTCATCGGGCCACATCACCGGCGACGTCCAATCGCCTTCGGGCTCCTCTGGCGTTGTCATGGCGTGGCCCGTGTCGGAGTCCTCATGGGCGACACGTTACGGCAGACAATGTTGAGCAGACTCGAATGGCGCGACTTAATGTAATTCGATGAACTTTCCAGCGCCGACCGGTCCCGCACTGCCACGCAATGAGGTCTTCCTGCTCTATCTTGATTTCTTTCGCGAGAGGGTCATCGAGAAGGTCACGACTCTGCCTTTGGACGCGCTCATCGTCAGTGTGGTCCCCACCGATTGGACCGCTCTGGAATTGGTCAAACATCTGACCTTCGTGGAAATGCGTTGGCTCGAATGGGGTTTCGAGGGAGTCGCGGTCGCAGAGCCGTGGGGCGACCATCTCGGTGATCGCTGGTTCGTCGCTCCGCAGGACACTCTCGAGTCGCTCGTCGTCGGGCTGCGCGCGCGAGGCACCATAAGTTCTGAGATCGTTCGACGACACGAACTCGACGAAGTGGGGCAACCGGGACCGAGATGGGATGGCGACGAAACGCCCACATTGGAGAGGATTCTCTTTCATCTCGTTCAGGAATACGCTCGTCACCTCGGTCACCTCGACATCTACTGCGAACTCGTCGATGGATCGGACGGCGAATAGCGCTACCGATACGAGCGCGCTACGAACTCGCACATCGTAAGAATCTCCGAATAATCGGATTGACCTGTCAAGCGCCACCGGTATGGTCAGACAACGCACCACATTGAGGAGGGCATCATGCTCGGAGACAAGTCAGAACACTTTGAAGGTAAGGGCACCAACCTCACCGACCTAGAGACACACATCACGCAGTATCTGGAGAACGACGGTTTCACGGTCGCAGACCGCTCCGCCCAGTGATAAGGGAACCGTCATCCAAGCGCGAAAGGGTGGCTTCCTCCGCGACGTCGTGGCAGCCGAGCGGGCCTTCACGATCACCGTCACCGGCACCTCGAGCGACTTCACCGTGCGCTTCGGCATCGGCAAGTGGCTCCAGAACCTGGGCGTGGCCGCCGCAGAGACACTCTTGCGTCTCGGACCTCTTCCTCCCCGTCGACGTCGCGGACTCCCTTTGGAGCCTCGAAGTCGAGGACAAGATCATCGCCGACGTCAAGAAGTTCGTCGGATAGCGCCGCCGGCGACGCCAGCTACGTCACCGCTCGACCGAATCGCGGCTCTACTGCTCGTACCGTTCGACGGTGTCCACGTCGCGCACGGCCGCCTCGTTTGGATCGCGCCCGAACTCTCGCAACGCCCGTCGCTGGCGCAACAGATCCCAACACTGGTCGAGTGTCTCTTCGATGTGCGCGAGACGTGTGAGCGCCTCGGGCGTTTCGTGTTCGCGCAGCACCTTCTCCTCGTCCACCAGGGTATTGATTTGCTGATAGATATCTTCGTCAACCACGTTGAACCTTCCTTGCCGTTTCGATCGGCCGCTCGTTCGACTGCGAGAATGCCGTACTGCGAATGTAGTCACTCCGTCAGATCGGCAGTCCACCGGTCGCCGAGTTCGTCGAACCGGTGTCCTTATAGGCCGCGATCGTGCGTTCCGCGATCCGCATCTGGTGGATCTCGTCGGCGCCATCGGCGAGGCGCGCCCACCGGGCGTGCTGGAGCATCGAGGCCAGTGGCGTGTCCGTCGAATAGCCGAGCGCGCCGTGCACCTGGATCGCGCGGTCGATGATCCGGTTGAGACTGTTCGCGACGAAGTGCTTGGTCATGGAGACCTCCGTTCGAAAGTCGTCGCCCCGATCGATCTTGTAGGCCGTGTGCAGCACCATGAGCTTGCACTGATACAGCTCCATCGCCGAGTCGCGCGATCATCCACTGGACGCCCTGTTTCTCGGCCAGCGTCGAGCCGTGTGAGTAGCGAGTAATCGATCGATCGACCATCATGTCGAGCGCGGTCTCGGCCTGAGCGATCCAGCGCATGCAGTGCGCGAGACGCGCCGGCCCCAATCGGGCCTGGCCGAGCCGGTGGCCGTTGCCTCGACCGCCCAAGATCTGCTCGTCCTTCACGCGCAGATCCTCGATCACGATCTCGCTGTGGCCCGTCGAGCCGTGCATCGTCTCCACCTCCCGGACGTCGTTCCATCCGTCGGACGGAATATCGACGATGAACGCGGTCGTCGCCCCCGAAGAGCCTTCCGGGACATCGGGCTCCGTGCGTGCGATGAGGATCGCGAACTGCGAGCGTCGCGCGTTCGAGATGAACCACTTGTGACCGTTGATGATCCATTCGTCGCCGTCCTTCTCGGCGTGGGTGCGAATCAGCGTCGGGTCCGATCCCGCGACTTCCGGCTCAGTCATCGCGAAACACGACATCACCGCGCCGTCACAGAGCGGGCGAAGGTAGCGCTCCTTTTGTTCGTCGTTCCCCCAGTGCAACAACGTGTGCATGTTGCCCTCGTCCGGGGCCATGCAGTTCAACACCCACGGTCCGACGCGCGTCTTTCCGGCTTCGGCCTGGACCATCGCCAGTTCCACGTGACCGAGTCCCATGCCGCCCCACTCCGGGGGCATGTGGGGCAACCAAAGTCCCAGGGCCTTGGCCTCTTCGCGCAGGGCCGCCAGCGTCGTGAGGTACTCGCGACGGGAGTGCGCCTGTTCCTCGTTCTCCGGTCTCGTCACCGCCGGGATGACCGTGCCCTGGATGAAGTCGCGAACGCGCATACGGATCTGCTCATGTTCGGGAGCGAGAGTGAAATCGATAGCCATGGAAGTCCTCCAGTACCCGCGGCGACGGTGAGGTCGAGAATAGCGTTCGTCACCGACAATCCCACCGGATGCCGAGCCCGTTGCGACGTGGCGCTACGCCTCGTCGTTGGCGAAGAAGGGATCGGGCACACCGCTCTTGACGTAGCGCGCGGAGCGATCGAGAAGTCATCGCCCATGACTGGGCCGTGTAGGCCACCGACTCCTCGTAGCAGTCTGCCTCGAAGTCGTAGTGACGGAACTGCACCGACGTTCGCGTCGGGTGCGTCGGGTCGGTGCTCAGCGACCCACTCCCATGTCGATCCGATCCCACCCGGGAAAGCCTGAGTCGACCTTCATCGCGGACGAGTTCGTCGGCGACCAACGAGATCGACACGTTGAGGTCGACGGGCGCCTCGGCGAAACTGAATCGGCCGTGACGATCGTCGAGCTCGCAGTCCGACGTCCAGAAGCCTTTTTGGCCCTTCGTCGAACGCAATACGTCATAGACCGTTGACGGGCTCGCCTCCACGTTCGTCGCGAGTGCAACTCGTCCAACCCATGATGCCCTCCTTCGTCGCCTCACTGTACAGCGACCTTCGACGATGTTCCCGGTCGGATCCGTTTCCGCGCGTTTAGAGAACGAGCAACAACACCGCTGCGATCGTCATCAACGCCACCGTCGTCCAGCCCAAGATCAGCGCGACGCGACCGTTGACGTAGGTGCCCATGATCGCGCGATCCGAAGAGACCAGCATGGTGACGGCGAGGAAGGGCGCCGCCGCGACGCCGTTGATGACCGCTACGAAGACCAGGAGCGTGATGGGGTTGACGGAGAGCAAACTGAACGTCATGCCACCGGCGATCCCCATCGCGCAGAGGGCGTAGAAGAGCGGCGCTTTGCGCGGCGATTTCGAATAGCCCGTCGGTCGCCCCAGACATCCCGGAGAGTCCGGCGGCACCCGATCCGGCGAGGACCGGAATCGCCAACATCCCGGACCGATGAACCCGAAGGCGAAGATATAGGAGGCCATGCGTCCGGCCACCGGCTTCAGCGCGGCGGCCGCCTGGGCCGGCGAATCGATGGTGATGTGATGACCGTGACTGCCCAGCGTCACGGCCGTGGCGCACGATGATCGCGAACATCACAGATTCGAGATGCCCATCCGGAGAAGACATCGAAGCGGCTGGTGGACTGCTTCTTCGCCGCCGCCATGCGCGACCGTCGCGTGAGGGCCAACGGTTTCTTGCCGCCGGCCGACTCCTCGCGCATGTCTTCGATGCGGTGCATGCTCTGCCAGAAGAACAGATACGGCGAAATGGTGGTACCGAGTACGGCGATCAAGAGGGCCAGGTAGCCCTTGGAGAACTCCACGTGGGGCGCGATCGTGTGCAGCACGACCGTGCCCCACGGCACGCTTGATGGAAGAAGAGCACGGCGATGTAGGCCAAGAGCGCGAGGCAGAAGACCTTGAGAACCCGCGCGCCGTGAACTCGAAGGAACCCGTGAAGACGAGGGCGATGAGCATCGCGCCCGCCACCAGTGCCCACAGTGCTTCCGGCCCGGCGTGCAGGAGTCGCATGCCGGCGCCGATCGCCACCAGGTCCGCGGCGATGTTGAGCGCGTTGGCGATGATCAGCAGTCCCAGGAGGACAGAGATAAGCGATCTCGAGGTCCGTCCGAATCGTACGACGATCAGTTCGCCGAGTCCCTTGCCGCTCGCGAGGGCCGTGCGGTCACAGATCTCTTGGACCCCGGCCATCAGCGGGAAGGTGAAGAGGGCCACCCACAACATCGAGAAGCCGAACTTGGCGCCCGTCTGCGCGTAGGTTGCAATGCCCGACGGGTCGTCATCCGAGGCGCCGGTCACCAAGCCCGGGCCGAGCGCGCGCGCGTACGTGCGCCAGCCAATGCGCGACGTCGAGCGCGGAGAACGTGCCGGTCGCGACGACGGAGGACGCTTCGTTCGCTTCGTCGCCACCGCGCTCCTTTCGATCTCCGTTCGACGCCGTCACATCATGGCCCAGTCCCGGTGAGCAAAAGCTTCCTTTACGATGAAATCCAAATACGGTGCATTCAAGTCAAGTGAGGAAATCCAATGTCATTAGAAGGTCAGTATGAAGCGAGTCCCTCGCAGTGGGTGCGCGACCAAGTGGAGCTGTACGAACGCACCGGGGGCGCCGAAGGCAACACGCTGCGCGACACCGGTTTGCCCGTCATCATCGTCACGACGCGAGGCAACAAGAGTGGCAAGATTCGAAAGACGCCGCTGATGCGCGTCGAGCACGACGGTGAGTACGCCCTCGTCGCGTCCCAGGGCGGCGCACCGACGCATCCCGTGTGGTACTACAACTTGACCACCGACCCGGAGTCGGTGACGATTCAAGACGGTCCCGCTCCCTTTGCCGTGTCGGTTCGCGAAGTAGAGGACGACGAGCGCGCCATCTGGTGGGAACGCGCGGTGACGGCCTTCCCGCCCTACGCGCAGTACCAGCTCAAGACCGAGCGGCGCATCCCAGTATTCGTCGCCACGAAGAAGTCCTAGGCGCCGACGTCGTCCGCCGGAACGCGCCACGGGCTCTAATGTTCAAGTGAATCACACTGGAACATCAGTCATACGCAGGACACCAAGGAGAGATTTCGATGGCGACGTGCCCCACCTGCGGTACTGAGGAAGTTCCGGGCCAGCGGGTCTGTGCGTCGTGCGGCTCGCCCACGACCGGCGTGTACTCGTACCCCGCTCCCCTGGCCCAGTACCCGAGCGACGTGCCGACGTCGGGCTATGTCCTCGCGGGCTTTTGGAAGCGATTCCTCGGATTCTTCATCGACGGGCTGGTGCTCTACGCCATCGTCGACCTGCCGCTGCGCGTCGCCAACGCGGGAACCGCCACGACGGTCGTTGTGAGCGCCATCGTCACGTTCTTCTATGGCTCGCTGTTCATTGGCTACGGGCGCGGTCAAAACCCCCGGCATGCGAGCGGTGTCGGTGCGCTGCGTCGACGAGGACGGTGACACCGAGATCAACTATCAGCGCGCCGCGCGCCGCGCGCTCGCCTACGGCGTCCTCGTGATCATTCCGAGCCTGTTCCACTACCACACCTACGCGCACGCGACGACCCTGCAGTTGCGTCACGAGTATCACGATTTTCTCATCGTCTTGCTCCTGTCACTGCCCCACTTCGTCGACCTCTTGTGGGTGTCATGGGACAAGCGCAACCAGACGTTGCACGACAAGTTCGCCCACACGGTGGTCATTCGGACGAAGTAGAATCCCCTGGATGGAACTGGCGGCGAAACTCCAACTGAAACCAGGACAGGGCCTCGCAACGGTGCTCGCCCCCGAGTCGCTCGTCCACGCGCTCGAACGGTCCGTCACGCCGAGCACCGATCCGACGGCGGCGCTGCTCGTGTTCGTAGTGGATCGCGCGAGCCTGGAAGAACAATGCCGCTCCATCGTCGATGCCGTGAACGAGTCACGGCTCACGTGGGTCGCCTATCCCAAGTCCGGTCAATTGGGAACGGACCTCAACCGCGATTCGCTCTCGGCGACACTCGCCATCAGCGGCATTCAGCCGGTGCGCCAGATCGCCATCGACGACGTGTGGTCCGCCCTGCGATTTCGATCGAACGACTGACGAGTCGTCTAGCCCAATCGATAGGCGACGACCTGCGGCGTCGCTTTGGCGCTGATCGACGACTTGGGACCACCGGCCGGGACGATGATCGTATTGCCGGCAACGGCGATTCCGGCGTTCGTCGAATCGGGGACACTCCCGCGATAGACGATGGCCCCGCTCGACCGGTTGAGGGCGATCAATTGTCCGTTGAAGAGTGTGGTGAAGACCAGATCGTTGACGACGGTCATCGCGCCCAATGGGAGCTGGGCGACTTTGGTATCCCACTCCACTTTGCCGGTCGTCAGATTCAGGGCCTCGATCTCACCGCGCGCCGTGACGTGTTTGGGCGCCACACCGTCGACCTGACTCGTCTTAGTGAACTCGAGTTCCAAGTCCAGGGTGGCGACGTAGACCGTGTTGGCCTCGACGGCCATGTTGGTGAGTACGCCACCGAACGAACCGGGCAGGAACAACAGCGGCACTTTCACTTTGGCGGTGTGATCGAGAAGATTCAAGGAGTCGCCGTCGTGTCCGTTGTGGAGGCCGACCGGTGTCTTCCACATCAGAGCGCCCGACGTCGCGTTCATCGCGTAGACGATGCCCATCTTCCCCGCGCCGAGGACGGCCGCGCGGCCCCCGATGGTGGCGGCGATCGGCGAGGTCTGCAGGTCGAAGTCCTTGAAGTCGTTGGGCTCGGCCTGGTAGTACCAGCGCAACTTGCCCGTCGCGGCGTTCAGGTTGACTTCGCTGTCGGTGTAGAGCAGCCTCGCCGGGGAGTCGATCGCCGAGGCCAGTGTCTGATAGGGGTTACCGGTGCCGTACGTCACCGAACCATCAGTACCCACGAGTGGCGTCTCCCAGGCGCCGCCGGCTCCGAGCCCGAGCGACGTCACGCCGCGACTGGTCTTCTTCAGCGTGTTGAACGTCCAGAGGACCTTTCCGGAGTGCGCGTCGAGCGCGAAGAGAATGCCCCCGCCTTTGCCCGAGCCGTACTGACTCGCGGCGTAGACCCGTTCGTTGGCGACCTGGGGCTGGATGCCGAAGGTGCCCTGTCCCTTCTTCAGGATCGTCTTGTTGACCCAGAGTGGCGTGCCGGTCGAGGCCTCCAGCGCGAACGCGGCCGTCGGTGTGAACCCGTAGACGACGCCGTTCGAAACGGCGACGCCGTTGGGACCCGGTCCGCTCAGTTCCGGTCGATTGACTCGGTACTCCCAGAGCAGTGAACCGTTGGCCAGTGACAGGGCGTAGACGTTGCATCGAAGGTCTTGGATGAAGACGACGTTGTTGGCGACGATGGGGGTCATCGCCAAGGAGCCGAGTTCCGAGATGCTCTTGGTCGCCTTTCCTTTGAGTTTGAACGTCCACGCCTCTTTCAACGACGTCACGTTCTTCAGGGTGATCGACGAGCCGACGGCGACGCGGGTGTTGGCGAGGTCACCGTTGGGGTAGAGCCACGATGCCGTGGCCCGAGGTGACGCGGCCGCCGGACCCGGGGCGACGTTGGTCCCAGCGAGCGCCAACGACGCAATGAACGTCGCCGATACCCCGAGACGTGAAAGTGACGTGCTTCTCATCATCGACCTTCTAATAGATGCACCGCGGCGACCTCGCGGCGACGAAGATCGCCCCGCAATCGAAGATTAGGACGGGGGTGTCACCGAAGGGCGTCGCGCGAACTACTTGGCGACCGCTTTGTTTATGGTCGGTGGCATCGGCAACTGATCGGGCGCGAGGGGACCCGCGGGCCACGCCGTCATCTCGACGTCCACCGCGACGGCGACATCGACGCCGCCGTTGTTGGGTACCGTCAACTGCACCGGGTCGCTCAGCGTCGCGCCCTGTAGCCACGGGACGGGGTCGATCGGATGGGGATCGAAACTGTTCGGCGAGTACCAGTTCGGCGGGTGCGAGGTATCCAGCAGTCCCAGTGCCTGGTAGGTGATCGCCACCAGTTCGGCGCAGAAGATCGAACTCTGATCGGTCGCCTGATCGTAGAGGTGGCCAATGGCGTAGTTGAGCGCCATCTGCAAGACCGTGCCGAAGGAGCGTTCCTCGTAGGCGTTGATGACGTTCAGGATCGTCTCGTTGAGCGTCGCCGGACGCTCCCAATTGAGCTTCACGTAGTACGGGACGTCGAGGTACTGATTCGTGATGACCTCGGTGGCGCCGAGGGCGTCGCCGAGTTGCGCTCCCCCGTGTGAGGTCCCGGTGTGCGGGTCCGCGACGATTGCGTCGGGCGCCTCTTGCCACATGAGCGGCGGCTGGCTCGGATCGGGTCGGTAGATCATCGTGGAGTGCGAGAACTGACCAAGGGTGAAGAGTTTGATCCACTCACTCTCGCTCGAGGTCCCCGAGAACATGATCAGGTCACCGGTTTGCATATCGTTGACGAGGTCGTTCCACGGCGTGGGCTGTATGACGGGCATGGGGCTCCTTACTCTGGCAACGTCGAACGACGCACCACCAAGCGCGCCGCTCCTACGTGATCGTTTTGACGATACACGAGTAGTGTCGAGAAAACTTTCGACATTGGGAGAGCAATGACGGGCATCGAAAGGCGTCAGGCTTCGACCGAACCCGTCGCGCTCGCCGTGCTCTTCACGGACATCGAAGGTTCGACCGCGAAGTGGGAAGCGAATCCCGACGCGATGCGCGAGGCGCTGACGCGACACGATGCGGTCCTCACGGGAGCGATCGTGGCGAACGGCGGTCGGGTCGTCAAACACACCGGGGACGGCTTCCTCGCGCGTTTCGACACTTCGAGCGCTGCGGCCGCCGCAGCACTCGACGCACAAGTGCAGCTCTCGGCGCTCGATTTCTCAGTGGTCGACGGCCTTCGCATCCGCACCGCGGTCGACTGGGGATTGGTCGAAGAGCGTGACGACGATCTCTACGGACCGCCGCTTAATCGCAGTGCGCGGATCATGGACGCTGCCCACGGGGGACAAATCCTTGTCAGCGAGGCGGTCTGGGAGGAACTCAGCAGTGATGCGCGCAGTGGCGGCCAGAGCGAGGTCGGCGGATTCGTCGACCTGGGGCTTCACCGACTGAAGGGTCTCGCCCGACCGCAGCGGCTCTTTCAACTCACTCATCCCAATTTGGCGGTCAGTTTTCCGCCCCCTCGATCGCTGAACTCATCGGTGGGGAACCTGCCGATCGACGCCGACGACATCCTGGGCCGCGACGACCTGGTGCGGCGAATCGGCGAACTGTTGGAGAAGCCCGGTGTGGTCACGTTGGTCGGCCCCGGCGGCGTCGGCAAGACCAGCCTCGCGATCCGGGTCGGTCACGAGGTGACGGCGCTGTTCCCCGACGGGATCTGGTTCGTGGATCTCGCGCCGGTCAGTACGTCTCGCGGCATCGCCGGCGCCGTGGCGAGGTCGATGGGCGTCTCGCGACGCAACGGACAGACGATGGAGGCCACCCTGCGCGACGTGCTCTCCAACCGTCAAGCCTTGCTGATCCTCGACAACGCTGAGCAGTTCGCCGAGGCGACCCGTGACCTGATCGCACGTGTGCTCGTCCACGGGTCGCCCTCACGTCTCCTGGTGACCAGTCGCGTGCCTTTGGGTGGATCTGCCGAGACCCGGATCCGCGTGGAACCATTGACGACGCCGGACCGCATTGGCGTCATGTCCCTCGCCGAAGCGCTCGCCTGTCCCGCCGTCGAGCTCTTCGTCGAGCGCGCGAGCTTCGCGCGACCCGGCTTCACGCTCACCGAGGAGAACTACGCCGACGCCATCGCGATCTGCAATCACCTGGACGGTCTGCCACTCGCCATCGAGCTGGCCGCCGCCCGAGTGGAACTTATGTCCCTGAGTCAGATCGCCGCTCGGTTGGACGACCGGTTTCGGCTTCTTCAGGCCGGACCGGAGCAGGATCCCCGTCACCGCACGCTCGTTGCCACACTCGATTGGAGTTACGAGAATCTCGGCGAAGCGACCCAGCGACTCTTCAACTGCCTCAGCGTCCTCGCGTCGAGTTTCGAACTCGACACCGCGACTGCTCTCTCGGGCGTCGATGAACTCGAGGTCGTCGATCAGTTAGGCGAACTGGTGAACAACTCCATGATCGTCACCGACCACGGAACCAACGCCATCAGGTACCGACTCAGCGAGACCATGCGCGACTACGCCGCCCTGCGTCTCGAGAAGTCCGACGAAGCGATCGCCGTCGCACGACGCCACCGCGACTACTTCGCGAACCTGGCCGGTCAGTTGCGTCGTGCCATGTGGGGCGATCACGCATTGGGCGATTTGGACCGCTGTCGTCTCGAACTATTGGATCTGCGTCGGGCCTTCGAGCACGCACTAGACAATGATCCAATGGCGGCTATCACCATGGCCACCGATCTTTATGCGCTCTGGCTCATTCGCGACCTCGCCGCCGACGGCCGGCGTTGGCTCGAAGAGGCCATAGAGGCGTTGGGCGGGGTCGACGGCGCTCCCCCCTCGCGAGAGTTGATTGCGGCGCTCGACGACGCCGGGACTTTGGCCTGGGTCATGGCCAACTCCGACCAGGCTGTGCGCTACCTTGACGCGGCCATCGATACCGCCGAACGTCTCGGCGTCGCGCCGCCGGCGAAGGCACTCGTGCGGTTGGGTTCGATTCGGAGCCTCGCCGGTGACCAGGCCGAAGGGCGGCGCCTGTGTCAACTCGCGCGTTCGATCGCTCTGGACGACACGTCGGACTTGGAGAGTCTGATGGTCGTCGAGCGCACGCTCGGTGCCGTGCTCGCCCTCTCGGGCGATGCCGAAGAGGGCGCCGCGATCTGCGAGCAGGCGATCGCCCGAGCGCGCGGCACCGATCTCTGGGTCACGTCGGCTTTGACGAATCTCGCGTTGGCCACGTACGAGATCAATCCGACGCGCGCCGCCGAAGTGAGCCTCGAGGCCATCGACGAGTCCCGACGCATTGGTTCGAAGTACTACCAGGGCAGCGCCTGGGCCGGGCTGGCCCTGTCGCGCTTGAGTACCGACGTCGAGGGGAGTTGTCGCGCGTATGCCGAAGCGCTCACGTTCATGCTCGATAGTGGTGCCCGTCAGGCGGTGCTGCTCTCCCTCTTCCGAATGAGCGACTCGCTCGTGGACGTGGCGACCGAGTCGTCGGTCGTCATCGCGGCCGGCGTGGCGACGCTGCAGGCCGTTCCCGGGTCGGACGGTTCGTGGCAGCAGCAGCGTCGCCGACACATTCGAAGTCGTTCAAACGTCCAGATGGACGAGGCGGAGTTCGAAGCGGCGTGGAATCGCGGACTCACGATGACGATTGACGCCATGGTCACGTTGGCCCGCGAAGCGGTCGACGCCGCGTGGCCGCAGTCGGTGAGTTGATCGATCCGACTCGCCGGCACTACTCGATCAACGCCTTGAGACCGGCCGTGTACTCCGGTTCGCCTCGCAAGTACGATCCTCGAATCACCGCCCAGGCGCGAATGCGAAACTCATCGAGGCCCGCGCCGACGAAGGCTTGGATTCGTCGCTCCGTCTGATCGAAGTCCTCTAAGCGGTTGTTCATCGGGTTCCAGAGGAACGACGCGACGTCGTATTCGCGGTCCGACAGGAAAGGCTTCGGGTCAATAGCGACGAACCGGTCGCCGGAACGCAGGATGTTGTGGTGATGCAGGTCACCGTGAACGACCCAGTTCGCACCTCCCCCGATTTGACTGAACAGTTGTCGAGCTCGCGGCGCAAGTTCGCTGCCTTCGCGCTCGGCCTCGGCGATCCAGATCGACACCTCCGGTGAGACCGGTCGAAAGGGCATCGTGGCCGGTCGCCACAGTTTTGCGGCAATGTCGACCGCGATACCGGTCGCCTCATCCTCGGGCAGTCCCGACAGATCGCTTCCGGGTACGGCTCGCTCCTCGAGCAGCGCTCGGCCGCTACGGCGAAGCAACTTCACTGCGCCTTCACCGTTCCAGAGCTCGAGTGCGTCCGTTTCATGAAGTGCTTGGGAGTCGCCACCCCACGCGACTTTGAGTACGCGACCATCGGTCGTCGGCGCCACGTACGAGACGTTCGAGAAGGCAAACGGCGACTCGAGCGAGACGCCCCACTCCCTGGCGCAGCGCAACGCGAGCTCGCGCTCGTCGCTCAAATCCACCGTTGGCGTCAGCGGAGCGTCCATATCGTCAGCCTAGGGACGCACCATTCGATCGTTCGTCCTCCTCAAGTGGCCCGCCGACGTGCCCGACTTCACGGATGACGAGTTGGAGCGTCTCCAGGGACTCCTCTTGGCGCATCTCGAGTCGCACGTGCGTGCGGGAACCATCAGGGTCGCCGGTCCGTTCGACGAACAACGTGACGTGTCACTTCGGGGGTTCAGTCTCTACCAGACCGGCTCGCTCGAAGAGACGCGAGCCATCGCGTCATCGGATCCGTCGATGTGGCCGGACGACGCGAAATCGACGTGATGTACTTCTTCTGTCCGAAGGACATCCTCTAGCGACCTACGCTTCGGGTGTGTTGGAACGATGGACTCGCCTGGTCATCAAGCGGCGGGTCATCGTCATCGCGATCTGGATCCTCATCACTCTCTTCGGAGGGTTGTGCGCCACGCGACTCAACGGCCTGCTCACGACGTCGCTCACCGTGCCCGGCACGAGCTCGGCCCAAGCCAATGCCATACTGATCGATCACTTCCACGAAAACGTCGAAGGTACCTTCACGGTCGTCGTACCCTTCACCAACGCAACGACCACCGAGATCGCGTCACTCGAGGCCAAGGTCGCCGTCGCGGCCTCGCACGTATCGACGGGAGCCATCAGTCAGGAGCGTGCCGTCGGTGGTCTGCTCTACGCCAACATCAATACGTCACTCAACCTCGGACAGGCCGCCAACGTCACCGACACCCTTCGTAGCGCGTTGCGCGAGGCCGGTCTCCCGAACGCCCTCGTCACCGGCCCACCCGCTCTGCAACACGACATCACCCCCGTACTGACGAACGATCTACGACGAGGCGAAGTCCTGGCGATCGCACTGGCCTTTCTGCTCCTCGTCGCGGTGCTGGGACTCTGTTGGGCCACCCTCATCCCCTACCTCGTGGCCGCCGCGACGACTGCCGGCACGCTCGGCGTCGTCTTTCTCCTGGCGCATCACTTTTTGATGGTGCTCTACGTACCCAACGTCGTCGAACTCGTCGGTCTCGCGCTGGCGATCGACTACTCCTTGTTCATCGTCCATCGGTTCCGCACCGAGGTCAACCGTGATGGTGTAGCGGTCGAGGACGCGGTCGTGATGACCATGCAGACCGCCGGAAAGGCGGTGACGTTCTCCGGCGTCGCGGTGGCGATCGGTCTGGCCACGCTGCTCATCGTGCCGGTGCCCTTCGTGCAGTCACTCGGGGCGGCGGGCCTCGTGGTCCCGGTCTTCTCGCTGGCGTGCGCGCTGAGCCTCCAACCGGCTTTGCTGTCACTCCTTGGTCGCCGCGGCGTCCGCCCGGTCATCGTGCGCGGACTCATGAGCCGACGCGACGTCTCTTCTGGGCTCTGGTCGCGAATCGCGCGCGGGGTCATCCGACGCCCGGTGCTGGTGCTCGTGACCACACTTATTGTCCTGGGCGGTGCGGCCTTCTCCATCTTCTGGATGCAGTTGACCCCCGGGTCCACGACGGCGATCCCTCAGAACATCCAGGCGGCGCGTGCACTTACCTACGTGAGTGGCCGCGTCGGACCCGGCGCAATCACACCGGTCGAGATCATCATCGACACCGGACGGAGCCACGGCGCCGCGACCGGCGCCGCGTCACGCCAACGCCTGGCGCTGGCGAAGCGAATCCTGAAGAACCCCGAGGTGGCCATCGTCGCCATCGGGCACACCAGACCGTTCGTCGACTCGTCGCGACGCTACGAGCAGATCCTCGTGATCGGCCGCGAGTACTTCGGGAGCGCCGGATCCCAACGTCTCGTCAACGTCCTGCGCGACAGAACTATCCCGTCGATGAAGTTCCCCTCCGACACGGAGGTCTTCGTAGGTGGCGCGCCGGCCCAGGGCGTCGACTTCCTCAATAGCGTCTACGGCGCCTTGCCGTGGATCGTCCTGCTGGCCTTCGTGTTTGCGTACCTCATCCTGGCGCGCGCCTTTCGATCGCTCGTACTGCCTCTGATCGCGATCGTGCTCGACCTCGTCTCGGTGGGCGTCGCCGACGGCGTACTCGTCGCCGTCTTTCGATTCGGTGTCGGGTCGCGAATCTTCGGGACCTACCACGTGAGTCAGATCGAAGGTTGGGTACCGGTCTTCTTGTTCGCGATGTTGTTCGGCCTCTCGATGGACTACGAAGTCTTCATCGTCAGTCGCATGCGCGAGGCGTGGCATAACGGTGCCACCAGTGCCGACGCAATCGTCGAAGGACTCTCCAATACCGGCGGCGTCGTCACCAGCGCCGCGCTGATCATGGTCGCCGCGCTGAGCGGACTCGTCTTCGGACACATCGCGGGACTGCAAGAACTCGGTATCGGGCTCGCTTTCGGTGTCCTGATCGACGCGACGCTGGTGCGCGGTCTGCTGCTGCCCGCCATCATGACGCTGATCGGTCCAGCTTGTTGGTGGCTCCCGACGCCGGCCCAGAAGCTCCTGCACGTCACTGCCCCGCCTCTCGAGCAACGAGAGACGGGGCAGTGACTCGCACGCCAGAGGGTTACTTGACGATGCGAATCGCGAGGTGGATCACGGGCACCTGATAGCCGAGGGCGAGGCCCGGGTCGTCGTGATTGCCGAGAGCAGCGGCACCATGCCGTAGTACGTCCCCTCGTTCGGCGAGACCGAGTACAGCAGCGGGTAGAGGTCGATGATGTGGATACCGGGACCTCCGGTAGCGGTCAGGTGGACGGCCATGTAGCCGTTGGAGTGGAATCCGCAGCCGTAACCGATGTAGCTGTTGTCGTAGTCGACGGCCAACGTGTTGTCGAGTTGCGTCCAACCGACGCCGAGGATGCTGATCGTGAACTCCTGACCTTCCTTGAAGGTGTAGGTGCCCGTACCGACCTGCGCGCCCACTTCGTTGGCCTTCGCGACCGAGTCGTCCGCGGTGCCGACGCCCATGGACATCAACTTGCCGTTCTTGTTGTAGAAGGGCATGATGCTCTCCTTCACGTAGAAGGGGACCTGGGACTCGACGAGACTGCCAACACCGGGAACACGGTTGCCGGCGGCGTCGGTACCCATCGCTCCTTTGACGACGACGATGGCGTGCCATCCACCGAGCGTGCTGATACCGGGCCTGTTCGGGATGGTGACGCTCTGGTCCAACGTTCCGTTGGTCACGACGCCAGCACCCAACGAGGTGTAGGTGTAGCCCCAGCAGGTGCCGGTGCAGTTGACGCGGCTTCCGGTCACCGAGACGAGGTCCACTTCGACCGCGCCGCTCGCTGAGGCCGGCAGATCGGTGACGTGCAACGTGGTCTTGGTCGCCACGGGACCACTGGTCGGCGACAGGGTTGCGACCGCGGAGCTCAATGGGTCGAGCGCGGCCGGTTGGTTCGTCTTGACGCCGAGCGCCGCGTTGTACATCGTGGTCAACTGGGTAGGACTCACATTCGCCGTGACTCCGGTCGGCCAGGTGATCGACGACTTCGGCAATTTCGTGCCGGCGGTGACTCGAAAGGCGCGAACGGCACCGTTGTCGTCAGTGATCGGCGACTGGATGGGGTTCAAGTACTGAAAACTGATCGCGTCGCCGACCCCGACGTAGTGCACGCCCACGGGACCAGAGGCACGAATCGTCACGCTCGCGGTGCCACGAGTCCAGTTGCCCATGATCTCACCGGCGTAGTGGTTGTCCCAGAGGATCGATCCCCCGCCGCCGTAGGGATTCGCGTCCATGGACGTGTAGGTGACGGTGATCGGAGTGCCGATCGGCCCGCTCTTCGGCGAGATCGTCACCGTTCGCAACAGGTCGAAGGAGCCGTTCGCCACGCCGACGCCCGTGGCGACGGCCCAGATGTCGTGGTCGCCGCCGAAGTCAGTGGGCGCGCTGGACTTGAGCGTGAAGTTGCCGCTGGCGTCCGTCGTCACCGTCGCGAGGTTCACGTACGTCGAGTTGCTCGTGTTGAGGACGTTGGTGGCCGACGTCGGGGAGTAGACCGAACCGAGATAGTTGACCGTGTACGGCTCCGCGTCCACGCTCCAGGTGGCGGTATTGGTGCCCCACACGAGTTGCAGCGACGTGTTGGGGCTCAGCCCCGTGCCACTCACGGTGAACGGTGTGCCGGTGACGCCGGCATCGGGCGTCGTGGTGAGCTTTTCAAAGCTCGGCGACGCGGTGAACGTCGTGGCGGCGGTACCAGTGAAGGGCAATGCCGTGCCCGGCAGACCGCTGGGTGCCGCGAGCTGGAGCGGATTGACCGGGGGCGCCGTAGCGGCACCACTGGTGGTGGCCAGGAGGGCAATCGGCATGGCGATAGCCGCCGCCAATCGCGCGGCGATCGAACCGCGAGACCTCTTCGTGTGAATCGCTTTCATCATTTCCTCTCTCTGCCCACTGGTGGGACTTTGGTATATGTCTTAAGGCCTTGGTTCTCTCTGTGATGCCACGAGTCCCGAGTGAACCTCTGATACTCAGTTCGTTCACTCGGGACTCGATCGGTACTGCGTACTGCTTAAAACGTGTTGACTACTTCAACGTGACCGGTGCGGCGAGCAGTGTCAGGACTGACATGGTGCCGCTCGGTGCGAACGTCCCGGTGGCGCCGGCGACCGCCGGAGTCACGATCACGGTCTTCACCGTGCGGTGCGTGCGGACGACGAACTTGCCGCGAACCTTGACGCGCTTGTGGGTCACGACCGTCACCTTCTTGGTCACCGCCGGAACGGCGATGGTCTTCATGGTGATGGTGTAGGGAATGGCGCCCGTCGGGCTGTAGTCGCCCGCCGCGGTGCCGGTCTGGAGTACGCCGGTCCACATGCCCAAGCCGCCGTGGTTCGCGTAGGCCAACGCAATCGTGGTCGCGTAGCCGTTGACGGTGAGCGTGGCACTGCTGACGTTCGCTGACGTCAGCGCGGCACCACCCAAAGCGGCGTCATTGGCGGCGACGCGGAAGACAATTCCATCGCCGACGACAAATGACGACTGGATGCCGCAGTTGTTCGCGCTGCCCACCGTGTCCACGGTGAACGAGATTGGACCAGCGGTATCGCCCTGGATCGGCGGTGCGATGGTCACGTCATAGGCCGTGGCCGTGGCGTTGGCGTTGTCGGTCGTGTCCGTGGGTACGAATGTTGCACCCAGCACAACGGGTCCCGCCGCGCTCGGTGTCCACGTGCACGCCGCGATGAACGGCGTGACGGTCGAGGTCGCTACCGACGCGCAGCCGGCGACGGTCGCCCCGGCCAAGGTGAACGTGACCGCCCCGGCGACACTGGTCGTCGCCACAATTGGTGGTGTCGTGCCGGGGAAAGTCCCTTTAGCGCCGCTCAATACGATGGTGGGCGTGGTGACGGCCGCCGAAGCCGAGCTCACTCCGAAGGTTATGACGCTGCCCAGGGCCAAGGACCCTATGGCCAGCATTGACATGATTCTCTTCATTTTGATTCTCCTCTTTCTTAGGTAACGACTACTTCTTGACGGCCACGATCGTGACCTTCTTGATTGTGACGACACCGGTCAGCGTGGCGTTGAATGAATCGTTCTCACTGGAACCCGCGGTCGATGACTGGACCGCGAACGATCCCTTGAAGCTCAGGGTGCCCGAGGCGCCCTTGAACTTGCCGGTGCCGCTCATGATCTTCGCGACGCCCGATACCGTGACCGGTGTTGGGGCGGCGGCGTTGACGGCGCAGGCCTGCGTTTTGGTGGACGTGGCGACGCTCAACTTCAAGCCACTCACGCCCACGAGGCTGCCCGTTCCATCGAACGGGTTACAGGTGTTCGCGGCCGAACCGCCACCGTTGCCCTTCATGGTGTTGGCGCCGTAGGTCCCGGTACCGTGTCCGGCGACTGACGTCGCGGTCACACCGGTGCTGCTCCACAAGAGCGCGATCGTGCCCGTGTACGTCCCCTTGAAGGCGACGTGCGTGATCTTGATGACCTTCTTCGTCGTTGGCGGCGTGACTCGAGAGCGAGACACTTGGCGGTGGGCATGGCCGAGATGACCGCGCCCGCCGGGACCGCAACGCCGAGCGTCGCGACGAGGCCAATTGTCCCCATTGTGACCAGCTTGCGGGCCGTCGATACCTGAGATACTGCCTTGTAAGAACTTGATTGAATCTTCATGAGATTCCTTCCGATTTGCCATTCGTCTTACACTCATCTTAAAAATTGGCATCTCGGAAAGCCCTTTAAATATCGGGGTCAAAAGTCACATCATCGACTATTCGTTCGTATCCAAACGACTATTCAGGACGTCAAAGGGCGGTGTGGAGTTTGTGGTCGTCATACTTCTCGCGTGTTAGGCGAGCGGTATCGATCAGCCGTGACGATCGGTCACTGTGCGCGCGATCCAGACGTCTAAGCCGGATGCGGCTCGAGGTAGCGCATCTCCAATGGCTCGGCCAGCACGGGACCCAGCAGGTCGATCATGCCGTTGTCGATTCGCCACGCCAGGTAGGTCTCTTGTTGCGCTTTGGAGTCCCAATCTTCGACGAGCATGACCGTGTCGGGGTTGTCGGCATCGACGAAGGTCTCAACCGAGATGCAACCGTCGAAGGCTCGAGTATCGGCTAAGGACGGCTGAAGACATCGAGAGGTCCTGCCCCCATTCCAGCGTGGCACTTGAAGACCAGGATTACCTTTTGCATCCTCGTCCAGTCTCTCTACGGCATCTTGTTGACCGACCAAACCCTGATCGGCACCGTCAATCTCATTATTACCGAACGGCCTGCGCCGTTCCCGCGCATCACATTCGATTGGAAATCTCTGTGGATGAAGCGCGGACGCTCTGTTCAGCGCGAAGACCACGCCGGGACCGAGGTCACGTCGACCTCGAACGTCAGTGAGCGAGCTTGAGATAAGCGTGCACGATCTGTTTGGCGATCAAGGCGTAACCGGCATTCGTGGATGGATGTTCATCGCACTGCACGCACCGGTTAGCGTGCAGATCTCGACGACCGCGTAGGGAGTCTGACCGTACGTCGAGTAGTTCACCGTTTGGGAGAGCGGAACGTACGCCCCGAACGCAGCCGTGATGTCGACGAACGTGGCCCTTGACGATGCGTAGGCCGCCTTCCAATCCGGGTTGATGATGTCTTGGAACGCCGTGATCGACTCTTGGGCGGTGGCGACGCCGGTCGTACCGCTCAGCCACTCGGCCAGGACGACGTCGGGATACGTAAGACCGATGATCGGAACCGTCTTTCCCGCCGCGGCACGGAGACGAGCAGATATCTTGGCAATGTTCGCCGCGATCGGCGCCACGTTGTCCGCCGTACCGTCGAGGTCGTTGCCGCCGATTGACACCGTGATCAATCCGATGCGACCGGTGGTGCGAGGTGATGAATGCCAGGGCCGCCGCCAGCTCGTCTTCTTCGGGTACGACACCGCGCCCGGCGAAGCAATCGCGTCCGGACACCCGATCGTCGTCATCATCGACGTCGTGGTCGCACCGCCGCATCCAAAGTTACGCAGGGAGAACGTGTTTCGCCGGCCACCTGGGCGACGACCTTGGCGGCGTAGCCGCCCGGTTGGCCCGGGCCTACTTCGAATATCCGCGGCGTAGGAGTCGCCGATGCTGACGTAAAACGTGGGGGCGGGTTTCTTCGCGGTGGAGGCGAGACTCGACGGCACCAGTATGACGACCAAGCACAGTATCGAGACCACCGTGAAGACGGAGTATTCGATCATTCGTACCCGACGCATCACCTCACCCATTCACCGATACAACGAGAACAATCGACGTTCAACGGTCTAGCCGAATTCGTGATGAACACTGCTCGGGTGCCTATCGTCAATGCCACTGATGCACCACGGCGACGTTGAACGTGACCGCGATCACGAACGCTTCGGAGCGAGCCCTTTCGGGTAGGACTGAGTACCGCACCCGAGCGCGCCGGAAGCGTGAATAGCCCAGTCGTAACTCACGTGATCAGCGTCGACATAAACGAGAATTCCTTGGACCACCATGGGACACATTTTGTTGCATAGCAATTGACTTAAGTCCAACACCTGACTCGCTCCCGGAAGCGGACCTTCGTTCACAGCGCCATTCATGAAGTAATTCATCAGAAGTTTTTGCGATATGCCGTCACATATTTTCAACTGTGCTGAGTGACTCGCGAGACACGTTGGCGCGCTCAACGTCGAATATTCAGATGATCATAGGCATAGAACGAGGGATTCGGGTCGATAATCAGACACTTTTGCCCCCGACGGCTTGATCGAAGAGACGAATGTCTTCAGGTCGCGCACTTCACTCGATGCTCGTCGAAGACGTCGGGATCGCGGGTGGCAGTCCCGCGGCGATGACGATACTCGGATGCGTTGATGTTAATGTACTTCGTCACCTTCGATTGAAACGTGGCGCAGGCTGGGAACGTTGAACCATCGACGAACTCCTGTTGCGGGTCCGGCCACGGTTGACACGACCCTTTGGTGAGGACGATCACTTTCCATCCACTGGCACTTCCCCACTTGTCGAACGCCGGCGTCCACATCCAGGCCTGCGAATCTCCGGTCACCACCACTGTCCTCTTGGCTGTGCGATCGCCAAAGATACAGACCGGAAGTGACGACGATGACTTCGCCTGATCCCAACAGGAGCTATTGCCGCCTCCCATGGCGATCGGCCCAAGTCGTTCCGCCACAGATTCGTCCACTGTCCAGTGGGTAGGAGATGGACATCGGTTGGCAGCGACTTCACCGCAATCGCCGCGCGAAGTTCCGATTTGATCTCTTGGAGCGCATTCGGAGTCCCGCCTTCGCGCTCGATTGAATGAGCGCTACGCCGCCGAAGCTGAGCGCAAGACTAAGCAGCGGCCTCGTCAATATTCGCAGCTTCGTCAACCCCTCAGTCATGATCACAAACCTTTACAGACAGCTTCCCAGACACGACGGCGATTGTGACAGCGAGAGAATGCGTTGTGCCTTCGCTCTGTCCATTTTCGTCCCGGTCATCATAGTTTTGGCTCTTCATCACGTGGACACACTGGCGATAAGAGCATCGTCGCGCCAACCCGTACGAAGATTCGAACGTCCCCGTCAGAGTCCAACTTCCGCGGAGCTCAGTTCTTCCTCGATTGCACCGTGCCAATCAAAGCAATATCTGAGTCGAGGAGGACGTTGCCATGACCATTCCTCGGTATCGAGTCGTGTCACCCTGCGTTGGACGCAACGATTTCGAATGAAGGTGCTCTCGGTCGTGACGGTGGTCGCCGGAATTGATGTCCAATTGATCAAAGAAGTGCAAACGTCGATTTCACATTTTGGCGACCGATACCTGACACGGCTTTACAGCGAGGACGAACTCGAGGAGTGTGAGACAAATCTCGAGGGTAGGGCCACGAGTCTCGCGGTTCGTTTCGCCGCCAAAGAAGCGGTAATCAAAGTGCTTCGACCAGATGACCATATTCCTTCGTGGCGAACGATTGAGATTCTGCTCAACACCCGCAGCCCACCGTGCGATTAAGCGGAGAGGCGTTTGAAATCGCGCGTTTGAAGGGCGTCCAACGGATCAACTTGAGTGTCAGTTTGACGCATGACTACGCAATTGCAGCAGTCGTTGCCGACGTGGCGAGCACTTGAACGCAGTCGTCGCGTCCTCTTCGACGCGACAAGCGACTTTGAGTTGCTGCATAAGATATTTCCTGACGCGAGGGCGCTGAGGCTAGCCTTCAGTTCAATGTCGGCAAGACGAGGTTATGTCGAGTCATTTGGAGACAAAATTACTTCGCGCTAAGCCCGTGAACGTCAAATGCGAGTTGGAGACTTGGCGTGGAAACCGCGGATGTGAGTGTTGGTGGGCGTGAAGGAAGGGTGAATCGATAGTGAGGCTCACGTGACACCTTCCACCGACACGTACGAGGCCGTTGAGGAACCCCTGTGGTTCGGACCCGAGGCTCGTCCACTCTTTGGTTGGCTGACCACGCCCTCGGGAGGTCTCGCTCGCGGCGCCGTTCTCCTGGCCCCGCCAATCGGACGCGAAGCACGCGCCGGACGACGCGCGATTGCGAAGTCTCGCCATGTCGCTCGCGACGCAGGGCTATGTCGCGTTGCGCTTTGACTACGACGGTACCGGCGACTCCAGTGGGGACTTGAACGACCTCGGACGAGACGAACTGTGGACGTCCAGCGTCGTCGAGGCGACGAAGTACCTTACGCACGCTGGGCGTGCAATCGGTGTCGGCCGTCGGGATGCGCCTCGGTGCCACACTGCTCGGTGTCGCGACCGACCGCTACGACCTCGACTTCTCCGCAGTCGTTCTCTGGGATCCGTGCGAATCGGGCAAGGTCTTCTTGCGTGAGATCAATGCCTTGGAGGCACTTCGACGCGACGACTTCCATATAGTTCCCGGTGCACCAGTCGAAACGTCGGAAGTCGTCTTCTCCAGTCGGACCGCCGAAGAGATACGCAGCGTGGCCTTGACGACGACGACCCGACCGTTCGGTGAACGAACCTTGATTGTTGCGCGCGACGATCGGGGCATGTCGAAACGACTGCGCACCGCTTTGACGCGAGAGAACGTTGAGTGGCTCACGACCTCCGAGCAAGCGGCGCTGCTCGACGTCGATCCCATGTGGACCGTCCTCCCCACCTCGCTCGACGAGATTGCGACGTGGCTCGTCTCCCCGAATCCACCGCTGACGCCCTATTCGATTCGCGCACCGTTCAAAGTCCGCCGTCGTGGCGAACGAACCTGACCGCTTGGCAGTGACCGAACGCTTCGTCGAATTTGGTCCCGGCCGACTCTTTGGGATCGTGACTGAGCCGACGGAGAACGTCACGGCCCGCTCGTCGTCATGTTCAACGTCGGCGAACGAAGAACACACCGGACCGTCGCGACTCTGGGTCGACTTGTCGCGACGATGGGCGAGCTATGGAATGCGAAGCGTGCGATTCGACATGCGCGGCTTAGGCGACAGCCCGTGGCCACCGCACCAGCCTGAGCGACGAGTTCTTCTTCGAAGGTTGGCTCGATGACATCCTGACCGTGCTGCGTGAGCTGAATGCCGACGACGATGTCGAACTCCGTCTTCATCGGCCTGTGCTCCGGCGCCTACTGGGCAATCGAGGCCGCGTTGGAACTGAGCGCCAAAGGTGTCGTGCGCGATCAACCCGCCGCTCTATATCGACGTCCTGCACAGCGTCAGAAAACTGGAGACATCGCGCGGCCCGCGCATTCAGCAAACTTGGCAATCGACTGAAGCATTTCGCGCAACGGCGATGGACGTTCGCCAAGCACCGCTGGATCTCGGCCGCGGCGTGGCACGTCACGCGCATCTTCTTGCCGAGGAGCTACAGCGAGGACATCCTCGAGAAGTTGGGTGACGACGGCATCGACTTGCTGCTCTTCTACGGCATCGAAGAGGTCTGGCCGTACAACGAGATTCCGTTCTTCCGCACCCTCGACTTGCGTCGACTGAAACCCACCAGCATTCGACGCGTCGAGTACGTGCCCGGCCTCGACCACGGGATGCACTCCGCCGACGGCCGGGTACGCGACGGTCAACATGCTGGACGAACACGTGCTCGAACACTTCGGTGGCGTCACGAGCACCACGGAGTTGCGGCGTTCTTCACCGAAGAATCCGTGACGCGCGGTTACTTCGAAGCCGCCGCGTCACGTTTTGCCGCGCCGTCGCGAACGAGTGGGATGAGCTCGTTGCCGAAGTCGATCGTGTCCACTAGCGGATCGAAGCCCTTCAGCAGCAAGGTCGTTATGCCGATGTCGTAGTAGCGCAACATGGCCTCGGCGACTTGCTCGGGCGTGCCAACGAGGGCCGTGGAGTTTCCGGCGGCCCCCGTGAGATTCGCAACCTTCATCCAAAGTCGTTCGTCGTAGACGTCCTTGTCGGCGGACATCTCGATCAGACGCTTGCGACCGACGGACGTCGTGCCCCCGAGGTCGCGGTCGACCGAGTACGTCGCGTGATGCTGGCTCCCGAGACCCTCCGGCGCTCCGTCACCTCCGGCGGCGCGCTCCTTGGCGAGTTTGATGCGCGCGGCGGTCTCTTCGGCGATCCACTCCGCCTTCTCCCACGCCTCCTCTTCGGTGTCGGCGAGAATCGGACGCAGCGAAAGGCTGTAGCGCATCGTGCGACCGAACCTTTGCCGCGGCCGCATCAATGACGCCTTCCGCGCGGCCACGTGGTCCCGCGGCTCTCCCCAGAACGCGTACACGTCCGCCTGTTCAGCACCGACGGCGATCGCGGGACCCGAGGCGCCCGCGAAGTAGAAGGGGATGCCCTCCGCCCTCAACGGCTTCACGGAGCTGAACGCGCTTTCGTAGCGGTAGAACTCACCGTCGAAGTCAAAGGGGCGTCGTCACTCCAGAGTCGGCGCATGACCGCCATCATCTCGCGCGTGCGCCGATAGCGAGTGTCGTGAGGGACGAAGTCGCCTTCGCGGCGTTGGTCGGCCTCGTCGCCGCCCGTGATGAAGTGGATGCGATGCGCCCGCCCCCTGTCAACTGGTCGAGCGTGGCCGCCATCCGAGCCAGGACGACCGGCTGAATGAACCCGGGTCGCTGCGCCACCATCACCTTCAGTCGCTCGGTGCTGTTGAGCACCGTGTTCGCGACCGCCCAGCCTTCTGGACCGACCGCGCCGTAGCCGATCAGCACGCGATCGAATCCAGCGGCCTCGTGCGCATGGGAGATGCTCGACCAAATAGTCGGGGTCGATGACGGGTCCGTCGGTCCAATCGAGCGTGGGACCATCGACCAAGGCCCCTTTATCTCCGAGGCGTCCCGCGTTCCCACCATTCCGATGATCTCGAGCGGCATTGTCTCGTGTCCTTCATCTCCATCGCCACGTAAGCGATCTCTTCGTGCTTCGTGAACAACCTTCGCGCTCGGTCGTGCTTCCGGTTCAACGCTAACATCCGCTTCATGGCAAGGGACATGGTCGACGATTCGACCATCGAGAAGCTCCCCCTCGTGGCGGTCGGCTACGGACCGCGCTGCGTGCCTGTGATGCAGCTCGCTGAGGCCGCCGCCGGCCTGTGCGAACTGCTCTGGATGATCGACGGATCGTTGCCCGAGATGCGTGAAATGACCGAACTCTTGAACCGCTTTGGACCGGTGGTCGACATCGCCGGCTCGGCGTCGATGAGCTCCTCGAGGAGTTGTCCGCGCCGTACCGACCGGACGCCATCGTCACGTACCTCGACGCCAATATGGCGACGTTCGCCCACGTGGCCGAGACGCTCGGCCTGCCGTTCCACACGCCCGCCACCGCCGTGGCCCTCACCGACAAGGCGGAGCAGCGTCGAGTCTTGCGACGCGCGGGACTTGAAGTGCCCGGCCTGCGTCGTCTCCCCGCCGGATCAGTCGGAGCGGACCTTCGCCGCCTGAAGCCGAGGTGGGTGGCCAGCGGTTCTAAGCCTCGTTCGGCGCAGGGCAGTCGTTACACCTTCTTCGTCGAGACACGATCATCGACCTGGAGGAACTCCTCGGCGACCTGGGAGCCGAACGGCCCGACATGGTCCTCGAGTCGTATCTCGACGACGATCCCGCGCGCGCGCGGCGAGTCTTATGCCGACTACGTCTCGGTCGAGAGCATCGTCGCGCGCGGCGTCATCAGCCACCTCGCCCTGACCGGCCGATTTCCACTGGCCGAGAACTTCCGAGAGACCGGCTTCTTCATTCCGGCTGCGCTCAGCGAACGCGACGAGGCGGCGGTACTCAGATCTCGACGACGCGGCCATCGAGGCGCTGGGCGTGACCACGGGCTGCTTCACACGGAGATCAAGTTCACGCCCGAGGGGCCGCGGGTCATCGAGGTCAATGGTCGCGTCGGCGGCGGCGTTCCCGAGATGCTCGATCGCGCGGCCGGCGTTGCACTCGTTGAGATGACGCTGCGCTGGCGCTGGGCGAGGTCGTGCGTGTCGAGGGCCCGGTCGCCACCGAGCGCATCGGGTTTCGATTCTTTTTGCAGCCACCCCCGGTCTCGGCGACGGTCGCCGCGATCGACGGCATCGACGCAGTCAGCGAACATCCGGGCGTGGACGCCATCACCGTGCACCAGGGCCCGGCGCCGTCCTCGATTGGAAAGACGGTTCGCGAAATCACATCATGGCCGTCGTCGGATCCGCCGGCGACTACGACGAACTGCTCGACGTGGATCGACTGCTCCACGACGAAGTGACCGTCACGTACGCCAACGTGAGCCTCGACGAGTGACGTTGCGGCTGGTCAAGCCTCCGGCGTCAGCCTAACGACGATTCGGCTCGCGAGTCCGACGCTCGTCGTCGGACTCACCTGCGCCTTTGTCAACAACATGCCCGACGGCGCGTTCGACGCGACGGAGCGCCAGTTTCTCGGGCTTCTCGAGGAGGGTCCCGGACCGAAGATAGTCGAAGTTCGCCGGTACACGATGGTCGGTGTGCCCCGAGGCGAGGAGACGTCGCGCGCATCGCCACGGACTACTTGCCCGTTCGCGGAGATCTATCAGCGTCGCGCCGGACGTGCTCATCGTCACCGGATCGAACCCGATCGAGGTGCGCATTGAAGACGAGCCGTACTGGGACGATCTGGTCGACGTGTGACGTGGGCCCGCGACGCACGTGCCTTCGACGCTGTTGTCGTGCCTTTCCGCGCACGCCGCCCTGTCGTCTTTGACGGTATCGAACGCGTACGACTTCCCGACCAAATGCACGGGCGTTTTCCGCAGACGTGAGCCACGAGCATCGTCTCACTCGTCGGAATTGACTCGGAGATCCTGCTTCCGCTTTCGCGATGGAACAGCGCGCCGCTGAAGCGCTCGAGCACGCCGGCTACGAGATCGTCATGCAGTTCGAGGACACGGGCTGGGGCGTGGCCGTCGCGGACGAGGAAGGACCCCCGACGCGGTGCTGGTCCAAGGTCACCCGGAGTACGACCCGTCGAGTCTGCTTGCGCGAGTATCGCCGCGACGCCGGGCGCTTGTTCGTGGCGAGCGTTACGACGCTGCCGTGCCTGCCTCTACCACTGCGTTGCTCCACGACGACTGGGAGATCTCGAGCAGCTTCACCACGATACTCGGTGACCGCGAGATCGCGAGCGCCTGGTCGAAGCGTTCCCCTTCGACGAGGTGGCGTGCGAGGCCCCGTGGCCCTGGCGCGCACTGGCCACGAGACTCTTCTACGCCAACTGGTTGACTAGCGTCGTGCGAGGAAGGACTGACATGCACGATGAAACCATCGCCATCCACGCGGGGTACGAGGCCGACGGCACTCATGCCGTCGCGGTACCCATCTACATGATCGGTCGCCAACGACTTCATCGACGCCGATCACGCCAACTCGATCATGGACCTGGCGATTCCCGGATTTCACTACAACCGCATCAACAATCCGACGAACGACGTTCTGGAAAAGCGCATCGCCGCGCTGGAGGACGGAACCGCCGCCCTGGTCGTCGCCTCGGGTATGGCGGCGGTCAGTTACGCGATCCTCACCGTCGCCACGCGCGGGATCGAACTTCGTCGTCGCCCCACAGCTCTACGGCGCGACGTACACCTACTTCGCCCACGTGCTCTCGACGCTTGGCATCGAGGCGCGCTTCGCCGCCGACGACCAGGCGGCGTCGATCGGTGCGCTCATCGACGAACGAACGTGTTGTGTCTTCGTGGAGTCGTCGGGAATCCCGCGGGCAACGTGGTGGATCTGGAAGCGGTCGCCGATGTCGCCCATCGCGCCGGCGTGCCGCTCATCGTCGACAACACCGTGGCGACACCTCTCGATGCTGAAGCCGCTTCATCACGGCGCCGACGTCGTCGTGCACTCGCTGACGAAATTCGTCGGCGGTCACGGCACCACCCTGGGCGGAGCCATCGTCGACGGCGGGACGTTCCCTGGGCGGACACGCCGAACGTTTTCCGATGTTCAACGAACCCGAGATCGCCTTTCACGACGTCGTTTTCGCGCGCGACTTTCCGGAGAGGCCCTTCGTCGTTCGGGCTCGCTCCATCCAACTTCGCAATACCGGCGCCACGCTGTCACCATTCAACGCCTTTCAACTCCTCCAGGGCCTCGAGACGCTCGCCCTGCGACTCGAACGACACGAATCCAACGCGCGAGCCATCGCCGACTACCTCGCGCGGACCCCCGCGTCGAATGGGTCAGTTTCGCCGGATTCGCGGACAATCCGTATCACGACCTCGTCCAGAAGTATCTCGAAGGGTCGGGTGCCGTCGATCATCACCTTTGGCGTAGTCGGGCGGCTACGACGCCGGCCTCGCGATTCTTCGACTCCGTTGCACCTCTTCAAGCGAGTGCTCAATTTGGGTGACGCGAAGTCTTTGGTCATCCACCCGGCGTCGACGACTCACCGTCAGCTCAGCGAGACCGAGCTCGCGGCGGTCGGGCATTCGCCCCGAGACGATCCGACTCTCCGTCGGACTCGAGCACATCGACGATCTCATCGACGACATCGACCAAGCACTGGCCACGTACCACGCTAGACTTCGGCGTTCGATTATCCGATTATGGACTCCACGGTCTCCTGGGCGTCGTAGACGGCGCGCAGTCGGCTGCGCGGCGAGGGCAGATAGTGCGTGAAGTAGCGCACGCCCTCGGTCAAGACACCGAGCAGCGAGAGGCTCGTCTGGAGCCGACCCTCCGCGTCGTAGGGGTGAAAGTCCTCACTGATGCCACACTGCCCGACCGGTGTCGCCGTAACTGAACTGCGTCAAGCGTCCTTTGGTGTACAGCCGGCTCAAGAGGGCGACTCGAACGCGCCAGCGAGGGCAGATCCAGATGGCCCCGCACCACGTGGTTGACCGTGGCCTCAATGGTTCGGTCAGTCGTCGTCGAGCGGATGTTCGACGCGCCGTCGTCGGCGACGCGATGACATCCGGGTGCGGACCGAAGGGAATCTTCACCATGCCGGCGTCCAGGAGCGCGAGCAGTTGCTGGGAGCGAAGCGGCGGCGGTCCGGCCTCGATCCGATTGATTCGTCCCCGGACGTTCGACTGGAAATCGATGAACGACTGCATCGAGAGTCCCCCGTACTCGATCACCGCTCGCATCTGGTCTCGCAGTATTCGCGTTACTTCTTGGGCCGCCTTCACCGGACTTCCTCCGGGCAGAGTGCCTGGTGAGGTCGGTCTCCATCATGTCGTAGACGTGCGACTGTACTCGTCGCGGGAGTCGAAATGGGCGTTCGGCGTCCGCAAAAGACGGCAGTGCGGATCGAAGTGCCCGTAGGTGAGCTCGAGGCGTTCGATCACCTCGTTCGAACGTTCCGGTCGAGCCAGCTCCGCTCGGAGTTGTTCGCGCACCGATGTCGCCTCGGCAAGCCCGCCGTTCAGAAAGGCCGCGTGGATGAGGTAGCGCACTGCATCTCGGCGAAGAGAAGTGGCAAGAGGTCACTGCGAAAGTCGACCCGGCGGCGTAAGGGCGATCCCGAAGGATTCGTCATCTCCGAAAGGCTTCGGGGGTGCACACGATCGGTTGATAGTCACCGGTCGGGTCGACGCCGTGCGCGGATTTCGCGCAGTACGGCACGCCGGAGCGCGAATAGAAGTAGATGTCCGGCTCGCGGCCACTCGGCACGTAGTGCGCTTCGATCCCCCTCTTCGTCGTAGGTGCCGCCCGCGCCCGTCGTGAGCGCCGTGATGAGGTCGTAGCCCACGAGTCCCATCCCGGCGATCGCGACCGGTTCACCCGGCCCAACGGCGTCGTCAAAGTATTCGACGGGATACGGTCGCAAATAGTGCACCTCGCCGTCGTTGCTCACGCGTTCCTCGTTGAACGTGTGGCCGGACGTGAGCACGACGTGATCGACGTTCAACGTGATCCGTCGTCCAGCCACACCGTCTCTCGTCCACCTATCTCGGGTGTGATGTCCGTCGCCGCCGCGTAGTGGCGGACGACTTCGAGTTCGCCGGCGCGTCGACGAGCAGGGCTCGTAGAACCACGCCAAATACTCACCCATCAGCCGTCGCGGGAGGTAGTCAGTCGGCTGAATGGCTCGCCCTCTTGACCGACGTGTACTCGTATCCCACGCGACGATATCCCTGGGCGACGGCCCACTCGTAGAGCCCCATGGCGTAGCTGCGGATCGACGTCGTCGTCGGGCGCCGCGTACAGCGACAACTGACCGCAGGGATTATTCAGTAAGAGATAGTCCGGCTGTGCCGCGGAGTAGACGCCGCCACCTAATTGTCCCGGTTCGATGACGTGCACCCGCACCGATGTCTCGATTCGTCGCGCCCGATTCACCGTTCGCTCGAGGACGCAGAGACCCCACGATCCGAGGCCAACGATGGCGAACTCGATCATCGTCGCGTTCGCAACCCTTGCGCGACATCCTGGTGCCCACGCGTCATCGTGGAACGCTCGCCAGCCGACATCGCAACGTCATGGTTCGGGCAATCTCGTCTCTAGACACGCAGTAAAAACTAGGCTACGCGTCGTCGCAAGTGCCGGACCACACCGCAGTCAGAACGATTTCGGGAGGTACGATGACGTGACTTGGATTGAAATGTGGGCGCCGAGCGCCGTTTGCACCGAACACATCGGAGAAAGTGACGACTCATGGCGGGTGACGAGACGATGCTGTTGGGGCGCTCACGGTCCGGCGCCTCGGTTTCGGGACCATGCAACTGACCGGACCGGGTGTTTGGGGCCCACCGCGCGATCACGATGGGGCGATCGAAGTCTTGCGCCGTAGCGTCGAGCTGGGCGTCAACCTCATCGATACCGCCGACTCGTACGGACCAAACGTCGCCGAGGAGTTGGTACGCGAAGCGCTGCATCCATATCCGAAGGATCTGACGATCGCCACGAAGGCCGGCTTCACCCGTTCGGGGCCGAACGAGTGGCACGAGAACGGCAATCCCGACTATCTGCGTCAGCAGTGTGAAGGGAGCATCCGTCGCCTTGGCGTCGACCACATTGACCTCTTTCAACTACACCGCATTGACCCTGAGGTCGCCGCGGACGATCAGTTCGAGACACTGAAGGACCTTCGCGATGAGGGAAAAGTACGTGAAGTGGGCCTCTCGGAGGTGAGCGTCGAACAGATCGAGGCCGCGAGGCGCGTCGTGCCGATGGTCAGCGTCCAGAATCTCTACAACATCGCCCAGCGTGATGCCGACAACGTTGTCGACTACTGCGAACGCAACGAGATCGGCTTCATTCCGTGGTTTCCCTTGGGCAGCGGAAAGCTCTCGTCGCCCGGCGGTCCCATCGAGAGGTGGCGTCGCAGTTCGACGCCACCGTCTCGCAAATCTGCCTCGCGTGGCTCCTTCGACGTTCCCCCGTCATGATGCCCATTCCCGGCACGGCGTCGCTCGAACATCTCGAAGAGAACTGCGCCGCCGGTGACGTCACTCTTTCGGATGACGGCGTACCAAGAACTGACCGACTCACGTAAGGCCATACGTCGCTGGGCGATGAGTAACTAGATGAGGGTTCCGTTGCGATGAGTGCCGACCTCGTGATTCGTAATGGCGTCGTCGTCGACGGCTCCGGCGGCCCTTCGCGTCGCTGCGACGTCGCCATCGAAGGCGATCACATCGTCGATGTCGGCGAGGACATCGGCAAGGGCCGCCGCGAAATCGACGCCGACGGACTGATAGTGACGCCGGGGTTCATCGACCCCCACACGCACTACGACGGTCAGGCAACGTGGGATCCGTGGCTGGCGCCCTCGTCTCATCACGGCGTGACCTCGGTGGTGATGGGTAATTGCGGCGTCGGCTTCGCGCCGGTGGCGACCAACTTCCACGACGAACTCATCGAGATGATGGAGGGGGTCGAAGACATCCCCGGCACCGCGCTGCACGAGGGCCTGCGATGGGACTGGCAGTCTTTCCCGGAATATCTCGACGCCCTCGATCGCCAAGAGCGCACGATCGATGTGGCAACGCACGTGCCCCACGCCGCGCTTCGCGCATTCGTCATGGGAGAACACGGCGGCGATCCGCTGGCACAGCCCACGGAAAGTGAACTGGCCCACATGTCCGAACTCTTGGCCGAAGGATTGGACGCCGGCGCCCTCGGTGTCTCCACGTCACGCACGGAGCGCCACCGGACGAGCCGCGGCGAGAACCTCGGGACACTGCGTTCAAAAGAGCCGGAACTGCAAGCGCTCGCTTCGGTATTGAAGGCGAAGGGTCGCGGTGTCTTTCAACTCGTTTCCGACAGCTACCGAACGCCAGACGATACGTTCGCCGCGGCGGAATTCTCGCTGATTGGCGACATCGCGCGCACGAGCCAACGCCCGGTGAGTTATACGGTGCAACAGGACTTCGAGGCGCCCAATCGCTGGCGTGACCTCATGGAGCTCGCCGTCACTCTGCAAGCGGAAGGACTCGACGTCAAGGCGCAAGTCGCCCCGAGGCCGATCGGCGTTCTACTTGGACTTCAGGCCTCCAACAACGTCTTCACGCCGGTTCGCGCGTACGCCGAATTGCGGCACTCCCGCTCGAAGAGCGAGTCGTCGCACTTCGCGATCCCGAGCTTCGTCAAACAGATCCTCAACGAGTCACGCCGCCTTGACGGGCCCCGACGCCTTCGGGGGCCACGCTTTCTACGCCCGCTTCGACGAAATGTTCGTCCTCGACGAACCGGTCAACTACGACCTCGATGTCAACGACTCGACTCGGCGCGACCGCTCGACGACTGGGCATCGACCCACGCGAGTACGCCTACGACGTGCAACTCCAGCACGACGGCCGTCAACTTATCTACACGCCGCTGTTCAACTTCGTCGATGGCAACCTCGACGCCGTTCGCGAGATGATCACGAGTCCCGTGTCGATGTTCGGACTGTCAGACGGCGGCGCGCACTGCGGAGCGATCTGTGACGCAAGTATGACGACGACGTATCTGACACTGTGGTCCCGAGAGCGTGGCGACGAGACGAATATTCCCCTTGAGACCGTGGTGCACCAATTAACGCAGCGACCCGCGGCGCATTTTGGTTGGCACGACCGGGGACTCCTCGCGCCGGGACAACTGGCAGACCTCAACATCATCGATTATGCGGCGCTCGGCTGTGAATCACCGCGCATCGTCACGGATCTGCCGGCCGGTGGGCGACGCCTGCTGCAGTCGGCGCGGGGATACCGCAACACGATCAAGCGTGGTGTCGTGACGTTCGAAGACGGCGCGGCGACGGGTCAGCTTCCCGGCAAACTGCTCCGCGGTTCCCAAGGGTGAGCTCAATTCGCGAAGCGACCAAGGTCACGCCGAATGTGCTCGACGAGATTGTCGCGCGCACCCTCGACGATCCAGATCATCTCGCCGCGTCAGATCTGGAGCGCGAACTCAGCTACGCAGGATTGATCGACGAAGTGGCCCGCGTGGGAAGCGCACTTCGTGCACGCAACGTCGCCGAAGGTGATCGGGTCGCTCTTCTCATAGCCAACTCCGTCGACTTCATCGTTGCATCGCTCGCCACACTTTGGATCGGTGCAGTCTTTGTCCCATTGGCGGTGACGGACCCATTGACGCGAGTGCGCTCCATCATCGAAGACCTCGAACCCGAGATCATCATCACTGCGTCAACGGGGAACGATGTGCCTCAAGCTGCCTTCCCCAGGCACACCGTCGTCGCCCTCGACGAACTGCGTAATACGGAATGCGACCCCGAATCGCCGAGTGAGCCTCAGCGGGTCGCCTACATGATCTATACGTCGGGAACGACCGGCAAACCCAAGGGAGTTCAAATTGGCCACGGCGCCTTCAGCGCCGCCGTCCATTCGACGGTCGATGCGCTCGGCTTGAATCGAACCAGCCGAACGCTCCTGGTCTCGCCCTTCCACTTCGATGGCTCCTACGCAAATCTTTTCACCACCCTCGTAGCGGGGGGCACCGTCATCATCCGACCGCGTGACGCACTCTTGTATCCGCGAACCTTCTTCAACACGGTGGCAAAGGAATCGATCACGTACTCGGGATTCACCCCGAGTTATCTTCGGCTCCTGCTCGCCAGTCCCCAGATCTCCACTCTCGGGGAGTCCACCCTCAAATCGATTGCGCTTGGCGGTGAGGCGGTGACCGTCGCCGACCTACGCGCTCTGTGGGCGGCGGCACCTTCAATCCGGGTCTTCAACCGATACGGACCGACTGAGACCACCATCGCCGTCACCAACGTCGAACTCACGCCCACCGTGATCGAAGACGGCGTCGTGCCGATAGGACGCCCCCATCCTGGCGTCACGTTTGACTTGATCGACGACGGCGGGAGAATCGTGACATCCCACGACCGGACCGCCGAACTGTTTATTGGCGGCGTGCAACTCATGGAAGGGTATTGGGCGGACCCGTTGCTGACGGCCACCGTGATGCGCCGCGACATCGTCCCCGACCGAACGTTGTACCGAACGGGTGACCTCGTCTATCGAAGGGATGACGGTAACTTCGTCTACGTCGACCGTGCTGATCGAGTCATCAAACGTAGTGGTGTTCGCATTTCGCTCCTTGAATTGAGCACGGCCATAGGCACACTTGAACACGTCACAGCGGCGTCCTGCTTGGCCTTCGACCAGGATGGCGAAATGGGAATCGTCGCATTCGTGGTTGTCGACTCTGATGCCACCACTCTCGAACTGCGACGTGGCGCGAGCGCGGTGCTCCCCGCGAACATGTTGCCCGATCGCATCGAATTGATAGCGGCCATGCCGCTCAACCGATCGAATGCGTTGGACGAAGCCGCCCTGCTCGCGAGCGCCGGACTTCGTCCGTTTTCTGCCGCGAATCGGCAGTCACCGTCGAACAACTAGGACTCAGCGACGCCCAAGTGAGATCAGCGCCGCCGAAATATTCGCGATCGACTCAAACGTGCTCTTGTTCAATAGTTCGTCGGGGAATTCGATCTCGAATTCGTCTTCGAGGGCCAGCATCACGTTCACACTGGCGTGCGACGTCAGTCCCGACTCAAACAGGTCTTCGATTTCGCTGAGACTGCTCGCCGGCACCGGCATGCGGCCCTGATCCTCGATCACTTCACGGATCTTCTCGCTCGATCGTGCTCATCTCAGTGTCCCGCCCTGGTGCTTGGTTGAATCCTCTATTTGAACGAATGCCGGTCGCACGGTAATAGTGAAAACGCCAGGCGAGCGCTGCTTACGATCGATCACGACGGCTTCGGGTCTGGCGCATACTGCTCCGTTCGCCGGAGCGACGAGCGAGCGCTTCGACGATAGGCGTAGTAGTCGGTCTGCACCGAAGGCAGATCGTAGAGCCAGTCGAGCGGCTCCCGGAGGTCATCGACATAGCCGAGTCCGACGGCGCCACGTTGATACCCCATCAACCGGAGGAGACCTTCGGGGAGCGTACGCGCAACTTCGGGTGGACAGGCGAGAAATTGATTCTCTTCCTGACGCAGCCATCCGAGGGAGTACCCGATGTTGATGCCGATTCGGTGGACGTTGGATTTGTTGGCGCCGCCACCGTGATAGATCGATCCGCCGTAGAGGAGCACTGAGCCTTTGCTCATCACGGCACCCACGCTCTCAGACGGGTCGACTTCGGATGGCTCATCATCCCAAAGGTGACTGCCGACGACCACGCGGGTGGCACCCATCTCTTCGGTGAAATCGGTGACCGCCCACATGGTGGCAATCTCGGCTTCGAAACCTTTGGGGAATGGAAAGCGGTCGAACGACCACTGATCGCGATGGATCATCTGCCCCGGTTCACCCGGACCGATGTCGATGAGTTGAGTCAGGTCGATCTGGAACGTGCTGCCGTGATCACCCAACGAGATGTCGAGCGTGTTCAAGATCATTGGATTGGTGACCAGCTCGCGCACCTTGGGCGAGCGCGCGATGAGCGCACCAATTCGTCGCGTTGCGTGTCCCAGAAACTCTGTATCGCCGCCGCGCGTGTCCGAGAGCCCTGGTTCAAGTTCGACCATGATTTCATCCATCGTCTCGGGTGAGACGAGGTCCGCAATGATGACGCATCCGTCTTCGCGAAGAATTCGCGCGACTTCCTTCGGTGGGGCGTCACTGCCCACGGTCGTTGCGTTCGTTGGCACGACGCCTATCATACCTGAACATGACTGCTATTTATGGGGTCCGCGAGCGTTCACAGTCAGGACTCGGTTGACATCGATACAAAGGAATAGGCGGTGGTGACACCGTTTCGTTTCGCCCTTCACTCTTCGGTCGCTTCGACGATGGACGCTTGGCGAGAACGTGCCCGCGCCGCCGAAGGGCTTGGCTATTCGGCGCTCTATGTGACCGATCACTTCAACGTTCAGTTCGGACCGATCGTCGCGCTCACCGTAGCGGCCGAAGCGACGACGTCACTCCACGTCGGAACATTGGTATTGAACAACGATCTGCGAAACCCAGTCGTCCTCGCGAAGGAGATTGCCTCACTCGGCCTGGCCGCTGAAGGAAGGGTCGAAGTGGGTCTCGGTGCAGGATGGCTTCGCAGCGACTACGACGAAACGGGTTCCGAGTACGACGCAGCCACTGTTCGCGTCGAACGACTCGCCGAAAGTCTCACGATAATGAAGTCCCTGTGGAGCGAGAGTGAGACGAACTTCGCGGGCACTCACTACACGGTGCGCAATGCGCACTGTGAGCCGCGACCGACGTCGGTGCCCAACCTCATCGTCGGCGGCGGAAGCAAGCGGGTGCTCACGCTGGCAGCACAACGGGCCGATACCGTAGGTGTGAACACCAGTCTCGTGTCCGGTCAGTGGGGCGATGACGTCGCGGCGCAAGCTACCTTCGATCACTACGATCGCTGCCTGGCATGGATACGGGACGCCGCCGGCGACCGCTTTGCGTCGCTCGAACTTCAGATTGTGGTCGTCGCGGCCATGGTCGTCGACAGCCAGAGGGCGGCGTTACGGAGCGCGAAGATGCTCGGCTTTCCAGGCGAGGAGGCACTCGAACTCACCGTCCTCCTGATTGGTACCGAGGCCGAGATCTGCGAGCGTCTGATCCAGCGGCGCGAACGATGGGGATTCAGCAACATCGTCGTGCCCGACCACGCCATGGAGTCTTTCGCGCCAGTCGTCGCCCGACTGACCGGCACGTAGGCTCGTTTTGATCGCGGCGGACCCCGTCGTGGGCGGTGGCACCCGATGAGATGAACAAGCGCCCCTTACAGAATTTCGTGATTTCGACAACTAGTCTCGTGTGATGCCTAGGATCGTCGGCCCAGGTTCTAGCAAACTCCGATTGGCCATCATCGCGGTGGTCGTTCTCTTCGCCTTCACGCCTATATCGAAGGCACTCCTGGCTTCCGTGGATGGCAGCTTCTCCCCCACCCCGTTCAGTTCATTAGCGCTCCAGAGCCCCGCCAACCCGAACGGGGAGTTCGAAGTGGGCGACCTCGTGCCCGTACGGTTGAACAACCGCACCGGCTCCACGAAGACGTATCACTGGAATGCGACCCAGCACGGCGTTGTCATCAGTCTCGGTGAGAAGACGGTGCTTAACGGGCACGGTGTCAACATCGATGTGCCAACAAGTTTCGGTAAATCTGGACTCTTGAGAATCGCCCTTACTGGTAGCGACGTGTACGTGACCGTCTCACTGCAACCCGCATGAGAAGCGCCCGTGCCGATGCCCTCCGACGGATACGCAGGAATCACCGATGAGTGATCAACGCACGCTCAGCATCGTTGTCTGTTCATTCAACGGCGCGGCGAAAATTAGGCCTTGTCTCGAGGCGCTCACGCGACAACGGTTGCCGGTGGAGATATTGGTCATCGATGATGGGTCCACCGATGACACCGCAGCGGTGGCCCGCAGTTACGGCGTGAGCGTCATCCGACACGAGCAGAATCGTGGGATTTCTGTCGCGCGCAACACCGGACTGCGCAGCGCAACGTCAACGCTCGTCGCGTACTGCGACGACGATTGCTCACCTCCGCAAGATTGGACACTGCAGGTAATGTCGGCGTGGAACGATCTGCCAGACGCGACCGTCATCGGCGGATACGTCGACGTTGACCATCCGGCTTCCTTTACGCAGCGATATTTGGAGTTTCGAAACCCACTCCAACCCGCGGAGATCGCGCTCGCGCGACGACCAAGCGTTTGGTACCGCTTCGCGCGACAGTTTCGCCCACCGCGTTTGCCGACCAATGCGTCCTTCCCCGTCTACTCCGTCGTCGGCGCCAATATGACCGTCCATCGTGCGAGAGTCACTGAAGTTGGTGGATTTGACGAGTCCCTCGCCTTCGGCGAAGGAGAGGAATTGACGCTGTGCGCATCGGTCCGCGAACGTTTCGGTGAGGCGGCCGTCGTCGTCGATCCCCGGATCACTCTGACCCACCGATTCGCCGCTTCGATGGACGAGACCTGGCGACGTAGTTTTGACTACGGTCGTGGAGCTGGCGAACGTTGGCACAAGAGTCGTGGTTGGCCCTCGCTGCCGGTTGTTGGCCCCACCGCCGTCATTGCCGCCGTCGTGATCGCCCCCTTCTCGTGGCTCATCGGACTCCTCGTCGGCCTCGCGGTTCTGGCCACCCCCACTGCGATTTGGGCCGTGCGCTCCAAGCACGTTCATCCGTCGATCGTCACGTATCCATTCGTCGCCCTTGCCAGTGACGTGGTGGCAATCGTCGGATTCCTTGGCGCTGCGCGTGGAAGCACGCGTCAGGGTCACGCGGGAGCGGGTGTCGAGCGCTGGCCGCGATCGAAAGATAACTGGCTCGTCGTGAAACCCACGGCCACGTGGCTCGCCGCAGCCTTAGTGTTGTCGGTTGCTTTGGCGCTGTTTCATTCGCCACTCGCGCCATTGCCGGGAGTCATCTCGATGCTCCTCATTCCCGGCGCAACCGTACTCTCCGTTCTGCGAACACGTCCGGCGACGACGGCGGGGCGAGTCGTACTGTCGGTCTGTCTCAGCATGATGGCGATCATGGTGGTCGGTGGAGTCGCCAGCCTCATTGGTCCACATCTCGGAGTCGCGCATCCGCTGAACGTGTGGCCCGAGAGTGTGATCTGGTTCGTGATCGCTCTCGTCGTGCTCGCCCTCGGGGCCGCCAAGGAGAGTGATCCAATCGTCTGGATCTTCGACGACGTTCACACCCCGAACGTCTACGGCGCAGTCATCGGCGCGGTGCTCGTCCTGCTCTCGATACTCGGTGTCGCCCAGTTGAACTACAGCGGCGACAACTTCCTCTCGGTCTTCACCATCTGCCTCGACATCTTCGTACTGATGACCGCGGTGATTCGCGGCTGGAAGAGGACGAGCAACTTGCCGTTGAGCGCACTGCTCTACGGTGTCTCGCTCGCACTCCTCTTGTCGACGAGTTTGCGCGGTGGACATCTGGACGGCTGGGATATCCAACAAGAGTTCGGGGTCGCTCTACAGACCGTCCGCCACGGAGTCTGGGTAGCGCCGGCGAACCGAGATCCCTACGCCTCAATGCTCTCCTTGACCGTTCTTCCGGCCGTGCTGCACTCGGTCGTGAAACTACGACTCCTGGCGTTCTTCCAGTTGGTGGTCCCGGCGATCTTGGCCATGTTGCCGGTCGCCGTGTTCACGACCATTCGACGTGTGCCTCGTTGGATCACGTACGGTCGTGTGGCGCCGCGACCGGGTCTGGCGTTCGGGGTGACGGCCGGTCTCATCGTTTCGAGTGTGGCATTTTCTTCGCAACTCGCGGGTATCACTCGCCAGGCGATGGCACTGACGATGATGACCGCGCTCGTGATGGTGCTCTTCGACCGCACGATGTTGATCCGTCCCGCGCAGATCGTCATTGGACTGCTCTTGGTCGCTATAGCGTTCACCCACTACACGACTTCGTATCTGCTCAGCGCCATCTTGCTGTGCGCCTGGGTAGCCAGCGCGATGTGGTCACGCGGCTGGATAGGTATACCGCGCGACAAGAGGACGAAGCACCGCAAGGACGTCGGTTCGCGCCGCGTTATCAACGCAGTTCTCGTCGTCGTCGCACTGGGTGCCGCCTTCGGTTGGAATCTCGGCATCACCCGCAACTCCGCACTGACCGCGCCCGCCAACGCCATCACCACGAAAGGCGCCGGGTTCGCCACCTCGTCCGGGACGTTGTTCATCCCGCCGCGCGACATGGAGCAGCTCCTCCTGCAACAGATCGCACGTGGAGGACCCGTGGATCGTTCCTGTGCCTCGGCGCTTCGTCAAAGTTGACGCCGGGTCACGTCGTGGCGTCGCCCGGAGTCGCCCCGAAACTGGCCGGTGCGTGGAACGAGTTGAGCTACCTCACGGTAGAAAGCGTGTGGCTCCTGCTGGGGATCGCTCTGCTCTACGGACTGTTCCGCCTCGGACGCCGACGGGGCGTACGAAGACAGCTCGGACCTCGTCGGACTCGCCGTCGCGGGACTCTTGGTCGGGGCCCTCCTTCGATTCTCCGGCACCCTGGCGGCCTTCTACAACCCGGAGCGAGCGGCGATCTTCACAGCGATTCTTCTCGTCGGCACCGGTGACGCTCTTTCTCGACGACCTCGCCCGATTGAGTCGCGAGGTGAATCTCCTTCGTCGCAAGTGGGTCACGCGCTCGGCACCGTTCGTCGGCGTCGCATTTCTTTGATCCTCGTGTTGAGCGCGACGGGACTAGACACGCTCTTCTTTGGCGGTGAGCCCCCGGAGAATCTCGTGGCCAAGGGTCTGCAGGTCCAAAACTCCACGGTCTCGACGCCCGAGGTGGCGACGGCGGCGTGGCTGCAAAGCCACGTGAAGGGCCCGAGTACCGTTCAGACCGACCTGTACGGACACCTAGTCCTGCTCTCCCAACCGGGGAGCTACGGCTTGCTCGATGAGATCGTGCCACCGGCGGTCGACCACGCCTCCTACATCTATCTGTCGAGCGTGAACCTGGCGGAGGAGCACCTCGCAGGCTTCGGCGGAACAATGGCAACTACATCGGCATCTACAAATCGACGTTGGGATTCTTCAATCGCAACTTTTACGTCGTGTATTCAACGGGAGACACTCGCGTCTACCACTAAGGACCACGTCGAATGGCTCGCTGCGTCCCCATTGAAGAGTCGTGAAGTGCAAGGAAGTAACTTGTTGTCCGTGTCGTCACAGGACAAGAGCGTGAAGGCGCGACCGGACGACCTTAAGTCTATACTTCTCACCCACGCATCTCCACTCGCGAGGTTGGTCGAAGGGTCTCTCGACGTTGGAAGGTCGTTATCCGCTGATTGTGACCGGTGGGGCCGTGAGCATCGGAGAACGACTCGCGCATTCGCAGCGCGCAAGGACGCGTGGAGATCGGCGCCGTCGCGGGTGGCAAGTTGACGATCGGGATCGGGTCTTCATCAATTGGGGAATGACGGTTGTGTCGCACAAGGAGATCTCGATCGGCGACGACTGCAAAATCGGCGAGCTGTCAGCCATTCTTCGACACCGATCATCATGAGGTCGAACCCGGTGTCGACGTAACCACCGCAACGGTCTCGATTGGAAACAATGTGGGATCGGTCGCACTCGATCGTGTTGCCTGGCGTCCACATCGGTGACAACGCAGTCATCGCGGCGGGTTCAATCGTCAATGCCGACGTCGAGACCAACACGCTCGTCGCTGGCGCGCCGGCACGACTGATACGGCGGCTCAACCACGAGCCGGGGTGGCGACGGTCGTGAAGCGCAGCCTCTCGTCCCTCGGACGTCTCATGGACTTCGGACGCCGTTCCATAACCTTGCCGCATCGCTGACCTCCACAAACGTACGGACGAATTCGAGACGACTTCCACCGAATAAGTGTTGGAATTGCTGTGGGTGTGGCCATTTGCGCCCCCTGGTCTAATAACATTGACTAGCCGCACGCCCGTTAGCTTGCAAGAACGCAGACGCCAGGAGAGAGTGAGAATGAGAGCGATCAAGTCCTCCGTGGCCTACGCGACGATCGCACTGTCGGTGGTCATCTCGCGAGTTCCGCCGCTGCGTCGGCCGTCACGGTCGCGACGCCGACACAGGTGACCGCGGCGGTGAAGGCCTCCGTTTCGCTCAAGAAGACACCGCCGGCGGTTGAAAGCACGTCTGAAGGAGTACTCGAGCCCTTCGAGCTACCACCTCACGGGCCCGTCGACCTTCGGGCCGTGCGATCCCTACAACTCCGAGGCCCTCGCCCAGAAGCCCAAACCATGTTTCGCGGGGAATCTGCCACGGGACCAAGACCATCGTCCTGCTCGGCGACTCTACGTGGGAACTGGGTTCCCGCCCTCAGTCTCGGCTTGGCCGCGACGCCGTACCGTCTCGCCGTCTTCGGATTCTCGAGCTGTGGTCTCGCGAACATCGCCTATACGTCCTCGTGGAGCACGCTCACAAACGGTGCATCCTCTGGCACGCTCAACCTGCCCGGGGTCGTCCGAGCCCTTCATCCGGTGGCCGTCATCGGGGCGTCCGGTGCAGTGGGCACCGACATTCCCGACAAGACGTGGATCAACGGCGTGAAGAACGTCTTTGACGAGACGACGATCGGATCGCCTTCGGCCAAGCGCGATCTCCATGGGCACGACTCCTTCTTCGTCCGAATCAGCCGTGATGTGTCTCACGGTCCAGAACGATCCCCAGGACTGCTCACTTACCTACCAGCCGGGCAGCGGCTACTACGGTTCGATCCTCGCCCGACAAGAAGATCGCGAGTGCCTCCGGCGCGACGCTCGATCAAGACCACCAAGTACTTTTGCTATTCGGACACGTGCTCACCAGTTATCGGCAACGAGTTGGTCTACTCCGACATCGATCACGTCACCATCGTGTACAGTTCGTATATTTCGAAAGTGGTCACGGTGCGGTACTTGCGGCGATGAATAGGTCGTTGTGGTGACGTTGCTCGAACCCAACGAGACTCCACGCGACCGACTATCGCGCGGAGTTTCGTCCGGACATCCAAGCGGTTCGCGCTCTTGCCGTCGCCTTGGTGGTTCTCTACCACGCCAACATTCCCGGGGTTCACGGAGGCTTTCTCGGCGTTGACGTCTTCTTCGTCGTCTCCGGCTTTGTGATTACGAACGTTCTCTTACGTGAACGAGCCTCAAGGGAACGACTTCAATTCCCGGGTTCTACGCACGACGAATTCGTCGAATTCTTCCGGCAGCAACGGTCGTCCTCATCGCCACGGTCTTCGCGACCTATCACTGGTTGAGTTACATCACCGGCGCCATAAACGCCAACGATGCTAAGTACGTCGCCGCATTCGTCGGGAACTTCCACTTCGCAACCGTCGGAACGCAGTACTTCAACGCCGGTCAACCGCCATCGACGCTTCAGCAGTTTTGGTCGCTCGCCGTCGAAGAGCAGTTCTATTTGGTGTGGCCCGTACTCTTCCTCGCTTTGACGATGCCGTGGAAGGCGTTCTCGTCCGTCGGCCGATTTGTCAGCGTGCTCTCGCTGATCATCGGCGTGTCGCCTCGCGTGGTGCATCATCGAGACGCGGCAAAACGAGATCTGGGCCTTCTTCTCACCGTTGACGCGCGCTTGGGAGTTGGCACTGGGTGCGCTCCTCGCCGTGTTGGGCCCGCACCTCGCGGGAGGTCGCCGCGCGTTGGCGTCGTCCTCGCGGGAGTCGGAGTCGTGGGCGTACTGCTGTCGCACGTGGTTCTATCGTCCTCGACGCTTTGGCCCGGGGTCGCGGTCATTGCCCCCGTCGCTGCGACGGGATGATCATCGCCGGTGGATCGCTCCGCGGACCCGGAGAGTTTCGGCCCGTTTGCAAGGTTCGGCCCCGATTCAGTGGTTCGGCAATCATCCGTACTCGCTCTACCTCGTCCACTGGCCCGTCATCGCGATCGCCACGCAGTACGCCGATCGCACCGTTGCCTTTGCACAGCGAGATCGAACTGTCGCACTCGCCGTCGCCCTTGTCCGCGCTCTCTACTACGCGATAGAGAATCCGATTCGGCGGTCACGATGGCTGGCCGATCGCCGTCTCGTGACCTTCGCCTTGGGTGCTGCTCATCGGACTTTCCTTCGCGGCAATCTACTGGCACTTGAGCCATCATTATTTCCGCATAACGTATCACCGGCTTTCCGAGTGCTCGGAATCCAACCGAAGGAGAAGAGATCACGTCTGAGTCACGATCATCGTCATCGCGTTCAATGAGGAGCGTCGCATCGCAGACTGCCTCCAAGCGCTTCTAGCACAGGAGACGTCTCTCTCCTATGAGGTGGCCGTGGTCGACGATGGGTCGAGGGATTTGACGCGACCGACGCGTCGATGGTGACTCCAGACTGTAGAACGCAACTCCAACGTGCGCCTCGGTGCGCCACGACTTCAATCGGGTCGTGGCGCTGCGCGCCTGATCCGGACAAGAGGCCACCCAGTCCCCGCTAGTCGGCTTTGTCGACGCCGACATCGTCGTTCCTCGCCGCATTGGCTGCAGCGATGTTCGCGACGGAGCTCTCCAGCCAGTGACGCGGTTTCGGGAATCGCTCTACCCGACGGCGACTGCGCGGTCGATCTGGCGCATCTGCCAACCGACACTTCGCCGTCGGCCGGGATCGGCGGAGATCACGGGCAACAACGTCTCTTCTACTCGTGAAGCGCTCGCGCGGTTTCCCTTCGCGTGCCGGTTTGCGCAGCTGGGTGAGGATTTCCGCTTCGCCAAGACAGATGGTTCACGACGGACTTGCGACTTCGACCACCATCGGCGACCTCCGTCGTCGAACACCGTGAATCGAAAGACCTACGGCAGGCCCTGCGTGGATGTGGCGTTCCGGCGTCGACGCCACCGCACTGCTCTTCTAGTTTCGCAGTCGTGCGACTCCCGATCCCGCGTGGCTGCTCGTGGTCGCGCGACTCGTACGCGCTGGCTCATCGTCGCCGCGATCCCGGCGGGCTGGGTGTACGCCATGTGCTCCGTCGTGGTTGCTCGTCGCCTTCACGCTTCACCGTCAGTTGCCTTTTCATTCGCGCGCGATTCTTGCTGCATCCCACGCACCGACGCGCTTCTTCTTCGCGATCGCTCCTGAGCCCACCGTGAATCCTCACGTACTTCGTTGGTCGATCGCGCGGGACTCCTGCGACTCATCACCTACCGCGACGTCCGCATCACAGGAACGTAACGATGCCATCTTGTTCCTGAAAGAATCCTGAAGTCCGTCGGGGTAGCGCGCCGACGTCACGCTACCAGTGACCCGAGCTTCGCACTCCATTGACGCGCTGACGTCGACTGCCTCATTCAAGATGCACCGATAAGTTCTCCAGTGAACCTCGCGCAGTCCGAACACTTGAGCTTCATGGCTCCCGATATGAGAAAATTCAGGGTGTCCTCCGGAATCGCTCATTCACTGTCCGGCGCGCCGTTTTCGGACCGATTCCGGCGACCGCGACCGTCGCTCTGACATCGGCGATGAACGTTGGCGCGTCCCCGGCCGGCGCGGCCGCAATCCAGGCCCCGACTACCCCGTGTGGAGTTCGCTCCCGACGCTTGTCCCAACTGGAGCAGGACTGGCCCAGGCGACCACGAAGACGACCCTCACCGCGCCAGAGATAGCGGCGCTGGAAGAAGGCAATCCCTTTGCGGACCCCGCGGAGACGAAGGGGCAGCCACACTGCGAATCCGAAGACGAGACCGCGTATCTCGACACACTCTGCGTCTACGGCGATCCCTCCTCGAAGAAGATCATCGCGGTCGTCGGGGACTCGGAGGCCGATATGTGGATCCCCACGTTCGACGTCTACGGCAAGGAGTATGGCTTCAGATCGAGCGCATCGAGATGGACGGCTGCACCGCGTGGGAGCAGAAGGCACCCGCGTCGATCGCCGGTTGGGCGCAGTGTGAGGTGAAGTGGAAGGCCTACTGCGTCACCGAGATCTGAAACTCCACCCGTACGCGGTGGTCGCGACCGGCATGCTGATCGACAGCCAAGCCTCTGTGCTCGTCGAGAGCCCAAGATCGCCGCCGCCGGCATCGACAAGTACTTTTCGGCCATCGCGAAGTCGAAGGCCAAACTCTTCGTACTGTCGAATATCCCGTGGGACTACGCGATCTCCACACCGCCGAGGGACTGCGTGGACGTCCACACGTCTGAAATTGAGGCCTGCGACGCCGAAGATCGATCCGACAATGACCGCGGCGCTCAAGGTGGTGGCGAAGAAGGGGATCGCGAAGGTCATTCCAATCTCCTCCCTCTTCTGTTCTTCGAAGCAAATTCTGCCCCATCGTCGTTGGCCACTATGTCCTGTACGCAGACAACCACCACATGAGTCACTCATGGGCGACGTACATGACGCGCGCGTTCGCGCAAATCTTCAACCCGCTGCTCGGCGTGCAGTAACGACGACGTTCATCGCGTCTCACGGAGCGGCCGCTCGTAGACCTGGCCGTTTCGTGCGCGATCACCGACCAGTCGGTGCCGGCGGACCACGCCAGCGCGGCCGCGCTCATCGCGCCTGTAGCGCGTCGGCCGAGCCTTCCGCGTGGAGGAGCGCCGCGACGAGTGTTGTCGACTCCGGGCTCGAACCGAATCACCGCGTCATCGGGAATGTCGTTCAGCGACGCAAGGGCGGTGATCACCGCCGGCAGTCCGAAGGACTGCGCGAGGATCACTGAGCCGCTGTTCGTGATCCTTCGAAACGGGAATACGGCGATGTCGCTCGCCTGAAGATGCCTGGCGACATCGTTTTCCGGGATCCACTCCAGTATGCCGTCACCCTCGTGCCGACCACGGCGGCGAGACGCACTAGCTGCGCACGACAGGTCGTCGGTACACGCACCGGCGAGAGGATCTTGATTCGCGACGATGACGGCAGTCGCGCCGCCGCCTCTAAGAGCACGTCCGCACCTTTGTAGGGCTCGATCCGCCCGATGAGCGTCACCACGACGTCGTCGACGTCGAAGCCAAAACTCGCCCTCGCCGCATCTCGCGTCAGCGAGACCGGATAGGGAGTCGCGAAGGCACCAGTGGGTGATGACGACGACGCGCGGCGCGCACCGAGTTCGCGCAGTTCTTTCGCCGTCGACTCCGAGAGGGCGATCACGATTCGCACTTGGACAAGAGCCGGTCGCGTGCTCGGGCGTCGTCTGCGAACACCGGTTGGTGGGGCAAGAGATCATGGGCCGTCCAGATGATCTCGTAGCCCAGTGCTCCAGCGACCACGAGATAGGCCGCGAACCACCACTCCATGAGTTGACGGGCCCATTTCGCGCGACGGGCCCACGGCAGCGAAAACTGAAACACCCAGTGGATGTGCAAGATGCGAAAGCCTCGCGGTCGCCACCAGCCCAGCATGAACGGCGAACGAGGAGAAGATTAACGGTCTGGGACGGCGTCGGAACCTTCGGCGTAGCGAATGTGCACGCCCGATGCTCGATGTCTCGGTACGAGGAGTTCTTGGTACGGCACGCGGTCGCGTGGCGTGACCAATACCGAAAGACCTTGGATTCATGTACCTGGCCGAAGGAGTTCGTGGATGATCCCCGCGCCCATCGCGAGGTGATCCAACAGCACCAGCCAGCGCAGTTCCTCGTTTCGTTGACGCCACAATGGGCCACAAGAGCAACCAGGGATACCACCGCCACTTCAACGTGAGGGCAATCCGAGCGAGAAGAGGGCGTAGACGACCGGGACCGAGTTCTGTCGTGTCGCTGCGCCGATCCGGCGCGGATGCTTTCGCAATAACCGACACTGACCCTTGCCGTAGAAGAATGCCCGACGCACCTGTCGCGAGGCGGTCCCAATCGTGCTGCACGACTGCGTCTTGGACCCATCGAAGCCGATAGCCCCGTCCACTCACCATCGCCAGGTAAATCGAGTCTTCCGCGGACCCGAATGACTCGTCAATCTTCCACCGCGTCAAAGGCCTCGCGGCCAAACGCCACGCATTTCGTCGTCGCCATCGGCGCGTAGTCCTACTGGACGTCTGCGAACCATTGGGCGCCGGAGTACACGCTTTTTCGGATGGCCGCGCCGGTCCGCACGACACCGATTCGCCCCCGTCCACGATTGGAGCGAGCAGGCGCTCCACCCATCCGTCTTCGGGCAGGCACCCGAATCGGTGTAGACGATGACGTCGCCCACCGCATTACGCACCCCAAGGGTCGCGTTGATGGGCAGATTGTGGTCCCCACGCCACCGGCTGGGTGTAGTCAATCCATCGCGCCCATTCGTGTGCCAACGAATATCGTCAAGGGCTCCGTTGGAGGCATCCACCGCGAGGACTTCCCGAGCGTGACCCCGACGAAGGGCTTCACCGCGTCAAGCGTCTGACCCAGCAGTCGTTCGTTCTTGTTCACAATGACCAGTGAGACTTGACTGTTCCCGGCGGACGGCGACGACGGCTCCGGTGCCTCGTTGATGTGACGCGCTTCGTCGGCCAACGACGCAATAGTGGTTCTCTTCGCCATCAAATCAACTCACAATCGCGAGGCCCATCGTGCCACTCTTCCCGTTTAGCTTTTGACAGTAAATCTACCGGCGCCACTATCGCGTGAGGTCGTATCGCCGGTTGGGTCATGAATTCTGCGGAGCGGAGGCGCTCAGACTCGAACTTTCCGCGCTCGCTCGCGATACTGTTAAGTGCGTGGAGATGGCGAGCGGCAGCACCGATTCGAAGACGAACGCCCCGCACAGGAACGACTTCGTACTCGGTTGTGCGACCGTCGCCCGGAAGTTCGCCGTGTCGCACATTCTGAGCGATGGCCACACAAAGTAATGGCTGGTAAGGCCGTCAGTTGTCACGACCCGCGCCTCGCCGGCGTGCGTATCGCGGTCGACGCGCGCACCCTCCGTCGCCCAGGAATGGGCATCCACAGCTACCTCAGTGCTGGCGTGAAGATACTGCTGCGCGAGGGCGCCGACGTCGTGCTGCTCACGAATTTCTCGAGAGACGAATATCGAGGAGGATTATCCGGGAGCGCGATGGGAGTCCTTCGGTAGTCGTCGCGACATCTTCTGGGACCAAATCGATCTTCCGCGATACCTCGCCAAGAACGACTTCCAGTTAATCTGGCACCCGGGAACAATGG
>CAVXRB010000015.1:0-58174 GCA_963764095.1 uncultured Acidimicrobiaceae bacterium | reverse complement strand
CCTTCGGACTGCGCCGCAAGGGCAAGGACAAGGACGAGATCAAGCGTCTCGTCGAAGAGCACCTGGAGTACTCGGCCTCGGTGGCTTCGGCCCGCGGCCGGCGACGCAGTTATCGGGCGGTCAGCAACAGCGCGTCGCGCTGGCGCGCGCGCTGGTGAACCAGCCGAAGGTCCTGTTGCTCGACGAGCCGATGGGCGCCCTCGACGCGAAGATCCGCAAGACCATGCAGGTCGAGCTGAAGCGCATCCAACGCGAGGTGGGCATCACCTTCCTTACGTCACGCACGACCAGGACGAGGCCATGGCGCTCGGCGACCGGATCGCGGTCATGCACGGCGGCAAGTACGAGGACCTCGGTGCGCCCCAGCGTGTCTACGACGAGCCGGCGACGCAGTTCGTGGCCGAGTTCCTCGGCGCCTGCAACCTCTTGGCGGTGACGTCCGAGCGCGGCGAACTTCGTCTTCCCGACGGGGCGGCGGTCGGGGCACGACCGGATCGATGGCCGACAAGTTGGACCAGATCGCCCAGGTCGGCGTGCGGCCCGAGAAGATGTTGTTGCGCCGTGACGGCGCGCCACCGGCGTCGAGTGGCCCGCGACCAATACCGTCACCGCGACGGTGACGACGACCATCTATCTCGGCGGACCTCGGAGTACGAACTCGTGACGTCCTGGGGCGGCCCGTTGCACATCCTCGCTCAGAACATCAGCGAACAGGACCGCTTCGTGCCGGGTGACAAGGTCGTGTCACGTGGGAGACCGACCACGGCTTCGCTCTGCCGGCCCCGCCGCGCGCGGCATCGGTGCCCGTGGCGACGCTGAGCGACGAAAGCGACAACGTGAGCGACGAGTCGCTCGGCGGCGCTGGAGCGTCCTTCGACGCCGCCCTCTGGCGCGGTCTCACGCAGCGCCGGCTGTCGCGGCGTGACGCGCTCGGTGTGGCGGGCAAGGGCGCCGGACTGCTCAGCATGGCCGCGCTGCTCGGCGAGCTGCGGTATCGCCGGCTCGGCCGAGCGCCGCGGCGCGGCGAACGTCGACTGGGCGACGTTCTGGAAGAGTCAAAAGGCGACCAAGCAACTCAACTTCGCCGAACTGGCCGCTCTACATCGACTCTGAACACGGCAAGACGATCTCGCTGGAGCTCTTCACCAAGGCGACCGGCATCAAGGTCAACTACCAGCCGGTCATCCAGGGCGACGACTCCTTCTACGCCACCGTCGAGCCCGAGCTGGCCGCCCAGGAGGTGACCGGCTACGACATCATGGTCATCACGAACGGTTGGTACTTCTCCCAGTTCGTGCAACAACGGCTTCTTGAACGAACTCGACCTCTCGAAGCTGCCGAACTTCTTCAAGTACGCGAGTCCGCTGGTGAAGGATCCCGAGCTACGACCCCGGCAACAAGCACTCGGTGACGTGGCAGACCGGTTTTACCGGCATCGCCTACAACACGAAGATGATCAAGCGCGAGATCACGAGTTTCAACGACCTGGCCGACCCGGCCTTCAAGGGTCACGTCGGCATGATGAACGACAACGTCGAACTCGGGAGCGCGGCGCTACTGCGCATGGGCGTCAGCCCGGTGAACTCCACCATGGCCCAGTGGAAGGAGTCGACCAAGTGGCTCGAGATGCAGCGGCCGTTGGTGGCCGGCTACTACGACCAGAGCTACATCTCGCACTTGGAAAACGGCGACACCTGGATCAGCCAGGCGTACTCCGGTGACATCTTCCAGGCGAACCTCTCGGGCTACCCGCACCTCAAGTACGTGACGCCCAAAGAGGGTCAGATCGTCTGGCACGACAACATGGTCATCCCGCGCCAGTCCCAGAACGCTCTGAGCGCCCTGGCCTGGATGAACTTCTACTACACGCCCAAGATCGCCGGAATCGTCGAGGACTGGGTCAGTTACGTCTGCCCGGTGCCCGCCGCCCAGGAGTACATCCTCAACGTCATCAAGGACCCGACCGTCGCGAACAGTCCGCTGGTCTTCCCGTCAGCGACCGCCGACAAACTGTCGCATCAGCTACTACATCTACCGCGACTACGACGACTACGAGGCGTGGAACGACACCTACAACCCGATCATCGAATCGTGAGCACCGACCTGATCGAGCCGACCAAACCGGCCTACCGTCAACCGAGTTGGTTGCGTCGCCACAGTCCGCCGTACTGGTTGAGCCTGGTCGGCGGGGGATGGATGTTGCTCTTCTTCCTCATCCCCTTGGCCTCCGGACTCATCGTCTCACTGGAGACCGGCAACCCGGTGAGCGGCTACACCCTGACCTGGAACTGGCACATCTACTCCCAGCTGTTCGTGCACTCGGACATCCCGTACACGACGTTCTTCATCCGTTCGCTCTGCTACGGCGTCGCGACCACGATCTTGAGCATCCTCATCGCCTATCCGATGGCCTACTTCATCGCCTTTCGCGTCAGCGTGCGTTGGAAGAGCCCGCTCATCTTGCTCGTGCTGCTCTCGTTCTTCGTCTCCTTCGTCATCCGAACCGACATGTGGTCCTTCGTCCTGGCCCAACAGGGCTTCGTCATCACGACGCTGCACAAGTTGCACATCGTCTCGTCGAACTTCCATATCCTCGGCACGTCCAACGCCGTCATCGGTGGCGACATCTATAACAACCTCCCCTTCATGGTGCTGCCCGATCTACGTGGCGCTCGAACGCATCGACCGCCGGATCCTCGAAGCGGCGCGCGACCTCTACTCCAACGGCCGCCAGGTCTTCATGCGCGTCGTCCTGCCGCTCTCGCGCGCGGGCATCTTCGCCGGTGTCCTGTTGGTCTTCATCACGACCGTCGGTGACCCCGTCAACTCGTCGTTGCTCGGCGGGGTCGGTACGTACACGATCGGCCAGGCGATTCAGGACTCCTACCTCACGAACCAGCAGTTCAACGTCGCGGCGGCGCTGTCGACGGTCCTGATGGTGATCCTGGGCATCATCATGTTCGCCTACGCCAAGATCTTCGGCACCGAGAACCTCGAGAACCTGGTCTGACGTGACGAACTCCTCGCGCCCTCGCCGCCAACGCCGCAGCCCCTGGCTCGCCATCTTCTTCTGGGTCGTCATGGGCATCACCTTCGTGCCGATCGTCGTCATGATGCTCTACAGCTTCAACAACGCCCCGACCAGTCGCATCACGTTCGCCTGGAACGGTTTCACTACGTATTGGTACCGCAACCTCACCCAGGTCAACGGCCTCACGCACGCCTTCTTGATCTCGCTCGAGGTCGCCATCCTCTCCTCGCTCATCTCGGTGATCGTGGGAACGCCGGTCGCGCTCGCCCTCGGACGATTCCGATTCTGGGGCAAGGGACCCATCAACGCCATCGTCTTCGCCGACATCGCCGCGCCGGCGATCGTCGTCGGCGCCGCGTCACTGTCGTTCTTCTTGTCGATCAACCTCAACACCGGCTTGATCACGATCTTGATTGCGCACGTCGCGTTCAACATCGCCTACGTCGTGGTCGTCGTTCGTGCCCGACTCTCGGGGATGGACAGCGCGATCGAGGACGCGGCGCGCGACCTCGGCGCCAACGCCTGGACCACGTTCACCAAGGTGACACTGCCGCTCATCTGGCCGGGACTGCTCGCGGCGTTCCTTCTCGCCTTCGCGATGTCGGTCGACGACTACGTCATCACCAGTTTCATCGCCGGCTCGACCGTGACCTTCCCGCTCTTCGTCTACGGCGCGGCCAAGGTCGGACTGCCCCCGCAGGTCCTGTGCTTCGGCACGCTGATCTTCCTGGTCGGTCTGATCGTCGCGCTGGCCAACGGCGCGCTCAACCGTCACCAACTCACGCGCGCGGCCACCGAGGACTCGGTCGCGGCGCAGCCCCAACCCGTCTCGTCGACCTAACGCGACGTTGTCGCACGCCGACTCGACCAGTGGCTACCGTGGATGGGGCCCCAAAAACCAGAAAGGGTGATCAACGATGATCATCGGCGTACCAAAAGAGATCAAGACCGACGAGTACCGCGTGGCGTTGACGCCCGCGGGCGCGAGAGAGTTGACCGATGCCGGTCACCGCGTCCTCATCGAACGCGGCGCGGGCGTCGGATCGTCGATTCCCGACGCCGACTACGTGGCCAACGGCGCGACCATCGTGGAGTCGGCCGACGACGTCTGGGCCGACAGCGACCTGTTGATGAAGGTGAAGGAACCGGTCGCGCCCGAGTACCACCGCCTCAGTGCGCACAAGAACCAGGTGCTCTTCACGTACCTACACCTCGCGGCGTCGCGCGAGTGTACCGACGCGCTCATCGCGGCCGACAACGTCGCCATCGCCTACGAGACCGTCCGGCTGCGTGATAACTCGTTGCCACTCCTCACGCCGATGAGTGAGGTGGCCGGTCGCATGGCGCCGCTCATGGCGGCGCATCACCTGATGCGCCCCGGCGGGGGACACGGGACGTTGATCAGTGGCGTACCCGGCGTGGCCCCGGCCAACGTCGTCGTCATCGGCGCGGGCGTCTCGGGCCTCGCGGCCGCGACCATGGCCGCCGGCCTACACGCGAACGTGAAGATCCTCGATCGCAACTTAGAGCGCCTGCGTCAGGTCGACATCCACTTCGACGGACGCGTCCAGACGATCGCCTCGTCGACCCTGGCGCTCGAAGAGGCCTGCCTGGAGGCCGACATCGTCATCGGTGCCGTGTTGGTCGTCGGAGCGAAGGCGCCAAAGCTCGTGAGTAACGACCTGGTGGCGCGGATGCGCCCCGGCTCAGTGTTGGTCGACATCTCGGTCGACCAGGGCGGCTGCTTCGAAGCGACGCACCCGACGACGCATTCGGACCCCGTCTTCGAAGTGAACGGCTCGATCTTCTACTGCGTCGCGAACATGCCCGGCGCCTTCCCGTACACGTCGACCTACGCACTGGCCAACGCCACGTTGCCCTACGCGATGGAGCTCGCGCGCCACGGTTGGCGCGAGGCCGTCGTCGCCGATGACGCGCTCGCCGAAGGCGTCAACGTCGTCGAAGGTGCCGTGACGTACGGACCGGTGGCCGAATCTCTGGGCATGGCCTTCAGTCCACTACGCTCGCTGCTGTAATCGACGACGGCGCGTTGGGGCGAAGGCCGTCTTCGGAACTCTTGCTGTTGACACTTCACGGGGGATTTAATGTCGGACGCTTCAGTTAGTCACGTCGTTCACGCCGAGACACCGGACCCGCGGCGCTGGTTCGCGCTCGTCGTGATCGGCATCGCGCAGCTGATGGTGATCCTGGACGCCTCGATCGTGAACATCGCACTCCCGCACGCGTCACTGCCCAAGGCCCTCGGCGGACTCGCGATCGCACAGAAGAACTACCAGTGGGCGATCACCGCCTACACGCTGACCTTCGGTGGATTCTTGTTGCTCGGTGGTCGCATCGGCGACTACATGGGTCGCAAGAAGTCGTTCCTCATCGGACTGCTCGGTTTCGCCGGTGCCTCCTTGCTCGGCGGACTAGCCCAGAACCAGCAGTGGCTCTTCGGAGCGCGCGCCCTCCAGGGTCTCTTCGGGGCGCTGTTGGCGCCCGCCGCGCTGTCCCTGATCTCGGTGACGTTCACCGACTCCAAGGAGCGCGCCCGCGCCTTCGGTGTCTACGGGGCGCTCTCGGGTGTCGGCGGCGCGATCGGCCTCATCGCGGGAGGACTGCTCACGCAGTATCTGTCGTGGCGCTGGTGTCTCTTCGTCAACACGCCGATGGCGATCATCGCCTTTACGTTGGCCGTACCGAATGTCCGAGAGTCCAAGGTCGAGGGCCATCCGCACTACGACGTCCCCGGTGCGCTCACCGCGACCCTCGGCATGTTGAGCGTCGTCTTCGGCGTCTCCCAGGCGTCGACGAACGGGTGGGGTTCGACCAGCGCGTGGCCGTATCTCGTCTACGGCGCAGTGTTGCTGGTGGTCTTCTTCATCATCGAGAGTCGCATCAGAGAGCCGTTACTGCCGCTTCGTCTTATCACCGACCGCGTGCGAGCCGGTGCGTTCCTCGCGCAACTGTTCGTCGGGCTCGGTCTCTTCGGGATGTTCCTCTTCATGACGTTCTACTTCCAGGACGTCGAACAGTACTCGGCGGTGAAGACCGGTCTGTTGTTCATGCCGTTCTCGATCGGCATCATCCTGGCGGCGGGGCTGACGAGCCAGTTGCTCCCGAAGATCGGTCCGCGACCGCTGGCGACCGTTGGCAACCTGATGGCCGCTTTCGGCCTCCTCTACCTCTCGTTCATCAAGGTCGATAGTTCGTACGTGACGAGCGTGATGCCCGCCATGATCGTGACGAGTCTCGGTCTCGGCGTGGCATTCGTGTCCATCGCCTCGACGGCGTTGTTCAACGTGCGACCCCAGGACACCGGTGCCGCGTCGGCGGTACTGACGACGTCCCAACAGATCGGTGGATCCTTCGGCACGGCCATCGCGAACACCATCGTCGTCTCGAGTGGCACGGCCTTCTTCGTGGCCGCCGTGAAGTCGCATCACCACGTGATTGTGGGAAAGGCCTTACGTCTGTTGACCGCACAGGCGCACGTCCACGGCTACGACGAGTCATTCCGCTTCGGCGCGCTGATGCTGTTCATTGCCGCATTGACGTTCTTCGGTCTCGTGAACATCGACAGGGACCACTTGGGCCAACACGACGAAGCCGCCCCCGAGGTCTATCCGGCCTCGACGTAGGGGCAGTGGCGACAGCCGCTCTCACAGCACTGTCCGCGCGCCAGGTGGGTGGCCGCGGTCAAGACCATGAGACCCGACGTCGGGTCGCGGTACATCGGCTCGCCGGCGAGCGTCGCGGCCTCGTGGGCGGCGATGATCGCCGCGTAGTCCGAGCGCGAGGGATCCAATCGACTGGGGTGCGGTCGAGGGACCGAGAGGCTCATCACGCCAACCTAACGGTGGCTATTCGTCGATTCGCAGCACGACCTTGCCGAACTTTCCCGGCCGCGCGAAGTACTCGTACGCTTCGGCCACCTCTTCGAGGGTGAAGGTCCGTGCCACGGGCACGTGGACTTCACCGGTGCGCCAGCGGGGGATGAGCGTCTGGGCGACGCGGTCGGCGACCTCACCTTTCTCGCTGCGTGAGCGTGAACGAAGCGTCGAGCCGGTCAACGTCGAACGCGTGCCCATGAACGCGCGAAGGTCGATGTCGACGCGACTGCCGCCGCCGGAGATGCCGATGATCACGACGCGCGCGTAGGGATTGAGGAGTCCTTGGGCGACGCCCAGGTGCGCCGCGCCCACCAGTTCGAGAACGACGTCGACGCGAGCGACGGCGGCGACGTCATCGAGCACGACCGTCTCGTCGGCGCCGCACTCGCGCAGCGCTTCGTGGTGCTCGTCCGTTCGCGTGACGGCGACGACGTGGGCGCCGAGTGCGTGGGCGATCTGCACGGCCGCGATCCCGACACCACCCGTGGCGCCGGAAATCAACACCCGTTCGCCGGCACTGAGGCGTCCCTGGGTCACGAGCGCGTCGTGGGCGGTCGTGAAGGCTTCGGGAAATCCGCCGGCCTGATCCCAGCTGACGTGGTCCGGCACGAAGAGCAGGTGCTCGCTCGGCACCAGACAGTGGGTCGCCTGCGCGCCGCCCCCGACGATGGCACAGACGCGACGACCGAGGAGGGGTTCGTGTACTCGTTCGCCGACGGCGCTCACGACGCCGGCCATTTCCATCCCCGGGACGTCCACGGGCCAGCCCTCGGGCGCGGGGTAGTGGCCGTCGCGTTGCATGAGGTCGGCGGCGTTGATGCCGGCACCGCGCACCGCGACGACGACGTCGTTCGGTCCGGGATTGGGGGTCTCACGCTCTTGGACTTCGAGGTTCCCATCGTTGATGACGACGCAGCGCACCCGAGCAGCCTACGACGCAGCGTCTGAGGGGCTGGCCGTTAGTGTCGCCCCATGACCATTTATGACATCCCCATCAACACCCTCGCGGGTGAGGCGAGTTCGTTGGCGCCCTACGCCGGCAAGACCGTCCTCGTCGTCAACGTCGCCTCCAAGTGCGGCCTGACGCCGCAGTACGAAGGACTGGAGCAGTTGCAAAAGACCTACGAAGATCGCGGCTTCACGGTCGTCGGTTTTCCGAGCAACCAGTTCGCCGGACAAGAGCCCGGGACCGCTGAGGAGATCCAGACCTTCTGTTCGACGACCTACGGCGTGACCTTCCCGCTCTTCGAGAAGATCGACGTCAACGGCGAGGACCAGAACCCGATCTACACCGAGTTGAACCAGACGGCCGACGCCGAGGGCTACTCCGGTGACATCCGCTGGAACTTCGAGAAGTTCCTCATCGCCCCCGACGGCATCGGTGCAGCGTTTCGCGCCCACGGTGACGCCCGAGGACCCGGTCCTCGTGGGCGCGATCGAAGCGGCGCTGAGCTAACCGTTGCCGATCGTGCGATGCAGTCGCACGTAGGTGGGTTCGAAGCCGTAGCCCAGCCAGTAGTTCCTCGCGCGACGGTTCGTCACGCGCCAGTTCGTCTCCACGTACTCGAACGCGGCATTGCGCGCGTTGCGAAGCGCGGCGTCGACCATGGCCGTGCCGACGCCGAAGTGGCGGTGGGCCGCGTCAACGGTGACCGCACTCAGGTGCAACGTCTGCTCGAAGGAGCCGCGGCGATGGGGGAGCGGGAACGTGATGCACTGGGCGACGGCGACGTCGCCGAACTCCACGACGTAGTGGTGAACGTCGGGTCCTTCGAGCGTCTCCAGGAGGTCCTCGCGCTTGGACGAGTGGTCGAGACCGATCGAGAAACTCGGCCCGACGCGCTGGACGGCGTCGAGTTCGTCGTCGAGGGCGACCGCGATCTCGATGTCCTCGACACCGCCGCGGCGCAGGACGTACCCGTCGGGCAATGTGCGATCCATCGCGGTCATCGAGTTTGAGGACGCCGCGCATGTGCATCCGCGCGAAACCCATCTCGTACCAGGGTTGGGTCGAGGCGATGTCGTCGATCGTCCAGACGTAGTGCTCGAGGGCGCCGCGCTCGATCCACTGCGCGCCGGCCGTGCTGTAGAGGTCGCTCAGGATGTCGGTGTTGTCAAAGGAGACCCCGTCCGGGTCCGATCCAGACGCCGTTGCCGTAGACCTCGCTCTCCAGCAACGCGCCGTAGAGGTGTCCGACGACGACGCCGTCTTGTTCGGCGACCCACGTTTGATCGGTCACTTGGCGAGCGATTCGGCAAATAGTTCCGTCGAGATCAGCGGATTGACCAGCGGTTGGATTCGGGCGTCGTGCCTCAGCCGTTCGACGACGCGCGCCACGACGGCGTCGACGTCACCAGAATCCAGTTGACGCACGTTCGTCACGGGTCAACCCTACGTGGCGCGTGTGCCAGAGTTGCCGGGTGACTATCGCGGCAACGCTGTTCGACATGGACGGGCTCTTGATCGATTCCGAGGTGTTGTGGCACAAGGCCGAGGTCGAGATCCTCGGCGGCCTCGGCGTGCCGATCTTCGAGAGCTCGACCCGTTCGACCAAGGGCGTGTTCATCAACGAGGTCGTCGAGTACTGGTACCTGCGCTCATCCCTGGGTGGACCGAGCGTCGAGGTCGTCGTCGCATGCTGCTCGAGACGCGTCGGATCGCTGGTGGAAACCGAGGGTCGTCTCTTGCCCGGCGCGGTTCGCGCGATCGACCTCACCGAGCGCGCGCGGACCCATCGCGCTCGCCAGTTCCACGCCGCTGGCTTGATCTGCACCGTTGCCTCGAACACTTCGGCCTATCGATCGCTTTCGCCTCGGTCCACTCGGCGGAGTCCGAGCCCTACGGCAAACCGCACCCCGGCGTCTTTCTCACCGCCGCCTCATCGCTGGGTATCGCGCCGAAACGTTGTCTCGTCTTCGAAGACTCCGCCGCCGGTGTCATCGCGGCGCGCGCCGCGTTGATGCGCGTGGTCGCCGTGCCGACGCACGAGGACCGCGACGAGGTGGAATTCTTCTTGGCCGACGCTCGTCCTGGACTCGCTCGAAGACCTTTCGCCGGCTTGGCTCGACGAACAGTTCGCCTAGAGGTCCTTCTTGAACCAGTGGGCCTGCGGGTGGGAAAAGACGCCAGCCGGGTACTCGTCGATCTCGGTCCAGCCGTTCGAGCGATAGAGCGCCAGGCCTCAGGTTGCGCCGGCCCGGTTTCGAGGAAGAGAATCGCGTTGCCGAGTCCTCGAGCGCGCGTCTCGACCTCCTTCATCAATTCGAGTCCGATGCCTTCGCGACGGAGGTCCGGGCGTACCCACAGGCGCTTCACTTCGCCGAAGTGGAGTGACGGGTCAGCGATCGCTCGCAGTCCGACGCCGCCGACGAGCTGACGTTCGTGGCGGGCCATGAGGAAGAGCCCGAGTGGCGGTCGTAACTCGTCGACGCTCGAGGTGCGCGTTGTCGCCCTCGCCGCCGTAGCGCTGTTGGAGTTCGTCGCTCGCCGCGTGGAGAATCGCGAGGGCGCCACTCGCGTCGATGGATTCGGCGTCGACCGTTACTGAAATCACGTGGACATCGTACGGGCCGGTTCAAGCGCGTTGAGCGTTCAGTACGATGGTGAACTCATTCGAAGGAGAATCTGTGTTTCGCCCCGTCAGCGCCGAACTCGATTTTGTGGCCCTCGAAGAAGCCGAACTGGCCCGCTGGCGGACCAACGACGTCTTCGCGCGGTCCATGAAACACCGCGAAGGCGCCGAACCGTGGGTCTTCTACGAAGGTCCGCCCACCGCCAACGGCAAGCCGGGCCTGCACCACGTGTGGGCCCGGGTCTACAAGACCTCTTCTGCCGCTACCAGACCATGCAAGGACGTTACGTCGCGCGTCGCGCCGGTTGGGACACGCACGGTTTACCGGTCGAGGTCCAGGTGGAGCAGCAACTCGGCATCTCGGGAAGAAGGCGATCGTCGAGCAGGTCGGCGTCGAGGAGTTCACGCGGCTCTGTCGCGAGTCGGTGCTCACTTTCGTCGGTGAGTTCGAGCGGCTCACCGAGCGCATCGGCTACTGGACCGATATGGAGCACGCCTACTACACGTTCCATACGGAGTACGTCGAGTCGGTGTGGTGGCATCTGCAGCAGCTCTTCGAGCACGGCCTGCTGTACGAGGACCTGAAGGTCATTCCGTACTGCCCACGATGCGGGACCGCGCTCTCGAGCCACGAGTTGGGTCAGCCCGAGGTCTACACCGACGAGGTCGACGAGAGCGCCTACGTGCGTCTCGGCGATCACCGACGCCGACGCCCACGAGATCGGTGGCGCCACGCACCTGGCGGTGTGGACGACGACGCCGTGGACGCTGCTCTCCAACGTCGCGGTCGCCGTCAACCCCGAGATCACCTACGCGGTCGTCGACGGCACCGTCGTGGCGGCCGAACTGGTCGAGTCGGTCTTCGGCGCCGACGCCGACCCTTCAGCGACGTTCCTCGGGGGTGCCTCTGGCCGGCGTGCACTACGAACGCCCCTTTACCGACGCGAGCTGCCCTAGGACGTGGACGCCAACTACGTCGTCCTGGCGCGACTACGTGACGATCGAAGAGGGGACCGGCCTCGTCCACCAGGCGCCGGCCTTTGGCGAGATCGACCGTCAGGTCGCGCGCGACTACGGACTACCGACGATCAACCCGGTCGGGCCGGACGGCAAATTCACCGCAGAGATCCCGGGCTCGAGGGTCAGGGCGTTCGCGACGCGAACCACGCCGATCAATGACGAGCTCGACGACGCGGCACGCTGCTGCGCCGACAGGACTACCTCCACTCGCTACCGCACTGCTGGCGATGCGGGACGGTGCTCATCTACTGGGGCAAGCCGAGTTGGTACGTGGCGACGAGCACGTTCCGCGAGAAGCTGTTGGCCGAGAACGCGACGATCGACTGGCACCCCGAGCACATCCGCGACGGCCGATTCGGAATTGGTTGGACAACAACGTCGACTGGGCCCTCTCGCGCGACCGGTTCTGGGGGACACCGCTACCCATCTGGCGCTGTCCCGAGACCACTTCACGTGCGTCGGATCCTTAGCCGAGCTCTCGGCGCTCGCCGGGCGCGACCTCGGTGATGTCGATCCACATCGTCCGGCGATCGACGAGATCGTCGTGCCCTGTCGCACGTGCGCCAAAGAGGCCCGTCGAGTCGAGCCCGTCATCGACGCCTGGTTCGACGCCGGGCTCGATGCCCGCGGCCCAGGTCGGCTATCCCCACGTGGAGGGCAGCGCGGAGGCGATGCAGTTCCCGGCCCAACTCATCGTCGAGGCGATCGACCAGACACGGGGCTGGTTCTACACCTTGCTCGCGGTGAACACCTTGGTCTTCGGCGCCAAGCCGTACGAGCACGTGCTGTGCCTTGGTCACATCGTTGACGAGAACGGCAAGAAGATGAGCAAGTCCGTCGGCAACGTGATCGACCCGTGGGAAGTGTTGAACACCCGCGGCGCCGATCCCTTGCGTTGGTGGATGTTCTCCCAGGGATCACCGTGGACGTCGACGCGAACGAGCCTCGGGGCCATCGATGCGTCGCTTCGCGAGACGCTCGCAACACTGTGGAACACCTTCAGCTTCTTCACCCTCTACGCGTCGATCAATAACTTCGATCCCGCCGACCCCGATATCCCGACGCCCGAGAACCGTGCGGCCATCGACCAGTGGATCCTCTCTCGTCTCGAGAGCGTGACCGTCGCAGTGACGAGCGCGCTCGATGGCTACGAGCCCCTCGGCGGCACCGACGCGCTGATCGAACTCATCGACGATCTGTCCAACTGGTACGTGCGTCGAACGCGTCGTCGCTTTTGGCGCACGGATCCCAACGAGCCCCGCTCGGATTCACTGGCAGCGCAGGCGACGTTGCTCGCGGTATTGCAGCGCGTGACGTTCCTCTTGGCGCCTTTCTGTCCGTTCATCGCCGAGCGTCTCTACACCGAACTGTTCGACGTCGAATCGACCGATTCGGTCCACCTCGCCGACTGGCCAACGGGTGAACCGGAGCGACGCAACGTCGCGCTCGAACAGTCGATGGCCGTTGCGCGTCGCCTCACCTCGCTCGGTCGCGCGGCGCGCGCCGAGGCCGGCGTGAAGGTGCGCCAGCCCCTTGCACGAGCGTTGGTCTTCTTGCCGGTGAACTCACCGATGCCGCCGGCCGGCGTCGTGGAGGACGAACTCAACGTCGATCACCTGGAGTACGCGACGGACCTCGCGAACGTGTTGTCCTTCGAGTTGGCGCCGAACTTCCGGACCGTCGGCCCCCGGCTCGGCGAAGCGGTGAAGGAATTAAGCCGGCCCTCGCGGCACTCGACTCCGTGGGCGCCGCCGAGACACTCGAATCGGGCGGATCGATCGCCGTCACACTCTCGTCGGGGACGTTCGAATTGAACGCCGAAGACATCGAACTTCGCGTGAAGGGTCAAGACGGCTACGCGGTGTCGCGTGACGGCGGCGAGGTCATCGCGCTGGACCTGACGTTGAGCGACGAACTGCGTCGCCGCGGCTATCTGCGTGACGTCATTCGCCAGGTGCAGGACCTGCGCAAGAACTCCGGATTCGACGTCGCTGACCGGATCGTGCTGCACGTTTCCGGTCTCGATGACCTCGCCGACGGTTTCGCGCTGTTAGCGAGCGAGGTGTTGGCCGTCGAAGTGATCACCGGGACCGGCTGGGGCGAGGGAACGGTGCTGGAACTCGACGACGAACGCGACGCCCGGGCCTGGGTGGCGAAAGATTAACGCGTCGCGTTGAGCTTCGTGAGGAGCGAAGCCAGCGTCGCGCGTTCGCCTTCGGTCAACTGTTTGGCCAGGCTCTCGTCGAGATACTCGAGGTGCACGTTGAGCGCTTCGTCCAATTTTGCGTTACCGGCGTCGGTGATGGCGACGTGAATGGCTCGCCGGTCACTGGGGCAACTCTGGCGCGCGACCAGACCAGCCTCTTCGATGCGGTCGACGAGTCGAGTCGTGCCGCCACTCGAGTGCACGATGGCGTCGGCGATCTCGTTCATCTTGAGGCGACCGTCGGGCGAGCGGCGTAGCTGTAAGAGCACGTCGAACCAGGCGAGGGGGAGCTCGCACTCGGCCTCCAGTTCCAGGCCCAAACTGCGCGAGAGCCGGGCGTTGGTCTCGAGCAAGAGTCCGAAAAGTTGGACCTTCTCATCCCCCGAGGGGCAGGCGTTGATCTGGGAACTCACGAGCAGCAGCATAGCATATACTTCATTTAACAATTACTGCTTGACAAGTAGTTGCATAAGCAAGTATAGTATGGGAACCGTAGTAAATGTCTACAAATAGGAGATTCGAAATGACAAGTTCCCCCACCACAGAGGTTGCCACCAGCAGCCTGCCCACCGCCGGCACCTACAACATTGACGCGGTGCACTCGACCGTTGGTTTCGTCGCGCGTCACCTCGTGGCCTCCAAGGTCCGCGGCCGTTTCACCGACTTCACCGGTGTGATCACCATCGGCGACACGCCCGAGACGTCCAGCGTCGAAGCGACGGTCCAGGCCGCCAGCATCACGACGGACAATGAGATGCGCGACGCACACCTCAAGAGCCCGGACTTCCTCGAGTTCGAGACGTACCCCACGTTGACACTGAAGTCCACCAAGGTGAGCACCAAGGGTGACGACTACGAAGTGGTCGCCGACCTCACCATCAAAGGCATCACGAAGTCAGTCACGTTCGACCTGGAATACCTCGGCACCGGTCCTTCGATGACCCCCGGTGTCTCGGTCACTGGTTTCGAGGCCAGCGCCGAGTTTGACCGCCGTGACTTCGGGATCACCTTCGGCAGTTCGCTGGAGAACGGTTAGACTCGTCGTCGGTAACAAGATCGTCATCGAGCTCGCGGTCGAGGCGCATCAAGCGATCTAAAGAATCAACACAGTTGAAACGCCGGGGACTACGTCCCCGGCGTTTTGCTCGTTACGATGGGATATGGCTGAAAACCAGAAGGGGAAGGGCGTCAAGTCCACGATCGGCGTGCTCGGCGCCCTGGCCTCGATCATCTCGGTCTGGTGGTTCGCCCTTCGCCCTCGCCGTAAGCACCGCGACGAGTAATCGCTGACGCGAGCCAATGGTGTCGGTAGCGACCGTTAGCGTTAGTCAATGGCATCCGCGTCGTTCGCGCCGCTTCGTCACCGGAGTTTCGCCCTCTCACTGACCTCTTCGTTCGTCTCCTCGACCGGGACCTGGATGCAGACCGTGGCCCTCGGTGTCTACCTGACCGAGACGACGCACGACGCGCTCTGGCTGGGCCTGCTGACGGTCTGCGCGTGGACGCCGGCCTTGATCGGCGCGCCATTGGGCGGCGTCATCGCCGACCGCGTCGTTCGACAGCGCTGGATCCAGGCGAACAACTTGGTGATGGCCCTCACCGCGAGCGCGCTCGCGACGGCCGAACTGACCCACCACCTCACGCCGCAGTTGGCCTGCTATCTCGCCGTCGTCGAAGGTCTCGCCAGCTCGGCGTCGTGGTCGGCGTGGCAGTCGCTCTTGCCGGACCTCGTCGATCGCGACGAGGTCTTCGCCGCCGTGTCCCTGTCCTCGGCTCAGTTCAACCTCGGACGGATCATCGGCCCGTTGCTCGCCGGCGTGACGCTCGCGTTCGCCTCGCCGGGTGTCTGCTTCGCGATCAACGCCGCGTCCTTCGTCTTCGTCATCATCATGTTCTCCTTCGTACGCTCGGCGCCGCGGCCCAAGCCGACGACGTCGATCCGAATCTGGTTCGAGACGAAGCACGGCGCGAAGCGCGCCTGGGCCGTCAAGGGCTGTCGCTATCCGATCATCGGCGTCGGGACGGTCGCGTTGATCGCGAGTCCCTTCATCGCGCTGGTGCCGGCGATGGCGATCCAGACGTTGCACGCCGGCCGCACCGGCGTCGCGTGGCTCGTGGCGGCCCAGGGTGTCGGCGCGGTCATCGGCGCGGTGACCCTTCCCGCGGTCGCCCGGCGCACGTCACGCATCGCGGTCCTTCGCGGATCGCTCGCGACCGTCGCCGTCGCGCTCGCGCTCTACGGATCCAGTAACACCTTGGTGTTCGCGGTCGCGTCGCTCGTGCTGCTCGGCGGCGCTTACGTCGGCACGTTGACCGGACTGAATACCGCGGTCCAGTTGCACGCGCCGACGAACGAACGATCGCGAATTCTTTCGCTTTACACCCTCTCGCTATCGATCTTCTATCCGCTGGGCGCCCTCGTGCAGGCGGCCTTCGCCCGGTCCTGGGGCGTGCGCCCGGTCACCGTCGTCGACGCGATTCTGTTGGCGTCGGTCTTAGGAATCGTCACGCTCTGGCGCCCCGATTTCTGGCGTGAGATAGCGCTGGCCCCGAATGAGCCGGTGCAAATACTGGCAGACTAGAGAGATGTCCTTCACCGCAATTAATCCCGCCACCGAAGAGTTCGTCGCCGAATTCGACGCCCACAGCGACGCCGACGTCGAGCGCGCCCTGGCCCACGCGGCCAGCGCCTTCGAGGCGTGGCGCGCGACGTCGGTCGAGGATCGGGCACACCTGATGATCCGCGCCGCCGAGATGCTTGAGAGCGAAATACCCGTCGTCGCCGAGCTCTTGACCAGTGAGATGGGCAAGACCTTCACCGCCGCCAAAGGCGAGGTCGCCAAGTGCGCCTTCACCATGCGCTACTACGCCGATCACGCCGAGGCGATGCTGCGTGACGAGAGCGTCTCGACGAGCGGTTCGCGCAGCGGTATCCGCTACGACCCGATCGGCGCCGTCTTGGCCGTCATGCCCTGGAACTACCCGCTCTGGCAGTTCATCCGCGTCGCGGCCCCGACGGTCATGGCCGGCAACGTCATGGTCCTGAAGCACGCCTCCAACGTGCCGGGATGCGCGAAGTTCATCGAGGACCTCTTCACCCGATCAGGCTTCCCGAAGGGCGTCGTGACCACGCTCTTCGTGAGCCACGACCAGATTCCGGGCATCATCGCGGACCCGCGTATCGCCGCGGTGACGCTCACGGGCTCGGACCGCGCCGGACGATCGGTCGCCGAGATCGCCGGCCAGCACCTGAAGAAGTCCGTGCTCGAGTTGGGTGGGTCGGATCCCTTCATCGTGGCCAGTTCGGCCGACATGGACGCGACGGTGCCGCTGGCGGTGACGGCGCGGCTGCAGAATAACGGCCAGTCCTGCATCGCCTCCAAGCGCTTCATCGTCGTTCGCGAGCGCGCCGATGAGTTCATCGAGAAGTTCGTCGAGGCGATGGCCGCGGTCCCGACCGGCGACCCGATGGACCCCGCGACGGTGTTGGGCCCGGTCGTCAGCCGCAGCCAGCTCGACGAGTTGACGGCCCAGGTGGCCGATTCGATCGACAAGGGCGCGGTGGCGCGCACGGGCGGTGCGCCGTTGCCGCGTCGGGGCTACTACTTCCCTGCGACGGTCCTGACCGACGTGCCCACCGATTCGCGCGCCGGTTCCGAAGAGCTCTTCGGACCGGTGGCCGTGGTCGAAGTGGTCGACGACCTCGACGCCGCGATCGCCTTCGCGAACGCGACGCCGTGGGGACTCGGGGGTGCGATCCACGCCACCGACCAAAAGGAGATCGACGCCGCCATTGCCGGACTCGACGTCGGCATGGTCTTCGCCAACTCGATTGTCGCTTCCATGCCCGAACTGCCCTTCGGCGGGACCAAGGAGTCGGGCTTCGGTCGCGAACTCGGCGAGTTCGGCGTGCGTGAGTTCACGAACGTCAAGTCCTTCTACGTGGCGTGAACCGGTACTACTTCGATCACGCGGCGTCGGCGCCGCGACGCGACGAGGTCGCCGACGCAATGGCGCCGTGGCAACGCGGCGTCGTGGGCAACCCCTCGGGATCGCACAAAGCGGCACGTGACGCTCGACGAGCGGTTGAAGAGGCGCGCGACGAAGTCGCGGCCTTCGTCGGGGCCAAGCCCGGCGGCGTCATCTTCACGGGGGGTGGCACCGAATCGTGTGATCTCGCAATCGCCGGGGTGGCGGGCCACCACCGTCGAAGCCACGAGCGCACCGAGATTCTGATCAGTCGCATCGAACACCACGCGGTGAGCGACGCCGCCGAAAAGATGGCGCGCGATCACGACGACGTGCACGTGGGCTACATCGACGTCGACGCCGAAGGCGTCGTCGACCTCGATTCGCTCACGTCGCTGTTGAGTGACGACACGGCGATCGTGAGCGTGATGGCGGCCAACAACGAAACCGGTGTCCGTCAACCGCTCGATGGCGTGAGCGCTCTGTCGAAGTCGATCATTCCCGGTGGCGTGCTCACCCACACCGACGCCGTCGCCGCCGCGTCGTGGGTGGCGCTGGCCAACATGACCGCCACCATCGACATGATCTCGATCTGCGCGCACAAGATCGGCGGACCGGTCAACGCCGGCGCCTTGATCTTGCGCGGTGATGTCGCCCTCGACGCGGTCATCCCGGGTGGGGGACAAGAACGTGGCCGACGCGGGGGTACCGTCGACGTCGCCGCGGTCGTCGGCCTCGCCGCGGCGACGCGCATCACGCTGAAGGAACTGTCCGACGTCAACGAACGCGTGCTCGACCTCCAAGAGAAGCTCATCGCCGCGGTCAGTCTGATCCCCGGATGTCAGGTCACGGGTCTCGGGGCCTTGCGCGTACCCGGCACGGTGCACGTCACCTTCGACGACCTCGCCAGCGACGAACTGCTCTTCTTGTTGGATCAAGAGGGCGTCTGCGCATCCGCGGCGGCGAGTTGCTCGAGCGGTGCGGCGAGCCCGAGTCACGTCCTCGCCGCGATGGGCGTCTCACACGAGCGCGCCCGTGGGTCGCTACGCCTCTCCATGGGGGCCGAGACGACCGATGCCGACGTCGACGCCGCCATCGCGATCCTTTCCAGCGTCGTCTACCGCCTGCGCAGCGAGTCATAGATGGCTGGCAGACTAGGACGGTGAAAGTCCTAGTCGCCATGAGTGGTGGCGTCGATTCGTCGGTCGCCGCCGGTCTCTTGATCGAGCAGGGTCACGAGGTGGTGGGCGCCACGCTCAAGCTCTGGGGCGGCGTCTCGGACTCGGGCTGTTGCTCGGTCGCGGACGTGGACGACGCGCGTCGGGTCGCCCAGATGTTGGGCATCGACCACCACGTCTTCAACTACACCGAAGAGTTCGAACGACACGTCGTCGCGCCCTTCGTCGAGGCCTACGCCGCGGGACAGTCGCCCAACCCGTGTATCGAGTGCAACCGGCACATCAAGTTCGACCTGTTGTTCGAGCGCGCCGGCCGCCTCGGCTTTGACGCCGTGGCGACCGGTCACCACGCCCAAGTCGTGGAGCGCGACGGTGTCCACTATCTCGTTCGGGGTGCCGACGACCAGAAGGACCAGAGTTACGTCCTGGGCTACCTGAGTGAAGACCAGCTGGCGACGCTGCTCCTGCCGATCGGGTCGATGAACAAGTCCGAGGTGCGCGCGCACGCCGAACGGCTGGGACTGCGCACGTGGGACAAGCCCGACAGCCAAGACGTCTGTTTCGTCGAGGCCTCCAAGGGTCGCGAGGTCTTCTTGCGACAGCGCATCGAACTGACGCCGGCCGTGATCGTCGACCGCGTGAGCGGCGAGGAGATCGGCACCACGCTCGGCGCGGAGCTGATGACCGTGGGCCAGCGCCGCGGCGTCCTGCCGGCGCGCGACGGCGAACGTCGTTTCGTCTCCAAGGTCGATCTCGCTGGCGGACGCGTCGAGGTCGGCCGCCTCGAGGACATCCTCATCAACGAGATCACGCTCGACGCGTCGTCCTTGACGTCTCGCACGACGCACTGGTCGACGGTTCGGCCGTGCTCGCCCAGTGGAGCGCGCACGGTGTCGCCCAGGGCGCGACGCTGCGCCACGGTGCGCGGTGGCGTCTCGAGTTGGACGTGCCCGCGCGACCGGTGGCCGCCGGTCAGTCGGTCGTCTTCTATCGCGTGAGTGAACCCACGATCGTCGAAGGTGCCGCGATCGTCGCAGTGCCGTGAAGCCGGCCGAGCGCGCCGCGCGACTGCGCGTCGAGATCGCCGCGCACAACGAGGCGTACCACGTACTGGACGCGCCGACGATCCCCGACGCCGACTACGACGCACTGGTCCGTGAACTGCGCGCCATCGAGGCCGAGCACCCCGAACTGAACGTCGAAGACTCCGTCTCGCACAAGGTCGGCGCTCCGGCGTCGACGCTGTTCACGCCGGTCACCCACGCCGAGCCGATGTTGAGCCTCGACAACGTCTTCGACGTCGCCGAACTAGGCGCCTGGAGCGAGCGCGCGGCGAAGACCCTCGGCGTCGCGGCCGAGGACGTCGTCTTCGTCGTCGAACCGAAGATCGACGGACTGGCCCTCTCGATCGAATACGTCGACGGCGTGCTCGTTCGCGCCGCGACGCGCGGCGACGGTCGTATCGGGGAGGACGTGACCGGGAACGTGCGGCAGATCGCCAACGTCCCCCAGGCACTTTCCGGTGACGTGCGCGCTCGGGTCGAGGTGCGCGGCGAGGTCTTCCTGGCCAAGTCGGACTTCGTGGCGATGAACGAGCGCCAACGTGAAGCGGGCCAGAAGGAGTTCGCGAATCCCCGCAACGCCGCCGCCGGAAGCCTGCGCCAAAAGGACCCCGCGGTCACCGCGAGTCGCCCGCTGTCTTTTTTGTCGTACCAACTGGTCGAACTCGGCGGTCCGTCGTCGTTCACCCGTTACGTCGAGACGATCGCGCAACTGGCTCGTTGGGGATTCCTCACCGCGCCGGAGTCGACGACCGAAGTGGGCGCGACGGCGATGATCGCTCGAAGTGACTGGTTCGAAGAGCACCGTCACGAACTGCGTTACCAGATCGACGGAATCGTCGTGAAGGTCGATGACCTGGCGCAACGACAGCAATTGGGATTCACCAGTCGCGCGCCACGCTGGGCCATCGCACGCAAGCTCCCGCCCGAGGAGCGAACGACGAGGTTGCTCAACATCGCGGTCTCGGTCGGTCGCACGGGCCGGGTGACACCGTTCGCCGTGCTCGAACCAGTGGTGGTCGCCGGATCGACGGTCTCGATGGCGACGCTGCACAATCAGGACCAGGTCAAGGCGAAGGACGTGCGCCCCGGCGACCTCGTCATCGTTCGAAAGGCCGGTGACGTCATCCCCGAAGTCGTCAGCGCGGTGAGCGAACCGGGCCGTCGCCGCAAGCCCGCGTGGAAGTTCCCGACCATCTGTCCGGACTGCGGGAGCGTGCTCGAACGCGTCGGCGACGAGAGTGACACGTACTGCGTCAATCCGGCCTGTCCCGCGCAGCAACTCCAACAGATCGTGCACTTCGCCTCTCGCGGCGCCCTCGACATCGAAGGACTCGGTGAACAACGCGTCGCCCAACTCTTGAACGCCGGGTTGATCAGTGACGTGGCCGACCTGTTCTCCCTGCAAGCGCCTGACCTCGCCGAACTCGAAGGCCTCGGCGAACTGTCGGCGACGTCACTCGTGCGAGCGATCCAAGGCGCCAAGTCGATGCCCTTGAGTCGGCTACTCGTCGCCTTGGGAATCCGACACGTCGGACCCGTCGCGGCGCGCGAGTTAGCGGGGGCCTTTCACAGTTATCAGGCGCTCGAGGTGGCCTCGCTCGAAGAGCTCGCGGGGGTTGCCGGCGTCGGGCCCGTCATCGCCGCTTCGGTCGTGGCCTATCTCTCCGAAGAGGAGAACATCGAGCGCGCTCGACGATTCGAAGCTGACGGTCTCTCGATGCTCGAGCCGCAGATCGTTTCGTCGCTGGCCCAGACCCTGGCCAATCGGGCCGTCGTCGTGACCGGCGCCGTCGAGGGCTACACGCGCGACGGCGCCGAAGAGGCGATCGTCGCGCGCGGCGGCACGTCGCCGGGATCGGTGTCGAAAAAGACGTACTGCGTCGTGGTCGGCGACGCGCCCGGTGCGTCGAAGCTCACGAAGGCGCGTGATCTCGCGATCCCGATGGTGCCGGCGGCCGAGTTCGAAATCCTTCTCGACACCGGTTCGTGGCGCTCAGTGCTCGCGTGAGACCAAATCGGTAGGGTTATGAGGAGATATGCCGCCGCCGACCTTCGCTAACGGACACTTACTGGTCAATCGCTACCGGATCCAGGAACTCCTGGGCATTGGCGACACGGCCGAGGTCTATCTAGCCGACGACCAGTCACTCCAGCGCTCGGTCGTTGTGAAGGTGTTGTTGCCGCGACTGGCCGGTCACGAGGATGTCCGTCGGGCCTTTCGCGAACGGATCATCAAGGCGGCCACGCTGAGCCACTCACACCTCGCGCGGGTCTTCGACGGCGGTCAAGAGTCCGGTTCGATCTTCATGATCTGCGAGTACCTGAGCGGCGGCTCGCTCGAGGACGTCCTGGCCAGTGGACGCACCCTCAGCGTCGACGACGGGGCGCGACTCGGTCGTGACGTCGGTAGCGCCTTGGCCTACGTGCACGAGAACGGCATGGTGCACGGCGCGCTGTCCCCGTCGAAACTGCTGCTCGATGACGAGGGACGCGTCCGCGTCAGTGATATCGCGTTGGCCGGGATCGGCAACGAGTACCGCGAACGCGTGACATTGGAGGACGTGCGCTTCCTCAGCCCCGAGCAGGCGATCGGCGATCCAGCCAATCCCCGCAGTGACGTCTACGCGTTGGCGCTGATCCTCTACGAAGCGGTCACCGGCATCACACCCTTCGACGGCGTGACCCCCGAAGCCGTCCTGCGTGCACGTATCAACGCGACGCTGCCGATGCGCCCGGAGCTCGGCACGCTCGACATGATCCTCGCCCAGGCGGCGGTCTCGGACCCGCTGCAGCGACTCGACGCCGAACAGTTCGCCAGCCGTCTCGGGGCCGTCGTGAGCGACTTCGCGCCGCTCGTCATCGCGCCGGTCGGGGGAGAGGTGCCGCTGCTCAGCCAGTACCGACCCTCCGAGCCACGCAACTCGGTCGGCTTTCGTCCGCCGTCGCCCGATCAGATCACTGGCGCGACGGCCGTCGTCTCCTCCATCGGTCGCGCCGGCGCGCCGCGACACGCCCGTCCGGCCGACGAGTGGGTGACCACGAACGCGCCGCTCGGGCGCGCCCGCAGCGCCCGCGGCGATTTCGACGACCTCGAGTACTCCCGACTCCCAGAATCTCGCCGACTGGTCTTTCTCGTCGCCGCGCTGGTCCTGATCGTGGTGGCGATCGGCGGCGGTATCGCCTGGAAGGTGGGCCTGTTCACCTCAGACAACTCAGTGCCGAACTTCGTCGGCGTCAATCTGGGCGAGTACCAGAACACGAGTTCACCAGCAACGCCGGCATCGTCAGTCTGCGCTCGACGATGAAGGCCGACGGCTTCGCCGTCCAGATCAAGCACGCGTACTCCGCAACCGCCAAGAGCGGCACGATCATCGCCCAGACGCCGGCCTTCAACACCGAGGCCAAGAGCGGCCAGGTGATCATCGTCACGGTCTCCGACGGCGTACAGACCGTGCGGATACCGGCCAGCGTCATCGGTGAGACCTGCAACGAGGCCACGCCGATCCTCGAACGTCTGCACCTCGTCGTGCGCTGCCCGGCCAATCACATGGTCGCCAGTGCGACGGCGCCCATCGGTCGCATCGCGCGCGTCGTGAACGCGGCGGGCAGAGCGATCTCAACCGCGGCCGTGCGTTCGACCGTGATCCTGGAGCGAAGCACCGGGCCCGCGACGTCGACGACGACCACGACCTCGCCCACGACGGTGACGACCACCACCATCGCGGCCCAGACAATGGTCGCGGTGCCGAACGTCGTCGGCATGGACGAGGCACAGGTGCGCGCCGCCATGACCGCGGCCGACCTTTACTATTCGACGACCGGGCCCGGGGCTTCGGCGACGGCGCCGACCTGGACGAAGGTCGTCTCGGAGAGCCCGGTCGCCGGCACCATGGTGAAGAAACTCTCCTCGGTGGCGTTGACCGTCACCAAATGAGCGGCGGCTGCGACCTCTGCGAGGCGGCCGTGATCACCACGCGGTACTTCGAGGACGATGACTGCTGGATCGCCGACTGCGAGATCTGCCTCGTGCCGATGGTCGTGTGGCGCCGCCACGACGCGACGCCGCCCGAGGACGTGAAAGGCAACCTGCAGGCGGCGCTGGGCGCCGTCGCCGACAAGGAGTTCGGCGAGGGGAACTGGTCCTACGACGACCACATGCGCAACATCCCCGACCACTACCACGCGCACGCGCGACCGCCGTATTTCTGGCGCCGAGGCCAAACTCGCTAGCCCCCTGGTTTCATTACAATCGGGTCAGTCATTCTTTAAAGGGGTCACCATGGGTGCGCTAGACGGTCGCGTAGCAATCATCACCGGAGCCGGTCGCGGCATCGGGCGAGAGCACGCGCTGCTCTTCGCCCACGAAGGCGCCAAGGTCGTGGTGAACGACCTCGGTGGCGCGCTCGACGGGTCGTCCCACGCCGCCTCCCCGGCCGAAGAGGTCGTCGCCGAGATCAAGGCGATGGGCGGCGAGGCCACCGCCAACCACGACAACGTCGCGGAGTGGGAGGGCGGTCAGCGCCTCGTCCAGTGCGCGCTCGACACCTACGGTGCCCTACACGTTCTGGTGAACAACGCCGGTATCTTGCGCGACCGCGTGCTGGTCAACCTCAGCGAAGAGGACTGGGATTCGGTCATCAACGTCCACCTGAAGGGCCACTTCGTGCCGACGCGTCACGCCGCCAACTACTGGCGCGAGGAGGCCAAGGCCGGTAATCCCGTCAAGGCCGCGATCATCAACACGTCCTCGACGTCGGGCCTCCTGGGCAACATCGGCCAGTCGAACTACGGGGCCGCGAAGGCCGGCATCGCCGCCTTCACCGTCATCATCGCCGAAGAGCTCGGCCGCTACGGCGTTCGCGCCAACGCGATCGCCCCGGCCGCGCGTACGCGCATGACCGAGTCGACGCCCGGACTGTCGGACCACGTCGTCGCACCGACGGACGCGTCGGTCTTTGACACCTGGGACCCCGCGAACATCTCGCCGTTGGTGGCGTCGCTCGCGATGGAGGACTGCGACATCACCGGGCAGGTCTTCTTCGTCCAGGGCGGCACCGTGCGACGGTTCCAGAACTGGACGATGACCTCGACGCTCGAGAAGAACGATCGTTGGTCGGTGGCCGAACTGGCCGAGCAACTGCCCACTCTGTTGCAGTGAGCGACCAGCGCCCCGGGGCGCACGTCGACCGCGAAGACGCCGACGGACTACTCAACGCCCGCACCGACCCCGGTTCGGGCGCCTTCGGCACACTCGGCACCGAGGCCGGCAGCGACCTCAACTGGTTCTCGCTGCTGCGACACCGCGCCCAGGCCCGCGCCGAAGGCTCCTCGCGTTACCAGTGGTGGGTGCTGTGGTCACTGCTGGCCGGTCTCTTCGCGCTGAACTTCACCTTCACGGTGTTCATCGTCGCGCTGCCGACCGTGGCGTCTCAGTTCCACACGACGGTCACGGTGCTCACCTGGACGATGGTCGGGCCGCTCCTCGCCTACGGACTGGCCGCGCCGATCCTGGGCAAGACCGGTGACATCTACGGCCATCGCCGTCTCTACCTCTTCGGGCTGTTGGGTGCGATGGTCTCGGCCCTCCTCACGGCGCTCGCGCACAACGTCGACATGCTGTTGTTCGCGCGCACGCTCGACGGCGTGCAGGGCGCGGCGACCGGGACGGCCTCGGGTGCGTTGATCAACTCGGTCTTCGGCCGCGAAGAGCGCGTGAAGGCCATGGGGTGGTGGAGCCTCGTGGGCGCCGGAGGACCGGTCATCGGGGTCTCACTCGGCGCGCCGATCATCGCGACCTTCGGCTGGCGCGCCCTCTTCTGGTTCCAGTTGGTGCTCATCGTCGTCGCCTTCGGCGTCGTCTCGATCGTCCTGCCCAAGCGTCGGGGCCTCGACCACGAAGAGGCCGAGAAGAAGGCGCGAGCGCGCCGCGAGTTCAAGCAGATGGACTGGATCGGGAGCTGGTCGCTCTCGATCGCCGTGACCGCGGTGATGTTGGGTCTGTCGATCGGGCCGAGCGTGGGTTGGACGAGTGTCTGGTGTCTCGGGACCTTCGCTCTCTCGGTCGCGATGATCGGTGCGTTCGTCCACCGGATCCGCACGGCGGAGCACCCCTTGATACCGGCCGCGTACTTCCACCGAAGAAACTTCGTCATGCCGATGGTGCTGCGCGCCGCGGCGAACTTCGCCTACTTCGGGGCGTTCTTCCTCTCGCCACTCCTCATGGAGCAGGGCTACGGCTACTCCATCGCGCACGTCGGCGCCCTGGCGATCGCTCGACCGATCACGTTCTCACTCTGTTCGCCCATCGCCGGTTACGTCGCGATCCGGATCGGCGAGCGCGTCAGCGCCATCGCCGGCGCGACGTTCCTCACGGGATCGCTCGCGCTCTTCGCTTTGTTGCAGCCGAGTTCGGGCGAGTGGGTCGTCGCCGTGGCGCTCGCGCTGTCGGGACTCGGCATGGGCGTGGCGATGCCGTCGACGAGTTCGGTCATGGCCAATGAGGTGAAGACCAATGAGTTCGGCGTGATGTCGGCCGCGCAGATGCTCGCGATGCAGGTCGGCGAGGTGGCCGGGATCCAAGTGCTCGAAACCGTGCAACAGGCGTTGGTGCGACGTCGCGGTCTACTGCATGCGAAACCCGGTCCGGCGCTGCTCAACACGTTCCATCTGCCCTTCCTCATCGGTGCGTGTGTCGGCGCGCTCGGGCTGTTCGCGTCGCTCTTCATTCGCTCCGATTCCGCGCGAACGCGCGAAGAAGGTGCTCGCACACGACCGGTAGTCTTTAGACCTATGACCGACGAGATTATGCCCGGCTGCGAGCCCTTTTCATCCCCCGGAAGTTCGATGGGCGTCCTTATATTGCACGGATTCACCGGCAATCCGTACTCGATGCGCCCGCTGGCTCAACGCTGCGCCGAGGCCGGTTACAGCGTGGAGTTACCCCGTCTCCCCGGTCACGGCACGACGCTCGAGGACCTCGTCCCGCGCCGCTGGCGTGACTTCGTCGAGGTCGCGCTCGGCGCCTACGACGAGCTGGCCGCGCGAAGCGAAAAGGTCGCCGTGGTCGGACTCTCGGTCGGCGGGGGACTCACCGCGATGATCGCCGAAGAGCGCCCGACGTCGCGGGATGTGTCTTCATAAATCCGATGCTCAAGGGCCCCGGCGCCGAGTTGGAGCAGGGTCTCAGGAGTTGATTGACTCGGGGCTCGAGGTGATGGCGACCGACGGCGATCGGACATCAAGAAAGAGGGCACCTCGGAGGCGAAGTACGACGGGTGGCCCCTTCAAGCGCTCCAGAGCGTCATCGACGGCGTCGAGGTCGTCGGCGCCCGGCTGTCATCGATCACCGCGCCCAGCCTGTTGCTCTCGAGCCGCGAGGATCACACCGTCGCGCCCGAGAACGGTGACGAGATCGTCGACAAGTCTTCCGGTCCGGTCGAACGCATCTGGCTCGAGGAGTCATACCACGTGGCGACACTGGACAACGACCAGGAACTCGTCGAGCGCGCGACCCTCGAGTTCCTCGCGAAGGTCTTGGCGTGACGGCGAGTCTGGTCGTGACGACGTCGCGCACGTCGCGAAGTTGGCTCGGCTGACGATGAGCGAAGACGAACTCGACAAGTTCACCGAGCAACTCGGACAGGTCTCGAACACGCCAGCGACATGAACGCGCTCGATCTCGACGGTGTCGTCGGCGACGGCGCACCCCTTCGGTCTGATCAACGTCGTGCGCGAAGACATCGTGCGTCCCTGCCTCGATCACGACGTGGTGATGGCCATGGCGCCCGACGCCGAAGACGGCCGCTTCGCCGTGCCGCGCATCTTGGGGGAGGCGCCGTGAGGAGCGTCCGCCAAACCGCCTTCGACGTGCAGAGTGGAGACGGCGAGCGCGCTCTCGGTGCTCGAAGAGTCGCTCGCCGCAGATCCGCGCCCGTAACGACGAGCTCAACGTCTTTCTCTACGTCGACGAAGAGGGCGCGCGCGCCGCGGCCAACGCGGTCGACGAACGAGTCGCGCGCGGAGAGAACGTCGGAACACTCGCCGGCGTGCCGGTGGCGCTGAAGGACAACCTCTGTCAGACCAACGTCCCGACGACCTGTTCGTCCAAGATCCTCGAAGGCTGGCGTCCGCCCTACAGTGCGACGGTCGTCGACCGACTGCTCCTGGCCGGCGCCGTCCCCGTTGGCAAGACCAACCTCGACGAGTTCGCCATGGGGTCCTCGACGGAGAACTCAGCCTTCGGCCCCACGCGTAACCCCCTCGACACCGACGCGCGTGCCGGGCGGTTCCTCGGGCGGCTCGGCCGCTTCGGTCGCGGCCGACATGACCCCGCTCGCCCTCGGCAGTGACACCGGCGGTTCCATCCGTCAGCCGGCGGCGCTGTGCGGACTCATCGGCGTCAAGCCGACCTACGGACTCGTCTCTCGCTACGGCCTCATCGCCTTCGCGAGCTCGCTCGATCAGATCGGACCGCTCACCAAGTCGGTGACCGACGCCGCGATGGCGCTCGAGGCGATCGCCGGGCACGACCCCCTGGACTCGACGTCGCTGCCCGAGCCATCCCCGTCGCTCGTCGCCCACGTGGAAGACGGCGTTGCCGGCAAGCGCGTCGGTGTGGTGCGCGAACTGATCGACGGCGCCGATGACGAGGTCGTGGCCGCGGTCGAACGAGCGGTCGCGGTGCTTGAGGACGCCGGCGCCACGATCGTCGAACTCTCGGTGCCCGAGTTCCGCTTGGGACTGAGCGCCTACTACCTGATCGCCCCGGCCGAGGCGTCGAGCAACCTCGCGCGCTTCGACGGCGTTCGCTACGGACTGCGCGTCGACGCCGGTGACGTCACCGCGATGATGGAGGCGACGCGCACGGCCGGCTTCGGTGAAGAGGTGAAGCGCCGCATCATGCTCGGCACCTACGCGCTCTCGGCTGGCTACTACGACGCCTACTACGGGCAGGCGCTGAAGGTCCGCACGCTCACCATCGAGGCGTTCCGGCGTGCCTACCAAGAGGCCGACCTGTTGATCGGCGCGACGACGCCGTCGGTCGCCTTCGAGTTCGGTTCCAAGACCGCCGATCCGATGGCGATGTACCTCTCGGACGTCTTCACGATTCCGGAGCAACCTCTCGGGCGAACCGGCGATCTCGATTCCCTTCGGCACCGGCGAGGCGGGTCTGCCGATCGGCGTGCAGCTGCTGGGACCCGGGCCGCAGCGAGGCGCAACTGTTCGCGGGCGCGCGCGTCCTCGAGATCGCGGACGGTCGGCCATGACCTTGCCCGACGGCTGGGAGATGGTGGTCGGGCTCGAGGTCCACACGCGAGCTGAAGACCAACACCAAGATGTTCTGCGGCTGCGCGAACGCCTTCGGCGCCGCGCCGAACACCAACGTCTGTCCGATCTGCCTAGGCCTGCCGGGTTCGTTGCCGGTCTTGAACGTACGCGCCGTCGAGATGGCGATGGCGATCGGGACGGCGCTGCACAGCACGATCTCGCCCTCGACGTTCCACCGCAAGAACTACTTCTATCCCGACATGCCCAAGGACTTTCAGATCAGTCAGTACGACCTGCCGATCAACGCCGGCGGCTACCTCGACCTCCCTGACGGTTCGCGCGTTCGATCGAGCGCGCCCACTTGGAAGAGGACACCGGCAAGTCGACGCACCTCGGCGGCAGCGGCCGCATCCACGGGGCCGATCGCTCCCTGGTCGACTACAACCGATCGGGCGTGCCGTTGGTCGAGATCGTCTCGGGTCCGGACATTCGAAGTTCGGCCCAGGCGCGAACGTACGCCGCGGAGCTGCGCGGCATCTTGATCGCGACCGGGGCCTCCGACGGACGAATGGAAGAAGGCTCGATGCGGATCGACGCCAACGTCTCGGTGCGCCACTCCGGTGAGCCCTTTGGCACGCGATGTGAGATCAAGAACCTGAACTCGCTGCGCAGCCTCGTGCGCGCGATCGACTTCGAGGCCGCTCGTCAGGTCGAGCTGCTCGAGGGTGGCGGCACCGTGCGTTCAAGAGACCCGACACTGGGATGAGAATCTCGGTGCGACCTCGACGATGCGCGTGAAAGAAGAGGCCGACGACTACCGCTACTTCCGCGAGCCCGATCTGGTCGACCTCGTACCCGATGAGGCGTGGCAGGACCGGGTACGCGACGGCCTGCCACCGATGCCCGCCGAACGTCGAGCCACGCTGTCACACCGGCTCAACGACCCAACGTCGTCGTTGCTCGACGCCCTCGAAGTCGTCATCGACCTCGGTCTGGACGACTTCGTCATCGGTGCCCTCGACGCCGGCCTCGATGCCGAACTCGCCTTCGCGCGCGCCGCCAACGAGATCGCCAGCGACCTCGAGCACGTCGGGAACCTCCAGCGTCGCGTCCTACGTCGCGACGCTGAAGATGGAACAGAGCGCTGAACTCTCCGCGACCCAGGCGAAGGCGGTCCTGGTCGAGATCCTGTCGAACGGGGGAGAGCCCCGTTTCGATCGCCAAGGACAAGGGATACGAACGACTTGATTCCGGCGCCCTGGGTGACGTCGTGGCGCCAATTGATCGAAGAGAACCCCGACGAATGGTACGCGTTACCGCGACGGTGACGAGAAGCTGGCACAGTTCTTCATTGGCCAGGTGATGAAGCTCACGAAGGGTCAGGCCAACGGCAAAGAGGTCATCGCCGAACTCCAAGCGCGTCGCTGAGACGACAATGGCGTCACCTCAGTGACGTAACGAAGTAGTTTTTTCCCATGCGTCGCACCCCCTTCGTCGTAGCGACGGTGCTGGTGGTGAGCGGACTGCGCCGCGAGCGTCGGCGGCGCCGACACGACGACCACCACAACGACCACGCCGACAACGACGACCCCAACCAAAGTCGTGCATCGTCGAGTCGCCGCGTTGACCGGTCTGCCCGATCCAACCGCCGTCACGAAGCGTCGATCGGCATTGACGATCAAGATGGACAACACCCCCCAGGCGCATCCGCAGTACGCGATCAACGAGGCCGACGTGGTCTACGAAGAGATCGTCGAGGGCGGCATTACCCGACTGGCCGCCATCTTCAACTCGAATCTGCCGACCAAGGTTGGCCCGGTGCGATCGGTGCGGCGCACCGATCGAGAGATCGTCTTTCCGATCGGAGGGATCTTCGCCTTCTCCGGTGGCGCCCAGTACGCCATCTCCAGCATCGAGACGGCGCCGGTCAAGTTGATCGACCAATCGACCGCCGGGGCGGCGATGTTCCGCGACCCCACGCGTCCGCCGCCGCACAACCTGTTCGCCAACGCGGTCCTGCTGATGAAAGAGGGCGGCAAGGTCCACACGCCGCCGGCGCTCTTCACCTACGTCTCTCGGAACGCGCCGCCGGTCGGAGCGCCGGTCGGCAAGTTCACGGTGAACTTCGAGGCCGGGTTCGCGACCTCGTATCAGTGGGACGCCAAGACCCACGACTGGCTGCGCTCGATCTTCGGGGAACCGGACGTGACGGCGGCCGGCGTGCGCGTCGCGCCAACAAACGTGATCGTGATGAGCGTGGACTACAAAGGAGGCGTCGGCGTGGAGGGCTCCTACGCTCAGATGGTCGGGCACGGTCCGGTCGAGATCTTCTCAGACGGCCGAATCCAGAAGGGATCGTGGTTCCGACGCGCGATCCGCCTGAAGACGGCCTATCGCTCGGCGTCGGGCAAAGTCATTTCGCTTCGTCCCGGTCAGACCTGGGTCGAACTGCTCGCGACGGGGGAGACCGTGAGCGTCTACGCGCACTCGTAGTTCGCCGCTCGACGTGCAGACCGTTCCCTAGACTTCCTCCATGACGAACCACCCCACCCCCCGAAGTACCGACGTCACGCTCGGCAAGAGTCGCGCCCCGGCGCGCGCGATGTTGCGCGCGATGGGCCTCACCGACGAAGACATGGTCAAGCCTCAGATCGGTGTCGCGTCGAGTTGGAACGAGGTGACCCCGTGCAACTTGCCGCTCGACCGCTTGGCCAAGCGCACCAAGGTCGCCGTGCGCGACGCCGGCGGCGTCCCCTTCGAGTTCGTGACGATCGCGGTCTCTGATGGCATCTCCATGGGTCACGAGGGGATGCGCGCCTCACTCGTCTCGCGAGAGATCATCGCCGACTCCGTCGAATGCGTCATGCACGCCGAGCGCTTCGACGCCATGGTGAACCTGGCCGGCTGCGACAAGTCGCTGCCCGGGATGCTGATGGCCGCCGCGCGCCTCGACGTGCCGAGCGTCTTTCTCTACGGCGGCACGATCATGCCCGGGCCTCCTCGACGGCAATGCCCTTGATATCACCTCCGGTCTTCGAAGCCGTCGGCGCGAACGCCGTCGGGGCGATCAGCGACGAGGAGCTCGACCGCCATCGAGTGCGCGGCCTGTCCCGGCGAGGGAAGTTGCGCCGGGATGTTCACCGCCAACACGATGGCGAGCGTTGGTGAGGCGCTCGGCATGTCGCTCCTCGGCAGCGCCTCGGTACCGTCGATCGACGCACGTCGAGACCAGTACGCCTACGACTCGGGAGTGGCCGTGCTCAACCTCCTCGATCGCGGTATCAGTGCGCGCCAGATCATGACCAAGCCGGCCTTCGAGAACGCGATCGCGGTCGTGATGGCGCTCGGTGGTTCGACCAACGCCGTCTTGCACCTGCTCGCCATCGCCCACGAAGCTCGCGTCGAGCTCGAACTCGACGACTTCAACAAGGTCGCGGCCCGGGTGCCCCACATCGCCGACATGAAGCCGCACGGACGATTCCACATGAGCGACCTCGACCAGGTCGGCGGCGTACCCGTGGTCCTGCACCACCTCCTCGAGCACGGACTTTTGCACGGCGACGTCATGACGGTGTCGGGTCAGACGATGGCCGAGAGCCTGGCGGACTATCAGGCGCGCCGCCCCGACGGCGACGTCGTGCACGACCTCGCCAATCCGATCCACGACCGCGGGGGTATCGCGGTCCTGCGGGGATCACTCGCTCCCCAGGGCGCGGTCGTGAAGGTGGCCGGCATCGACCAACTGCAGTTCAGCGGACGCGCGCGAGTCTTCGACGGCGAGGAGGCGGCACTCGACGCGATCTTGGCCAACGAGATCGAACCCGAGACCGTGCTCGTCATCCGCTACGAGGGACCCAAGGCCGGTCCGGGGATGCGCGAGATGCTCATGGTCACCGGCGCCATGAAGGGCGTCGGGCGCGGCGGTGACTGCGCGCTGATCACCGACGGACGATTCAGTGGCGGGACGCACGGATTCTGCGTGGGCCACGTCGCACCGGAGGCCCTTGACGGAGGTCCGATCGCGCTCGTGCGCGACGGGGACCGCATCGTCATCGACGTCGAATCGCTGTCGATCGACCTCGACGTCGACGCCGCCGAACTCGCCGAACGCGCCGAGCACGTCGCGCCGTTCGTCCCTCGCTACACCACGGGCGTGCTGGAGAAATTCGCTCGCATGACCCAGGGCGCGGAGAAGGGAGCCGTTACCACGAGGTAGGCGTCTTGTTTCGTCGTGTGAGATGTGCTTAGATAAGGACGTGACGACCCGTAACGAAATTATCCTGGTGGTAGTAGGCGCTCGGCGCCGGTAGTCACGCTCACACGTACTCCGGAGGCCTCCCAAACATGGGAGGCCTTTTTGCTTATCTAAGAACAAAGGAACATTGTGCAACTCACAGGAGCGCAAGCACTGATCAGGAGCCTCGAACAAGAGGGCGTCGACACGATCTTCGGGCTGCCCGGCGGCGCGATTCTCCCGGTCTACGACCCGCTCCTCGACTCCTCCGATCCGCCACATCCTCGTTCGCCACGAACAGGGCGCCGGCCACATGGCCGAAGGCTACGCCCTGGCGACCGGGCGACCGCGGCGTCGCGATGGTCACCAGTGGTCCGGGGGCGACGAACATCGTCACGCCGATCGGCAACGCGCACATGGACTCGACACCGCTCGTCGTGATCACCGGACAGGTCGCGACCGCCTCGCGATCGGCACCGACGCTTTCCAGGAGTGCGACATCACCGGCATCACGATGGGGATCACCAAGCACAACTTCCTGGTGCAGTCGGCCCAGGAGATCCCGCGCGCCGTCGCGGCGGCCTTCCATCTCGCGACGACCGGTCGACCGGGTCCGGTCTTGATCGACGTGCCCAAGGACGTCACCCAGTCGACGATGGACTGGTGGTATCCGGCCAGTATCGAGGAGTACGACCTACCGGGCTATCGCCCCGAGGTCGTACTCGACCAGGACGCCGTTGACCGCGCCGTGGTGCTCATCGGCGACGCCGAGCGACCCGTGCTCTACGTCGGCGGCGGCACGCTGAAGTCCCACGCGGCCGAGGAGCTGCTGGCCTTCGCCGAGCGCACCGGTATGCCGGTCGTCACGACGTTGATGGCGCGCGGCGCCTTCCCGGACTCGCACGAACAGCACCTCGGCATGCCCGGGATGCACGGTATGTACACGGCGGTCACCGCCATCCAGAAGAGCGACCTGCTGATCTCACTCGGCGCGCGTTTCGATGACCGCGTGACCGGCAAGATCCCGACCTTCGCCGCGAACGCCAAGGTCATCCACGTCGACATCGACCGCGCCGAGTTCAACAAGGTCCGACACGCCGACGTCGCGATCCAGAGCAACGTCGCCGCGGTCCTGACGGCCTTCGACGCGGCCCGGGCCACGCCGCGCAACCTCGACGTCTGGTGGAAGACCATCAATGACTGGCGCGATCAGTACCCGCTGGTCTACGACGAACCGTCGAGCGAAGGTCCGCTTCGTCCCCAGCACGTCATCGAAGCCATCGCCGCCAAGGCCGCGCCGGGCACGATCGTTGCGGCCGGCGTCGGTCAGCACCAGATGTGGGCGTCCCAGCACTGGAAGTTCGAAGAGCCCGGTACGTGGATCAACTCCGGGGGAGCGGGCACGATGGGATTCGGCGTCCCGGCCGCGATCGGTGCGAAGGTCGGTCGACCGGACCGCACGGTCTGGTGCATCGACGGCGACGGCTGTTTCCAGATGACGGCGCAGGAACTGACGACCGCTCGTTCCGAAGGGATACCGATCAAGGTCGCGATCCTCAACAACGCGTACCTGGGGATGGTGCGCCAGTGGCAAGAGATGTTCTACGAGGAGCGCTACTCCGAGGTCTATCTCAGCGCCGACCTCCCGGACTACGTCAAGTGGGCCGAGGCGATGGGTTGCGTCGGTCTTCGCGCGCGCACGCTAAAAGAGATGCACGAGGTGATCGACGAGGCGAACTCGATCAACGACGTGCCGGTCGTCATCGACTTCCGCACCGACGCCGAGGAGAAGGTCTTCCCGATGGTCGCCGCGGGCGCGAGCAACGACGACATCATCGTGCACCCGCTCCAGCGCGGAGGGCGCTCGTGAGCCCTCCCGAACCGTATCTAGGCGAGGTCTCGCGCACGCCGGTGCGTCACCACATCCTGTCGGTACTGGTGGAGAACAAGGCCGGTGTGCTGGCGCGCATCGCTGGACTCTTCGCGCGTCGCGGCTTCAACATCTACTCACTGGCGGTCGCGCCGGCCGAGAGCCACGCGCGGTTCTCGCGTGTCACGATCGTCGTCGACGCCGAATCGGCGCCGCTCGAACAGATCGTCGGCCAGCTCGACAAACTGGTCAACGTCGTGGCGATCAGCGACCTCGCACCTCGCGACGCCGTCGAACGTGAACTCTTGCTCGCGACGCTGCCGCTCGACTACAAGCATCGTCCGGCCATGCTCGACACGATCACCGATGCCGGGCGCGGCGATCGTCGACGTCGGGCCGACGTCGGTCACCGTAATGCTGGCCGGGACGCCGGCGGCGTGTGACGAACTGGAGCAGGCGCTCTGGAGGTCTTTACGGGAGTGGAACTCCATCGAACCGGTCGCGTGGCACTCCCTAGACTTGAGCTGACCGAAAAACCACGATCGACACCGATTGAAGGACTCCCCATGACCACGATGTACTACGAAGCCGACGCCAAGCCCGAACTCTTGAAGTCCAAGAAGATCGCGATCCTGGGCTACGGCTCCCAGGGCCACGCGCACGCGCTCAACCTGCACGACAGCGGCTACGACGTTCGCGTCGGACTGCGCACGGACTCGTCGTCGATCGCCAAGGCCGAAGACTCGGGACTTCGCGTCCTCTCGATCGCCGACGCCTGCGCCGAGGCCGACGTCATCATGGTGCTCGTGCCCGACACCGAGCAGAAGAAGACCTACGACGCCGAGATCGCGCCGCACCTCGACGCGGGCAAGTGCCTGCTCTTCGCGCACGGCTTCAACATCCGCTTCGACCTGATCAAACCACCGGCCGACGTCGACGTGGCGATGGTCGCGCCCAAGGGTCCGGGACACCTCGTGCGCCGAACGTACCTGGAGGGCGGCGGCGTCCCGTCACTGGTCGCCGTGCAACAAGACGCGACCGGTCACGCCCACGACATCGCGCTCGCCTACGCCGCACGGCATCGGCGCCACGCGCGCCGGCGTGCTCGAGACGACGTTCACCGAGGAGACCGAGACCGACCTCTTCGGCGAACAGGCCGTCTTGTGCGGCGGCGTCACGGCGCTGGTGCGCGCGGGCTACGAGACGCTGGTCGAGGCGGGCTATCAGCCGGAGAGCGCCTACTTCGAGTGCCTCCACGAACTGAAGCTCATCGTCGACCTGATGTACGAAGAGGGGATCACCGGCATGCGCTTCAGCGTCTCGGACACCGCCGAGTACGGCGACCTGACCCGAGGACCGCGGGTCATCAATGAGTCGGTGAAGAAAGAGATGAAGCAGATCCTCACCGAGATCCAAGACGGAACGTTCGCCGCCGAATGGATCTTGGAGAACGAGATCGGACGTCCGCGTTACCGCGAACTGCGCGACGCCGGCAAGAAGCACCCGATCGAGGACATCGGCAAGAAACTTCGCGCGATGATGCCATTCGTCTCCGCGGGTAAGCAGAAGGTCTCCGACGTCTCCGGTGGCGACACCGACTGAGCTCGCGCCACGGATGCTTCTCGTCAGGCGTCGATCTGAGACAGTTCAGTCATAACGGGACCCCACGTCTGTTCGAGCCACTTCGAAGGTTCGCGAGTGGACGACCGGGCCATGACGGTGTGAACCCCGACGGCGCCAAGTGCTCGACATGTCGCGATGATGTCGTTGGGGCCCGTCTCGCCATCGACGTTGACCAGGCATGTGACTTCGATGTCGGCGTAGTCGCGACCGACGTCATCGCAGTGGTGTCGGAGTACGCCTAATTTATGCGCGATCACGTCCGCATCGCCGAAGATATTGCAGGCATCGGCGTACTGAGCGACGAGTCGTAAGGTCTTTCGTTCGCCACTACCGCCGATGAGTATTCGCGGACGAGGTGTACTGACTGGAGCGGGGGAGCACAACGTCTCGGCGAGTTGGTAGTACGTGCCGTCGTAGGGACCGTTGTCATCGCTCCACATCTGAAGACAGATCTGGAGCGTCTCCTCGAGTCGTTCAAATCGTTCGGACACGGGTGGGAACGGCACCCCGAGACCGAGGTGCTCACGTTCGTACCAGGCGGCGCCGAGTCCCAGCTCCGCTCGTCCACCCGACAAGACGTCGAGCGTCGTGACGGTCTTGGCGAGTAAACCGGGGTGTCGGTACGTGACACCGCCGACCAAGAGGCGCACGCGAAGCCGCTCGGTTCGCGCGGCGACGAAACCAAGTGTTGTGTAGCCCTCGAGCATAGGTTCTTCAGCGGGCCAAAATGCTTCCATCTGGAACCAGGGATCCATCACCGACAACGTTCGAACGCCGAGTGCCTCGGCGGTCTGTGCCAACTCGCTTAACGTCGGTCCGATTGCGGACGGCCCACCGGGCCAGGTGAATCGGGGTACGTGGAGGTCGAGGTTCATTTCGGTACCTTATTTTCGAGGTTTCCAGCTGAGTCACCGCAATCTACGGGAATGCAGCGCGCTTGTTCCGCTAAAGACGAGACAGCGTCACCTCAGAGAACCGCGCAATGAATCCGTCGCCCTCGGGCGCGGCACACATCAGTCCGACGAATGCCGATACTCCCGTTCCACATAGATGACTGATGCCATTTCCGGGGCGCCGTCATCTACCGAGTAGCTGATATGGACGACGTCATTCCTGCGCGTGAGTTGCAAGTTCAGCGTGCGGAATAGCCTTCGGTAGATCGGCAATTACCCAGTTCGAATGGTCCACCGTGATCACGGTGCTGAAGCGCAATCTTCCTTCGTACATTTCGATGCCTGACTTGATCCAATGACTCTCGTCCACCCGGATCGCCACACCTGCTTGGTCGTACTGATCTGAGTAGTCGGCTTCGACGTGCACCGTGAAGTCGAAGTCGGACGCGACGGACTCTCCATAGATGTGCGCGTTGTCTCGAACGTAGCCGTAGTCGGTGATTCGCCAGAAATCGGTATGAGCGTCGGCGCGAATGATGATCTGTCCGTCATTTCGCTCCACTGCGAGGGCTCATTGAACCATTCCATGTCTTCCTATTTTCTCCAACGTGAACTTGTGGTCCAAGTCGCCGTGGGCGAATTGTAGTCATGACTTCGGACTCAGGGTTTTCCCTTAGGTGCGCATCGACGCTTCATACCGCGTCATCGATACCATCGATGAAGTCGACTTCATTGAGGAAAGAGGTACACGATTTCTTCGACCCCGGCAGAGTCAAAGACCATCTCAGGCGGCGAGCGTCGTCGGTGGTACGTCCACTTGTTCCTCATGTTCTCGCTCGCCGGATCGCTGCTTTCGCTGATCTACTTGAGCCGTAGCATCACGATTCACGTGGTCTTCGGCGTGTTGTTCATGATCACGATGTTGTTCCATCTCTACCAGCGACGTCGCACGGTCACGACGCTCCTCAAGCGACTGGTAGGACTTCAACCTCGCACCAAGTCCTTGACACGTTTGGCGATCTCGGACATCATCCTGGAACTCTTGGTTCTCGACGTCCTGGTATCCGGCGTCGTCGACGGCCTGCAGCACCACGCGACACAGTTTCCCTTCGCCGCCGCGCTTGGATTGCCTCCGGGCCTTTCGCAATGGCACAAGCTCGCTGCCATCGTCCTCGTTGTCTACGCCATCGTCCATATCATCCGTCGACGGAAGCGACTTCGTCGCTCACATATTCAGTAGACGTCGACTTTCGAATGAGGCGCCCGCAGACTTGTTCAGGGGCGTCGGCCTTCTTCGATGCTCAGTTCGCGGAACCCGCGTCTCGCTTGAACTCCACCAGAGAACGTTCGGGATTATTTAAGTCGAGCCGAACGGCGAACGGCTCGTCGTCGGCGTCTCACCGTTGGCTCCGACCACGATGACGATCTCGTCGTCTTGGCGACCGAAGATCGCTTGTGCCATACCGAGCATCGCTTGACCTATGACCTGACCGGGTATTGACTGCGCTATTCGCGTGACGACCAGCGAATCGGACCCCTCTGATTCGTCGACGGGAGCATTGTCCGTTGCCGTCAGCCAATCGAGCCACTGCTCATCGGTCCAGTCGTCGCGGATTCGACGGCGGTGCGGCATAGTCCATTTCGTTCACCGTAGCGGGAAGTCTCGATGTCGTGGGCGTCGCCCTATTGACGTGGCGTGTCGACGTCAATAGGACCCATCGACGCGTCGGCGCGATGTCGAGTCTGTCAACGTCTTGGAAAGACTATTTGACTGCCGCGGTTTCCGATTCGAGGTATTCGGCGATGTTGTCGACCAACCACGACGTGCCACCTTCTCGCAAGTCGGAAGTATCCAGACCATCTAGAAACGCACCTTGCTCCGTCCAGATCAAAGTGGTGGTGTTCGCCGATTCGAGAAATTCGATGGATGCAACGGAGATGGATATGCGCGAATCGTTGGAGTACATCTCGTAGCAGTACACGATCCGTTGTGACGGCACGATGTCATAAAACATTGCGTCGTATCTGCATCTTTCGTCCGTCCTCCTCAACGAAATTGAATCGTTCGTGACCACCGACTTTGAAATCGAACTCATCGTGGACGAATACTTCGCCTTGGGAGTCGTCATCCAGCGGACCCAGCCATCGCGCCCTTTGGTTTGCGTTGGAAAAGGCCTCGAATACTCGTTGCGGCGATGCCGCCAAGGTTCGCTCGATCGTGAATGTATTGCAAGTGACAGTTCGTTCGGTCATTTGTTTCTCCTGTGTTCGTTGTTGATGTTTGGGTTTAGTAATGCGTCCAGTCGATCGAGTTGGTGTTCGACGTGGCTTTGGCGATCCGCGATCCATTGTTCAACGGCACTCAGCGCTGCGTGGTTGAGGTGGCATGTCCGAGTTCGGCCGACCTTCGATGACGAGATCAATCCGCTTTTCTCGAGAATCTGAACGTGCTGAACAACGCCAGCGAGTGACATCGACAATGGGCGGGCCAATTCACTTACGGAACAGGGACCGGAGCCAAGTTGTCGCAACATGCTTCGACGACTCGAAACAGCGAGAGCGTGAAACATGAGATCCAACTGATCCTCGTGGTTAAGCATGCGCTTAAGTATTGCCGGGCCCGCTCCAATTGTCAAGTCGGAGACTTAACTAACGATGAATTGGGGCGAAGGGGAGATCGACGAAGGGTCCGCGACGGGGGAGATTTGCAACTAGGTCAAAAGCAACTTGGTAAAGCCGCGCGAAGGGATCAGGCCTTGAGAACCGAATAGAAGACTGGCCCCAGTCTGAGGAGCCTGCGCGCTCCGGCGACAATTGCCGCGTGGGTCGGGCCCAACTCGGTCGATAGCTCGCCGACGAAACCTTTAAGGAAGATGATCGTCGCCTCGCCTTCCTTCGAGAGAATAATTACCCTTGGGCCCAAGACCGGCAGGGTGTGTCGGCTTGCCCCAAAGTTCGGTGGCGACTTTCACATCCTTGGCGTACTGCGCCGCCGGGTAGATCTCGACGTACAACTGCTCCGCATGGTACGCGAATGCGCAGCTCGACGACGTCCCCCCACCATTCAGGCTGCCAGCTGGCGGTGCGCCCGCGGCCCCTAGAGCAGCCGCGATGCGCGCCGCCGGAATGACGGTGCACGCATCGGGTGCGGTCACCGCAACACGTGCGTCGGCCGCCGACGCATGCGCCATGCCCCAAACTGACATCTGCGAGCCGGCAATGAGACTGACAACGACGAGCGCAGCACCGAATCGCGACCTAAAACGTCTTGGAATTAACATTCATCCACCGCTCTCGTCTCCGGCGGAATCCGAGGCGCCCACGAGAAAGCGACTCAAGCCTTGCACCGCCGTCATTCTCGTCGAAACACTACACATAAGTGACCGTGAGAGCTCCGTCCACAAACGCTTCCATAGGTGTCGGAGGCCCGACGTGACAGGTCTGCCACCTTTCACTGGCGATTGACCTAAGACGAACTCGAACCAATCTCTGGCTTTCGCACGCCGAGTGTCCTCGGAAACCAATCATGTTCATCTTCGGTCCGATTGCCGGGACCCAGACTCACGTAACCGTCGCTACGCAGCGCTAGGACCTGCCCATCGGGTTCGTATAAATACCACTGCTCCACCTCTTCGCCATCGTATGAATCGGGCGGACTGGCCCAAGTTGTCAGAGCTGCGCCTAGGTCAAAGTCAAACGTCGTTTGAGTGACTCCCTTTACGGACACGTTCGTAAGGATCTGTCCGTTCAAGATGCTGAGTGCTCGCTCGATTCTCGCGTCGTCCGATTCATTGTGAGCGAGCTGGATTTCATTTATCGAGATCGACCAATCGCAGCAGTAAATCCAAAGGTGCCACTGACCACGGGCTCTAACAACTCGACGTTCAGTCTTGCTTGGCGCGCCATCGAGGTGGATGGGCACGAGTCGTGGCGTGTGAATTCTTAGTTCAGGATTACCAAACTCCAGAGTCACGAAAGAGCCGTAGCCGTGGCTTACCCCCCAGGCGTGAAGGCCAAGTACTGGTTCGAATTCAGCGGCTATATCAATCATCGAAGCTCTCATCGTATCCATGCGGCAATTCGACCCAATTCGCTGGGCCGACCTACACATTCTCCTACTTGCGAATCGAGCCGTGGTGAGGTTAGGGAGCGGAGTAGCCGTAACCAGAAACGAAGTTCGCCTACGATTCAATTTTTGAAAATGAACATTGGCTCGTCTAAGTCGCTGTATCTGGTCCACGTGAAGTGACTCCAGTAACTACGCCGTGCCGTGACTGGAAATGAAATCTGCGGAAGTTCGCGAATAACCCCCACTTGGATCCGTAAACACCCTTCGATTCAAAGTCGAGAACTCGTCGGTCCGTAAAAACGAGCATCCTCGCTTTCCGGCGGAAATAAGTTGCAATCGTAAAGAGATATATGACGGCCAGCACGGCCGTGACAGCGTTGTATAGAGCCGGAATGGTGAGAATCAAAACGGGAGAAAATACGGCGGCCTCCAGCCAAGGATTCACAATCGAAGCAGTGTCAATCGCTTCAATTTTCTCATCAGCTCGAAGAGACGGCTCGGCCTGAGCGAGGCACTTCGCATAGAGTCGCTTGTCTCTCAAAGAGCCAGCCTTACGCGCATCACAACCGATGCTATCGAGGGCACGCTCTCTTTGTCACAGTACCCGCTAACTGGAAACCGATCGATGTGTTGTGATTCTGATGCGACTTCCAGTGATTCTGTGAGTCGCAGATTGTTGATGTCGGAGGGCCGACCGACGCAATCTCCGGGAGACGGCTGCATCCATGGAAATGCGCTCGTATCGTGAAATAGTTCATTCGCATTCACATTCGCATTCATGAAGAGCCACAAAGGATCGAACCGTGCGGCCTCGCATCAGCATCGCGGTGCAGATACCTTAGGTACATGGAAGACGGCGAACGGCAACGTTACCGCTCATCGTTTGGTCCCGCGGCGATTGCCTACGCCGAGCACCGTCCGGACTATGCAAAGGCTGCATTGCGCTGGGCGCTTGATCTTGCTCCTGGCCCGCGAGTGCTCGACCTCGGCGCCGGAACCGGGAAACTCACCGAAGGTCTGGTCGCATTGGGCGCCGAAGTCACTGCAGTCGAGCCGGACCCGGCGATGTTGGCCCAGCTAAGGCATGCCATTCCGACCGTCAATGCTCTCGCCGGTAGTGCCGAAACGATACCGCTGCTGGACGCGTCCGTGGATGCAGTGCTGGCCGGCAACGCCATGCACTGGTTCGATATGGACGTTGCGGGCCCCGAAATTGCCAGGGTCCTCGCACCGGATGGCATCCTGGCAGGACTTTGGAACATCTTCGACAACCGCATTGAATGGGTTGCCGAACTCGCACGGGTTGGCGGCAATCAGGCCATTGGCTCGCGTGACATGGTTACCAACTGGCATTTCGAGACTGCGCGTATGCACCTTGCAAATGGTGGGGCGAGCGCCCATTTTGACTCGTCGGAGCAGGCCGTATTTCAGCACGGACAACGCCGCACTGCTGACACTCTCGTGGCGACCTTCGCGACGAAAGCAGGTGTATTGGTAATGCCCGAACAAGAACGAGATGCCGCGCTACAACGAATACGCGAGTTCCTGGTTGGCAACCCGGAGACCGCCACTGGCGAGTTCACCGTCCCGATGCTGACTGCCGTTCTCCGTGTTCGTCGAATGAATACGAACGACCGCGGGAGTTGATGTTCCTCTTAAGCGGGTAGAAAGCGAGACTACTCCGAGGCAAACTTGCCAATATGTGCTGGCGAAGGCCCGACGCAACAGTTCTCCGACTAGCGGATCAAAACTTGGACTACATCGTAATGGACGGCGACGAACTACGTTGGCTTGGTGAATCGGGTAGCAGTGGTTGGTGCTGGCGGGGCCGGGAAGTCAACATTCGCCAGAGAGCTGGGCGCGATCGTTCAGTTACCCGTTTATCACCTTGACGAATATCACTGGCTGCCCGGATGGAAAGAGCCGCCAAAAGAAGCGTGGCGCGCGACGCAATCTGATTTGGCTGCCGCGGACCAATGGATCGTTGAGGGAAACTACGGGGCCTCATTCGATATCAGGTTCGATCGTGCCGACACGGTATACGTACTTTCCTTGAGTCGTTGGGTTTGCTCCGCAAGAGTTCTCAAGAGGGTCCTTAAGAATTGGCGACGTGAAGATCCAGGCCCCCGGATGTCCAGAGCACTTCGATCTCAAGTTTCTTCGTTGGGTATGGCGATATTCAATCGACAGTCGCCCCCGGCTCGATGAAGCTCTAGCCCGACACAAGAACAGGCTCGAAGTAATTGAACTGACGTCGAGGTTGGAGGTTCGAGAATACCTAGACTTCATTCGGCGAGAGACGAGTCAGTAGAAATGATCGGCTCAAGAACGTCTGACCTCTGAGCGGGTGCGCTCTCTAACTATTAGGTCGCTGGCCCGACGTGAACCTGCGCGCTGCGAATATCAACGTCCGTTCTAAAGATTTCCAACGATGTAGTTGATGCACGCACATAGAGAAGCGACGTCTTCTGAGTCAACACTCGGGAACATCGCAATTCTCAATTGGTTGCGTCCGAGCTTGCGATAGGGATCGGTGTCAACGACTCCGTTGGAACGAAGGATCTTCGCAATATTTGTCGCATCTATGTCGTCATTGAAGTCAATCGTTCCAACGACGTTGCTGCGGAACGCAGGATTGTCGACGAAGGGCCGCGCGAACGGCGACGCCTCGGCCCAGGTGTAGAGGATCTCTGCCGAGGTCGTGGACCGTCCCGCCGAGAAACTAAGGCCGCCGTTGTCGTTGAACCACTTGATCTGCGAGGCGAGCATGTGGATCGTGGCGAGCGCTGGCGTGTTGTAGGTCTGATTGAGTCGCGAGTTGTCGAGCGCGATCTTGAGGTCTAAAGACGCCGGCGTCCAACGCCCTGATGCAGCGAGAGACTCGATGCGTTCGATGGCCGCCGGCGAACATAGTGCGAGCCAGAGTCCTCCGTCGGAGGAGAAGGACTTCTGAGGCGCGAAGTAGTAACAGTCGAACTGCGAGGCGTCGACCACCAGGCCGCCGGCGCCGGACGTGGCGTCGACGACGACGAGACCATCGGCACCGGCCGGTCGCTCAATCGACATCATCACGCCGGTCGACGTCTCGTTGTGCGTGAGCGCGTACGTGTCGACGCTGTCGTCAGCGACGGCAACGGGGTGCGAGCCGACGTCGCTCTTGATGATCTGGGGGTCCTTCAGGTGCGGCGCTTCGGTGACGCACGTCGCGAACTTGGACGAGAACTCACCGAAACTGAGGTGCTGGGATTGGTCGGCGATCAAATGGAACGTGGCGGCGTCCCAGAAGCTCGTCGTGCCGCCATTGCCGAGCAGGACCTCGTAGCCGTCGGGCAGGGAGAAGAGGGATCGCAGACCATCGCGAACTTCGCCCACTTTGTTGCGCACCGTCGATTGGCGGTGCGACGTGCCCATGTACGTGGTGCCGTCGGCGACGAGCGCACTCAGTTGCTCGGCGCGGACCTTGGATGGGCCCGATCCGAATCGTCCATCGCGGGGGAGTAACTCGGTGGGGATCTTTAACGTGTCGGGGGAACTCATAGACTTATTCTTACGGATATTGAACGGAGTCCCGACATGAGTTCGAGAGTAAGTCACCTAATTGGCGGCTTAGCCCCCAGCGCGACCCTCGCCGTGGACGCCAAAGCCAAGGCTCTCAAAGCCGCTGGCGAGCCCGTAATCGGTTACGGCGCGGGCGAACCGGACTTCTCGACGCCGGTCCACATCGTCGAAGCGGCCGCCAAGGCCTGTTACGACCCGGTCAACTACAAGTACACGCCTACGGCCGGACTGTTGGAACTGCGCGAGGCGATCGTCGCCAAATCCATGCGCGACTCGGGTCTTCGTGCGACTACCAGCCAGGTGCTGGTCACCAACGGCGGCAAGCACGCGATCATCACCGCGATGATGACCAAGGTCAACCCGGGCGATGAAGTACTTATTCCGGCGCCGTACTGGACGACGTATCCCGAGGCGGTGTACCTGGCCGGCGGCACGCCGGTGCCCGTCATGACCTCCGAGGCGAACGGCTTTCGCGTCACGGTCGAAGAACTCGAGCGAGCCCGAACGTCCAAGACCACGATGCTGATCTTCACGTCACCGTCGAACCCATCAGGGGCCGTCGTTCGACCCGACGACGTCGCGGCCATCGGCCGCTGGGCCGCCGAGAACGACGTGTGGGTCCTCTGTGACGAGATCTACGAACACCTCGTCTACGGCGACGCAAAATTCGTCTCGATGCCAGTCGTGGCGCCAGAACTCGGCGATCGCTGGATCGTCGTCAACGGTGTCGCCAAGACCTACGCGATGACCGGTTGGCGTGTCGGCTGGATGATCAGCGCGCCCGACGTCATGGACGCCGCGGTCAACTATCAGAGTCAGACGACCTCGAACATCTCGAATATCTCCCAGCGTGCGGCCATCGCGGCACTCAACGGCGACCTGAGCGCGGTCTACGAGATGCGCACCGCGTTCGATCGCCGTCGCAAGGTCATGACGTCGATGCTGAACGCGATCGACGGCGTCACTTGCGCCGAGCCGGAGGGTGCCTTCTACTGCTACCCGAACGTGTCCGGCCTCTTGGGCCGTTCCTTCGGCGGACGGGTCGCGAACTCCTCCACGGAACTCGCGGAAATCCTCCTCGAGTCGATCAAGATCGCGGTCGTTCCGGGCGAGGCCTTTGGCACGCCGGGCTACTTTCGACTCAGCTCCGCGTTGGGTGACGCGGACCTCGCCGAAGGGCTCGAGCGATTCGCCAATTTCGTCGCCGCGGGCTGAGCAGAGCTCATTTTCCCTTAGTCTGATGAGACTGAACGAAAGGTGACCTAGTGGCTCGTGTATTGGTAACCGAAGAGATTGCCGACTCCGGTCTTCAACAGTTGCGCGACGCCGGGCACGACGTGGACATCCAGTTGGGGCTTTCGCCCGCTGAGCTGATTGGCGCCCTCGACGGGGCGCACGCCCTGATCATTCGCTCGGCCACCAAAGTCGATGCACCGACGCTCGAAGCGGCGAAGGATCTGATCGTCGTTGGACGCGCCGGCATTGGCCTCGACAACGTCGACGTTGCCAAGGCGACCGAACTCGGCGTGATGGTCGTCAACGCCCCGGTCTCCAACATTCTCTCGGCCGCCGAACAGACCATGGCCCTGTTGTTGGCGCAGGCCCGCAATATCCCTCAGGCCCACTCTGCGCTCAAGGCCGGTAAATGGGAGCGCAGTAAGTGGGAGGGCGTGGAACTCCACGGCAAGACCCTGGGCGTCGTCGGACTCGGCAAGATCGGCGCCCTCGTCGCCCAGCGCGCTTCAGCCTTCGGCATGCGACTGATCGCCTACGACCCGTTCATCACTGAAGAACGCGCGCGACACATGGGCGTCGAATTGGTCGATCTCGACACGCTGCTCGAGCAGAGCGACTTCATCACCATCCACCTTCCCAAGACGAAGGAGACGACGAATCTCTTGGACGCCGCGGCGCTCGCCAAGACCAAGCCGGGTGTGCGGATCATCAACGTCGCGCGCGGTGGCATCGTCAATGAGTCCGACTTGGCCGACGCGATCCGCAACGGTCACGTACAAGGCGCCGCGCTCGACGTCTTCGAGAAGGAGCCGACGACCGAGTCGCCACTGTTCGAACTGCCGTCGGTCGTCGTCGTACCCCATCTCGGTGCCTCGACGTTCGAAGCCCAGGACAAGGCCGGGATCACGATCGCCGAGCAGGTGCAGTTGGCGCTCGCCGGCGATTTCGTCCCTTACGCCGTCAACGTCGCCGCCGGCGAGGTCTCCAACGCCGTTCGCCCTTTCATGGGCCTGGCCGAGGTCCTCGGTCGATTCATTGGGGGACTCCTGGACGGCAAGCCCGCCGACCTCGAGGTCAACTACCTCGGCGAACTCGCCGGTTCGGGAACGAAGATCTTGACCCTCTGTGCGTTGAAGGGCCTCCTCACGGCGACCGGCCACGACGGCGTCTCCTTCGTCAACGCGCCGCAATTGGCCGAGGATCATAACCTCACCTACAGCGAGATCTCGACCGTCGAGTCACCGGAGTACGTGAACCAGATCTCCGTTCGTTCCGGCGATCACGCCGTCTCGGGCACGTTAGTCACTATCGGCACCCGACTCGAGACGCGGATCGTGGGCGTCGACGGACACAGCGTCGAGATCCCACCCGCCGCGTCGATGCTCGTCGTGCACAACGACGACCGCCCGGGAATGATCGGCATGGTCGGTGTCGCGCTGGGGGAGGCCGGCGTCTCGATCAGTTCGATGGCCGTGGGACCCGATCAGCGCACCAAGACCGCCCTCATGGTCCTCTCGACCGAGATTCCCACGCCGACCGACGTCATCGACCGGCTCCGCGACACCGAAGGTATCCAAGACATTCACCTGATCACGTTGCGCTAAGGCGTCGCTTGTCCGCACAGTTGAGGGAGTAGCCGACGCCCGGGACCGTCGTGATGAGTTCGGCCGACTCGTCGTTCAACTTCTGACGCAATCGGTGCACGTAGGCGTGGACGTACTGGGCCTCGGCGCCGTAGCCCGTGCCCCAGACGGCGCCGAGAATCATCTGATGAGTGCAGGTCTTGCCGGCGTGACGGGCCAAGAACGCGAGGACCTCGAACTCCTTCGTCGTGAGCGCGACGTTGACGCCGTCGAGTGACACGCCGTGATGGACCAGGTCGATCACGAGGCCACCGCAGGTCAACGTCGTCTCGGCCGGATCCTCGTGGTCGACCCCGCGGCCGCGCGTGACGACGCGAATCCTCGCCTCGAGCTCAGGCATGCTGAAGGGCTTCGTGACATAGTCGTTCGCGCCAGCGTCCAGCGCGGCGACCTTACGATTTTCCGCGCCGGTGGCCGAGAGGATGATGATCGGCACATCGCTCCAGCCCCGGATGGTGCGACAGACCGCGATGCCGTCCATGTCCGGCAGGCCCATGTCCAGCACGACGACATCCGGCGACGTCAACGCCGCCTGGGCGATACCGTGCTCGCCGGTCGCGGCCGTGGTGACCTCGTGGCCGCCGGCTTGCAGACCCAAGCGCAGGGCACGATTCAATGACGGGTCGTCGTCGATCACCAGGATTTTTGCCATGGTGGCTACCGTAGCGGCGCGGTCGCGTCGGCCAATGGAAGCGAGAAGACGAATCGCGCCCCGTGATTCGGTGCGTCCTCGTACCAGATCTCCTCGCCGTGGGCCTCGACGAAGGTCCGGGCAATCGTGAGTCCTAATCCGGCCCGGCCGCCTTTGTCGAGTTGTGCGAATCGCTCGAAGACGGCCGGACGATTTTCCGGCGCGATCCCCGGGCCTTGATCGGTGACCGAGAGGATCACGTCGTCGTCCCCGCGCCGTGCCTCAACCGAGATGATCCCCTCGGTGGGCGAGTGCCGGATGGCGTTGTCGAGGAGATTGATCAACACCTGTCCGATCAACAAGGGATCGACGTTCACGTCAGGAAGGGATGTGGGCACGATCGAATCGACCCGGTGCGAACCAAGCGTCGGCTCCATCGCGCTCACGGCCTCGCGCACGAGTTCCGGAACCGACGTCGGCGTCGGGTGAACGGTGAAGACCCCGGCTTCAATTCGCGTGATGTCTAACAGGTTCGACACCAGTCGCGTGAGGCGATCCGACTCGACTTCGATCAGATTGTAAAGCTCGGCCAGTTGATCCGTAGAGAGTGCGACCGACCGGTTCGACAGGGTCGAGGACGCGACCTTGATTGTCGCGAGCGGTGTTCGCAGGTCGTGGGAGACCGCTCCCATGAGGCTTTGACGAAATCGGTCGACCTCTTCGAGCAGTTTCGAACGCAGGGCTTGCTCACGTAGTTGGGCGCGCTCGAGTGCCAGGGCCGCGTCATTCGCGAACGTGTTCAGCACCGCGCGGTCGTTCTTCGACGTCGGAAGACCACGCAACGCGAGCATGCCCACGGCTCGACCCGACGCCGAGAGCGCGATAGTACGCAGTTGTCCCGTCGACTCGGTGTCCGTGCCAATGCTGATGGGCTGACCCGAGTGGGGTGCGAGTTGCGCGAGTTCCTCATCAGTGAGTGGGTCGCCGGCCGACGCTACGACCTTCAAGACTCCGTCGTCGAGGACGAGGAGTGAGACGCCAGGAATCTCGAAGACCGCGTGGACCGCGGAGACAATGGTGTCGAGCAGATTGTCGACAGGTTGGTCACCGACCAAGTGCTCCGAGAGTTCAGAGAGATGGTGCGCCGCCTCACCCCCGCGCTGGGCCTCGATCCGCGAGGAGTCCAGACTGGCCACCACGCTCGCGACCAGCAACATCACGATGACGTAGACGCCGAGGGCGGCCCAGTTCTGCGGCGTACCGACGTCGAGCGTCTTGTACGGCGGAATGTAGCCGTAGTCGTAGACGACGAAGCCGGCGATGACACTCGAGATGCCGGCCTTGATGCCACCGATGGCCGAACCGACCACGACCGGGATGACCAGCACCAACGCCGCGGTCGAGACGCTGATGTGCGAACGAAGCGGCAGCATGGCCAGTCCGAGTGCGAGCACGCTGACCACGCCGACGATCGATCCGACGAGATGTTTGCGCACGGTCATCAGTATTGTCCAGGCACCGTTTTCGCGTTCTGGTGATCTAAATAAAGAGATTATTAAGACGCTTAAGAAGTTTTGAAGATGCCGTAAAGGAATTGCCCGTGACACTTGATTCATGGCAGATCTCTACTCAGCACTAGGCATCATCGCATTTACCGCAGCCATGCTCGGACTCATCTGGGCTTTGGACCGCGTATGAGTTTTTCCCAAATCATCCTCTTGGCCGTCGCCGCCGTGATGTTCGTCTACATCGGTTACGCCATGTTCAAGCCGGAGAAGTTCTAAATGGGCTTTTTCCTCACCATCCTCACGCTCGTAGTAGCGCTGGGTCTCGCCTGGCGCTACCTTGGCTCGTACATGGCCGCGGTCTTCGACGGCCGCGTTCACTTCCTGGGCTTCATCGAGCGTCCCGTCTACCGCATGCTCGGCACTAGTCCGGAACAAGAACAGACCTGGAAGCGCTACGCCGGCGCGTTGGTCGTCTTTTCGGCCGTCTCGATCGCCTTCACCTACGTCATTCTTCGCGTTCAGCACTCGTTACCCTTGAATCCTCAACATCAGGGCAACGTCGGACCGGCACTGGGCTTCAATACGGCGGTCTCCTTCGGCACCAACACCAACTGGCAGAACTACGGCGGCGAGACGACGATGTCGTACTTCTCCCAGATTGGCGCTTTGACGGTCCAGCAGTTCGTCACGCCGGCCGTCGGCATCGCCGTCGCCATCGCGATGGTGCGCGGCTTCGCTCGGCGCAACTCCGCGACCATCGGTAACTTCTGGGTCGACATCACGCGCTGCATGTTCTACATCCTCTTGCCGATCGCCTTCATCGCCGGCATCATCTTCGTCGGCGAGGGCGCAGTCCAGACGCTTGCGGGGACGATTACGTTCCACGACGCGCTCAACGGGGTGGTACAGACGATCCCTCGTGGTCCGATCGGGTTCATGGAGGCGATCAAGCAGCTCGGCACGAACGGCGGCGGCTTCCTCGACCAGAACTCCGCGACGCCGTTCGAGAACCCGACCGGTCTCACGAACTGGTTGTCGATCTTCCTGCTCTTGTCGATTCCCTTCGCACTCACCTACACCTTCGGCAAGATGGTGGGCAGCGTGCGCCACGGTGCGGCGCTGTTGGCGGCCATGGTCTTGCTCTTCGGCGTCTGGGTCGGCTTCACCGCCAACGCCGAGCATCAGAACAACCCGGCGGTCGCCGCGGCGCACGTCTACTCACCGGTCGGCAACATGGAGGGCAAAGAGGTCCGCTTCGGCGACACCACGACGGCACTGTTCGGTGTCTCGTCCACGATGACCTCGACCGGCTCGGCCGACGGTTCGTACGACTCCTTCACGCCGGTCGGTGGACTCGGACTCCTGAGCGGCATGATGCTCGGCGAGGTCACGCCGGGTGGCACGGGTAGTGGTCTCTACACGATGCTCGTCTACGCGATCATCGCGGTCTTCATCGGTGGTCTGATGATCGGACGAACGCCGGAGTATCTCGGAAAGAAGATCCAAGCGAGGGAGATAAAACTCGCGGGGCTGGCGGCCCTCGTGATGCCGATCACGGTCTTGATCGTCACCGCACTCGCCGTCTCGCTGGCCGCCGGACGCATCGGACCCGAGAACGCCGGCCCTCACGGGTTCACCGAGATCCTCTACGGACTCACCTCCCAGGGCAACAACAATGGCTCGGCCTTTGGCGGACTCACCGGCAACAGCCCGTTCTACAACGTGATCGGCGCGATCGACATGCTGCTCGGCCGCTTCGCGATCATGATTCCCTGTCTCGCGATCGGCGGAGCGCTCGCGGCGAAGAACGTCGTGCCGGAGTCACTCGGCACGTTCCGAACCGATAACGGGATGTTCGTCGGTCTCGTGATCGGCGTCATCTTGATCATCGGCGGACTGACATTCTTCCCCGCCATCTCGCTCGGACCGATCGTCGAGCAACTAAGTCACGCGAGGTTCTTCTAATGAGCACAGTCATCACCGAAGCGACCCACGAGGCACCTCGCGGGGGCGTCGCCAAGTCCCGCGGACTCTTCGACCGCGAGATCCTGGCCCAGGCCCTGCGCGACTCGTTCCGCAAGATGGATCCCGCGGACGCAGATCAAGAACCCCGTTATGTTCATCGTGCTCGTCGGCTCGGTCATCACCTTCATCGAGGCCATCGCCCACCCCGGCATCTTCACTTGGTCGATCACCGTCTGGCTCGTCCTGACCGTCCTCTTCGCCAACTTCGCCGAGGCGATGGCCGAGGGACGTGGCAAGGCGCAGGCCGACACGTTGCGCAAGATGCGCTCGGAGACCGAGGCGCGACGACTTCGTCCCGACGGGACCGAAGAGCTCGTCGCCGCGGCATTGCTCGCCAAGGGCGACCTCGTCGTCTGCGAAGCCAACGACGTGATTCCGTCCGACGGCGAGATCGTCGAAGGCATCGCCTCGGTCGATGAGTCAGCGATCACGGGCGAATCGGCGCCGGTCATTCGTGAGTCCGGCGGCGACCGCTCCGCCGTCACCGGGTGGCACCGAAGGTCCTCTCAGACCGCATCGTGGTGCGCATCACGGCCGAACGAGGTCAGACGTTCATCGACCGAATGATCACACTGGTCGAAGGGGCGAATCGACAGAAGACGCCGAATGAGATCGCTCTGACGATTCTTTTCGCGGTCCTTACCATCGTCTTCATCCCCGTGGTCGTGACGTTGGTGCCCTTCGGGAACTTTGCCGGCGCCTCGGTCTCCGTCGTGATCCTCGTGTCGCTGCTGGTCTGTCTCATCCCGACGACGATCGGCGCACTGCTCTCGGCCATCGGCATCGCCGGCATGGACCGTCTCGTGCAGCGCAACGTGCTGGCCATGAGCGGGCGCGCGGTCGAGGCCGCGGGCGACGTTCAGGTCCTCCTGCTCGACAAGACCGGGACCATCACGCTTGGGCAACCGCATGGCCGCGAACTTCTTCCCGGTCGGCGGACACACCGAGGCCGAACTGGCCGACGTGGCCCAGTTGGCCTCACTCGCCGACGAGACGCCGGAAGGTCGTTCGGTCGTCGTGCTCGCCAAGGAAGCAGTTCGGCATTCGGGAGCGCCAACTCGGCACCGACCACGTTTTCGTGCCCTTCACGGCGACGACCAGGATGTCGGGACTCGACATCGGGACGCGCCAGATCCGAAAGGGTGCCGCGGACTCCGTGAAGCGCTGGGTCGTGGATTCGGGCGGTACGGCCCCGGCCGACCTCGACGCCATCGTCGAACGCACTTCGCGCGCGGGTTCGACGCCGCTGGTCGTCGCCGACGGCACCGACATCCTGGGCGTCATCGAACTGAAGGACGTCGTCAAGCAGGGCATCCGCGAGAAGTTCGCCGAGATGCGTCAGATGGGTATTCGGACCGTCATGATCACGGGCGACAACCCGTTGACGGCGGCGGCCATCGCCCAAGAGGCCGGCGTCGATGACTTCCTGGCCGAGGCGACCCCTGAAGCGAAGATGGCACTCATCAAGAAGGAACAAGAGGGCGGCAAGCTCGTCGCCATGACCGGCGACGGTACCAATGACGCGCCGGCGCTCGCCCAGGCCGACGTCGGCGTCGCGATGAATACCGGAACCACGGCGGCCAAAGAGGCCGGCAACATGGTGGACCTCGACTCGAATCCGACCAAGTTGATCGATGTCGTCGAGATCGGCAAGCAACTGTTGATCACGCGAGGGTCGCTGACGACGTTCTCGATCGCCAATGACGTCGCCAAGTACTTCGCTATCATTCCGGCGCTCTTTGCTGGCACGTACGTCTTCAAGCACAACCGTCCGCTCGAAGCGCTCAACATCATGCACCTCCACAGCGCCCAGAGCGCCGTACTTTCCGCCGTCATCTTCAACGCGCTGGTCATCATCGCGCTGATCCCTCTGGCGCTGCGCGGGGTCAAGTTCCGCCCTACCGGCTCGGCGTCGATCCTGCGTCGCAACGTCTGGATCTATGGCGTCGGCGGGGTCATCGTGCCGTTCATCTTCATCAAACTGATCGACCTAATTCTGGTCGCTCTTCACGCCTATTAAAAGGAATATGCTGATGCTCGTCCACCTTCGCCGATCACTGGTCATGTGTGTCTTTTGTTTGGTCTTCTTCGGCTTCGTCTACGCCTTCGCCGGCACGGGCGTCGCCCAAGTGCTCTTTCCGTTCCACGCCGACGGCTCGGTGACGAAGAACGGTTCGCTGCTGATCGGCCAGAACTGGTCGAGTCCGAAGTGGTTCCACGGCCGACCCGACGACACCGGTCCCTACGCCGCCAGCGCGACGCAGTCTGGCGGCGACAACCCGCTGGTGGCGAACGGTCACGACGGCGAGTCGGCCGCGACCAACCTCGGCCCCCACTCGAAGGCGCTCGAGTACAACACGAAAGCACTCGTGACGTACTGGCACGACTTCGGCGTGAACCCGACGATCGATTTGGTGACCACGTCGGCCAGTGGCTACGACCCCGACATCTCCGCCATGGACGCAACCGTGCAGATCCCGATGATCACCAAGGCCACCGGCGTCTCGGTCTCGAATTGAGGGCGCTGATCAAACAGCAGACGCATCCCGCACAGTTTGGTTTCATGGGCTCGAGTTACATCGACGTCCTGCAGTTGAACGAGGGTCTCGCGAAACTGGAGAAGTGAATCAGGGGGCAGTGCGTGATGATTGAACTGCTGCGCGCGCAGCGCACACGGGTGGCACTGGTCTCGGGAGCCGGCGCGCCATCTGATCGCAGCCGGCGATCCTCGTCCCATTCCGGGGACGTTCGCGAATCGGCCGCGGCGCCCTCGTGATGGTGCTCATCCTCGCCGCGGTCGCGGTGAGCGGTAACCGGGGTGCCGGCGTCGTCGCCAGTGTCTCCTCAGCGATCTGGTTCGACTTCTTCCTCACGCGGCCCTACGATCGATTCGCCATCAGCTATCGACCGATCTCGAGACGACCATTGCCATCTTCGTCGTTGGCGTCCTCGTGACCGAATTGGCGGCCCAGAGCCGCCGACACTGGCAGGCGGCGCCAGTTCAACGGCCTACGTCTAGATGATCCACGGGTCGCGGTATTGGCGGCCGATTCGGTTCCCGTCGCGGTGATGATCGAGCAGGCGAACCGTCGCTGACCGTCTGTTGTCGCTGCGCGCCTGTCGATTCGAAACGGACCCTGCCGGACCCGCCCCTCGCGCAGATCCACTCCAACGGTGACGTGGCGCACGTGGGCATGCGATGGCCGGCACGCGAGATCGGCCTTCCCGGTCCCGAGACGGAGATCCTGGCGACGTGGCGTGGTCGGTGGTCGGACGCTTCGTGCTCACGCCGACGCCCGGCGCTGCGGTCACGCTCGAACAACGCATCGTGGCGGTCGCCGTGGTTGACGTCATCGCCGCTTACGTGGTCGGCGAATTCATCATGCGACCTATTGCGCGCGCACCTCGAAGGCGAGTTGTCCCCCCATGTCCTTAGGCGATACTGGTCCCATGCAGCGCGGAATCTTGCGGGTGTACCTGGGTTCGGCACCCGGCGTCGGCAAGACGTTTCGGATGCTCGACGAGGGATGGCGCCGTCGAGAACGTGGCACTGACGTGGTCGTGGCCTACGTCGAGACCCACGGCCGAACGCTCACCGAAGCCCAACTGCGCGACCTCGAGGTCATACCGCGCGTGGTTCGCGAATATCGCGGCGCGCTGATGGAAGAGATGGACTTAGAGGCCGTCCTGGCCCGACACCCTGTCGTGGCCCTGGTCGATGAACTGGCGCACACGAACGTGGTGGGCAGTACGAACGAAAAGCGATGGCAAGACGTGGACGCGATGCTCGATGCGGGCATCGATGTGATCACGACCGTCAACATCCAGCATCTGGAATCGGTGAACGACGTCGTCGAGAAGATCACGCGGCATTCATCAACAAGAGACCATCCCCGACGCGATCGTCCGTCGCGCCGAACAGATCGAGATCGTCGACGTTACGCCCGAGGCCCTTCGTCGGCGGATGGCGCACGGCAATATCTACGCCGCCGACAAGATCGACGCATCGCTGGCGAACTACTTTCGCGTCGGAAATCTCAGCGCGCTTCGCGAGCTGGCCTGCTGTGGCTGGCCGATCGGGTCGAGGACTCCCTGCAGCGTTATCTCGACGACCACGCGATCGCATCAGTCCTGGGAGACCCGTGAACGGCTCGTCGTCGGGATCACGGGTACCGCCACGGATGCGGACCTCTTGCGCCGAGCGGCGCGTATCGCGTCGCGGACCGGCGCCGAACTCTTCGCGGTGCACGTCATCAAGGTCCGACGCGATTCGTCACGTCCCTACCGGACACGACTGAAGCGCGCGAACTCGTCGAAGAGTTCGAGGGCAAGTTCCAAGAGGTCGTTGACGACGACACCGCGACCGCATTCGTGGCCTTTGCTCGCAGCGAGCGCGGCACGCAGATCGTCTCGGCGCGAGTCGGCCTCGGCCCTTCTGGCGTCCTGCGAACGGCGTCGTCGAGAAGGTGTTACGCCACGCGCGCGACCTCGACGTCCACATCATCGCCGTCGGCGGGGAGCGCCCGCCGCATGTCCATCGTCGACGTCAGACCGAGCGCTTGACCTGGACGCGCGTGGTCCTCGCGCTGGTGACGGCCACTCATTCTCATGCCGCTCCTCACGATTGTGATGAGTCAGATTCGTTCTAGACTCTCGCTATCGACGGTGTTCTCTGGTCTTCCTCGTCGCGATCCTCGCTCTGACCACCTGGGCCGGTGCGCTCGTGGGTGGTGGCGGCGCTATCGCCGTCGGGGCTCGAGAATTACTACTTTGTAAGGCCCTTCCACACACTGGTGTCGCTCGCCCCGATGACGTGGTGGCGCTCATTGCGTTCCTGCTCTTCGCGGTTCGGCGAGCGTGATCGTGAACCGATTTGCCGAGCGTGCACACGAGGCGGACCGGGCGCGCGCGGAAGCGCAGATCCTCGCCGGTGCCGCGGCGAGCGTCGCTGCGTCCCACGAGGACTTCCAGCCGATGCTCGAACGCTGCGCTCGTCTTCGCGGCCTCGAGTGTCGCCCTCTGCGTCCAACGCGAAGGTCGTATGGAGACCGACCTCGTCGAGTGGCCTGGTCCGTGAGCGACTTCGGTGAGGTGTTCATTCTTCGAGATCGACGATGAACACCGTCTTTTCGTGGTCGGCGCGACGTTGAACGAGCAAGACCACCAACTGATCAGCGCCTTCGCGCGACGAATCGCCGCCGGACTGCGCAGCCAGATCATCGCGCGCGACGCGAACCAGTTCCAAGAGATCGCCGAGGCCGAGTCACTTCGACTGGCACTGTTCCGGCACCGCGTCGAAGGAATTGCTCGGCCCACTCGAAAAGGTGCAGGCCAGTCTCTCGCTTCTGGCCGGAAGTCATGAGCGACGTTCACTCGACGAAAGCAACGCGGTCCTCAGCGGCGTCGACGCTCCAGGTGCACCAGCTCACTCGACTAGTCGTCAATCTCATCGACGCGGGACGACTGGAAGCTGACGAAGTGCCGGTGCGCCATGAGCCCGTGCAGCTCGAAGTCGCGCTGAAGAACGCGATCGCCACCGTCAATCCTCGTGGGCGCACGATCGAGGTCGCCGTGTCGGGCGAACTCCCGCCGGTGATCACTCATCCGGTCTTGGTTCAGCGCGTCATCGCCAACATCGTCAGCAACGCCTGTCGTTTCGGTCCGCTCGACAAGCCGGTGAC
>CAVXRB010000014.1:0-131819 GCA_963764095.1 uncultured Acidimicrobiaceae bacterium | reverse complement strand
ACGCCGCGCCGCGCGAGTTCGTGAAGCCGTTGACCGTCGATCTGGATGGCCGAGACCATCGGCGGCGTCTGTACCTGAACCCGAGCATCGCGGCCGCCGCGGCGTTGACCATCTCGCTCGTGAACGTCGGCACGGGTCGCTCCTCCACGACCGCGCCGTCGGCGTCGAGCGAGTCGGTCGCGACGCCGAACCTGACCGCGCCGACGTAGCGCTTGGTCTCGGACTGGGCGAACCGCAGGAGGCGCGTCGAGGGACCGACGGCCAGCACCAACAGCCCGGTCGCCATCGGATCGAGGGTGCCGGCGTGGCCGACCTTCTTCTCGTGCAGAGATCCGGCGTACGCGCGCCACGACGTCGTGGCTCGTGAGTCCCTGTCGGCTTGTCGATGAGGAGGAGGCCGTTACTCGTCGTCATGGTTTTGGCGACGGATGATCTCCTCCACGGCCTCGCCGCTGGCCACGGCCGGATCGGCCATGAACGAGAGCTTCGGCGTGCGCTTGAATCTCGTCTGCACGTTGACGGCCGACTGGATCTGCGCCCGGCGCTCTTCGAGCGCGAGCCTCGTCTCGGGCGTCAGGGAGTCGAAGAAGACCATCGCCTGGCGCAGGTCCTGCGTCGTCTCGACGCCGGTCACCGTCACGATGCCGATGCGGTCGTCGACGTCCGAGATCCTCGTCAATTCGTCCGAGATCACCTCGCGAAGAATCTGATTGACGCGCGCCGAGCGTGGGTACGGATGGTGTGATCCAGATGAACGGGCCATGCGTTAGGCCGTTCTGAGGAATCTCGCGCTCTTCGAAGGTCTCGATGATGTCGCCAGCCTTGAGGTCTTGGTAGTCGGAGAGACCGATACCGCACTCGAAGCCGGACGCCACTTCGCGCGCGTCGTCCTTGAAGCGACGCAGCGACGTGATCGAGCCTTTCCAGATGATGGTGCCCTCGCGCAGGAAGCGCACCTTCGAGCCACGGGTGATGACGCCGTCGCGCACGAAGCAGCCGGCGATCGCGCCGATGCTCGGCACGCGGAAGACCTCGCGCACCTCGGCCTCGCCGGTGACGATCTCTTCGTAGACCGGCGAGAGCAGGCCGAGCATCGCGGCCTCGATCTCCTCGATCAACTTGTAGATGATCTCGTAGGTGCGGATCTGGACGCCCTCGGTCTCGGCGAGGTCGCGACTGCGCTTGTCCGGTCGCACGTTGAAGCCGATGATCGTCGCGTTGGACGCCTTGGCCAGTTGCACGTCGTTCTCGGTGATGCCGCCGACACCGCGGTGCACGATGACGAGCTTCACGTCGTCGCGCTCGAGCTTGCGCAGTGACTCGGTGCACGCCTCGAGCGAGCCCTGGACGTCGGCCTTCAAGACGATGTTGAGCGTCGCGGTCTCGCCGCGCTGGATCTGCTCGAAGAGGTCTTCCAGGCGCGCGCCGCTCGTCGAGGCGACGGGCTGGTGACCGATGAGGCGCGCGCGCTGGGCGCGCGCCTCGGCGAGGGAGCGCGCGTGGGCGAGGTCGTGGGCGACGCGCATCTCGTCGCCGGCGAACGGGGGCTCGCTGAAACCGAGGATCTGCACCGGCGTCGAGGGTCCGGCCGACTTGATCGGCTTGCCCTGGTCGTTGATGAGCGCCTTCACCTTGCCGAAGGCGGCGCCGGCGACGACCGGGTCGCCGACCGCGAGCAGGCCCTTTTGCACCATGACGGTGGCGACCGGTCCGCGACCGACTTCGAGATTCGCCTCGAGGACGGTGCCGACGGCCCGACCGGTCGGGTCGCGCCGCGAGCTCGGCGACCTCGGCGACGAGCAGGACCTGCTCGAGCAGTTCGTCGATGCCGGTGCCCTGCAGCGCGGAGATCTCGACGACGATCGTGTCGCCGCCCCACTTCTCGGGGACCAGTCCGTACTCGCTGATCTGTTGGAGCACGCGGTCGGGATTGGCGTCGGCCTTGTCCATCTTGTTGACCGCGACGATGAGCGGCACGTCCGCGGCCTTGGCGTGGTTGATCGCCTCGACCGTCTGGGGCATGACGCCGTCGTCGGCCGCCACCACGAGGATGACGATGTCGGTGACCTTGGCGCCGCGCGCGCGCATCGCGGTGAAGGCCTCGTGACCGGGCGTGTCGATGAAGGCGATCGCCTTGCCCTTCCACTGCACCTGGTAGGCGCCGATGTGCTGGGTGATGCCGCCCGCTTCGCCGGCGACGACGTCGGTCTGGCGGATCTTGTCGAGCAGCAGCGTCTTGCCGTGGTCGACGTGACCCATGACCGTGACGACCGGTGGTCGCGGCGTCGCCGGGATCTCGTCGTCCTGGTCGTCTTCGTCGAAGAACTTCGCGAGCAGCGCGGCCTCTTGTTGTTCACCGGGATCGACCATGTGCACGTTGGCGCCCACTTCGGCGGCGTAGAGCTCGATCATGTCGTCGCTGAGGCTCTGCACCGCGGTGATGATCTCGCCCTGCAAGAAGAGGAATCGCATGATGTCGGCGGCGCTGCGGTTCAGCTTGGGTCCGACGTCCTTCGCCGTCGAGCCGCGCTCGATGATGACCTCGCCGTCGGGCACGGGCAGGCTGCTCGGCTGCCACGTCGTCATCTGGGTCGGCTCGAGCTCTTCGACGTTGCGACGGCGACGTCGCGTCGCCTTGCGCTGGGATCCGCGCGGTCCGCCGGTGCCGCGACTCGGCGGTCCACCGCGGTTCGGACCACCCGGGCGCGCCCTCGCCGGAGCACCGGGGCGCTGGCCGGGAAATCCGCCCCCGGCGCCGCCGGGACGCGAGGTCGGGCCGCCGGTTCGCGAGGCGGGATTCGGTCGAGGGCTCATCGGCCGCGGGCCACCGGGACTCGACGGTCGAGCGTCGGGCGCGCACATCGGTCGACGTGCGCCGGGCGGCGGCGGGATCGGTCGGCCGGTGGCACTCATCGGACGACCGGGCGGCGGCGGAATCGGTCGACCGGTCGAACTGAGTGGCGGTCGGGTCGACGGCGACCGCCCTCCGCCGGCTTCGCCGGAGACGGAACGTTGCGTCGGACGAATCGTCGTCGGTCCGCTCGGCGACGCGTGCGCGTCGGCGCGGGCTTCACGATCGGGGCGCGACTGCGCACGACCTTGGGCTCCACGGCGGCCGGGGCGGACGGGTGCCTCGGTGGCCGGTGCGTCAGACGTCGCCGCCGCCGGTTCGGCGGCCTTGGTGACGCGACTGACGCGCGCGGGTGGCTTCGACGACGGCGGGCTGCGACCGCGACCGCGGCGGCCTTCGTCGCGCCCGCGGCCTTGGTGGCCTTTGCCGCCTTGGTGGCCTTGGCCGCCTTGGCGGCCTCTTCGGGCTGGACCTCTCGACGCAGACCGTCGGCGTCGGCCCGACGTCGGATCCGGTCGGCCTGGGCGTCCTCGATCGACGCAGAGGGGCTCGAGGCACCAATGCCGAGTTTTTGGGCGAGCGTGAGTAGCTCTTTGCTCGTGAGACCGAGCTCCTTCGAGAGCTCGTGCACACGGATCTTCTTCTGGGCCAAAACCTTCCCTTGCTTCTCGTACCCGCTTTCGCGAGCACAGTTATCTATTCTTCCACAATCACCGCTAAAGCAGTCCGCGACCCGTTCCCAGACGCGCGGACGACCTCGAGGTCGTCCTCGCCCACCGCCGACTTGAGGGCCCGAGCGAGGTGCCCCACGCGCAGTGCGCTTCGAACACGCGGCGTCGCACCACCAGAGCCCGCGACCAGGTCCTCGTCCGAGGTACCACGTTCCGTCATACCGTGCCGGCGCGGGTCATCTCGGCGTCGTCACGGCGTCCGTCGACAGACCGCGCACGTTCGCTGGGGCGCTATGCCTCGTCCTCCACGACCGCGTCGGCGCTCGCCTCGACGCGGCCTCGTCGCCTCCCTCGGCGTACGACGCTCGATCTCTTCGACGAGCGACGACCTCTTCGACGTGGCCCTCAGCGTCGGTGATGACCTCGTCGATCACGATCGCCGCGCTCTCACCGTCCTCACCGGGCACGACCGCGATCGTCTCATCGACCACGACGTCGCCGTCGGTCCAGACCTCTTCGACGACCTCTTCCTCGACACCCTCGTTCTCCGAACGGATGTCGATGCGCCAGCCCGTCAGACGCGCGGCCAGGCGGGCGTTCTGGCCCTCCTTGCCGATGGCGAGTGAGAGCTGCTGGTCGTGCACGATCACCGTCGCGATGCCCTCGGTCTCGTCGAGTCGGACCTCGCGCACGCGCGCCGGCTGCAGGGCGGCCTGGATGAACTCGATCGGGTCGTCGCTGTAGGGCACGACGTCGATTCGCTCGCTGCGCAGTTCGTTCGTGATGTTGCGAACGCGACTGCCGCGCGCGCCGACGCACGCGCCGACCGGGTCGATCATGTGGTCGTTCGAGGCGACCGCGATCTTGCTGCGGTGACCGGGTTCGCGCGCGAGGGCCTTGATCTCGACGATGCCGTTAGCGATCTCGGGCACCTCGATCTCGAACAGCTTGGCGACCAACGCCGGGTGCGTTCGGCTCACGACGATCTGGGGACCCTTGTTGGTCTTTCGCACCTCGACGATGTAGACCTTGATGCGCGCGCCGTGCTCGTAGCGCTCGAAGGCGATCTGTTCGGCTTGGGGCAACAGCGCCTCGACGCGACCGAGGTCGAGCAGCGTGTAGCGGTTGTCGTTCTGTTGCACGGTGCCCGAGACGATGTCGCCCTCGCGGTTGGCGAACTCCTCGTACATCTGGCGTCGCTGGATGTCGCGGATGAGTTGCATCAGGACCTGCTTGGCGGTCTGGGCCGCGATGCGTCCGAAGTCCTCGGGCGTCGCGTCCCACTCGCGCGTGACGTTGCCCTCGAGGTCGAGCTCGAGTCCCCACACCTTGATCTCACCGGTCTCGGGGTTGATCTCGACTTCGGCGTCCTCGGCGGAGTCGGGACGGCGCTTGTAGGCGGCGAGGAGCGCGTTGGCGAGCGCGATGAGCAACTCCCCTTCGTCGATGTTCTGGTCACGCGCAATCTGTCCCAACGCTTCTAGGAATTCAAAGTTCGCCATGCCTACCCGCCCTTCTTCGTCGATGAAGCAACGGACTTCGCCCGCGAGGGCGAGGGCTTCGCTTCGGCGCCCCACTTAAAGACTGTGCGCGCGCGTTCAATGGACTCGATCGGCACGACGACGCGGCCGTGATCGGCGTCATCGAGCGTGACCGACGTCTCGTCGGCCGCCAACACGGTGCCCTCGAGGCGCCGAGTCGGGGCGTCGCTGCGCGTCTCGCGCAGCGTGACGACCTCGCCGATCGTTGAAATAAAGTGCGCCGGTGTGCGCAGTTTGCGTTCCAGCCCGGGGCTCGAGACGTCCAGCGTGAAGCGCCCGGGGATCGGGTCGTTCACGTCGAGCCACTCTGAGATCCGGCGGTTGGCCTTGGTGAGGGACTCGAGGTCGACCCCGCCGGGCTTGGTCACGACGACGTTCAGCGTACCTTTGACCATTTCGAGGTCGTAGAGGTCCAGTCCGAGTTCGGATAGGAGGGAACGCAGTGGTGTCTCTAAGTCCACGAACCGTCTCCTCTCCATGTGCCGATTCGGACGTCCGGACAAAGAAAAAGCGCGGGCCCGAGGCCCGCGCTTAAACGAGTCCATACGTCCTGAGCGGACTGTAGGCAGCGATTGTAGCATTTCTCACCCCTGATGACAATTGGAATCCGCTCCGTGACGCGCCGAAATTCATCGAAAATTCTTATCTAGCGGGCGCCGATTCGCCTCGACAGCCGGTGTTACATTCGACCCCGTGCCGTCGAACTCTCCGCGCCTCGCTCGCCTCGCGGGCGCCTCGTCGGCCCTCGTCATCGCCGCCGCGCTCTTGGGACCGGCCCTCTCGGCCTCGGCGCGCCAAGACGGGCCGAAATCGACGACGACCACGACAACGCCCTCGCTCGAGTGCACGCGCCGCGCAGCTCTCCTTCGTCGGTCCGACGCGGTCTCGGCGGTCGACCGGCGCCAGGCCTTCACGGTCACGATCACCAACGTCAGCGCCACCCTCTGTCAGATCCACGGTTATCCGCCGGTGCGTTTTTATGACGAGCGCCGGTCGATTACTCACCTTCAGCGTACGCCACACCAGTCTGTTCTTCAATCGCACGTCGCCGAAGTCTGTTGAACCTCGCGCCGCACGGCCACGCGTACTTCGAAGTGGCCAAGAGTCGCTGCGACGACCGGTCAACCGCTACCTGTCGACTTCTTCTACGTGCGCGCTCCTACACCGTCCGGCCAGCCGTGGGTCGGTCACGCTCACGGGCGACGGCGCAGGTGTGACTACTGCAAGGGCTCGTCACAGGACCGGGACAGACGCTCGGCATCTCGCCGATCGTTTCCTCGCGACCGCTCTGAGCGACTGGATCAGTACGACTTGGCGACGATGGCGACGAGGTCGTTCTCGGTGTCGGTGAGCGGCATCGAACCGTCGCGGCGTTGCAGACAGCGCACCGTGATCGCCTCGACCTTCAGCGCCGCTTCACCCGCAACGCCCACAGTGTCCCAGTCGAGTCGCGCGAAGCCCGTCTCGGCCGCTTCGATCGCCTCGGCGATCGAGGTCACGTCGTGGGTGGCGTCGCTGAGTCGAGTCTTGGCGCCGTTGAACATGTCGACTTGGATCTCGCCGAGCAATGCCAGGGCGTTGGCCGCGACCGTATCGAGCGCGAGCGGCGCCTTCGCCCCGTTGTCGCGCCGCACTAGGGTGACCAGTCCTTCTTTCAGGTCGCGAGGGCCGACTTCGATCCGCAGTGGCACGCCCTTGATCTCCCAGTCGGTGACCCGACGACCGAAGCTGCCGCGGCCGCGGTCGATCTGGACGCGAACGCCCGCGCTCTTGAGTGACGCCGCCACCGTGTCGCACGCGTCGTTGACCTCCGGCTCGTCGCGCACCGCGATGACGACCGCTTGAATCGGCGCGAGCTTCGGTGGCACGACCAGGCCGTCGTCGTCGCCGTGGAGCATGATGAGCCCGCCCACCATGCGCGTCGACGCGCCCCAGGACGTCGTGTGACAGAGCTCGGCCTGACCGGCCTCGCTCTGGAAGTAGATGTCGAAGGCCTTGGCGAAGTTCTGTCCCAGTTCATGCGTCGTCGCCATCTGCAACGCCTTGCCGTCGCGCATCATCGTCTCGGCGGTCATGGAGTTGATGGCGCCGGGGAATCGCTCACTGGCCGGCTTGATGCCGAGGTGCGAAGGCGCCGCGAGCACCGTCTCGAGGAAGTCGTTGTAGACCTCGAGGTGGATCTTCGTGGCAAACGCGTTGGCGTCCTCGTAGCTCGCGTGGGCCGTGTGGCCCTCTTGCCAGAGGAACTCCGAGGAGCGCAGGAAGAGCCGCGGGCGCAGCTCCCAACGGACGACGTTGCTCCACTGGTTGAGCAACAACGGCAAGTCACGGTAGCTCTGGATCCACTTGGCCATGTACTCGCCAATGACGGTCTCTGAGGTCGGACGCACCACGATCGGTTCGGCCAGTTCTTCGCCACCCGCGTGCGTGACCACGGCCAGTTCGGGGCTGAATCCCTCGACGTGCTCGGCCTCGCGCTGGAAGTAACTGAGCGGGATGAAGAGGGGGAAATAGGCATTCTGGGCCCCGGTCTCCTTGATTCGCGCGTCCATCTCGGACTGCATCCGCTCCCAGATCGACCACCCGTAGGGGCGGATCACCATCGTGCCGCGCACCGGTCCGTTGTCGGCCATCTCGCCCTTGGCGACGACGTCTTGATACCAGCGCGGGAAGTCTCCGCTCTGAGGGGTCAGAACACTTTGAGCCACGATTCTCCTTTGATTCGTGGCGACAGCCTAGCGAAGCGTCGTTTTAACTCTCGGCGCGGCGACGGATCTTCTCGATGCGCTCGTTGGCGTGATTGACGTCGGCGCCGCGGTCATCGAGCAGCATCGCGCGGTCGGCTTCGGCTTCGGCCTCGGCGCCTTGGTCGCGCGCGGCGAGGCGCGCTTCGACGCCCTCGGCCATGATCAACTTCGCCTCTTCGACGAGCGCCTCGACCATCTCGTCCTCTTTGACGACGCGCACGATCTTGCCCTTGATGAAGAGATGGCCGCGCTTCTTGCCGGCGGCGATACCGAGGTCCGCGTGCTTCGCTTCGCCCGGGCCGTTCACGACGCAGCCCATGACCGCGACCTGGATGGGCACGTTGAGCGCCGACAGCGCCGTCTGGGCCTCGTTGGCGACCTTGATGACGTCGACCTCGGCGCGACCGCAACTGGGACAGGCGATCAGGTCCAGTCCCTTTCGTTCGCGCAGTCCCAGGACCTCGAGCAACGTGCGCCCGGCGCGCGCCTCCTCGACCGGGTCGGCCGTGAGTGAGTAGCGCAGCGTGTCGCCGATGCCTTCGGCGAGCAACGTCCCGATGCCGGCCGTGCCCTTCAGCAGTCCCCCGGGCAGGGGACCGGCCTCGGTCACGCCGAGGTGCAGCGGGTAGTCGAAGGTCTCCGAGGCCAATCGGTAGGCCGCGATCATCGTCGCGACTGACGAGGCCTTCACCGAGATCTTGACGTCGTGGAAGTCCACTTCGTCGAAGTAGGCCAACTCCAGACGCGCCGACTCCACCAATGCCTCGGGCGTGGCGCCGCCGAATCGTTCGTAGATGTCGGGGTGCAGGCTGCCGGCGTTCACGCCGATGCGAATCGGCACACCGCGGTCGCGCGCCTCGGAGGCCACGAGCTTGATCTCTTCGGGCTTGCGTAGGTTCCCCGGATTGAGCCGCAGTCCCTGGACGCCGGCCTCTAGGGCCGCGAGCGCCATCTCGACGTGGAAGTGGATGTCGGCGACGATCGGCACCGGCGAACGCGGGACGATCTGGGCCAGGCCTTCGGCGGCCGCGACCTCGTTGCAGGTGCAGCGCACGATGTCGGCACCCTCGGCCGCCAACGCGTAGATCTGTTCGAGCGTCCCTTCGACGTCGGCCGTCTTGGTCGTCGTCATCGACTGGACCGAGATCGGCGCGTCGCCCCCGACCTTTACCGAACCGACGGCGATCTGACGGGTCTTTCGACGGGGGCTGAGGGGGCTGGCGGTGACGTCCACGCATCCAGTCTGCCCGTTCTCACGAGAAGCAAAGCGGCTAGAGGTGGATCGGGTGCGCGATGTCGAGATACAGCGTGGTGGCGAAGAGGAACAGCAGCACGGCCATGAAGGCGTAGACGAACGGGACCAGCTTGTTGATATCGGCGTGGTAGCGCACGCCGCGTCGAGAACGCAGTCGCTCGTAGGTCGCGATCGCGACGTAGCCCCCGTCCAGCGGCAGCATCGGCAACATGTTCAGCATGCCGATGAAGATGTTGACGGCCGCGAGGAGTATCAACAGCTGTCCGGCGCCGTATTGGGTGCTCTCCACGGCCAGTCGGACCACCCCGACGATGGAGTCCGGTCGCGTCAACTGGTTGTGCGGATTGACGGCCGCCGCCGGTGTCGTGACCTGATGGGCCAGGCTCGCGAACTCTCCGGGCGAGAAGACGTGCACGATCGCGTGCGCGCCGAGTCCGATGAGCGACGCCACCTCCGTGAACGATCCGGGGATCGCTGCGTACCATGTCCCGCGGGCGCCGAAGTTCTCGATGCCGACACCCAGGTAGCCGTGATTCGCCAAGACGGTGCCGTCGACCTTCACCGTCTTGCCGTTGACCGGCGTCGCGTGCAGCGTGAGATCGTGGCCGGCGCGCTGGACGAGGATCGTCAGGTCCTTTCCCGTGTCGTGACTGATGACGTTGATCAACTGGTTGTCACTCGTGATCGCGACGCCGTCGATCGAGACGATCTGGTCGCCGAGCTTCAGTCCGGCGAGCTGCGCGGCATTCTCCTTGTGACCTTGCCACTTCGTGAAGTCACCCACGCCGACGTGACTGTTCGAGGGAAGCCCGACGAAGACGATCGCGGCCCACGCCAGGAGCAACGCCATGAGCACGTGCATCAGCGATCCGGCCGAGGCGAAGAGCACCTTCCTCGGGTACGACGCCGAACGGTAGGTGCGGCTCTCGTCCTGCGGGGGGATCTCCTCGGTCCAGGTCATCCCCGGGACCTTCACGTAGCCACCGGCGAGGATCGCGCGAACGCCGTAACGCGTCTCGCCGATCGTGGTCGACCAGATCACTGGACCGAAGCCGACGAAGAAGTCGGTCACCTTCATCCCGGCGCGCTTGGCCGTGATGAAGTGGCCGAACTCGTGGGCCATCACGATGAAGATGATCGCGAAGATCACGAGCGGCAGGGCCCAGCCGTCCAGCCAGGTGAGTAACGCCACGACGGCGGCGGTGCCGACGAGCAGGGCGATCAGGGACCGACGGGTCTCAGTATTCGAATCAATGGCTATTGCTTGAGAATACCGTGGCCCGTGCGCGCGCAGTCGCATCGTTGGCGACCAGCGCCTGCAAGGAATCCAGCGGATCGGCCACGTAGCCGTCCATCACGCGCGCGACCACGTCGATGATGTCGCACCAACGGATCTCGTCGGCTAAGAAGGCCGCGACGGCGACTTCGTTGGCGGCACTCAACCACGCCGGCGCCGCTCCCCCGAGTCGCGAGGCCTCGTAGGCCAGCGCGATCGCCGGGAAGGCCTTGGGGTCGGGCGCCTCGAAGGTCAGCTCCAGGTCTTGCGTGAAGTCGATCGCACCCCATCCGTGATCGAGGCGCACCGGCAGTCCCAGGCAGTAGGCGATCGGCAGGCGCATGTCGGGACGCGACAGTTGCGCGAGTACCGAGCCGTCGACGTACTCGACCATCGAGTGGACGATCGACTGCGGGTGCACGACGACTTCGACGCGTTCGACGTCGATGCCGAAGAGCGCCGAGGCCTCAAGGACCTCGAGTCCCTTGTTCATGAGCGTCGATGAGTCGATGGTGATCTTGGCGCCCATCGACCACGTGGGGTGATTCAGCGCGTCGGCCTTGGTGGCGCCGCGCAGCTGTTCGAGTGACCAGCCGCGAAACGGACCGCCCGACGCGGTGAGGAGGAGTCGGCGAACGTCGGGATAGCCCGGCGCGGCCGGTGAACTCGCGAGGCACTGGTGGATCGCGCAGTGTTCGGAGTCGACCGGCAGCAACGTCGCCCCGGGCGTCGAGCGGACCTTCGCCACCAGGGGCGCCGCGGCGATGAGTGACTCCTTGTTCGCGAGCGCCAACCGCTTGCCCGCTTTCAGGGCCGAGAGCGTGACCGGTAGTCCGGCGAAGCCGAGGACCGCGTTCACGACGATGTCGGCGCTCGCGGCGAGGGCTGACAGTCCGTCGTCCCCGACGACGATGTCGACGTTCGTTCCGACCAGCGCGGCCAGGGTATCGCGATGCGCGTCGCTGATGACGCCGACGCGCGTGACGCGAAACTCGTTCACGATCTCGGCCAGTGCGCTCAGCTGCTCCCCGCCGGAGAGCGCGACGAGCTCGAACATCTCGGGCTCTCGTCGCAAGACGTCAATGGTCTGTGAACCGATCGATCCCGTGGCGCCGAGGAGCGCGACGCTGCGCCGCACCGTCGGCATCGTCAGCCCAGTTTGAGAACGTGGCAGAGGTAGTACATGGTGGGCAACGCGAAGAGCAGACCGTCGATGCGGTCCAGCAGTCCGCCGTGTCCCGGCAGGAGTCGGCCGAGGTCCTTCACCCCGATCGTGCGCTTCACCATCGATTCGAAGAGGTCGCCGAGCGGCACCACGATCGAGATAGCGACGGCCGCTTCGATGCCGGCCTTGCGCGTCCACACGCTCATGAGCGGCAGGACCAACGCCCCCGCGACGAGGGTGACGACCGTGCCCGCGGCGGTGCCCTCCATGGTCTTGTTCGGCGAGAGCAGTTTGTTGAGTGGTCGCCTGCCGTACTGGCGCCCGACGATGAAGGCGCCGGAGTCGTTGGCGACCGTGAGCAACATCGCGCCGAACAGATACGACAGTCCGTGGCCGTCGACGAAGTTGCGTGGCGCGACGAAGAGCAGCGCGTAGGAGCCGATGACGCCGATCCAGACGTAGACGAAGACCGTCGCGCCCAGACCGTCGAGCACGTCGACCGCTCGGCCGGCGTTCAGGTACCAGACGAATCCGAAGACGACCAACAAGACGCTGATGGCCCCGACCGAAGTGAGGCCCTTGTTGTAGACCGCGACGCCGAGCGTCAAGATCGCGACGATGCCGAGCACCGTGGCCGGATGCGCGCCGGCCGAGCGAAAGCCGGCGTAGGCCTCGGCGCCGGCGAGCCCCAAGACCACGAGGACCATGACCGCGACCGGAAGTGCGCCGAGCAGGAAGACGCCCGCGACGACAGCCGCGAGGACGACGCCAGTCGCTAGCGCGCGAGAGAAGTTGCGATCGTTGCTCTGGCGGACGGCACGCCCGGCCAACGGGTTCGTCGAGATGGAACGACGCGTGCGCGCGATGCGGTCCGGCTCGGGGCGCGGCGCCTCGGTCACGACCTCTTCGTCGACGAAGGTGGCCTCAGGTTCGGCGAACTCCCACGGTCGAGCGGTGTCCTCACGCTGCTCCCCGGCGAGGATGGCGGTGTCGAACTGGTCCTCGTGGGCGACCCAGTCGGCCTCGCCCTCGCGCCACGCCGGCGCGGGGATCGCGGACCACGGATCGTCGCTGTCGGCCGCCTCTCGGGCCACGACGATCGGTACCTGCCCGGTCGGCGCGTCGGTCCAGTGCGGCAGCAACGTCGTCGGGTCGATGATCATCGTCTCGTCGGCCGCGTCGGCGGCGATCTCGGCGCCGGTGATCGTCACGCGCGAGTCGGTCGAACTCACGACCGGCATCTCGCCCGTCGGTTCGTCGAACAGCGTGCCGTCGTCGTCGTCAGACTTCAAGTAGTTCCTGCTCCTTGTGAGCGAGTAGCGCGTCCACGACGGCCACTTCTTCTTGGGTCATCTTGTCAAGAATCTTCTCGTAATGCTCGAGGTCGTCACTGGAGATGCTCTTGTCCTTCTCCAACGCCTCGAGTTCTTGGCGGGCGTGGCGTCGACAGCCGCGTAATGCGACGCGTCCCTCTTCGGCCTTAGTGTGGACGATCTTCACGAAACTCTTACGACGCTCCTCGGTGAGTGACGGGAACGTGAGGCGGATGACGACGCCGTCGTTGGAGGGATTGAGCCCCAGATCGGCATTCGAGATGGCCTTTTCGATCGAGGCCATGGCGCCCTTGTCGAAGGGCGAGACCACGAGCAAACGCGGTTCGGGGACCGAGAAGTTCGCCAGCTGCTTCAGCGCCGTGTCGGTGCCGTAGTACTCGACCATGAGGTTCTCGATCAACGACGACGAGGCACGCCCGGTGCGCACGGTGGAGAACTCGGCCTTGGCGTGCTCGATCACCTTCGCCATACGTTCACGAGTGTCCTGCATCACCAGCTCGACGAGTTCGTTTTCCATTACCTCACCAGCGTACCGACGGCCTGACCGTCGAGCGCGCGACCCAAGTTTCCCTCGGCCATCAGGTCAAAGACCCGGATCGGCAAGTGATTGTCCTTGCAGAACGTGATGGCGGTCATGTCCATGACGCGAAGGTCGCGCGCGATGACCTCGTCGAAGGAGAGTTCGTCGAACTTCGTCGCGCTGGGATCGACGCGCGGGTCCGCGGTGTAGACACCGTCGACGCCGCCGTGGGTCCCTTTGAGCACGATGTCGGCCTCGATCTCGGCCGCGCGCTGCGCGGCCGGCGTGTCGGTCGTGAAGTAGGGATTGCCCATACCGGCCGCGAAGATGACGACGCGGCCCTTTTCGAGGTGACGCACGGCGCGCCGGCGAATATAGGGCTCGGCCACCTGGTCCATGCCGATCGCCGAGAGGACGCGGGTCGGTCGGCCGTGGGTCTCGATCGCGTCTTGCAGGGCCAGGGCGTTGATGACGGTCCCGAGCATGCCCATGAGGTCCGAGTTGGCGCGGTTCATACCGGCCATCGCGCCCGTCGCGCCGCGCCAGATGTTCCCGCCGCCGACCACGACGGCCAACTGCAGGTCGCCGGGCTCCATCGCCTTGGCGATCTCTGAGGCGAGGAAGTCGACCGTCGAAGCGTCGATGGTCTCGTCGCTGGCGGCCGAGGCGAGGGCCTCACCCGACAGCTTCAGGACCACGCGGCGCACGGTGATGACCTATCCCCCGATGACCACTTGGGCGAACGCCGTGATCGACGCGCTGCCCAAGAACTGGGCGATGGTCTGCTTCTCGTCCTTCACGTAGGTCTGCTCGACGAGGACGCGGTCCTTGAACCAGCCGTTCATGCGGCCGTCGATGATCTTGGGCAACGCCGCTTCGGGCTTGCCCTCGTTGCGCGAGATCTCTTCGACGGTCTTGCGCTCGGCGTCGATCTCGGACTGCGGGACGTCCTCGCGCTTCAGGTAGAGCGGCTTGGTGAAGGCGATGTGCACCGCGATCTCGTGGGCGACCTCTTCGGAGGCGCCCTTCACCACGATGATGACGCCGTTGACGCCTCGTCCCGACTGGTGGTGGATGTAGGTGTCGACGACCTCGCCCTCACCGGCCTCGAGTCGGTAGACCCGGCCGATCGAGATGTTCTCTTTCAGCGTCGTGAGCATCTTCTCGACCTGATCGTTGAACTGCGATACGGCGTCGGTGCCCTCGGCGCAGACGCGCGCCGCGATCTCGTCGACGAGCGTGACGAACTCCTCGGACTTCGCGACGAAGTCGGTCTCACAGCGCATCTCGACCATCGCCGCGACGTTGCCGTTTCGCACGACGGCGACGGCGCCCTCACCGGCCTCGCGGTCGGCGCGCTTGGCGGCCGAGGCCATTCCCTGCACGCGCAGCCATTTCGTGGCCTCTTCCATGTTGCCGTCGTTCGCCTCGAGCGCCTTCTTGGCGTCGAGTATCCCGACGCCCGTCGCTTGGCGCAGCGTTTGTACATCTTTCGCGGTGATTGCCACCTTGTTCTCCTCTTTGATTCTCTGCTAAAGAAATTTAGGCGTTGGCCGTCGTGTCGTTGGACTCCGTCGACGCCTCGATCCGTCGGTCTCTTCGCCAGCGGGAAGTGCTGCTTCGGCGACCGGCTCGAGCGTCTCGACGTCGACCAGCTCCGGTGCGTCATCGGGCGCCACGGCGGGCGCGACGTCGGACAGTCCCACCTCAGCGGGCGGCGCACGACGTCGGCAGGCGCCTCAGCGGTTGCCTCAGACGGAGCGTCGGCGACGACTGGCGACTCCTCGATCAACGCGGCCTTGTTGGCCGGGGCCGAGGACTGCTTGGAGATGACCGGACGGTTCTGTCGGATGTAGCGACCCTCGGTGACGGCGTCGGCCATCAGACGACAGAGCAGCGCGCCGGAGCGAATGGCGTCGTCGTTGCCCGGGATGACGTAGTCGATCACGTCGGGGTCACAGTTGGTGTCGACGACCGCGACGACCGGCAGGCCGAGCTTGCGGGCCTCGGTCACGGCGATGTGCTCCTTCTTCGTGTCGATCACGAAGATGGCGTCGGGGACGCGCTCGAGATTCGCGATACCCGAGAGGTTGCGGTCGAGTTTCTCGAGTTCGCGGCTGTGGCGCAACGCCTCGCGCTTGGGCATGTTGTCGAAGTCACCGGCGCGCTGCATCGAACGCAGTTCCACCATGCGCTTCACGCGACCGGCGACGGTGGCGAAGTTGGTGAGCATGCCGCCCAGCCAGCGCTGGTTGACGAAGGGCATGCCGCAGGCCTTGGCGTAGTCCTCGATGGGACCCTGGGTCTGCTTCTTGGTGCCCACGAAGAGGATCACGCCGCCGTCGGCGACGAGGTCGCGCACGTAGGCGTAGCTCGTCTCGATGCCGAGCAGGGTCTTGCGCAGATCGATGAGGTAAATGCCGTTGCGCTCGCCGAGGATGAATCGACGCATCTTGGGATTCCAACGGCGGGTCTGGTGTCCGAAATGGACTCCGGAGTCCAGGAGTTCTTGCAGGGTGACGAGTGCCACGTTATTTTTCCTTCCGTTCGGTTGCTCGATCCCCGTGGTGCACCCGAAGGCGACCGTACGAAACCACGGGAACTTATCGTTAACCCACCCACTGCGGGAGAGCCAAACCATGATAGTCGCTGGGCTCAGCTAGCCCCTCGGGTGGGTGTCGTGATGGACCTTCTGGAGTCGCGACTTCGAGACGTGGGTGTAGATCTGAGTCGTCGTGAGACTCTCGTGACCGAGCAGTTCTTGGACCACGCGCAGGTCCGCGCCGCCCTCCAAGAGGTGCGTCGCGTAGGTGTGGCGTAACGCGTGGGGATGGACGTGACCGCGCGCGATCCGATTGTCCAGGATGCGGCGAACGTCACGCGGACCCAGGCGGTTGCCGCGTCGGTTGAAGAACAGCGCCGATGGCTCGGAGTCGTGGCGCATCACGTCATCGCGTGCGTCGTCCAGCCACAGTTGCACGGCGTCGAGCCCGCGGCGATGCAGCGGGACGATGCGCTCCTTGCGGCCCTTACCCATCACGCGGAGCAGGCCCTGGCGAAAGTCGATCGAAGAGACATTCAGGCCGCACAGTTCGCTCACGCGAAGGCCCGCGCCGTAGAGGACCTCGCACACCGCGCGGTCGAGCGTCGCCCAGGCGTCGTCGCCCCAGTCGTCGTCGAGCAGGTTGTCGAGCTGTTCACGAACGACGATCTTGGGGAGTCGGTGATTCGGCCGCGGCGCCGAGAGCCGCGCCGCCGGACTCTCATCGAGGTGGCCGCGCTGGACCATCCAGGTGAAGTAGCCGCGCAGGGAGGCACGCCGGCGGATGATCGAGGTGCGTTCGTCGCCGCGTTCGGTCATGAAGGCGAGGTAGTCGCGCAGCACGCGCATCGTCACGTCACGAGGGCGATGGACGTCTCGGTCTTCGGCCCACGCGATGAAGGCCTCGACGTCACTGCGATAGGCCCTTTGCGTCGCTTCGGCCCGATCGGTCGCGCGAAGTGTCACGGCGTAGTCCTTCAGGTGCCACTGCGTTGCGGCCCGACTCCCGTTACGTTCTCGTGACACGACACAAGGCTAGTAACGACCTACGGAGTACTCGATGACCTTCTAAGGTTGGACGAGGAATCGGAGGGGAACCAGTGTCACGCATACTGATTGTCGAAGACGACGACCACATCCGCACCGCGCTGCGACTGATGTTCGAGGGCGAGGGCTTCGTCGTCGACGACGCCCCGACCGGCGAGATCGGTATCGCCCTGTTCAACCGCATGGCCTCGGACATGGCGATCGTCGACATCATGTTGCCGGGCATGTCCGGATTCGAGACGTGTCAGGCCCTGCGCGGCGCGAGCGACCTGCCGATCGTGATCGTCTCGGCGCGTGACGACACCGCCGACGTCGTGCTCGGACTCGAATCGGGCGCCGACGACTATGTCACCAAGCCCTTCGTGCCCGAGAGAGCTGTTGGCGCGCGTGCGCGCCCACCTTCGCCGTCGGCCGGAGAAGAGCACCGGCGCCTTCCAACTCGGTCACCTGCACGTGATCCCCGACGAGGGGCTCGTACGCCAGTCCGACGGTACCGAACTGCACCTCACCTCGACGGAGTTCCGCCTCTTGACCGACCTCGCGTCGAACAACGGCAAGCCGCTCTCGCGTGAGGACCTGCTCGAACGGGTGTGGGGCTACGACTACTTCGGGGACAGCCGCCTCGTCGACGTCCACATCCGTCGACTGCGGATGAAGATTGAGCCCGACGCGGCCAACCCGATCTTCCTCGTCGACGGTCCGTGGCACCGGGTACAAGCTGGTCATCTAATGCGACGACGGAGTCTTCGACTTCGCCTCCTCGTGACCTTCGGTCTGGGCGCCTTCATCCTCAGTTCGCTCTTCGCGTCACTCACCTACGTCGGTGTCAAACGTCTGCTGATCTCCAATCAGCAACAGACCGATCTGAAACAGAGCTACGTGACCGCCGCGCTGGTGCGCACCACCCTGTACTCATCGCCCACCGAACTCTCGAACCTGCTCAACGGGATCAAGACGGCGACCGCCTCGAACGTGCTCGTGCAAACGCACCACCAGTGGCTGGCGCGATCGAACCGTGCCTCCACGTTCGACGTGTCGAGCGACACCATCAAGATCGTGGGAGCAGGGCCACGCCACCGAACAGACCCTGGACTCCAATGGCCGCATCATCTTCGTGGTCGGTCTACCGATCCCGGCGGTCGAGACGCAGATGTTCGAGGTCTTCCAGCTCAACAAACTCGAGAACACGCTTCGACTACTCGCGTTCGCCTTGATTCTCGGCGCCATCTTCACGACGATCGTCGGTATGAGTGGTGGTATCTGGGTCACGCGTCGAACGGTGCGGCCGCTCGAGGAGGTCTCCTTCGCGGCCGCCCTGATCGCCGACGGCGCCCTCACGACACGTCTCCAGGTGAATCGCGCCGACCGCGAAGTCCAGCAGCTGACCGAGTCCTTCAACCAGATGGTCAGTCAACTCGTGCAGCGTCTCGAACGCGACGCGCGCTTCGCGAGCGACGTCAGCCACGAACTTCGCTCGCCACTCACGACGTTGGCCACGACGGCCTCGGTACTGCAGCAACATCGCGAGGATCTCTCCTCGGCCGGTCAGGAAAGCCTGGACCTATTGGTGGCCGACCTCTCGATCTTCCAATCGCTCGTCGAAGACCTGCTCGAGATGTCACGCAGTGACGCCGGCGCCGTGCCCCTCGTGATGGAGACCCTGTCCGCCGTCGAACTCGTCCGTCAGGCGGTGCGCTCGGCGTCGCGCCGTCACGGCTTGGACGAGCCACCGGTCGAGATCGCGAACGGCGTCGGTGACCCGCTCGTGCGTGTCGATCGCCGCCGTTTCGAACGCGTCATCACGAACTTGATCGACAACGCGCATCGGTACGCCGAAGGCGCCGTGGCGCTCCGCATCGACGTGGCGGGTTCGCAGTTGGCGGTCAACGTCGACGACGCCGGCGCCGGTGTCCCGAACGAAGAGCACGACGCGGTCTTCGAGCGATTCTTCCGCGGTCGCGCGGCCCACGACCGCGGCGTGGCGCGAGGTACGGGGCTGGGCCTCGCGCTGGTGCGCGATCACGTGCGCGCCTTCGGCGGCACGATCAGCGTCACCGAGAGCCCCGACGGTGGGGCGCGCTTCCAGATTCTCCTGCCGATCGTTCAAAGCGAGCAGGCGTGAGACACGTACGCGCACTAGCGGGACTCTTCCTCGTGGCGCTCGCGTTGGCCGGGTGCTCGCTCGTGCCGACGTCGAAGACACCGCAGCTCATCGCCCCCAAGCAGGTCGGGCTGAGCATCCTGGGCAAGACGATCCCGGGCACGAACAACGGCCGCGTGCGTTTCATCTCGCGTGCCCGTCTATATCGTCGACGCCACCGGTCACCTCTCCGCCTCGAGTCGAATCGTGCCGTCACCGCCCGTACTCGAGTCGGTGCTCGCCAGCTCATCATCGGTCCCACCGCGATCGAAGCCCAGGCCGGCTACACCTCGGCGCTGCCCAAGAACCTGATCATTCTCTCGGCCAGTTTCCGCGGCGGCATCGGCTATATCGACCTCGGCTCGTCGCTCGCGAAACTCCCTCGTGGCCAGGAGGTTCTCGCCGTCGGTCAGATGGTCTTGACCTCACACGTCGTGGGTCTCACCCTGGGCATCGCGGACCGCGGCATCGAGATCACCGTCGCCGGCGTGGCCCAGGACTGCACCGATCCCGGGCGGCCGCGAAGCGAACCTCGTGACGAACCGAGGACTTCCAGAACCTCTTGAACAGCTAGACGATGGTCGCCGGTCGATAGGTCGGCGCGGCGTTCCAGAGGTGTTCGAGGTCGTAGTACTCGCGCGCGGCCTCGTCGAAGACGTGCACGATGACGTCGCCGTAGTCGAGCGCGATCCATTCGGCGCCGGCGAATCCTTCGACGCGTAGCGGCTTGGTGTCGAGCGCGATCTCGACGAGACGTTCGACCTCTTCGGCGATGGCGCGCACCTGTTTGTCGTTGCGACCCGACGCGACGACGAGGGCGTCGAAGGAGTCGACGAGTTCGCGCAGGTCGAGCACGACGGTGTCGCGACCGAGTTTGTCCTCGGCCGCCATCACCGCGGCGTTGACGAGCGCGGCGACGAAACTGCGAGTAGGGGCCGCGAGCGTTCTCGCCGCTCGTTACCAAGTCACTCAGTGGAAAACTCCGTTACTCAGTGCGCGACCCCGAGCACGACCATCGCCGCGGCGAAAGGGACCGCGAGTGACGTCACGCCGATGATTGCGTATCGCTGCTTCAAGCGACGAACTTCTCTTCGACTCTTCGGCGCCGCTTCCAGACCCCGGAGCCTCGTGGGCTGTGGGTCGGTCGCGTCGAAGAGTCGGACTGCCATTCCTTCGACTTTAGCCTCGTGCGCCCTGATAGAGGGGAATAACTTTTTCCGGAATGAATTCGCGCAGGTTGTCCGACGTCGGCACGAGTGCGCGCACGTACGAACTCGAAAGATCGACGGGGTCCATCGGGATCTCGTAGCTCACCCAGCCATCAGGCACAACGCTCTTCGCGCCGGGGCGCGGCACCACGCCGACACGAACCAACGTTCGTAGTTCGTCGGCCTCGTGCCAACGATTCAGTTGTTCGGCCAGATCGGCGCCGACGATGAGGTCGACTTCGTCGCAGTCGGTGAGCAGTTCACGCACGGTGTCGATGGTGTAGGACGGTCCGTCGCGAACGATCTCGCGGTCCGACACCTCGACGAGGTCGAGATCGCCGAAGGCCGCGCGCGCCATCGCCAGACGCACGGACGCGTCACGCACGCCGCCCTCGAGACGCTTGAGGTAGGGGTCACCCGCGACCGTCACTTCGATGAGGTCGTAGCGCCCGCTCTTCGCGGCCGCCTGCAACGCCGCGACGTGACCGAAGTGGGGCGGGTCGAAGGTCCCCCCGAAGAGACCGATTCGCCGAACGTTCACGCGCCAACACTAGACACCGACGAAAGCCCGCTTCGGAGAACCTCTACCATTGATGGATGGAGAAGTCCTCGCACGACTGGAACCCGAGCACGTGGCGAACGCGTAACGCCGCCCAGGGCGTCACCTGGCCGGACGAGGCGCACCTCGCGCGCGTCGAAGCCGATCTCGCGCTGAAGCCGCCGCTGGTCTTCGCCGGCGAGGCCCGTCGTCTCCTCGACCACCTCGAACTCGTCGCCCACGGCAAGTCCTTCCTCCTGCAGGCCGGCGACTGTGCCGAGTCATTCGACGAGGGCTCGGCCGACTCGATCCGCGACAAGCTCAAGGTCGTCTTGCAGATGGCGGTCGCGCTCACCTACGCCGCCGGCGTGCCGGTCATCAAGGTCGGGCGCATCGCCGGACAGTTCGCCAAGCCCCGCACCGATGAGTTCGAAGAGCGCGACGGCCAGCGATTACTGGCCTTTCGCGGCCACATCGTCAACGCCGAGGCCTTCGACGAGGCGTCGCGGCGACCCGATCCCGAGCGACTGCTCGCGCGCCTACCACCAGAGCGTCGCGACGCTGAATCTCCTTGCGCGCCTTCACCACCGGTGGCTTCGCCGCGCTCTCGCGCGTGCACGCCTGGAACCAGGAGTTCGTCGCGAACTCATTGGAGGGCAAGCGCTACGAGGTCGTGGCCGATGAGATCGAGCGAGCGCTGCAGTTCATGAAGGCCTGCGGCATCGACCTCCACGACGACGGCGCCCTGCAGGGCGTCGACTTCTACACCAGCCACGAGGCGCTGATCCTCCCCTACGAACAGGCCCTCACCCGACGTGACTCGCTGACCGGCGACTGGTACGACTGTTCGGCCCACATGCTCTGGATCGGCGACCGCACGCGCCAGATCGACGGCGCGCACGTGGAGTTCTTGCGCGGCGTGTCCAATCCGCTCGGCCTCAAGGTCGGTCCGACCATGGGCGTCGACGAACTGCTTCGTCTCGTCGACGTGCTGAGTCCCGAGAACCGCGCCGGACGTTTGACGTTGATCGCGCGCATGGGCGATCAGCTGGTGGAAGAGAGACTGCCGCCGCTCGTCGAGTCACTGCGCGCCGAGGGCCGCGAAGTCGTGTGGGCCTGTGACCCGATGCACGGCAACACCTTCGTCGCCTCGGGCGGACAGAAGACGCGACGCTTCGACGACGTGCTCTCCGAGACCTCGAAGTTCTTCGAGGTCCTCTCCAACATCGGCACGTGGCCGGGCGGACTGCACGTCGAACTCACCGGCGACAACGTCACCGAGTGTCTCGGCGGCGGCTCACGACTGAATGAGGGCGACCTCGAATTGAACTACACGTCGATCTGTGACCCGCGACTCAACGCGACCCAGAGTCTCGACATGGCCTTTCACGTCGCGGAGTTCTTGCAGCGTTACTCGGCCGGTAACGGCGCGCGGTCGTTGTAGCGCAACAGACGGCGCCACTCCTCGCGGAACTCGATCTCGGTCATCGAACAGTTCTCGATGCGCGGGCGCAGTCGCACGTGGGGTCCGACGCCCTGGTAGAGCTTCATGGCCTGCTCGATGAAGCCGCCGTGGCACACGATGACGACCAACTCCTTGGGGTGTTGCGCCACGGTTCGCTCGATCGCCTCGCGACAGCGCTCGTAGAAACCGAGGAGCGACTCACCGCCCGGCGCCGTCAGCGCGTCAGGTTCCAAGTCCCAGTCCGGCGCGCCGTACGTCTCGACGTACTCGGCCCAGGGCAGTCCGTCGCCCTCGCCGACACTTATCTCGTTGAACGCGGCGTCGGCGATCGGCGTGAGGTCCTTCGGTAAGGCCGCGCGCAGTATCTCGCCGGTCTCGATCGCGCGCGGCAGGGCCGACGTGTAGAGGGCCGTCGCGCCTCGGACAGCTCTCGACTCATGACCAGTCGCTCGAGGAGCGCCGTGGCCTGGCGTCGGCCGAGTGGGGTGAGTCCCCCGTCGCCGATGGGACCACCGGCCAGTCCGTCGGCGTTGGCGAAACTCTCGCCGTGGCGTATCAACATCAATCGCGTCCCCGTCGGCTTCGGTCCGCGTTGGCGAAAGCCCGTCGGGGGGAGACGTCTGTCCTCGGAATCGCTCACGCGAGCTCTCCCACGAAGCGCTCGAGTTGGCGCAAGCGTGCGACACTCGATGACCTGCTCGCAGTAGGGCGCGTACTGGCTCACGATCGAGTCGCCGCTGTTCCAATAGGCCGTCGGCTCGGGATTCAGCCAGTAGACGGCCTTCGCGCGGTACTTGAGGTCCGCGATCACCTCGGCGTGGGCCTGGTGATAGTTGTTGCGCGCGTCGCCGAGGATCAGGATCGTCGAACGTCGGGTGACGTCCTTGGCGAATCGGTCGTGGAAACTCAACAGCGCGCGGCCGTAGTCGGAGTGTCCGTCGAAGGCGATGACGTCGGCCTCGGCGTTGATCTCGCGCGACCGTCTCGGCCGGGTCGTCGACGCCCTCGAACAGCTGCGGTCACTTCGTCGAGGCCGTCGACGAACACGAAGCTGCGGACCTTGGAGAACTGTGAGCTGATCGCGTGCACGAGGTGCAGCGTGAAGCGCGCGAAGGAGGCCACCGATCCCGAGATGTCGGCGATGACGAAGATCTCGGGCTTGGCCGGGTGCGGCGGCTTGAAGCGCAGGTCGATCGGCACGCCACCGGTCGAGAGGCTGCGGCGAACGGTGTGACGCAGGTCGACCGGTCCGCGTCGTCGGCGGCGTCGTCGGCGCGCGAGGCGGACGGCCAGTTTGCGACTGAGCGGGCGCAGCGCGCGCTCGAGCTGGGCCATCTCGTCGCGATTCGCGTGCATGACGTCGAGGTCTTCGGGCAGCGGCTTGCGCACCGACTTGGCGAGCGCCTCGGAGCCGCGGTCCTCCACGAGTCGCTCGCGGATGACGCGTTCGATCTCGGCCTTCAGCGTCTCGATGCGCGAGCGAGCCTCTTCGCGCGCGCAGGCGCTGGGACAACTGGTCGTCATCGCTGGATCCCTGCGTGAGGCGTTGCTCCAGGTTCTCGAGATCGAGATTGCGCAACGTCCGATAGAGGTAGTACGTCCCGCCGACCGGACGACCCGGTTCCATCCCGGCGTAGCGCGTGACCGACTCACCGGCCGCCAGACGCAGCGCTTCGCGGTCGCCGTCGCGCAGCGCGCGAAAGAGCAGCTCGGCGAGCTCCTGGGCGCTGAGCGAACTCGACGCGCCGCCGCCTTCGCCGCGTGACTGTCCCGGCCCGCTCGCCCCGGCCGCCCCTTCGCGGTCCATCTCGTCGGTGTCGACGTCGTCCATCATCGCAGAAGCCGCGTCCCACGAGCGCGTCGAGAAGAAGACCTCGAAGGCCGTATTGAAGACGGGCATGTGGTCGCCGTCTTTCACCAACGTCGCGGCGAGTGAGTTCTTCACCAAGGACCGATCCGAGAGGTCGATCACCTCCATCGCCTTGGCCGAGTCGACGTGCTCGCTCATGGAGATGGGGATGCCCGCGGCGCGTAGTTCGCCGATGAAGTCGCCGAGAAGGTTAAGCACCGGTCTTGGGCCGACCGAGGAGCTCTTTCGTGGCGCGTTCGATGTCGGTCTGGTACTTCAACAAGATGTGCAGCGTCTCGGCCGCGTCCTCGTCACCGATCTCCGAACGTCCGAGGACCACCAGCGTGCGCGCCCAGTCGAGGGTCTCGGCGACCGACGGCGCCTTCTTCAGGTCCAACGTGCGCAGTGAGCGCACGACCTGGGCGATCTGCTCGGCGAGGGTGCTCGTGATACCCGGCACGCGCGAGACGATGATGTCGCGCTCGCGCTCGACGCTCGGGTAGCCGATGTAGAGATACAGACAACGGCGCTTGAGCGCCTCGGAGAGTTCGCGGGTGTTGTTCGAGGTGAGAAAGACCATCGGGATCTGCTTGGCGCGCACGGTGCCGAGCTCGGGGATCGACACCTGGTACTCCGAGAGGATCTCGAGCAGCAACGCCTCGGTCTCGAGTTCGACGCGGTCGACCTCGTCGATCAAGAGCACGACCGGATCGGTCGCCGAGATCGCCTCGAGCAGCGGCCGGGTGAGCAGGAACTCCTCGCCGAAGATGTCCTCTTCGAGTTGTTCCCAGCTCCTCGGTCCCCTCGCCCGTCGGGCCGACCGGCCTGGATGCGCAGGAGCTGTTTGCGGTAGTTCCACTCGTAGAGCGCCTTCGAGTCGTCCAGTCCCTCGTAACACTGGAGGCGGATCAGTCGCGCGCCGATCGCGTCGGCGACGGCGCGGCCAGCGCGGTCTTGCCGGTACCGGCCGGACCCTCGACGAGTACCGGCTTGGCGAGCCGGTCGGCGAGGAAGCAGACCGACGCGATCGCGTCGTCGCCCAGGTAGTCGTTCTCGGCGAGCCGTCTGAGGACGTCCTTGGCCGAATCGAAGCGCACCGGCGGCATCTCGTCGAGCCCGAGTCGTTTGGCGAGTTCCTCGCGCGGGTCCAGTGCGGTCATCGAATCTGTCCTTCTCCTCGTACGACCCACTTGAGACAGGTCAGTTCTCGCAGTCCCATCGGGCCGCGGGCGTGCAACTTCTGGGTCGAGATGCCGACCTCGCCGCCCAGTCCCAGCTCGCCGCCGTCGACGAAGCGCGTCGAGGCGTTCACCACGCACCGCGGCGGCGTCGACGCGCTTCACCCACGCCTCGGCGTTCCGCGAGTCCCGGGTGAGGATCGCCTCGCTGTGGCCGGTGCCGTAGCGCGCGACGTGCGCGATCGCCTCGTCGAGCGAGTCCACGACCTTGACGGCGAGGATCAGATCCAGGAACTCGCGTTCGAAGTCCTCGTCACTCGCGGGCGTTGCGTCGGGCAAGATATCGCCGCGCCGCGTCGTCGGCGCGCAGTTCGACCTCGGGCATCGCCGACGACGAGCGCCGGCAAGAACGTCGCGGCGATCGACTCGTGCACCAGCACCGTCTCGGCGGCGTTGCACACGCCCGGGCGCGAGGTCTTGGCGTTGCGCACGATCGCGACGGCGTTCTCGAGGTCGGCCGTCTCGTCGACGAAGACGTGACAGTTGCCGTCACCGTCGAGGACGTAGGGCACGCGGGCGTGTTCGCGCATCGCGGCGATCAGACTCGGGTCCCCCGCGCGGGATCAGACAGTCGAGGACGTCGGTCATCTGCATGAAGGCCGTCGCCGTCTCGTGGGACGAGTCCTGGACGAGCGATACGCCGGCCGCCGGGAGACCCTCCTTCTCGAGGGCGTCGTGCCACAGCGACACGATGAACTGATTCGTCGCGAAGGCCGTCGACGACCCGCGCAGGTAGGCCGCGTTGCCGCTGCGCACGCAGAGCCCCGCGACGTCACTCGTGACGTTCGGTCGATTCTCGTAGACGACGCCGATGACGCCGAGCGGCACGCGGAGCCGTTCGATGCGAAGCCCGTTCGGTCGAACGCTCTGGTCGACCGACTTCGAAGAGCGGGTCGGGGTGATGCAGCGATCTCGCGCAGTGCGTCGGCCATCGCTTCGATGCGCTGGCGTCGTCAGCGTGAGCCGATCGACGCCGGCGCCGGACTCCTGGTAGGCCGCGACGTCCTTCGCGTTGATCGCCAAGCAGCTCCTCACTGGTCTCTTGGAGGCGGTCGGCCACGTGCAGCAGCACGGCGCAGCGCTGCTCGTTCGAGGCCTGGCCGAGTGCCGTCGCGGCCTCTCGCACGGCGCGGCCCTGCGCGTTCAGCGCCTCAATGACATGGAGCAATCGTAACGGTTGGCATTAGGAGCGACGAAGGAGCACCAGGTCGTCGCGGTGCACGACGACGTCATCGCTTTCGTGGAACGACTCGGCGCTCACGCGCACCAGCCCCTTGGCCACGACCTGGCCCTCGGGTCCCTTGATCTCGACGGCGTCGCCTTCGACGAAGTTCCCGGTGTGAGACTCGACGCCGACGCGCAGCAGGCTGCGTCCGTGGTGCTCGAGCGCCTGCAGCGCGCCCTGATTGATGTGGAGCGCGCCGCGACTCGCGACGGCGAAGGCGATCCACGACTTGCGCGCCGACAGCCGCTCCGGACGCGGATGAAAGGTCGTGCCGAATCCCGGCTGCGTCGCGTGACCGCGTGCACCAGCGCGTGTTCGGCGTGCGCCGGGGCGATCACCGTCGTGATGCCCGACCACGTCGCCATGCGTGCGGCCGCGAGCTTCGAGGCCATGCCGCCGCTGCCCACGCCGGATCGACTGGCGCCGGCGACGTCCACCATTCGCTGTCGAAGGCCGCCACCTCTTCGATCAGCGTCGCGCGTCGGGTCGAGTCGCGGATCGGCGGTCAAGAGACCCGCGGTGTCGGTCAAGAGCACGAGGTGCGACGCGCCGACGAGGTTCGCCACCAGCGCCGCCAACCGGTCGTTGTCCCCGAAGCGGATCTCCTCATCGGCCACGGCGTCGTTCTCGTTCACGATCGGTACGACGTGGAGCGCGTGCAGCGCTTCGAGCGTGCCGCGCGCGTGCAGGTACTGGCCACGGTGGAGAAGTCCAGCGGCGCGAGCAGCACCTGGCCGACGCTCGCGCCGAGTTCAGCGCGAAGGCGTCGCGCCACGCGTGCATCAGCAGCGGTTGGCCGACGGCCGAGACGGCCTGCAGTGAGACGCTGTCCGACGGACGCGGCCGTCCCTGGCCCACCTCGGACCAACCGGCGGTGATCGCGCCCGAGGTCACGACGACGACGGTCCAGCCCTGCACGCGAAGTCCGACGACGTCGCGCGCGACGTTGGCCAGGCGTCGTAGGCCACGCCGCCGTTGGTGTCGGTGATCGACGACGTGCCGATCTTGACGACGAGACTACGCATCGCCATCGGGCTCTCCCAGGTCGAGTCGTCCGTGTCGCGCCAGGCGTTCGCGACGCGAAGCGCGGTGGTGGTCGCCGCGGTCCAGTCCGGCGCTCACGTCGTCGCGCCACCACTCGAAGGACAGCGGTCCAATGGTGACGACGTCGCCATCACGCACGCCCGCGCGCGTCAGCATGCGATCGACCCCAAGCGTGCGCAGACGCCGCACGATCTCGGCCAACGCTTCGTCGTCCGTGAGGTCTTGGAATCGCACCGCGCGAATCGCCGGCCGTCCCGCGACGACCCACTCGTTGGCACCGGCGCGCTCGACCGTGATCTCATCGGGCAGGGGCCGGTGCACGACGACCTCGTGTTCGATGCGCTCGACCTCTTCGCGTCGCACCTGCACGACGAGTCCGGCCAGTTGGCCGACCAGCTGATCGATCCCCTCGCCGGTGATCGAGGAGATCGTCAGCGACGTCGGGCATCTCGTAGGCCGCGGCGTCGCCCTTGGATCCCACGATGACCCGCGGTCGCGCCAACAGATCGGCCTGATAGTCACCGAGTTCGCGCAACAAGATGTCGAGCTGCTCCTGGGGCGGCATGCGGCGCCATCTCCGAGAGGTCGAGCAGCACGCACAGCACGCGCGCGCGTTCGACGTGACGCAAGAAGTCGTGGCCCAGGCCGCGGCCCTCGGCCGCGCCTTCGATCAGACCGGGAATGTCCGCCATCACGAACTCGGTGGCGTCGTTCGGTCGAGCCGCTTCGTTCGCCGACGCGCACGACACCGAGGTTGGGCACGAGCGTCGTGAACGGGTAGTCCGCGATCTTGGGTCGCGCCGCCGAGACGCGGGCGATCAACGTGGACTTACCGACGTTGGGGAAACCGATTAGCGCGACATCGGCCTGAAGTTTCAGTTCAAGGTTGAACCAGTTCTCCTGGCCGCTCTCGCCCTGTTCGGCGAAGGCCGGTGCTCGACGGTTGTTCGAGAGGAAGCGGTTGTTGCCCTGGCCTCCGAGTCCGCCCTCGGCGGCCAGCCACCGGTCGCCCGGACCGTTGAGGTCGACGAGCAGTTCGCCCTCACGGCTGTAGACCATGGTCCCGACGGGCACGATGACGACTTGATCCTTGCCCCGCGAGCCGTGCTGGCGCTTGGACGTGCCGTGTTGGCCGTCGGTCGCTCGACGAAACGGGTGGTCGCGAAATCCGAGGAGGGAGGCCTGGTTGTGGTCGGCGACGATCCAGACGTCGCCGCCCTTGCCGCCGTCCCCGCCGTCGGGGCCGCCCTTGGCGACGTGCGCCTCGCGGCGAAAACTGACGCAGCCGGCCCCGCCATCGCCCGCTTTGGCGTGCAATTGTGCGAAATCGACGAACGTGGACACGCCTTCATCCTACGGCCCGACCTCGAAAACACTTATTTCACTTGATGCGTCAAGTCGGCTCGGTGACGACGACGCCTCTACGACGTCCAGTTCGAGACGCCCGACGTGGCGAACTGCGACGCTTCGCCTCGTGTCTCGTAACCACGGATCTCGGCGATTCGACCGTCGCGCACGCTCATCACCTGCCAGCGTGTTCGGTTCTTCGCTTTGGGATCGACGTCCTTGTTGGCGAGGACCTTCAGTCCGATCACGAGACTCTCGCCCACCACGACGACCTCTTTGATCTCGGCGCGTACGCCCTCGGCTTGGGCCAGGTCGTACCACGAAAGGATCTCGTGCGCGTTTTGACACATCGGCACCTCTTGTTCGGGTGCTCCCCACTTGGCGTTCGGCGCGAGAAGCTCGGCCATCGTGGCGAGATCGATCGCCTCCATGGCGTTACGCACGCGTTGGGCGAGCATCTCCATGGTCTGCACGGGCGCATCGGCGCAACAACACGCGGGATCGGCGCACGCGTGCAGACGACGTCGCCGCACCCCGCTGCAGCCACAGTCCACGCACGAAGTCGTCACGTCGTCAATCTACGTCCGCTCGAAAGTGGACGATCGTGGCGCGAGAGCAGGCGATTGGTCGTCTTCTGAAATGCCCTTGTTTTCCAGTGATTCAGCGACTTTTGGGGCTTTTTCGTGCCTTTCAACGTTACGATTCGATAACACAACAATTTGAGAAACTACCGCTGACCTGCAGTTTCGTAATCGGCTTTTGGCCCGAAACGGCGATTTCTTATGAGAAATCCCAATATTTGGCGCGTTTTGCGTAAAGATGGCTCCGGTTGCTGGGAACACTCCCAGTCCGATTCAACGAAGAGTAAGGAGTCGACCGGTGAACAAGGCCGAGTTGGTAGATGCGATTGTTGCCGAAAGTGGCGCAAACAAGAACACGGTAGCTGAGGTCCTCAAGGCCCTAGAAGATGTTGTGGTTTCAAATGTTTCGAAGGGTGAGAAGATTGTTCTGTCGGGCTTCCTTTCCTTCGAGCGTGTGGCCCGCAAGGCCCGCACGGCTCGTAATCCCCAGACTGGCGAAGCCATTCAGGTGAAGGCTTCAAACGCTCCAAAGGTTTCCATTGGCTCGACCTTCAAAAAGGCAGTCAAAAGCGCGTAGTTCTCGATGTAAAACAAGAAACCCCCGGGCGAGCCCGGGGGTTTCTTGTTTTAGGAGGAAAACTCAGCCGACGAGAACGTCAACCAGTTTTCGGCCGCCTCGGTAGCCGAATTTCACGGTTCCTTCAGCGAGCGCGAACAGGGTGTCATCCTTGCCGATGCCGACATTGCGCCCGGGGTGGAACTGAGTTCCGCGCTGGCGCATGATGATGCTCCCCGTCTTTACAGCAGTTCCGTCGAAGGTCTTCACGCCCAGACGCTGGGCGTTGGAATCGCGGCCGTTCCTAGTGGAACCGCCGCCTTTGGTCTTGGACATCGGACTCTCCTAGGCCTTCGGCGAGATCTTGGTGATCTCGACGCTCGTGTAGTGCTGGCGGTGTCCCCAGCGCTTGCGCTGGATCGACTTCGCCTTGTAGGTGAGGGCCCGGATCTTGGGCCCCTTCTCCTCGCCGAGGATCGTTGCGGTCACGGACGCGCCCTTCAGTGCTGGTCCGGCGACGACGGAGTCGCCATCGACCAAAAGGACGGGCTCGAACTGGATTTCGGCACCATTCTCTTCCGAGCGCAGGTCAACGCGGACGACTTGGCCCTCGGTGACGCGCTCTTGAGATGTGCCTACACGGATAACGGCGTACATAGGGATTCAATAGTAGCCGATTCGGCGTACCGCTCGAGCCCTAGAGGCCGGTCTCGACGACGAAACCGCGCCCGTCACAGACCGTACAGATGCTCGACACGGACTCCAGCAGCCCCTCGTTGACGCGCTTTCGCGTCATCTCGACGAGACCCAGTTCCGAGATGTCGAAGACCTGGGTGCGGGTCTTGTCACGCGAAAGCGCCTGGCGCAGCGCCGAGGCGACGGCCTCGCGGTTGCCCTTGGACTCCATGTCGATGAAGTCGATGACGATGATGCCGCCGATGTCGCGCAGACGCAGCTGTCGCGCCACCTCTTCGGCCGCCTCGAGGTTGTTGCGAAAGACAGTCTCTTCGAGATTCGTCGTCCCGACGTTCTTGCCGGTATTGACGTCGACGACCGTGAGGGCCTCCGTGCGCTCGATGATGAGCGAACCGCCCGAGGGCAAGAAGACCTTGCGGTCGAGCGCGCGGTGGAGCTGTTCGTGGACGAAGTAGCGCTCGAAGAGCGGCAGCTCCTCGGTCGAGCGGTCGTAGTACTCGATGCGGTCGGCCAGCTCGGGGTTGACCGCCAGCACGTACTCGCGCACCTTCTCGTAGAGGTCCCGGTCGTCGATCAACACGCCGCGGTAGTCGTCGTTGAGCTCTTCGCGCAGTACCCGTACCGCGAGGTCGAGGTCGCGGTAGACGAGGCGCGGCTGGTTCGACTTGGCGACCTCGGCCTCGATCGCCGCCCACTTCTCAGCGAGTGAACTGACGTCGCGCGCCAGGTCATCGGCGGTCACGCCCTCGGCGGCCGTGCGGATGATGATGCCGTGACGTTCGGGCTTGACGTCGTCGATGATCTTGCGCAGTCGCCGGCGTTCGCCGTCGGGCAGACGCTTGGAGATGCCGATGGTGCTCGAGTTCGGCACGAGCACGGCGAAGCGTCCGGGGAGTGAGACCTCTTGGGTCAGTCGCGCGCCCTTGGCGCCGATGGCGTTCTTCGTGACCTGACAGATGATGGTCTGTCCCGACTTGATCATCTGTTCGATGCGCTTGTCGTTCGAGGAGGCGCCTTCGACATCGTCCGTGTCATAGGAGATGTCACCGCGATAGAGGACCGCGTTCTTCGGGATGCCGATGTCGACGAAGGCCAGTTCCATTCCCGGCAGTACGTTCTGGATGCGACCGACGTAGATGTTGCCGTCGATCTGGTTGGTCTCATCGGCCGCCTTGGCGACCGTGTACTCGACCATGGTGCGACCTTCGAGGGTCGCGATGTGCGTCGCCTCCTTGGACGTGTGCACGCACATGAGGTAGCGACCCTGGGCGCGCGTGCGCCGCTCGCCGCCGCGACGACGCTTGTTCTTACCGCGACCGGCCGCGCTCTCCTCGCCGGCCGCCTCGGGCGCGGAGGCCTCTACTGGTGAGTCGAAGGTACGACTGGGGTTGCGCGGCTGACCACCTTGGCCACCGCCACCGCCACCGCCGCCTCGACCGCGGCCGCCACGTCGACGTCGATTACCGCCGCCCTGGCCTTGTCCTTGACCTTGTTGTCCCTGGCCTTGACGGGCCGGTGACTGTCCGTTCGACGCGGGGCCCGATCCCGGTCGGGTGTCGCCAATCTGAGGTGCGGGTCGCGTGTCGCCGATTCGGGGGCTAGATGACGATGCGGGTTGAGTGTTGGTTTCGTCGCTCACGACGGGTACTCCTTGAGTTCTTAGGTAGGGGGGCGCAGGGCGCCACGCTTACGGGGGTGGATACGCGCCGAAGGGATCGTGCGACGTAGGTGTTGGGAGATGTGGCGTGACGGGCCGAGGCGAGAGTGACGATGGAGATCAGTAATAGGGTCACTTCACTGCCGTGTACCACGTGTAGTCCTCAATGCTTGCAGGAGCGGAGTAGTACCTCACCGCGCAACTGCTGCGTTCTTATCGCGCACTGCACATTTTGCACAGAAACGCCCAACGGCCATCAGGTTACTCGGAGAGCCGCTCCGTTCGGCGATTTGTCCTATTTCAGGGTCGTCGTGGTGGTGGTTGGGCTGGTCGTCGTCGTGGTGGTACCCGAGTGGGGCCTCGTGGTGGTGGTCGTGGGAGGCGTCAACACCCGCTTGAAGTGAATCGACCCGATCGGGTGGGCCACGAGATAGTTGAACGTTCGAGCGACCACCGGCGCGGCGGCGTCGGCGCCGTAGCCGCCCTCTTCGATGACGCACAGCACGACGTACTTCGGGTGCGTGGTCGGTCCGAAGCCGACGAACCAGGAGTTGGGCTCGATACCCTGCCCGCCGTTGGTCGCGGTACCGGTCTTGCCGGCGATGGGAAAGGTGGAGAGTGAGAAGTTGATGTTGTCGTGGAACGGCGCGTAGGCCGTCCCCGAGGGATCCATCACGACCCCTTCGAGGCCCGCGAGAATCGGGTTGCGCACACCGGGCGGCAGACTGACGTGTCCCAAGACGCGAGGGCCGTAACGAATCACCGTCTGTCCGTGCGCGTTGATGATCCCGGCCGCCACCTCCGGGGCGTAGCGCGTGCCGCCGTTGGCGAAGGTGGCGTAGGCGTTGGCGAGGCCGATGGGCGTCAACGCGGTCGTGCCCTGACCGAAGGCCATCTCGATGTTGTCCCCGGTGTACCAACTCGTGTACGGGAAGTCCTTCGGTGCTTCGGCGTGGAGTTCCTTTCGGACCTCCGGCGAGTCGACGCGCCCCTCGACTTCGTTGGAGAGGTCGATGTCCGTGTACTGATCGAGCCCGTACTGATGTGCGACGTTTTGGATAGGGGTCTGACCGTACCTCGCCTGCTGGGACCAGAAGAGATAGCCCAAGTTATAGAAGTAGTAGTCCGATGATTCGGTCAGGGCGCTCTGGAGATCGACCTCACCGAGGCCCGTCGTCTCGTCGTCGTGAAAGACGCAGCCTTTGGGGTTCGAATGGCAGCCCGGCACTTTGAAGCTGCCGGTGTCGTCGATCAACGCGTTGGGCGAGAGCACGCCGGTCTGCATCATCGCGGTCGCCGTCACCAACTTGAACGTGCTGCCCGGCGTGTAGAGACCCTGGATCGCGTAGTTGTTGAAGGCACCCACTTTGATGAGGTGTTTGAACTCGGTCTCGGACAGTCCGTTCACGAACGACGACAGGTTGTACGACGGATAGCTCGACATCGCCAGTACGGCGCCGTTGTTGACGTCCATCACCACCGCGGCGCCGTTGATCGCTTGGGGCAAGATCCCCGAACGGGGATCGGGCACCGTTCGGTCGTGCAAGATGTCGGCCTTCAAGATCCCGTCGAGCGCCTTTTGCAGTCCACCGTCGATGTTGAGCACGACCGAGTCGCCGACCTGGGGTTGGGTCGACTGCAGTGTGCCGATGATGTTGCCGCTGGCGGCCACTTTGATCGAACTCGTCCCGTTCTTGCCGCGCAGGTACCTCTCGTAGAAGGCTTCGATGCCGGTCTTTCCGGCTTCGTTGTCGCTCACCGGACCGACGTAGCCGAGGACCTGGGATCCGACGCTGCCACCGAGTGGGTACGTGCGTTCCGAGACGTCCAGGACCGATACGCCCGGGAACTCGCCGGGGTGGAGCTTGATGAACTGCACGATGTTCGCCGGCGCGTTGGCGAGGATCGGCGCCGGCTGATAGGGGTCGTAGGCCGGGTTGGCGAGGTCACTGGCGATCTGGTTGACCCGAGACCGGTCAGCGACGCCAACGTGCCCTCGATCGACGGATCGAGTGTCGCCTCGGCGCGCGACAGTCGGATCTCGACGGTCGTCACGTTGTTCACCAGCGGCGTGCCGTTACGATCCAGGATCAACCCGCGCGAGGCCGGTATCGACACCTTGCGAATCGAGTTCTCGGCCACCTGCGCGACCGACTGCTTGTGGTCCTTGATCTGTAGACGTAGAGCCGGCCGACGAGCAGGAGGAACAACAAGAAGAAGAATCCGCCGATCACGTACCAACGACGTTCGGGACGCAGTTTGACGTCACCGGGCTGGGCGACGAGGTCGCGAATGCCCACCGGCTTGGGTTCGTTAATCGATCGGCCCTGGCCGCGAAACGGGTGTAGTGAACTCCAGGGGCGCCACAGCCGTGAGAACCGAGAGCCCGAGGGACGGTCACGCCACGAACCTTTCATCGACGCGCCCGCACACCGTCGGCGCCGACGCGTTTGGCCAGGCGCGAGACGGGCCGGGCCAGGACGAGGAAGGCGACACGCGTTGACGACCATCGAGTTCACGAGGCTGCCGTGCCACAGAGAGAAGTTCAAGACGCCGATACCGCCGACGGTGTAGATGACCGGCGCCACGAGACCCGCGCCGGCCGCGAGGACGGGCGTGACCCACCAGGCCGCCGAGTCGAGGTCACCGACACCCTCTTTGCCGAGACGTGACGCGCCGTAGGCGAGCACGACACCGACCATGGCGGTCAGGCCGAACGGCGTAGCGGCGTGCGTGTCGAAGAAGACACCGCCCACGACCGCGGCCCAGATCGACAGCGTCGTGAAGCCGGCGAGGCCGAGGGCGAAGGGCCAGAGCCACACGAGCATGAAGACGACGCCGGCGAACCGCCACGTCGAAAAGACCGAGAGCTGCACGCCGACGATGAACATGGTGACCACCGTGACCGGGATAAGGGCGCGCGTCACGTCGAGGGCTCCCATAGGACCACGTCGAGGTAGTCCAGATTGCGCAGGTCGGCCAACGGGTGCAGCGAGAGGTTGTAGGTCGCCGCGCCGGGGGTGAGGGTCACCTTGGACACCTTGGCGACCGGCAGTCCCGGCGGGAAGAGTCCGCCGTCGAGTCCGTTGGTGTACGAGCATCGTGCCCGCGCGCACCGAGGACGTGAGCGGCACCGAGGTCGCGTTGAGGCCGTTGTTGACGCCCTGGCCACTCACGACGATCGAGGTCTTGTCGTTACCGAAGGTCACGCCGATCAGCGATTTCACATCGGTGATCAGGAGGACCGTGGCGCCGTGCGCCGTGGTCTGATGACGATGCCGACGAGTCCCCCGTTGGCGACGACCGGCATCCCCACCATGACGCCGCTGTCGCGCCCCTTGGAGATGTCGACCGTCGCGGCGAAGTTCGTCGGCGAGAGCGCGGTGACCTGGGCCGCCACCGTCGGCAGCGAGCCGACGAAGGGCACGACGAGTTGGGTGCTGAGTTGTTCGAGCTGTCGGTTCTCGGCCCACGTCTCGTTGGCCTTGAGCTCGGCCTTACCGAGTTCGTAGCGGAGTTTCTGATTCTGCGAGACGACGTCGCTGTAGTTGATGGCGCCCGCGAACATGTGACCGATCGGGCGCGCGATCTCGTTCACCGTCCAGGTGAACGGCGAGGTGACGAAGTTCGCGGCCGAACGCAGTCCCGAGACGACACCGCCGCTGAGGTAGAGCACGACCAGGAGTACCGAGACGGTGGCGCCGATGGTCCACGTTCGACGCCTCGTCCGATCCGTGGCCACGGGTTAGCGCGTAGGGCTGGTCTTCAACATGCGCGCGAAGACATCGAGTTCTTCGAGGCACATGCCGCTTCCTAACGCCACGCAGTTGAGTGGGTCGTTCGCCACGATGATGGGCATATTCGTTTCGTACTCGAGTCGCGCCGCGATACCCGCGAGCAACGCGCCCCCGCCGGTCAAAACGATGCCCTGTTCCATGAGGTCCGACGAGAGTTCCGGTGGGGTGCGGTCCAGCGTCACCTTCACGGCGTCCACGATCGCCTGGACCGGCTCTTCCATGGCCTTGCGAATCTGTTCGGTCGAGATGATGACCGTCTTCGGGAGTCCGGTCACGAGGTCGCGACCGCGGATCTCAGCGCGCAACTCCTCTTCGAGCGGGTAGGCCGAGCCGAGTTGAATCTTGATCTCTTCGGCCGTTCGCTCACCGAGCGCCAGCTGGAACTCTTTCTTCACGTAGGCGATCAACGCTTCGTCGAGTTCGTCGCCGCCGACGCGAATCGACTGACTCGTCACGATGCCGCCGAGTGAGATGACGGCGACCTCGGTCGTGCCACCGCCGATGTCCACGACCATGTTGCCGGTCGGTTCGTGGATCGGCAGTCCGGCGCCGATCGCGGCGGCCATCGGCTCTTCGATGATGTAGGCCTTGCGCGCGCCGGCGAACTCGGCCGCTTCCATGACGGCGCGCTGTTCGACGCCGGTGATGCCCGAGGGCACGCAGATGACCATGCGCGGTTTCGCGAAGCGACGTTGGTGGACGCGGTGGATGAAGTAGCGCAGCATCTTCTCGCAGATCTCGAAGTCGGCGATGACGCCGTCTTTCAAGGGACGCACGGCTTGGATGTTGCTCGGGGTGCGACCGATCATGCGCTTGGCCTCGGCGCCGACGGCCAACGGCTTGCCGTCTTTGACGTCGATCGCGACCACGGACGGCTCGTTCAAGACGATGCCGCGGCCCCGGACGTAGACCAGCGTGTTCGCGGTTCCGAGGTCGACCGCCATGTCACGGCCCAAAAGCGAGAAACGACTATCAACCATAAAGACCCTTTAAGTAGTGACGACGATGCCCTCTTCACCTACAAGGCTAGGACACGAGACCCACTCGGGGCCACTAAACGTCGTTAGACCAGATGAGGGAAGAAGATTTCAATCTCGCGTTGCGCCGACAGCCGAGTCCGAACCGTGCACGAGATTCTCTCGATGTCCGACCGCGAGGTCACCGCGAATCGTTCCCGGCGCGGCATCCTTCGCGTTCGTCGCGCCCATGAGCCCCGCGACGACCTGCCACGTGTCCCCGGACCCTCACGATGGTGACCAGCGACGGTCCCTGTGTGATGAACTCGACGAGCTTGTCGTAGTAGTCCTTGCCGGTGTTCGGCGTAGTGTCGCTCGGCCGTCGCGAGGTCGATCGTGCGCAGCTCGGCCGCGACGACACGCAGCTGCTTGGCCTCGATGCGGCCGATGATCTCGCCGATGAGTCCGCGCTCGACGCCGTCGGGCTTCACGATGAAGAGCGTTCTATCCACGACGAAGCAATCTAACAGTCGTCACGTCAAGTGCCGCGAGCGCACCCGCAGCACCTCGCCGCGCACCTCGGCGACGAGGTACAGACTGCCCGCGACGACGATGAGGTCCTCGTCGGTCGAACGTTCGCGCGCGCTGCGCCAACGCCGAGGTCGCACTCGGGTGCTCGTAGGCGACGCCGCCGTGGCGACGCACCGCGTCGGCGACGTCTTTGGCGGGGACGGCACGCGGTGAGTGCGGCGCGCAACAGTGGAACTCGGTGAAGCCGAGACTGACGAGTGGTTCGACCATGTCATCGACGTCGCGGCCGCTCAACATGCCGAGCACGCATCGTCGCTCGCCCGCGACGTGGAAGGCGCCGTCGAGCGTGCGACGAGCGCCTTCACGCCGGCCGGGTTGTGCGCGCCGTCGAGCACGATCATTGGCTTTCGCGAGATGAGCTCCATTCGACCGGGCATGCGGGCCTTGGCCAAGGTCGAGGTGACCGGCTCCTCACCGAGCGCGCGACCGAGGAAGGCCTCAGCCGCGACGATCGCCGTGGCGGCGTTCACGCCTTGATGGATGCCGTGGAGCGAGACGAGCACTTCGTCGTATCGGGCGTAGGGGGTGCGCAGCGTGATCGCGCGGCCACCGAGGGCCAATTCGTTCTGTTCCAACGTGAACGTCTCGCCGAGGAGCCACAGATCGGCACCGAGTTCGTCGGCCCGGCGTTGGGCGATCTCGACCACGATGGCGTTGGTCGTGGCGACGATGGCGATGCCCTCGGCACGGAAGATGCCGACCTTGTCACTGGCGATCGCCGCGATCGTCGTGCCGAGTACAGCGGTGTGGTCGAGGTCGACGTTGGTGAGGACCGAGACGACGCCGTCGATGACGTTCGTCGAGTCCCACGTGCCGCCCATGCCCACTTCGATCACGGCGACGTCGACGCCTTCATCCGAAAAGTGTAGGAACGCGGCCGCGGTCAGCAGTTCGAAACGAGTCAGGGCAATACCGCTCACGGACTCGACGTCGGCCAATCGCTGCAGCAGCGCTATGAACTCCTCGTCATCAATGGGTTCGGCGTTGATCGCGATGCGCTCATTGACGGCGTGCAGGTCCGGACTGGTGAACGCGCCGACCCGCAGGCCCGTCGCGCCGAGTAGCGCGCTCGTCAGCGTCGTCGTGGTTCCTTTGCCGTTCGTGCCGGTGATGTGCACCGTCGGGTAGTCGCGCTGGGGATCGGCGAGCATCGCCAGGGTGTCGAGGATGGGCTGCAGCGTCGGTATCTCGCGACGATTCGGAGCGACGCGTTCGTAGTCGACGTGCGATTCCAGCCACGTCAGCGCGTCGACGTACGACGTGAAGCGCACGCGTTAGCTCGCGCGACGGGTGCGCGTCGCCTTTCGCAATTCGTATTCGGGGGCGACCTTGTCGCGCACGGAGTCGGCGGTGACGACGCAGCGCACGACGTCGGTGCGTCCGGGCACGTCGAACATCGCTTCCAATAGCACGGCCTCGAGGATCGAACGCAGTCCGCGCGCGCCGGTGCCACGCTCGAGCGCGAGGTCGGCGATCGCTTCGAGCGCACCCTCGTCGATCACGAGCTCGACGCCGTCCATCGCGAGCACTTGTTGGAACTGCTTGACGAGTGAGTTCTTGGGCTCGGTCAAGACGCGGATCAACATGTCGCGGTCGAGTTGCTGCACGGCGCTCACGATCGGCAGTCGTCCGATGAACTCCGGTATCAACCCGAACTTGACGAGGTCCTCGGGGAGCGCGTGACGGAACAGTTCGATGTCGCCCTTGCGCTTGGACTCGACCGGCTGATTGAAGCCCATCGACTTCGTGCCGAGACGACGTTCGATGATCTCTTCGAGACCGGCGAAGGCGCCACCGACCACGAACAAGATGTTCGCGGTGTCGATGGTGATGAACTCTTGGTGCGGGTGCTTTCGCCCACCCTGGGGCGGCACGCTCGCGACAGTTCCTTCGAGGATCTTCAGCAGTGCCTGTTGCACGCCTTCGCCGGAGACGTCACGGGTGATGGAGGGGTTCTCGGCCTTGCGCGCGATCTTGTCGATCTCGTCGATGTAGATGATGCCGCGTTCGGCGCGCTTCACGTCGAAGTCGGCGGCCGAGAGGAGTTTCAAAAGTATGTTCTCGACGTCTTCGCCGACGTAACCGGCCTCGGTGAGCGCGGTGGCGTCGGCGATGGCGAAGGGGACGTTGAGCATGCGCGCCAACGTCTGAGCGAGGAACGTCTTGCCGCAGCCGGTCGGACCCAAGAGCAGCACGTTGGATTTGGCGACCTCGACGTCGTCGTCGTGGAGCGGTCCGGTCTGGATGCGCTTGTAGTGGTTGTAGACCGCGACGGCGAGGATCTTCTTCGCCTCGATCTGACCGATGACGAACTCGTCGAGGAAGGCCGAGATCTCGCGTGGTGTGGGCAGGTCGTCCAGGACGAACTCGGGACGGTCACCAAACTCGTCGGCGATGATGTCGTTGCACAGGTCGATGCACTCGTCGCAGATGTACACGCTGGGTCCCGCGATGAGCTTCTTTACCTGTTTTTGACCCTTCGCGCAGAAACTGCACTTGATGAGGTCGTTGCTTTCACCAAACTTCGCCACTGATTTCCTCCGACATGACCTCCGCCGCGACCATCCTACGAGGCGACAACGTCAAACCCAGGTACCTACGGACGGGCCGTGATTACTTCGTCAATGAGTCCATATTCCACCGCTTCGGTGGCGCTGATGATGAAGTCGCGGTCGGTGTCCTTGGTGATGCGCTCGACGGACTGACCGGTGTCTTGGGCGAGCATGTCGTTCAACATGTCCTTCATCCGCAAGATCTCGCGGGCCTGGATCTCGATGTCCGAGGCCTGTCCCCCGACGCCGCCCCACGGTTGGTGCAACAAGACGCGCGCGTGCGGCAAGGCGAAGCGCTTGCCCTTGGCGCCGGCGCCGAGCAACACCGCGGCGGCCGATGCGGCCTGACCGAAGCAGAAGGTCGAGACGGCCGGCTTGATGTACTTCATCGTGTCGTAGACCGCGAGCAGACCGGTGATGTCGCCGCCCGGTGAGTTGATGTAGAGGTTGATGTCCTTGTCGGGGTCTTCGGACTCGAGGAAGAGCATCTGTGCGCAGATCAGGTTGGCGATCGTGTCGTCGATCGGTGTGCCGAGGAAGATGATGCGCTCGCGCAACAGTCGGCTGTAGAGGTCGTAGGCGCGCTCGCCGCGGTTCGACGATTCGACGACCGTCGGGACGAGGTAGTTCTGGGCTTTGAAGTAATCGTTCACCGGACCACCTTAGGCGTCAGGTTCTGCGACTTCGGCGGTGTCGTCGTCGCTTTCGGTGGATCTCGGATTCGGCGTCGTCGCTTTCGACGGACTGATCGGCGCGCAACAGGGCGTTGTCGATCTCGACGCCTTCGGGATCGACGTAGATGACGTTCTCGCTCAACCACTTCGAGGCCTTCATCTTGGAGACCTCGGCGCGAGAAACTCACGACGCGTCCGGAGTCGCGCAGGTTGTCGCGCAGCAACTTGTGCCGGAACGCCCATCGACACGGCGGTGCGTTCGAACTCCTCGTCGATCTCTTCGGGCGTCGCTTCGAGGTGTTCGGCCGCGACCAACGCGCGCATCGCGAGGTCGACGCGCACCGCGCGCACGGCGTCCTGTCGCAGACGTCGCGAGCAGGTCCTCGGGCGTCTGATTCGTCACCTGCAAGAACATCTCCAAGCGTCAGCTTCTGGGCACCGAGTCGTTCGCCGAGGTCGTGCAGTCGTTCGTTCGTCTCGACGTTGACCAGCACCTCGGGCGCCGCCTCTTCGGCGACGAGTTCGCTCAACGCGATCAGCGCCGCGTCACGCTGGGACTCATCTGGGCCTCGACGATCTTGCGGCGGCGCATCTGCACGAGGATCGCCTCGCGCATCTCCTCGGCGTTCGCTCCATTCGGAGTTCTCGGCGACCCACTCGTCGGTCAACTCGGGCAACACTCGCTCTTGGACCTGCTTCAACGTCAGTTCGTAGGTGGCGACGACGCCCTCGCCGACCGGCGCGTTCATCTTGAGTTCTTCGCCGGCCTTCAGTCCCAGGTATCAGCTCGTCGATACCCTCGGCGATCGAGCCGGTGCCGACGGTGTACATGAAGTCGGTCATGTCGAGCGGCTCGGTGTCGGTGCCGATCTGTTGGACGTGCACGTCCATCGTGACGAGGTCACCGGTGACGATCGGCCGGTCAACGGGATTGAGCACGGCGTCGGTCTCGAGGTAGCGATTGATCTGTGCGTCGACCTCGCTGTCGTTGACGACCGGCGACGGAATCGTGACGCGCAACTCGCGCTGGCCCTTGATGGAGATCTCCGGACGGACTTCGACCTCGGCCTCGAAGGTCAGTTGCCCCTCCTCTTCGCCGGCGGTGATGTTGATGTCGGGCTGGCCGATGGGGTCGATCAGCGAGTCGGCCACGGCGCGGGCGTAGAAGTCGGGCAGCGACTCGCGAATCGCCTCGGATCGCAGTACCGAGGTCCCGCCGATATTGGCGATCAGGACGTTCTTGGGGACCTTGCCCTTGCGAAAGCCCTTGACCGACACCTGTTTGGCAAGGGTCTTGGCGGCCGTGTCCATCGCCTCGTCCATCTCGGCGTCGTCGATTTCGACGGTCAGCATGATCTTGTTGTTGTCTAAGAGGGTGGTCGTGGCGCGCATAGGAGATGCCAGCCTACAGGAGCAATTGCGAATGCCTCTTAAATCATGATGACGAGCGCGTCGGCGAAGGCGCTCGCCAAGGCGTGGTCCCCTCGGACGTCGGTCGCCGACGCCGCGAGAAACGCCGCGGCACTGATGCGTCCCGCCGCCCGACGCCAGAAGAGCGCGACCGGTGTCGTGATCTCGAGCGTCGGCGTCTCGGTGCTCTCGCTCGAGCGCGACGGCGCGCCCGTCGACGACGCCGATCAGCACGGATCGTGCGAGCCGTCCGCTCAGGTTCACCTGGACCAAGGTGCCGTCGGGCGACTTCATGCGCTTGCCCACGATGTAGGGCAGTGCCGACTCGAATCGGTTGACGACGATCTCCTCGCCGGGCCCGTGGTCGTCCTCGGGTTGCAAGAGCGCGTCGCGGATGTCCTGGAGGTGGATCCAGCTGTCGACGACACGCGTCTCTTGAAACCGGTGGTACGGACGCTCCCCCTCGGGACTCCATCCGACCTTCTCCCAGCCGGCGTCATCGAGCGCGCGCAGCGCGGCGATCGAGACTTGGCGCACTGCGCGCGAAGTTCGTCCAGCACCTCGATGCCCGGTCGGTCGCGGTTGGCCTGCACGAAGGCCTCGTTGAACTCGCCGATCGGATTGTGCACGTAGTTCGGCCACTCGCCATGGTGCGTCGGGTACCGGTTCGCCGTGGAGCATCTTCTCGAATCCGACCAGATGACTGAGGACGTCCTTCACGCTCCAGCCGGGACACGGCGTCGGCGCGTCGTAACTCTCGGGCGGTTGCGGTCGCACCAATCGGTCGATCGAACCCCACGTCGATTCCAATGCATCGGTGATCCACTCGTAGGCCACGTCCGCCTCCACTGGTCTTGTCGCCAGCCTACGGAGCGCCGATGGCGCGAAGAGCAATTTCAGGGGCCATGTGTAACGATGGTGGGCACGGGGCGTAGCGCAGCTTGGTTAGCGCGCCTGGTTTGGGACCAGGAGGTCCCGGGTTCGAATCCCGGCGCCCCGACTCATTGACCTTGACCATTTTTCGGACAAGGTTTGTGAGAACGCGGTCCGGCGAATGGTCAAGCTCAGAACGAACGGGGAACATAGTGGGAGGTGCACGTCAAGAAGTAGATGCCATCATCAAGAAGGCACCTGACTGGCGAGGCGTGACGCTTTCGCGACTGCGCGAGATCGTTCTGAGCGCCGACCCGGCCATCGTGGAAGAAGTGAAGTGGAAGAAGCCCTCCAGACCCGAAGGCGTGCCCGTATGGTCACTCGACGGCATCGTGTGCATCGGCGAGATGCTGAAGAACGCAGTACGGCTGACGTTCCCGAAGGGCGCCCAATTGAATGACCCGAAGAATCTCTTCAACGCGCGACTGGACAGCGGTAGTGTTCGCGCGATCGATTTCGCGAAGACGCAAAAGTTTCGGTCACCCACGTGCGGGCGCTCGTACGCGAGGCCGTGAGACTTAACGCCAAGAAATCGCATTGAACCGTGAGCGGTTCGGACTCCTCAGTGTTTGGACACGATTCCTTTAAGGGATCCTCACCGCAGGATCGGCGGTCGTTCTTGCGCCGAAGCCTGGGGTAGGTGTCGTCGTCGCCGCCGCGGCCACCGCGGGTGTCGCGTACGAGGAGCATCGGCACCCCACGACCACGACAACGACGACCACGCCGGTTCTCGACGACGACCACCACCTCCGGTCCCGCGACGGCGGCGTCGTGGGCAAAACTCGGTGCGTCTTTGACGGGCTCACTGGTCCTGCCCTCCAACCCTCGCTACGGCATCGACCGCTTGCTCTACAACTCGAAGTTCGTCAATCTCCATCCCCGCGCCATCGCCTACTGCGCGACCAGCGACGACGTCGCTCGGTGCGTCGAGTTCGCGACGTCGCACGACGTGGCGATTGCCGCGCGTTCCGGCGGACACAGTTACGGTGGCTATTCGAGCAGCGACGGTTTGTGATCGACGTCAGTCGCATGGCCGGCATCAACGTCGACACGGCCGCCAACACCGCGCGCGTCGGCGCGGGCGCCAAGTTGATCGACGTGTACAACGTGATCGGAAACGCCGGACGACTGCTCCCCGGCGGCTCGTGTCCGACGGTCGGCATCGCCGGTCTGGCCCTCGGCGGCGGCATCGGCGTCTTCGGACGCAAGTACGGACTCACGACCGACAACATCCGTTCGGTGACGATCGTCACGGCTCGACGGTCGAACCGTCACCGCCGATCAGAGCACCAACGGTGATCTGTTGTGGGCCAGTCAAGGCGGCGGCGGCGGAAACTTCGGTGTCGTCACGTCATTCGACTTCGCCGTGCATCCCCTACCCGAGGTGACGTTGTTCACCTTGCAGTACCCGTGGGCGGCGGCATCGACGATGTTGAGCGCGTGGGGACAATGGATCAGCACCGCGCCCGACGAACTGTGGTCGAACTGTCAGCTGCTCTCCCAGGGGACCTACGGGTACCTACCGCAAATCGCCGGCGTCTATTGCGGAACGCCGAGCGAACTCGCGAGCGTGCTCGCGCCACTGAAGTCGATGATCGCAGCGACTCCGACGTCGTCCTTCATCGGCTCCAACAGCTACCTCAGCGCCATGGAGATCGAGGCGGGGTGTTCGGGGCTCACGATTGCCGCCTGTCATCTCACGACGCAAAATCCGGCGGGCCGACTCAGCCGCGAGGCGTACTCCGCCAAATCGAGTTACGTGGATGCACCGATCAGTGACGCTTCCGTGGCGCGCGTTCATCGGCGCGGTCGAGAATCTCCACGCGCACGCCCCGAACGTCGGCGGCGGCCTCGCCTTCGACTCTTATGGCGGTGCCATCAATCGGGTGGCCAGTGATGCGACCGCCTTCGTGCATCGCGACAAACTGGCCTGCATCCAAGCGACGTACTCGTGGTCGGGTTACACCTCCGCGTCGGAGATCGCGGCCGGAGCGCAGTGGCTCACCTGGCTCGGGACAAACGTGTTCGATGCGGCGACGGGCGCGTACCAGAACTACATCGATCCGACACTCGCGAACTGGCCGAGCGCGTACTACGGAACGAACTTGTCACGCCTCGTCGCGATCAAGAAGAAATACGATCCGGGCAACTTGTTCTCGTTCGCCCAGTCGATTCCACTGACGATCTGACGACGTCCTACGCACCGGTTCGAGGTGGATGGAAGTACGACGTAGGGGTGATATATAAGGTCAACCCAGGACTGGCCAACTCCGTGGCGTAACTTCACCGGAGTGAACAGGGATTAGAGACCGCGGGTGTGATCCGCGTAACCGTCCGTTGGAGTCACCGGTACAGTGGAAACGTGAAGGCTTTGTTTCGATGGCCTGTCGCACAGGTCGCACGGGTTCTGAGCGCGACCGCCGTTTCGGTGGTCGCACTAGCCGCTCTGACGGTTGTTCCGTCCAGCGCGGCTTCGACGGGGATGGCCTGTACCGCCGTCATCGGAACTTGCCCCATTCCTACAACTTGGTCATGGTCGGTGTATCGACGAAACCGGGCGCCAAAGTGTCAGCGACTGAAACGGCCGGGTCACACTCATGGTCAATGTCGCCAGCCACTTCGGCGAACGCCTCCGGACATGCCCGGCTGTCCCAGAGAGTTGCCGCAGTCAGGAAATACGAACTGGTCCGGGTCAGGGTGGACGTGACCCTCGGCGCCCTGAGCGGACACTGTTCCACCCACTACTCCCCGCCTTCATTACCAGCTCGGGTTTGAGTCGATAGCGCCAGTTCGCGACTGACGAAACGGGTGTTGCTGGCCGCATTGAATGGCCGCTCTTACGCGCCATACTCTCGCCGACTGTCCCACCACGGTGACGAACCGTACGTTTTGTTCGCGCCAATGCAAAAAGCGGAACCGGGTGGCGATTCTGATGATTCCGATGGCGTGGTTGCCAAAAATGGGCTAGACAGATTGCCTCGGCCATCACCGTAGACGGCTGACGCGAAACTGGGGGTTTCATGAAGTTGCAAAAGAGTCACTCTCGCCGGATCGGCACCGCCGCGCTGGCATTAATCGTTAGTTGCGGAGCGTTCCTCCTTGACGGCACGACCGGCGGTGCCGCTGTGCGCCCCGGACCCGCACGAGTAATGATCGTGATGCTGAAAAATCAGAACAGCACACTGGCACCTCGTTCGGCTGCTCGTAGTGCCGCGGTCAAGGCGGAGCAAGCGCCGATCATTCGGTCGCTACGCGCGAGCGGCGCAACGCACATTTCCTCAGTTGGTCTCCTAAACGCGGTGGTGGCAAAGATGTCAGCCGCCGAAGCCGCGAAGCTGGCCGCGAGTCCGGCAGTCGAAAGCGTGCTCAAGAACGCCACGATCCCCGGACCGACAATCGCGAAGACCCCCGCGGTCCCGAATGCGAAGTCCGCTCACGCCGTGACGTCGAAGACCCCGACGTCGCAGATTTGCGGTACAGCGACCAATCCGCAACTGAACCCCGAGGCGTTGACCAACATCAACGCGTTGCCGTCGCAGTTGGGGAGCAATGACGGCTCCGGCGTGACGGTGGCGACCATCGCCGACGGACTCGATCCCACCGACCCCGATTTCACGCGCAATGCCGCCTACGGAACTCCCGGCCAACCAGTCGTGAAGCAGTACGACTTTTCCGGTGACGCGAGCACCGTTCCCACCTCCGGCGAAGAGGCATTCGGCGACGCGAGTTCCATCGCCTCTCAGGGCAATCAGGTCTACGACCTCAATGACTACGTGTCGCCCGTGCACCAGCTGCCGTCCCCCTGTGACATCAAGATCGTCGGCGACGCGCCCGGCGCGAGTGTCGACGCTCTGAAGGTCTTCTCCGAGTTCAACGACACCACGGAATCGAACTTCATCGAAGCGATCAACTTCGCCGTCGCGAACGGCGCCAAGGTCATCAACGAGTCCTTCGGCTCGAACCAGTTCCCCGACACCGCGCTCGACATCACCCGTCAAGCCGACGACGCCGCGGTCGCGGCGGGCGTCACCGTTGTCGTGAGTTCCGGTGACGCCGGAATCACCAGCACGATCGGCTCGCCGGCCACTGACCCGAACGTCATCAGCGTCGGCGCGACGACGACCTTCCGCGCGTTCACGCAGTTCACGTTCGGCGGGATCAACGACCCCGCCGCGAGTGGCGCCTTCGTCGACAACAACATCTCGTCCTTCTCCTCGGGCGGCTACTCCCAGTCGGGCAACACGGTCGACCTCGTGGCGCCGGGCGACAGCAACTGGGCTCTGTGCAGTGCGAACGACGCGTTGTACACGGACTGCACGACCGACGCCGGCAACGGCACGCCGATTGACCTGTTCGGTGGGACGAGTGAGTCATCGCCATTGACCGCTGGTGCCGCGGCCGACGTCATCTCGGCGTACGCCTCGACGCACAACGGACAGGACCCGACCCCGGCACTCGTGAAGCAGATCCTCATGAGCACGTCAACGGACATCGGTGCCCCCGCGAACCAGCAGGGTGCCGGACTCTTGAACGTCCTCGCCGCCGTGAAAGAGGCCAAGTCGATCCACAGCGGTTTTGGTGGCGGCAACAACTTCAACTCGTCCGGTGGAGGCCTGCTCCTGCCCGGACAGATCAACGTAGTCCAGAACCCTGGCCAGACCTCGAACCAGTCCGTCCAAGTGACCAACACGGGGAACTCCCCTGTCACCGTCAACCTCGCCACGAGGGCGCTGAACGCGTCGCCGAACGCGTCCCAAACGGGCGAGTTCTGCATGCAGCCAGACACGACCGACACGCCACCGTCGAACTGTCCAGAAAATACTGGCAACTTCGATATCTGGAGCGGTGTCAACGAGGTCTATCAGAACGTGAACTTCACCGTTCCTTCAACGGGTAACAACCTGTCGAGGCTCGAGTTCGCCGCCGACTACCAGAACACCGATCAAGGCTCACTGCTCCACGTTGCGCTCCTCGAGCCAAACGGCGCCTACGCCGCGTACTCCGAACCGCAAGGTTTGGCGGACTACGCCGAGCTCGAAGTGACGAATCCAATGCCGGGTAAGTGGACAGCCGTGTTCTTCACGGAGAACGACGCCGATAGCGTCGGCGCCGCCGGAACAAGCGGTCCGGTCCAGTGGAGCGCCAATACGTTCACGTACGGTCAGGGCGGCAACATCTTCCCGTCGACGCTATACATCGGTCCGGGTCAAACCGCCTCGGCACATCTGTCGCTCTCGAGCACGAACGTCTCGGGTGACTCGGATCAGTCCGTCGTCGTCACGAGCCCGTACGGGACGACGACCGTCCCGGTGACGGTGCGCACGACAGTGCAGACCAACCGCCGTGGTGGCACGTTCAACGGCGTCGTCACCGGTGGCAACGGGCGCGCAGACGCTCCGGCCATGACGAGTACCTACGAGTTCAACGTGCCGCAAGGCCTGAATGACCTCGACCTGAGCCTGGCCTTGGCCAACGACCCGGGTGACGTCTTCGTCGCTGAACTCGTCGACCCGAACGGTCAAACCGTCGGCTACTCGACGAACATCACGACCGACAGTTTGGGACGGGGAGAGTTGAGTCTGACGGCCGACCTCTACAAGGTGAATCCGATGCCCGGCGAGTGGTCGATCGTCGTGGGATGGCAGAATCCTGTCTCCGGGAACGAACTCAGCGAGCCCTTTACCGGCACGATCCAGTTCAATCAAGTTCAGGTATCGAGCAACCTGCCTAACGGCGGCTTCTCGAGGATCTCGTCGGGAAGTACGAAGACATACAGCGTCAACGTGACCAACACGGGCAACGCGCCCGAGGCGTTCTTCGTCGACCCACGGTTGAACCAGAACGAGACGATCAGTCTGCCGGATCAGAACGGCTCAGAGACGGGCATGACGCTCCCCCTCCCAGGCGGGCTCATCGTTCCCGTACTACGTGGTGCCGTCACAGACGAGTCAGATACAGGCGAGTCTGAGCGGAACCGCACCGGTGACCTTTGACATGGAGTACTTCCCCGGCGACCCCGACATTTCGCCGGGGATCAACACTCGATGGCAGACGACGGGCGGGATACATGGCGACAACGCCAACGTCACGCTCAGTGAACCCGAGGTGAGTCCTGGTCTGTGGTTGCTCAACCCGACCGAGGAAGGTCCCTACCCCGCGGCGGGCGCGCCGCCAGTCACCGCGAACGCCAACGTGAACGTCGTTACGCAGACCTTTGACCCGTGGATGACGTCCTCGACCGGTGACATGTGGTCCTACTTCAACGGACTCTCCGCCGGATTCGCACCGGTCTACGTCGCCCCGGGGGCATCGACGACCATCACGGTGAGCGTCGCTCCAAATGGTCTTCCGGGGGCCCACGTCTCGGGAACCTTGTACGTCGACGACTACACCTTGGGCACGCCGTACATCAACGGACTCGTCGAATCCGATGAGCTCGCGGCGATTCCTTACAGCTACACCGTTTCGCACTAGATCCGCTTCTGCAGTGCGACCGCAATGGCCGCTCACCGATTTCGGTGGGCGGCCATTGCAACGTCAGGGCGTCCTGATCGCGGCTGTGCGACAATGCGAACGCATGAGTAGCGACACGCCGAGTGCACGACAACAAGAGACGATCCAGCGCGCGGTGCGCGAGCAAGCTCACTCCCGCCTGACCCTTACGCGAATCCAACTGTTGGCGTCAGTGGTCCTCGCGGCGTCCACCCTGCTGGCGTGGGAGAACCACCCGCGCGAGCTTTACCACGGCGGAGCGACTCCTGGCTTCTTCATTCGTGAAACGAGCCACTCGATTGGGTTGGCAACACTGCCCGCCGGTCTTCTCGTTCTCGTGCTCGGGCTCTTGTCACTCGGTTTAGCGAACCCACTGCGAACGACCAGTCTCGTGACCGGTTGGACCGCTTTCTCCTGTTCGACCGGTGCGCTTGGCGTGTGCGTCGTCGAGATCGTGCAGCTGTGGATTGGTCGAAGGAACTGGTTGGCCTCGCTCGGCCACACGCCCGCAGCATCACCGCTTGATCACGCCGTCGGCGTTGGTGTGTGGGTAGCGACCGCGGCCTGCGTCGTCATGGTGGCCACTACGTCCCGGTACGTCTGGCTCTGGTACCGGCAGTGGCGCAGTCAGCAGATTCCGGTCCTTCCGTAGAGCCCGACAACCTCGAAGTTCGTCTTGGTGCCCCCGGCAGGAGTCGAACCCGCAACCTGACGGGTAGAAACCGTCTGCTCTATCCAGTTGAGCTACAGGGGCGCGAGTGTAAGCGTACTGAACGACCCGTGGTTTCTTGGCTCACGTGAACAAGCCTGTGCAATAATGGATTCGCTTGGTGGGCGTAGCTCAGTTGGTTAGAGCGCCAGGTTGTGGTCCTGGAGGCCGCGGGTTCGACCCCCGTCGCTCACCCCACGCAACACCCGACTCACTCGGTTCCCCCGGATGAGTCGGGTGTTTTTTCTTGTCGCGCGGCGTGATACCGGCGAGTAGATTTCGCCTAGGCAACCTCGTGTGAGGTTCGACGGGAGAGACCAATGACAATCGTTCGTGACTCGTTCTACATCAATGGCGAGTGGGTGAAGGCTCGCTCGAGCGAAACCATCGAAGTCACCACCTCGGGCACCGGCGAAGTATTCGCCACGGTCCCCGCGGGCACCGTGGAGGAGGCGAACCTCGCCGTCGAAGCGGCCGCCGCAGCCTTCACCGGCTGGGCCAATACCAGTCCCAAGGAGCGTGGTGAGTACCTCACGCGGATCTCGGAGAAGTTGGCCGAACGAGACGACGAGATCGCGCTCGTGATCGCCAATGAAGTCGGCATGCCACTCATGCTCGCCAAGGGCATCCAGGTCGGTCTGCCCACGATGGCCTTCGCCGAGAACGGCGCACGGGCGGCGGAGTTCCAATGGGAAGAGGAGCTCGGAAACTCCACGCTGCTGCGCGAGCCCGCCGGGGTCGTTGCGGCGATCACGCCGTGGAACTACCCGCTGTACCAGATCTCGCTCAAGGTGTCGGCGGCACTGGCGGCCGGTTGCACCGTGATACTCAAGCCGAGCGAGGTGGCGCCGATCAACGCGTTCATCCTCACCGACATCATCGACGAAGTCGGTCTGCCCAAGGGCGTCTTTAACATGGTGACCGGATTCGGACCCATCGTCGGCGAAGCGTTGGTCTCGCATCCGAAGACCGACATGGTGTCTTTCACCGGATCGACACGCGCCGGCAAGCGCGTCATGCAACTCGCCTCGGAGTCGGTGAAGCGCGTCGCTCTCGAGTTGGGTGGCAAGTCGGCCAACATCATCCTGGAGGACGCGGACTTCCCGACGGCCGTCGGCAGCGGTGTCTTCGCGGCCTACATGAACTCGGGTCAGACCTGCTCGGCGCTGACCCGGATGGTGGTGCCGCGTTCGCGTCTCGCCGAAGTCGAAGACCTCGCGGTCACGGCCGCCGAAGGCCTGGCGCCCGCCGACCCAATCACGGGCTCGAGCATGCTCGGCCCGCTCATCAGCGCGACCCAGCAGCAGCGCGTTCGCGACTACATCACGAAGGGCATCGACGAGGGCGCGCGGCTGATCTGCGGAGGCGTCGAGCCGCCTGAAGGACTGGAGCAGGGTTACTACATTCGGCCCACGATCTTCTCGGACGTTCGCAACGACATGACCATCGCCCAAGAGGAGATCTTCGGTCCCGTCCTCTCCATCATCCCGTATGACACGGAGGAGGAGGCCATCGCGATCGCCAACGATTCGGCCTACGGGCTCTCGGGTGGCGTCTGGGCCGGCAGCGAAGAAAAGGCCGTCGAAGTCGCGCGCAAACTGCGCACCGGTCAGGTGGACATCAACGGCGGCGCCTTCAATACGGTGGCGCCCTTCGGTGGCTACAAGCAGTCGGGCTTCGGCCGCGAGCGCGGCGAATACGGTTTTGAGGAATTCCTCGAGGTCAAGGCCGTCCAACACAACTAGTCCATTGCGATGCCGACGTGTGGTTAGACTCGTCACGCGCCGGTAGCTCAATTGGCAGAGCATTTGACTCTTAATCAACAGGTTCCGGGTTCAAGTCCCGGCCGGCGCACCAAGCTGAACTCATCCCCAGGGGCCCACCGTCTTGCGCCATGAACGGCGCAAACTTTCTCGACCCTCGCGATGTGGCCCGTGCAATACTGGCTTTCACTAGGTGGGCGTAGCCCATCTGGTTGAGGGACTACAGAATGCCGCGAACGAGTCATGCTCGCCGGGGGGGCACCGCCGTCCTGGCATTGGTCGTGAGTTGCGGGACCTTCCTGGTCGACACGGCAACGGGCAGTGCGGCCGCGCGGATCTCTGGACCCGATCGATCGATGATCGTGGTTCTGCGCAATCAGAACAGTTCGCTCGCCCCACGTTCGCTCGCGAGAAGTGCCGCGCTCCGTTCGGAGCAAGCACCGATCGTAAAGTCGCTTCGTAAGAGCGGTGCCACGCACATATCTTCGTTGAGCGTTATGAACGCCGTCGTCGCAACGATGTCCCCCGCCGAAGCGCGAAGTCTTGGTGCGAATCCGACGGTCTCGATGGTTCTCAAGAACGCGGTGATCCCGGGACCGGCGCCTGGATCACGCACCGTGTTGCCCGTTCCCACCGCCAAGGTGACCCGCAAACCCCAGGCGCCCACGGCGATGTTCCCGCGTCTGTGCGGAACCGCGAACAACCCGCAGTTGAATCCCGAAGCGCTGACCAACATCAACGCCACGCCCTCGCAGTTGGGCGATGTCGACGGCGCCGGCGTCACGGTCGCACTGCTCGCCGACGGCCTCGACACCGCGAATGCGGACCTCCAGCGCAACGCGGCCTACGGTACACCCGGTCAGCCCGTCGTAAAGCAGTACGACTTCTCGAGTGACGGGACGAACGCACCGACGGGCGGTGAAGAGGCCTTCGGTGACGCCGGTTCGATCGCCGCCCAGGGTAACGCGACGTACAACCTCTCTCACTTCGTCGCAACGGCGCACCCGCTGGCGCCCAACTGCGACATCAAGATCGTCGGCGTCGCGCCGGGTGCCGACGTCGAATCACTGAAGGTCTTCGCCCAGAACAACGAAACGACCGAGTCGGGCGTCCTCGAAGCGATCAACTTCGCCGTCGCGAGCGGCGCCAAGGTCATCAACGAGTCCTTCGGATCGGCGAACTTCCCCGACACCGCGCTCGACGTCACCGTCGAAGCCAACGACGCCGCGGTCGCGGCGGGCGTCACGGTCGTCGTGAGTTCGGGCGACGCCGGCAACACGAGCACCATCGGCTCACCGGCGACGGACCCCGACGTCATCAGCGTCGGTGCGACGACGACGTATCGCTCGTACGCTCAGGTCACCTTCGGTGGGATCAACGACCCCAACGCGAGCGGTGCCTACGTCGATGACAACATCGCGAGCTTCTCATCGGGCGGGTACACGCAGACCGGTAACACCGTCGACCTCGTCGCTCCGGGCGACCTCAACTGGTCGCTGTGCAGCAGCGACGTCGCGCAGTTCGAGGAGTGCGCCAACGAGAACGGCGCGCCCTCGCCCATAACGCTTTTCGGTGGAACGAGCGAGTCGGCGCCGCTGACCTCCGGCGCCGTCGCCGACGTCATTCAGGCCTACGCCTCGGCGCACGGCGGCAACGACCCCACCCCGGCACTGGTCAAGCAGATCCTCATGAGCACGGCGAGCGACATCGACGCGCCCGCGACCGAACAGGGCGCCGGACTCTTGAACGTCCTCGCGGCCGTTAAGGAGGCCAAGTCGATTGGCAGCGGCAGCGGTGGAAGTAAGAACACAACGAACGGCGGCGGGCTGCTGCTGTCCCCGAGCCAGATCAACGTGATCCAAGATCCGGGCAGCACGTCCAACCAATCCGTCCAGGTGACCAACACGGGTGCCGACGCCGTCACGGTGAATCTCTCGACACGGACACTCTCGTCCACGCCCGTGGCCTCAGAGTCCAACTCCTTCTGCATGAACCCCGCGCCAACGACGTCCTGTCCGCTCAACACCGGCGCGTTCCCCGTCTGGAATGGTCTGAGCGAGACGTACCAGGACGAGCACTTCACCGTCCCGACGACGAGTGGTCCCTCACGACTCGAGTTCGCGACCGACTACCAGGACATCGATCAGGAGTCCTTTCTCCACTTCGCGCTCATCGAACCCAACGGGTCCTACGCCGCGTACTCCGAGCCGCAGGGACTCGGCGACTACGGCGAAGTCGAGGTGGCCAATCCGCCGCCCGGGAAGTGGACCGCGGTGTTCTTCACCGAATCCGGCCTCATCACGAGCGTCACCCCCAACGTCCCGGTGGGAACGAGCGGGAAGATCCAGTGGAGTGCGGACACCTACACGTACGTCGCGGGCGCCAACATCATCCCGGCGACGCTCGAGATCGCGCCCGGTCAGACCGGCTTCGCGCGCCTCGCGCTCACGAGTTCGAACGTCTCGGGTGACGCTAGTCAGTCCGTCGTGGTGACGAGTCCCTACGGCACGACCACGGTGCCGGTGACGGTGCGCACCACGGTGCCCCTCGGTCGTCTGGGAGGAACGTTCAGCGGTGTGGTTACCGGGGGCAACGGCCGCAACGGCGCCCAGGCCGAGTCCAACGCCTACATGTTCAACGTGCCCGGCGGCGAGAACGACCTCGACGTCGGTGTGGCGCTGGCCAAGGACCCCAACGACGCCTTCATCGCCGAGCTCATCAACCCGAACGGCCAGACGCTCAGTTACACGTCGAACATCACGACCGACAGTTTCGGCACCGCGGTAGCGACGCAGACGGCGAACCTGTACGCGGTGAACCCCGTGGGTGGACAGTGGTCACTACTCATCGAATGGCTCAACCCGGTCTCCGGTCTCGAACTCAGCGAACCCTTCACCGGCACGGTCCAGTTCGACCACGTGAACGTCAACAGCAACCTCCCCAGCGCTGACGCCACGATCTCGACCGGCACTACGCAGACGTTCAAGGTCGACGTCACCAACACCGGCAACGCGCCCGAAGCGTTCTTCGTCGATCCCCGGTTGAACCAGAGCGAGACGATTAGCCTCCTCGACCTGAACCTAGGTTTGGCGGCGTACTTGACACTCCCCCTGCCCCCGGGAGACGCCTATCCCTTCTACCTCGTACCACCCCAGACCAGTGAACTCCAGGCCAGCATCACCGGCGCCGCGCCGGTGACCTTCGACCTCGAATACTTCCCGGGCGACCCCGATATCTCACCGGGCGTGACCAGCCCGTGGACGACGGGATCGATTCACGGTGACAGCGCCAGCGTGACCCTCAATGAACCCGAGGTCAGTCCGGGAGAGTGGCTCCTCGACCCCGCCGAGATCGGACCGTTCCCCGCCGCCGGGGCGCCATTGGTGAACGCGAGCGCAAATCTCAACGCCGTGACCCAAGCCTTCGACCCGACGATGACGTCCTCCACGGGTGACATGTGGTCATCGTTCAATGGACTGTCCAAGGGTTTCTCGCCGGCGTACCTGGACCCGGGTCAGTCGACCACCATCACGGTGAGCGTTGCTCCCACCGCCATGCCCGGAACCGTCGTCTCCGGAACGCTCTACGTCGACGACTACTCACTGGCCGGTTCGTTCAACTTCGACTTGCCCAACGGTGACGAACTCGCCGCCATTCCCTACAGTTACACGGTCACCCACTAACGCTGGGTCGCATATACGTCCGCGTTGCGCCTTCGCGCCTGCCCGTTTCTGTGCGAGAGATCCGATACCGGTCAACCTGCGTGCAGTTGTTTGCTGTGGCGCGAGCGCCATCAACAATTTCTATGGAACAACATTGAGAATTGCCTGAGACCTCGCGTTCCTGCCGATTTATCTCCTGGCAGCGTCCTTATGCTCTTCTTATCTAGAGACGAGCGATGAGAGTTCTTTGTCGTTCGGATGAGTGGCCCCGGACCCGGCGCATGACCCTCGATCGCAGCAATGCGAGGGATTAAACGTAGTTCGAAGCAGATCGTCAGATCGACGATGTCGTGAATAACTGGAGGTCCCGTCATGGAACCAACCAACTCTCGTTCCAACGTGCTGCGCACGTTGGCCAGTGGCTGCTCCCACTCGCTCTCACGGCGTCGGGGTTGGTGCTCGGGGTCGCCGGACCAGCGAGCGCCGCGGCGGCGAACGGTACCGGGACCATGACGACCAAGACCACGAGTGTCGCCTACGGCTCGACCGGCCACGCCATCACCTTCACCTACACGGCCGCCACCGGCGGCGTGTCCGAGTGGCGGCGTCCACATCACGGTGCCTTCGGGCTGGTCGGCACCATCGACGACGGGCACGGCGGCCGGCTACACGACGGCGAGCACCGGAACGGTCTCCATCGACGGTCAGACCATCGTCGTGCTCGGCGTGACGCTCGCCGCCGGCGCCACCCTCACCATCATCTACGGCGCCAAGGCCGCCAAGGGGCCGGGCGCGACCGCAACGACCGGAGTCGGAGCCGCGACGTGGACCACGACGGAGAAGTCGACCTCGAGCGGCACGGAGACCCCGCTCGCCAAGTCGCCGGTCATCACGGTGAACGAGACGTTGCCCACGCCGGCCGCGCCGTCGGTCTCCCTCGTCTCACCGAGTTCGATCATCGTCAACTTCACGCCCGTTACCAACGCCAAGTCCAGCACCGTCACCGTTCGATTGGCGAAGGACGGCGCATTCGTGAAGGCCGTCGAGGGCAACACCTCCGGCACCGAGACCATCACCGGTCTGACCCCGGGCGACACGTACTACGTGACGATCACCGCAGTGGGCAACGGCACGGACTACCTGACGTCCGCCGCGGGTGCGCACTCCGGCGTCATCACGCCCGGCGTGCTCACGATCACGGCGCGAGCGACCAACGTGACCGTGGGCCACCCGGTGAACATCGTGGCGGTCGTCTCCGGGCTCACGGCGGCCGACCGGGCCACCGTCACCAAGGACACCTTCACCTACACCGGCGTCGCCCCGACGGTCTACGCGGCGTCCACCATCGCGCCGTCGGCCGTGGGTACGTACCTGGCCCTGCCCGCGAACGCCACCGTGGTCGTCACCCCCAGCGCCGACCAGAGCATCTACGCCACCACCTACAACTACAGCGCGGGCACCCTCGTGATCTCGGCCGTCTCCACGGTCCCCCTTCGGGCCTCGCGGGTCGTCGGCGGCGCGTGGACCGATCGGACCGTCAACGTGACGATCTTGGGATCCGGCTTCTTCGGTCAACCGAGGATCATAAGCAGCATGGGCGAGCACGACGGCCCGCGTGATCCACGACACCGGCAAGCGACTCATCGTGCGCGTGACCGTGCGATCGGAACTCTCCGCGCGGCATCCACGTCTTTCGCATCACCTTGGGCAACGGTAAGTCCTGCAACGTGCACTACAGCCAGTTCTAACTAACTGATCCACGTCACGACTCATGTCGCGTCGCGCAAACGTAGTCTGCGTACGTGAAGAAGCATGAGTCGGACGTGGTGTCGTGGCAAGGCTGGGAGTTGCGCACCGGTGCGCGAGCGGTCCCTGGGGCGCTCGAGGCCTTCAGTGAGAGCGCTCCCGCGTTTCCGAGCGCCGAATCTCGCTACGAACTCTTGGCCGTGGCCGCCCGGGGATTTCATCCGCCCCAGGCCCTGAGCGCGGTGGTTCGTACGGACGATGACGGGGCGGACCGCAATGCGGACGAGTTCCCGGGTCTGCGCCGAGCGTGGTCCGTCTCCTATCGACAGATCGCCGAGACGGCGACGGCGCAGGAGCGGCCGTACGCGATCTACCTGCTGGGTGTGAATCCGCCGAAGGACGCGAGTAACAAAGACCTGGCGGCGTTCAACGTCTTCTACACCGACGTTCACCTCGTGGAGGTCGCCGAGCGGCGCCACGCGCTTCGCGCCGTGCGCTACGAGCTGATCGAAGAAGTGGAGGCACCGTACCTGGGCGCGCCGAGATATCTCGCCGCCTACGAAGTGGACGAGACGTCGGCCTCGCAACGCCGTCACGTCGGGCCGCCCTATTCGTCCGGACCGCCCGTCTGGCAGCGTCACACGACGCCGTGGCGACTCTGGTACCGACGTTTAGGCGTCTAGGGCACGGCACGTACGATCGAACGAACCTCGCAATAAGACAGGACCAGGTGACGCATTGAGTGACAATCAAAACGAAGATGACTTCGTCGCTGAGTGGGAGCGGTGGCACGAGGCGCGCGAAGTGCGACTCGCGAGCCCCCACGGGTTCCTCGCGATCACCGGACTTCACTGGTTGAGTGGCGAGCCCGAGCGCTTCGACGACGCACCCGGGATGTGGTCTTGCACCGGCGGTGGTGTCGACGTTGAACTCGGCGACGATGAAGCGCTCACGATCGATGACGGTCAGGTCACCGGGCGCTACCGCTTCGACGACGTCGATGAGCGCGGCACGTGGGCACACTTCGGTGACGCGTCAATCGAAATCGCTTTACGCGACGGACGGTTCATGATCCGTCCCCGCGATTCCAACTATGAGGTACGCACGAGCTACACCGAAACACCGACGTACGCGCCGCACCGCGAGTGGGCCGTGCCGGGCGTCTTTAATCCCTACGAGCGGGCTCGGCCCATCACCGTGGACGCCAGCGTTGAGGGTCTCGAGCATGTCTTTCAATCCTCGGGTGATGTCGAGTTCGAACTTTCGGGACAGCGCCTCCGACTCATCGCGTTCGACGAAGAAGACACCGGTGAACTTTCATTCATCTTCTCTGACCTGACCTCCGGCGTGAGCACGTACCCGGCCTGTCGATTCCTGACCGTCGGCGCCCCAGAGGAGGACGGACGGGTCAACATGGATTTCAATCGCGCAACGAATCCAATGTGCGCCTACACCGCATTCGCGACGTGCCCACTGCCTCCGGCGGGCAATCGACTACCGGTCGCCGTGGAGGCTGGCGAGAAATTGCCGCCCGCTTCGCATTAGGCACTTCGGCGACGCGTGAGGTTGACTGCAAATTCGAGCGACTCACTGTCGGTTACATCGGTATGACGGTTTCCCAACATTGCAACAACCCCGAACGTCGAGGTCTATGTTCTGGGCGTGAAGGTCCTGGCGAAGTGTGTGATTGCGATAGCCGTGGTGCTGATCGCCCTCGCGGTCGTCATCGGGCCGGGCGGTGTCGTCGCGGGCGCCGAGTATCCATTGGGCGTCGGACCGTGGAGCTCCACGGGTCACTACTGTCGCACCATCGACGCCGTCGCCCAATTCGGCGACCGCTGGAAGCACTCCGAACAGACGCGACTGACGCCGCGCCAAACGGCGTCGTGGCGCGCGATGGAGCAGACCCTCACGAAGACCGGACCCGTCGTTCCGCGAACCGACTTCACGATGTGGTACCGACCGAAAGGCGATGTCGAAAAGACGATGGAGAGCGAGGCCGCGCAGATCAATACGTGGTGGAACCAGAACTGTACGGATCCGATGATGGAAATGCCGGCGTCGTTCGCCCATACGTGGTCGGGACTCGCCTCGCGCGCGACGTTCACCCACTATCCGAAGAACGTCCTCCGCGAGAAGAACTTCATCAAAGTGATCGGCTGACGATCAGGCCGGGGAAACGCGGCGTCAGAGATGGGCCGACCTACGAGTCGAATACTTAGCCGATGACCTTGGAGTACGCGATGGTGTTGGCGGCGGCGGGCGCCTTCTCGACGACGTGCTCACCCCACTTGGAAAAGGTCGTCGTTCCCCCGCCGCCCGTACCAGTGATGACCTCTTTGAGGGGCAGGGTCATCGAACCCGATGAGATGGTCAGGACGCTCTTCGTCGCCGCCGCGCTGCTCGAGGCCGCGGTCTTCCACGTGAGCTGGTAGTCCTTCTTCTTATCGGTGCTCGTCTTGTACTTCGTGCCCTTGACGACGGGCAAGATGCCCGAGAGCACGGCCGTCGTGAGGTTGGACTTGAAGCTCGTGTAGGGCGATGACCCGACCTTCATAACGACCGAGCGTGTGCCGACCTTCTTCTGTTCGGCGGCCGTGAGTCCCATGAGCGTCGTGAGGCCGGTGGCGCTGCCGCTCAGGTACGCGTCGGTCGGTGTCACGATGATCTTCACGAGGCTCTTGCCGGAGCGTATGGTCTCTTGACCGTAGGTCGCGCCGATGTCGACGGTCACGATGCTGGTGGACGTACCCGACGTGGAGGTCACGTAGACGTGGACACCGGACTCCTTGGACATGGCCTTCAGGGTCGCCTTGAGGACGCTCTTCGCGGTCGGATTACTCACCGAAGCCTGGGCCGCGATCGGGGTCACGGCCAGGATCAGGGTGGCGCCGAGGGCGAGAGAGATGAGCTGGATTCGGCGACGGGGTGAAAAGGACATGGTGAATAGCCTACGGTGAATCGGGACGCTCATACATTCACGGGCCGGTCGACCAGAGCGCTGCAGCGCCACAAACGTCTGAATCCGCGGAACCTATGCTGACGCCAGGACAGTTTGTCCGGAGGTGACCTGATGACCCCGTCGGCCTACGACCAGTGGCTTGCACTCTACGAAGCGTCCGCCCAGCGCGACGCCACCTTCACGACGATGTCGGGCATCCCCCTCGAGCCGGTCTACGGACCGTCCGACGCAGAGTTCCCGGGCGAGTTTCCCTACACCCGCGGCGTGCACGCCGGAATGTACCGATCGTCGGCTGTGGACGATGCGCATGTTCGCCGGCTTCGGCACCGCGCTCGACACCAATCGTCGCTTCAAGGAGATCATCGCCGCCGGTGGCCAAGGCCTATCGACCGCCTTTGACATGCCGACGCTGTTGGGGCTCGACTCCGATGACCCGATGGCCCTAGGCGAGGTCGGACGCTGCGGCGTGGCGATCGACTCACTCGCCGACATGCGCGATCTCTTCGCCGACATCGACCTGGCGACGCATCACGACGTCGATGACCATCAACTCACCGGCCGCGGTGATGCTCGCGCTCTTCGTCGCCCAGGCCGAGGAGAGTGGCGTTCCTCGCGCCCAACTCGGTGGCACGTTGCAGAACGACATCTTGAAGGAGTACCAGGCCCAAAAGGAGTTCGTCTTCCCGCCGCGCGCGTCGATGCGACTGGTGCGCGACACGATTCAATTCACCGCCACCGAGATGCCCAAGTGGAACTCGATCTCGGTCTCGGGCTATCACATCCGCGAGGCCGGCTCGACGGCCGCCGAAGAGCTGGCCTTCACCCTCGCCAACGGCTTCGCCTACGTCGAAGCTCGCCCGACAGGCCGGACTCGAGTGTCGATGAAGTCGCGCCGCGGCTCTCCTTCTTCTTCAACGCCCACATCGACTTCTTCGAAGAGATCGCCAAGTACCGCGCGGCCCGGCGACTCTGGGCGACGTGGATGAAGGACCACTACGCGGCCACGAACGAACTCAGTTGGAAGTTGCGCTTCCACACCCAGACCGCGGGCGTCTCTCTCACAGCCCAACAGCCCGAGGTCAACATCGCGCGCACGGCCATCGAGGCGCTCGCCGGCGTCTTGGGCGGTACCCAGTCGCTCCACACGAACTCCATGGACGAGGCGCTCGCGTTGCCCTCAGAGAAGGCGGCGCGCATCGCGCTGCGCACCCAGCAGGTGATCGCCTACGAGACCAACGTCACGAACGTCGCCGATCCGCTCGGCGGCTCGTGGTTCGTCGAGGCGTTGACCGACGAGATGGCCAATGAGGCCGAGGCGATCTTCGCCGAGATCACTTGCTATGGGAAATGGCTCGATGCTCGAGGGCTGCATCAAGGGCATCGAGGAGAACTGGTTCCAGGGCCGCATCGCCGAGTCGGCCTACAACTTGGAGCGCACCTTCAACCACTGGCCGCGCATCGTCGTCGGCGTGAACGACTTCACCGAGGGCAACGACGACGCGGACTTAGAGATCCTGCGCATCACCAACGAGGACGAGCGAAAGCAGATCGGTCGACTCAAGACGTCCGAAGCTCGCGACGACGAGCACAGGTCCTGTTGGCCCTCGAGGCGTTGACCAAGGACGCCGAGGACCCCGAAGTGAACCTCATGCCGGCGCTCATCAACGCCGCGCGCGCCAACGTCACGGTCGGCGAGATGATGGGCGCGATGGAGAAGGTCTTCGGTCGCCACGTCGAGGTCCCGACGCTGTGACCGTCCGGGTGCTGGTCGCCAAGGTCGGACTCGATGGACACGACCGCGGCATCAAGGTCGTCGCGCGACTCCTGCGCGACGCCGGCATGGAGGTCGTCTACACCGGACTCTTCCAGACCCCTGAGACGGTGGCGATCGCCGCCATCCAAGAAGACGTCGACGTCGTCGGACTCTCGATGCTCTCGGGCGCCCATCTCACGCTCGCGCCCGCTGGTCGTCGAGGCGCTGCGGCCAAGGGTTCGGACATCCCGGTATCGTCGGCGGCATCGTGCCGAACAACGACCTCGAGGACATTAGCGCGGCCGGCGTGGCGGCGGTCTTCGGTCCCGGCGCGAGCGCCGACGAGATGGTCGCCTCGATCAATCGAGGTGGTGCAAGGCGCAGCGCGTAGTGGCGAGCGTTACGAACGACGGCGTAATGAGTTTCAGTTTCGTCGACTCCAGTTGCCCAGGCATCTTCGATGCGGCTTCGGTGCCGAGGACGTCTTCGAGCATCGAGGCGTAAACGTCTCGGAAGTCCACCACGACCGCGAGGTCGCCCTGGACCAGGTTGGTGAGCGAAGGCTGCTCGCCGTAGAAACCACCGGCGACGCGATTGCCGGCGACGAAGACCGGCGCGGACGTGCCGTGGTCCGTTCCCTCACCAGCGTTCGCCTGCACGCGACGACCGAACTCCGAGTAGACCATCACGACGACGTCGTCGGCGCGCGGCGAGGCCCCGACCTGGGTGAGGAACGAGGTGATCGAGTCCGAGACCTGGCCGACCAGAGCGTTCTGTTGGCTCAGCTCGTCGGCGTGGGTGTCGAAGCCGCTGAGCGAGACGGAGTAGACCCGCGTCGGGACGTTGGCGGCGATCATGTTGCCCACGACGTAGAGTTGTTGGGCGAGTGGCGATCGCGCTAGTGGGTGGAGCGGTCGCGAGGATCGGCGACAAGGTCGCCGAGAGGGCGAAGAGGTCGCGATCGATCCGGCGGCGTCCGCCACCAACTCGGTGTCCTGCTTCGAAGTCTCGCCGAGCATTTGCATTTGCGTGGCCGAGGAGCCCCACGGCACCAGCAGCCCCCCACCGGCACCATCGATCCGACACGCTAGTTGCCCGCGAGCAGTGGCGTCAGCGTCGAGTCGACGCCGATGGCGCGGAAGGGTCGTGGGGCAGGCGTCGAGGTAGCGACCGATCCAACCGCTCGTGATCTCTTCGACCGGAGATGCGGTCTGCCAGATCGCCATCGAGGAGAAGTGCGAGAGGTTCGGGTCCGGGTAACTCGTGCCGAGCACGATCGCCAGCTTGTTCGCGCTCCACAGCGATTGGAATCCGGTCATCGTGCCGTTGAGCGCGAGCGAGTCACTGAGCGGAAGCACCTCGGAGGCGTCGAGCGACATCCCCGGTCGGTTCGACAGGTAGGCCGGGTCCTGGTACGGCACGACGGTGTTGAGTCCGTCGTTGCCGCCGTAGAGCGTGACGATCACGAGGATCGGCGTGCCGACCGGCAACGGCGTCACCGTCGCGGCCTGGGCGATCTCATCGACCGTGAGCGTCGCCGCCACCGTCGCCGCGCCGGCCGCTCCGGTGTACTTGAGGAACTGACGCGGTTGAAGTCGCAGCCGGCTCATGCGTTCACCAAGTATTCGGGGGCGTTGATTGCGAAGAGCGCCACCCGCGCGGGTCCGACAGCGGCCTGATTGAGGGCCCGCTCGGTGCGGTTGCTCCACTGCGCGACGCCCAGCCAGTCGGCCGCGGCCTGGACCATCTTGGACTTGGGCACCGAGGTCAACGGCGTGAGGTCGCCGCTTTTGCACCAGGCTCGTACGCGAGGTCGATGCGGTACTGGATCGCGGCGGCGGTCAACCACGCCTCGTCGTACGGCCATCCGCCGACGCTCGGCGGGTTGAAGGGGAACTGACCCATCGACGACAGGATCCACGACAGGTCGTCGGCGCCGACGAGTTTTGATGGCGTCACGCGCAATGCACGACAGCCGACACGAACCACTCGACCGGCGACTTCGCCTGGGAGTACTGGGGACGACGCATCGCCGGGTTGCGCGCGATCGTATTGATCAGCACGGAGATGTCACGGTTCTCGAAGACCTTGGCGAGCGAAGCCGGCGGCTCGATCGGTCGTCGAGATGAAGCGAAACCAGAGGCGACGCGCGATGAACTTCGCGTTCTCGGGTCGTGAGACGATCCAGTCGCTCAGGGACACAGCGTCGAAGACCTGACGTTTCCCGAGGACGCTGACCGGTGCGCTCTCGTGCTGACTTGGCCATGAACGATGACTGGTGCCCGGCGTTGAGGTCGACGTTGTAACCGGTGAAGCCGAGGGCCGCCTGGTGGACGTCGTTCTGCGTGTAGTTGCCCACGCCGAGCGTGAAGAGTTCCATGAACTCGCGACCGAGGTTCTCATTCGGCGAGTACGCGACGTTCTCTTCGCCGTCGAGCCAGAAGATCAACGCGCAGTCCTTGCACCATCGCGCGCGACATGTCCTTGAAGTTGCCCAGCGCGTGACGTACGCAGTGTCTTGTTCTGAATCTGTCATCGGCGCGCGAACTGACACCTTCGAGATCGACGTCGCCCAGTGACCGTGCCAGAACCACGTCATGCGTTCGATGAAGGGATAGTCCGCCAGCGACCATGCGGTCCATCCACCAGATCCCGACGGTAAGGGACTGGTTGCAGACCTCGGTCCAGTACGCCGCGCTCGCCGTCGGGTCCGACGGCGCCTCACCGAGGTCGGGATAGGACGGCGTCACGAGTGCTCTCGAGTCCGGGGTCGGAGCGTCGTGCGAGGATCCTTGCGCGCGCTTGGGGGATGCCACGCGTGGAGTAGTTGGACGTACTCACCGGGCTTGGGACCGAGGCCGAATCGGTGGACCAGACGCGACAGTTCCAGTCGATCTGAGGCGGCCGTCATGCTGCGAGGCTAGAACGCCGAGTTTCGCGATTTTGAACTGTGACATTCATGTGAATTGTCTGAGAATTGAGGTTCCGAGCGAATCAAAAGCAGGCGGCGAGATCGAACAGCAGTGACTGCAAGGTATGCACGTAGCTCAGCATTTCTCGTCGGCGGCGGCCAGTTGCTCGTCGGTGTGGAGACCGTTCGTTTGGGCCGTCGAACGAAGCGCCACCTGCAACGTCGTGAGCCAGACCCAGGCTTCGGCGTCGTTGAAGAACTGCTCGTCGACGGTCAGACTGGCCAGTTCGGCGTTGGTCGAGGTCTCGGTCTGACGCGCGAGCATCGAGACCGGATTGTCGTGATCGAGGCTGGGGTCGATGGGCCCGGACAGCGAGACGTGCCATTCGTGATCGGGGTCGCGTTCGGCGGCGAGCACGTTGGCGAAGGCGCTGCGCACGACCGAGCGTCCGTAGTCGTTCATGCGCACCTCGACCCGGCCGTCGCGACGACGGGTGAAGATCTTGGCGCCGGCCACTAGTTGTCCTGTTCGATCGTGCTCTGTAGACCCGCGACCTGCAACTTTACGCAGTAGCTCTCGGCGCGTTCGCGATGCCCGGACCACACGAGCGCGCGGCCCTCGTGATGCACCGCCAGCATCAGCTGCGTGCACTTGTTGTTCGAGTAACCGAAGATCTTGCGAAATATGACGACGACGACCGTCATCGGCGTGACGGGGTCGTTCCACACGATCACGTTCCACGGCTTCTTGGTCTCGACCGCGTCATCGGTCTGGACGTCACCCTCGGTCGTCGTTCGACGAAGCGGTTGCGTGGAGGCCATGGACACCAGTGTCCCAGACCGCCGAATGAATGAAAGCGTCGACCGTAGTCTGGCCGTGGGAAATCGTGAGGAAAGGTGTCGATCGACGTGGCCAGTGAAGTCCTGACGCGGCTGCGAGGCCGCGTCAATCGCAACATCCGACAGGCCGTCGGACTCTCGAAGAATCCGCCACCGCGCTGCAGCGACCCCGAACTGGCCTACTTCGCCCTCGACAGCGTCGCGCGGATCATCCACGGCGACCTGCCACCGATGCTCGTGGGCGGACTGGCGTCACTCTTCATCCAGATGCTCCATCCCCACACGATGGCCGGCGTCGCCCAACACTCGCGCTATCGCGAGGACCCGCTCGGCCGGCTCCTCCAGACGGCGAACTTCATCGGCTTCACGACCTACGGCACGAAGGGCGAGGCCTACGCGTCGATCGAACGCGTCCTCGCGGTCCACCAAGTCGTGCGCGGTGTCGCCGATGACGGCGTTCCCTACTACGCGAATGATCCCCACCTCCTCGCCTGGGTGCACGCCGCCGAGACCTCGATGTTCCTCACGGCCTACCGGCGATTCGGCAGCGTTCGACTGAGCGACGCCGACGCCGACCGCTACGTCGCCGAGATGGCGCGTCTGGCGCTCGACATGGGCATGGTCTCGACCCGCCGACGTCGGTCGCCGAACTCCAGGCCACCATCCAGCGATTTCGACCCGAGTTGCGCCTCAGCCCCGACGGCGCGACTGCGCGGGACTTCGTCGTGCGCGGCGTTCAGCGCACGCCGAGTCGTCGTCTGGTGAACTGGCTGCTGGTGCGAGGCTCATTCGCCATGATGACGCCCTGGGATTCGACCTCCTCGGCGTGAAGCGCCGTCCGGTACTGCAACCGATTCTTCATCCAGCCCGGCGACCGGCGTGCTCTGTCGGCTGCTTGCGGCTCTTCGTGCCGCCGCCCCTACGTAGCGAGCCCGAGACCACCGTCGATGACGACCACCTGGCCGGTGACGTAGGTCGAGGTCGCCAGGGCCACGATCACCTCGGCGACGTCCTCGGGCGTACCGCTGCGCTTCAGCGGCGCGACGGCGTTCACGAAGCCGCGCACCGTGTCCCAGTCCGCGGTCCACGGCGTGTCGACGAGTCCGGGCGCGACGGCGTTCACGCGCACGTCGGGCCCGACGACCTTGGCGAGCAGCGCGGTCATGTGATTGACCGCGGCCTTCGAAGCGGCGTAGGGAATCGACGAACCGAGCGGTCGTACCCCGGCCATCGACGAGACGTTGACGATCGAGCCGTGGCTCGCGCGCAGCGCTTCCATGGCCGCGACGCACATGCTCCACGTCCCGAAGACGTTGACCTCGAAGATCTCGCGCCACACGTCGAGTGACGCCGCCGCCAGGTCGGCGTGCGGGATGACCTTGGTCGTGCCGGCGTTGTTGACCAGCACGTCGAGTCGACCGAATCGGTCGAGCACCTGGGCGACGAGCGAAAGGCAGTCTTCGTTCTTGGCGATGTCGGCGCGCACGTACATCGCGTCGGGCGTCTCGGCCGCGAGGCGCTCCCCCGCCTCGACGCTGGAAACGGAGTTGAAGACCACGCGGTCGCCGGTGGCGGCGAATCGCAGCGCCGTCGCCTCGCCGATGCCGCTCGTCGAGCCGGTCACCAGTACGACGCGTTCGCCCATCGCTAGCGCCGACGCAGTCGCCACGAGCCGGCCCAGTGTTGACCCGGCTCGAGTACCACGATGTCCTTGCCGCTGCGCAGCGCGTCGGGCGGACAGGTCATCGGCTCGACCGCGACCGCGGTGCGCCGTCGGCCCTTTTCCAGGTGATCGCCCGTGAAGACCTGCAGGTACGGGAAATTGCGATCGACACTGAGTTCGATCACGCCACCGGCGGCGTCTTTGAGCACGACCGTCGCCAGCCCCGAGTCGTCGCGAACGAGCTCGGTGAACGTGGTGTCGAGCTGTGGCCGTTCACGGACTTGCTCGTCGTGAAGTCGAAGTTGTTCCCCGCGACCGGCAGGATCTCGCCGGTCGGGCAGTTGGCGGTCGTTCACCGCGACGTAGGCGTTGGCCGGGATCTCGAGCTCGGCGCCCTCGATCGTCGGCGTCGTGACCGCGAGGTAGGGGTGGAAGCCCACGCCGAAGGGAATGGGCACGTCGTCGCGATTGGTCACCGTCGTCGTCACCGTGAGCCCCATCCGACCCAGGTGATAGGTCACGTTGATCTCGCTGAGGAAGGGATAGGCCGGTGAGGGATGCAACAGCAATGTCAGCGAGCAGCGGTTCTGGTTGACCGAGTCGATGTGAAAGGGCCGCCAACGGGCGAGTCCGTGGATCGCCGTGGCGTGCGCGACGTCGTCGATGGTTGGTCGGGCCGTCCGTTCGGAGAACGACCACTCCCCGTCCCCCATCCGATTGGGCCACGGGTAGAGCACCTGTCCCCGAGCGCCGCTGGGGACCTCTTCACCGGCGAAACCCTCGATGACGCTGAGCCCGCCCTTGACGAAGGTGCGCAGGGTGGCGCCGACTTCGGTGATCACGGCTCGTTCTTCGCCGTGGGCGATGGCGATCTGTTCTCCCGATGGAAGCATCTGTGCTTTTCCCTTTAATCACTGGCCTGTAACGTGCGCCCATTATCGTACGCCGTATGAGAATCCTCATAACGAACGACGACGGCATCGGCGCCCCGGGCCTCGAGGTGCTGGCACGAAACGTCGCGCGTTGGATCGACGAAGGGCCCGACGACGAGATCCGAGAGGCCATTGTCGTCGCGCCGAGCGTGAACCACTCGGGCATGTCCGCGGCCGTCGGTGACGTCTTCTCCAATCCCAGCGTGAACTACGAGCGCCGCGTCATCCCCGGTGCCGAGTCGCTCGTGGCCTACGCCCTCGAGGCTCCCCCGGCGCTGTGCGCGATCCTCGGCGCCGTCGGCAGCTTCGAGTGCCAGCCCGACATGATCCTGTCGGGTATCAACGCCGGTGCCAACGTCGGGCGAAGCGTCCTGCACTCCGGCACGATCGGCGCGATCCTGACCGGTGCGCAACTCGGACTTTCAGGACTCGCGGTTTCGGTCCAGTGGGGCGAGGACGTCCACTACGACACCGCCGGCGAAGTCGCGATCGAGGTCCTCCAAGAACTGATGAACGCGCCCTCGCGCACGCTCTTCAACCTCAACGTGCCGAACCTCTCGGCCGCCGACATGAAGGGGGTGCGCCGCGGACGCATCTCGAGTGCCGGCGTCGTCAAATCGGCGCGACCGACGATCAAGGGCGAGGCCCTCGGCGAGCGCGGTGCGTTGTCGCTGCGACTCGGCGCGGCGACGCCCGACATCGGCGACGTCAGCGATGAGGACGCCGACGAAGATGGCGCCCTGCTCGTGGCCGGTTACGCGTCCTTGACGCCCTTACGTGGTCCCCATGAGGACGCCGACCCCGGTCTCGACGGACTCGTTCATTCGGCCCTCGAGGCGATTGCCCGGCACCTTAATAAAGTGCGCTAGTCGTCGGTCGGACGACGTCGCTGCTCCTTCACCCGGCCGCGCGCCTTCTTGTCATCGACGCGGCGTACCTTCGAGCCCTTGGTCGGCTTGGTCGCGCGACGAGCGGGCAGTCGCGTGAGCGCCACCGCGATCTTCTCGGCCAGCCCTTCGAGCGCGGCACTGCGGTTCTGACCCTGTGAGCGGAATCGACCGGCGCTCGCGCGAACGACCGGTCCGATCTTCTCGAGCAGCAACGCGCGGTCGGCGTGCGAGAGGACCTGGGACACCCGAACGTCGAAGGACGCGACGACGCGGGTCAACGATCGATTCGCGTGCTGACCGCCCGGACCGCCCGAGGTGGTGACCCGGATCGCGACCTCGTCAGAGGGGATCGTGAGGCGCGCCCGTATGAAGAGCGATCCGTCGTCGAGCGCGTGCGGCGCGCTCACGACGGGCCCGCCGTCGGGAATCGGACCAACGCCAACTGACTCGACGTGGCGACCAACTGGTCACGCGCGTCGAACAGTTCACAGCGCTCTTCCACGACACCGTCGGTGATGACGACGCACCATTGGCGCGCCCGGAGCCATTCGCCCTCGGGTATCTGGTGCACGTAGGACGTGAGCTGCAGCGTCGGCACCCATCCCGAGGATCCGAGGGGGAACGTGGCCGGTGGCAATCCATCGCTCGCGAAGAGTAACGTCCACGCGTCCCACACCCCGACCCCGTCATCGAGACGAAGCCAGCCCTTCACCTCGCCCGCGTCGCTTCGTTCACCGTCCAACCACGCCGCGCACGAGGGGTCCAGTCGAAAGTCGACGACGTTCATCAGCTTGATCTCCTCGACGACCGTGCGCCGCAGGCACTGTTCTACAGGCGCGAGTACCGGAACCGTCGCGTCGAGATAACGCACGGTGGCGTCGTCGGCGAGCGTGCCGAGCGCGACGAGTGACTCCGAGGTCACCAACGAGTCCTGGACGAGTTCGACGTGGACGAACGACGCGCTTCGGCCCACGCGCCGAACGGTCGTGCGCAGTTCGGCGGCCCCGACGTTCGGCGCACTGACGTAACTCGTCGTGATGGCCGTCGCGTGGACGTGACGTGAACCTTCGTCGCTCGCGGCGGCCAGCGCCGCGTTGGCCAAGAGGCACTGGAGGTACCCACCGTTGGGGTGGCCGACGACCGTGTAGTCATCGGAAATCAGTGCGGCGTAGCGTCCGGGGGCGACCGGTTCGACGGCCGCGGCGTCGCGCAACGACCGACTCGGGGGCGCGGCGCTCATGTAGAAACCTTAACGGCGCTTTTCATTCCAACCGTTAGATTGGCGGGTGAGAAAGAGGTATCGATGAGGACCATTCCCTATTTCATCAATGACGAGCGCGTCGAAGGGGCGGGCGATCTCCTCGTCTTCAATCCCGCGACCGGCGACGTCAACGCCCACGTCCCCATCGCTGACGCCAAACTCGTCGACGACGTCGTGACCATCGCGCGCGCGGCCGCGGAGAGCTGGCGCAATTCGACGCTGTCCCAGCGCACCAACGTCCTGTTCACGCTTCGCCAACTCCTCGTCGAGCACGCCGACGAATTGGCCGCTCTCATCACCCACGAACACGGCAAGACCATCGCCGACGCCAAGGGCGAGTTGGCCCGAGGACTCGAGAACGTGGAGTACGCCTGCGGACTGACCGAACACATGAAGGGCGATTTCTCGAGCCAGGTCGCCGACGGCGTCGACGTCCACTCGGTACGCGAACCCGTCGGCGTCGTCGCGGCGATCACGCCCTTCAACTTCCCGATCATGGTGCCGCTCTGGATGACCGCCAACGCACTGGCCACGGGCAACGCCGTCATCTTGAAGCCCTCGGAACGCGACCCGTCGGTCTCCGTGCGACTCGGTGAACTGTTGAGAGAGGCCGGCCTGCCGAGCGGCGTCTTCAACGTGCTCCACGGCAATGCTGACACCGTCAACCAACTGCTCGAACACCCGGGCATCGACGCGATCAGCTTCGTCGGTTCGACGCCGGTGGCGCGCCACGTGTACCTCACGGGGACCGAACACGGCAAGCGCGTGCAAGCCCTGGGCGGCGCCAAGAATCACATGGTCGTCCTACCCGACGCGGACCTCGACATCGCGGCCGACGCGGCCATCAACGCCGGCTTCGGCTCGGCCGGGGAACGCTGCATGGCGATCAGCGTGGTCGTCGCCGTCGGCGACATCGCCGACGACCTCATCGGGCGCATCACCGATCGACTCGACAAGTTGAGCGTCGGGCCGGGCGACGACGCCGCTAGCGACTTCGGTCCACTCATCACCCGAGAGCACCGCGACCGAGTCGTGGGCTACGTCACCTCGGCGCCGAGCGACGGCATCACCGTCGTGCGCGACGGAACGTCCTGGGCCGACAAGCCGGGCTTCTTCGTGGGTCCGTGCCTGCTCGACGGCGTCGAACCCGGGATGAAGGCCTACGACGACGAGATCTTCGGACCGGTCCTCGGCGTGTCGCGCGTCGCGACCTACGCCGACGCCGTCGCCATGGTGAACGCCAACCAGTACGGCAACGGCGTGGCACTCTTCACCCGCGACGGGAACGCCGCGCGACTCTTCTCGCGCGAGGTGAGCGTCGGGATGATCGGCATCAACGTGCCGATCCCCGTGCCGATCGCCGCCTACTCCTTCGGCGGATGGAAGAACTCACTCTTCGGCCACAGTCACATCTACGGTCCCGAAGGTTTCGCCTTCTACACCCGCGCCAAGGTCGTGACGACGCGCTGGCCCCAACCATCGGAATCGCAGATCGATCTCGGCTTCCCCACGACGCGTTAGGTCGTGATCGCAACGACCCATACGTTCTTTCGCGGCGTCGGCGATGGGTTGCGCGAAACCCTGGCCATGCTCTGGATCACCTGGTGGCCCCTGGTCCTCGGTTTCACGCTCTCCGGTTTCGTCCAGAGCCTCTTGCCGCGAGACGGCCTTCGCGCGCAGCTCGGACGGACCAACGCAACGTCGGTCGCCAAGGCGTCGGCATTGGGCGTGATCTCGTCGTCGTGCAGTTACGCCGCGAGCGCGATGGCCCGCGCCCTCTTCGCGCGCGGAGCGTCGTGGACCAACTCGATCGTCTTCATGGTCGCCTCCACGAACTTGGTGATCGAACTCGGGATCGTCCTGTACCTGTTGCTCGGCTGGCCGTTCGTCGCGGCCCAGTTCGTGGGCGGGGCACTCATGATCGCGATGCTCGGCTTCACGATGAATGTCGTCTTCTCGCGGCGCTACCAGAACGTGCTTCGCGAACGCGTCGAACGCGACTCACCGCCTCCGATGCGCGTCGCCAATGAGACGTGGCGCCAGCGCTTTCGCGAGCGAGAGAACTACCGACTCGCCGCGCGATTCACCGTCGGCGATCTCACGATGTTGCGCAAGGAACTCGTCGCCGGTTTCGTGGTCGCCGGTTTCATAATGGCCGACGTCCCGAATCGTTGGTACGCCGACGTCTTCGTCCACGGCCACGGATTCTGGACGCTGTTGGAGAACGTCACGATCGCGCCACTCCTCGCCGTCATCTCCTTCGTCTGTTCGGTCGGCAACATTCCCCTCGCGGCCGCGCTCTGGGCGCACGGAGTCGCCTTCGGCGGCGTGATCAGCTTCGTCTTCGCCGACCTCGTGACCCTGCCGCTGCTCTTCATCTACCGACGCTTCTACGGCACGGGGGCGACACTTCGACTCTTCGCGTTGCTGTGGTTCGTGATGAGTCTCGGTGGACTCGTGGTCGACCGGCTGTTCCACCTCGCGTCGTGGGTCCCGACATCGCACCACGTGCGCTTCGCCAGCGGGGACTTTCCGCTGGGTTGGGACCTGGCGCTCAACGTCGTCGCGACCATGGTCCTCGCGAGCGTCTGGCTCCTCGCGCGCACGTCTCGCCGTTCCGCGGCCGTCGCCACCGATCCCATATGCGGCATGACCGTCGATACGTCGGCGCCGGGCGCCGTGCGTCACGTGGACCACGTGGACTACTACTTCTGCTCACCGCGCTGCGCCGGACGCTTCGACGAGCGTCACGCCTCACGCACACCTTCGGAACCGAGCGGTGACGCGATGGACCCGGTCTAGGGCCGTCACCGGCCGTTCTCGCGGGCGATCGGCGGCCCCGTGAATCGTGTCGCGTACTATTTCTCCAGCGAAGGCGGTCGCGCCACGTTCCTCTCGGGGCAGGTCTGCGGCCCCGGCCTCAATCAGTCAGGATCAGCAACCCCATGAGCAAGCAGCACACCAGCGTCCGGTCCTACGGCGTCCTCATCGACGGCAGTCGCGTCGCGCTCGTGAGGTCGTCCAACCCTCGCCACAACCCGCCCCTGTGGTGGCTGCCCGGCGGCGGCATCGACTTCGGCGAAGCGCCCGAGGACACCCTGATCCGTGAGTTCCGTGAGGAGACGGGACTCGTCGTGCGCGGTCCGGTGCTGCTCGGCGTGACGAGCGACGTGCGTCGTCGTGACAACGGCGACCGAATCCACACCGTGCGTATCCTCTTCACCGTGGAACTGGAGGGCGGCGAACTCCACCACGAGGTCCACGGCACCACCGACCACGCGGCGTGGTTCGAACTCGCCGACGTCGAGGGAATGAACATCGCGGACTACGCGCGCGCCGCAATCGCGTCGGCTCAGGCGAAGTAGATCGCCGGCATCTCGCGCTTCAACATCTTGCCGGGCGCGTTTCGCGGCAGCGGCGCGTCGGTGAAGGCGATGCGCGTCGGGATCTTGAAGTTGGCCAACCGCGACTGCAGATGGGCGCGCAGCTCGTCTTCGCTCAGGTGTTGACCGGGCTTCACCATGACGACACAGGCGACAACCTCGCCGAGGCGTTCGTCGGGCAGGCCGAAGACCGCCGCCTCGTAAACCGCGGGGTCTTCGTAGATCGCGGCCTCGACCTCGGCCGAGTAGACGTTCTCCCCCGCGCGCAGGATCATGTCCTTGACGCGGTCCTCGACGTAGAGGTACCCGTCGGTATCGATGTGTCCGATGTCCCCCGATCGCAGCCACCCGTCGACGATGGTCTCGGCCGTCGCCTCGGGCTTTCGCCAGTAGCCCCGGATCAGCGTCGGTGAACGCATCCAGATCTCGCCGCTCTCGTTCGGGCCCAACGCGCGCAGTTCGTCGTCGCGGATCTGAACGTCCATGACCAGCGTCGGGACCGAGCCGGTCGAGTTGGGGTGCGTCAGGGAGTCGTCGCCCTCAATACCGGGACCGTAGGCGTTGGTCTCGGTCATGCCGTAACCGAGGCTGGCGCGACCATTGTTGAACGAGCCGTCGATGCGCTCCATCAGCGTCGGCGGCGCCGGCGCTCCACCTCCACCGACCGAGGCGAGCGAGGACGTGTCGTACTCCGAGAAGTGCGGTGACTCCATGAGGTCCCAGGACTGGGTCGGCACCCCGACGAAGATCGTCACCTTGTGACGCTCGATCAATTGCAGGGCGCGCTCGGGCTCCCAGCGATACATCATCACCAGTTTCACGTGGAAGGTGAAGCACGTCATCATGACCGGGATGCAGCCCGTCACGTGGAAGAGCGGCACGATCAAGATGAAACACGGTGGCGTGCTGCCGCCTAAGAGATCAGGCCCCTTGCGCGTCGCGGTCGCCGCGGCGCGCGAGGAGAAGGCGAAGACCGTCTGCGTGATGGTCCCGTGCGTCGAGACCGCGCCCTTGGGAAAGCCCGTCGTGCCCGACGTGTAGAGGATCGTCGCGTCCATGTCCGCACTCAGGGCGACCTCGGGCATCGCGACGCCGCGTACGACGACGTCCTTCCAGTGCTCGACGCCGGGCGCCAGCGGCGCAAGCACATCGAGTCGCACGCCGATCATCCGCACTTCCGCCCGTTGGCACGCCTCGGCGCCACGTTCGATTCGCTCAGTGTCGCCGATCAAGACCGAGAGCTGCGCGTCGTTGATCGCGTACTCCATCTCCGGCGCGGTCCACCAGGCGTTCATCGAGACCGAGATCGCCCCGATCGAGAGGATCGCGGCGAAGGAGATGATCCACTCGGGATAGTTGCGCATCGCGATGCCGACGCGGTCCCCCGGCTGGACCCCGAAGTGGTGCACGAGCGCGTAGCCCAGGGCGTCGGCCTCTTCCATCACCTCGGCGAATGTCCAATCCTCGTCTTCGTAGACGATGAACGTCTGATCCAGTCCGCGGGCCGTCGCGAATAGTTGGCGGATGTCGGAGGGCGCGTTCTTGAAGGTTCGATCGGTGACGCCGTCGTGTTCGACGCTGATCACCTCGAACGGACTCCCGGCCGCGCCCACCAGGGCGTTGGCCTCTTGATAGCTCAGTCCCACCGGACCCTCCTCATCGTTGACAAATATTACGCAGGCCGACGGCGAGCGACGCGTGACTCTCCGGGTTACAGAGGTACGAGGACAGGGAAGAAACGAGAGTTGGTGTTAGGCGAGCGCGGCGGCCGCGGCGGCCTTTTGCGTCATGCGTTCGACGCCCTCGCCCAGTTTGGCGATGAACTCACTGAGGTCCTGGCGGGCCTTCTCGGCCTCGGCGCTGAGACCGGCCAAGTGGTCGACGTCCCAGAGTCCGAGGACGGGGTCGAGCACGTCGCGCAGGAACTGCTTCAGCCCGTAGATGCCCTCGCGCGCGATTCGTACCGCGTGGCGCGTGAAACTCGGGATCCCCGTGCCGGGCATCGCGAAGTCGCGCGCCTGTTTGGCGACCGCGATCATCATCGTGGAGGGATCGATGGCGAAGGCCGCCAATGTGAGGTCGCGGTAGAACAGATAGTGCTTCGTCTCGTCACCGGCGATGAGGCCCAGGACGTTGCGACCGATCTTGTCGTCCTTGGGCAGCTTCGCGCCGGTGTTGCGGTGCGCGATCTGGGTGGCGCGCTCCTGGAACGACACGTAGGCGATCAACTCGGCCATGTCCTTGGGCTGGGGCACCTCGCCCTTCTTCATCTGCACGCGACGGCCGTCTTCGAGCAGCGTGGGATCGATGCAGCGGCTGATGTGCACCCAGTCGCGCATGACCATGGCGTGGCGGTTCTCCTCCATCGTCCACTGGTGGTTCCAGTCGAGGATGGGATGGCCTTTGGGCGCGTGGCTCAGCAACGTGTGCGTGTAGTACGGCAGGTTGTCCTCGGTCAGTAGGTTCACGTAGATCGAACTACGCACGCCTTCGTTGAGTGGGTACTGCGACGGCTCCCACGCGACATCGGCGAAGTTCTCGCCCTCGCCCCAGTTGATCTGCTCGTGCGGATACCAAAGGCGCGGCGCCTCGAGATGTCGGTTGTAAAGGCGCTCGACGTCGGGCGCAATTTCACAGAGGAGATCGGTACGGCTCTTCGGGGAACTCTTAAGGACCATCAACTGCCTTCCGCACACCAAAGAGGTGAGTTACGCATTAAGCGTAATACTCCGCGCGATATGACAATCCCACTACTTGTGATTCGACGCACAAGGCGCCACGCCCAGAGATCGGCGTGGTCGCTTGATGTGAGAGTCGACTTCCACTAAGCGAACTGTCACAGCGCATCACTACCTTGAGCGGGTGTCACACTTCCCATCACGAAACGTCGAGTTCATGTTCTCCGAGTCTCGTGAACGCCGTCGTTGCCGCCACGCTAAATACCCACGTCGCCGAACGAGCGCGACGACTACGTGCCCGTGCACAGTGTTGGTGATTCGACGACAAGTAGTGTGACTGTCTCGTGAAGCTCCTCGAAACACTCGTTCCAGCCGAATTTCGTAGCTCGATCAACCGACCCCTGCGCCGGTTCTATCTCGCCACGCTCATCTCGGCGATTGGCAGCGGACTCACCTACTCGCTCTTCGTCATCTACCTGCACAACGTGCGGGGCTTTTCGACCGATTTCGCGACGCTGCTGCTCTCGCTCGCCGCCCTCGTCGGCATCGGCAGTAGTCCGATCTGGGGCACGCTCACCGACCGGTTCGGCCCCATTCGAGTGATCCTGTTTTCGGTCGTCGCCGACGCCGCGACGCTGATCGTCTGGGCCCACGCGCACACCGAGGGCCAGGCAACCGTGGCCGCGCTGCTGCTGGCGCTCTTCGGCGGCGCCGGCTGGGGAGCTTCGAGCACGCTGCTCTCGCGAATCGTGCCGACGGAACACAGACAGCGGGCCTTCGGACTGAACTTCATGCTGTTGAATCTCAGTATCGGGTTCGGTGTGCTGATATCGGCGAGCGTCGTCGACCTCCACGACCCCAGTTCGTTCGTCATGCTCTACACGTTCAACGCCGGCGTCACGCTGCTGGGTGGACTCATCATCCTCACGTTGCGCCGCTACGGCGGACCGATCAAAGAGCACCTCGAGGACGTGACGTTGCGCGAGGAGGGATGGCGCGAGGTGCTGCGCGACCGTCGACTTCGCAACTACGTGCTCGCCGCGGTCGTCTTGATGATCGGCGGCTACGGCTCGCAGGAGGCCGGCTACAGCCTCTTCGTGGTGAACAACCTTCACCTGTCGGTCCACGTCATCGGGGTCATCTTCTTCTTCAACACGACCACCATCGTGTGCTCGCAACTCTGGGTCCTCAATCGCATCGCGGGCAAGAGTCGCACCAAGGTCATGGCCATGGTCGCCGTCTTATGGCTGATCTTCTGGGTGATCCTCGACGCGGCGTTGGCTCTGCCCAAGGGACTGGCGATCGTATCGCTCTGTGTCGCCATGGTGGTCTTCGCGATCGGCGAGACGATGCTCTCCCCCGTCGGCCCGGCGCTGGTCAATGAGATCGCCCCCGAGCACTTACGTGGCCGTTACAACGCCGCGGCGGGACTCGCGTGGGGCGTTTCGGGCACGCTCGCACCCGCCATCACGGCCTTCTACTTCAACGAGCACCTGGGCAACTGGTGGCCCCTTGGTACCGGCGTCACGGCGCTCATCGGCGGTGCTCTGATGCTGCGTCTGCGTCGCATGCTGAGCGCCAGTGAGGACGGTCGCGAAGTGCACGCCGCCCCAACCGAGTAGTCGCCGTGCACTTCACCCGCATCGACGCCACGAATGATCTGCACTTTGACGCGTGGTTCGACGTCCTGCAACGCTCCGAACAGGCGCGCGACGGCGAACCGGGCCAAGGCTGGCACCCCGACGAGTGGCGCGCGCGCTCCGTCGACGAAACGGCGCCGAGGTACTTTCGGCTCTACTCCTACGGCCCGTCAATGGACCACCCGGTCGCCGTCGGCGCTCTCGAGGTAACCCGCGACGACAACCTCGCCTTCGTCGAGGGGAACCTCTTCGTCGATCCCGCCGAACGTCGACGGGGTTACGGAACGGCCCTGCTCCGCGAACTCGAATCGGCTGCGCGCGACCTGGACCGCGCGACGCTGTTGATCTTCGTGATCGAGGGTTCACGCGAGATCGGCACCGGACCGAACCGGGCCTTCGCGCTACGTCACGGCTACCGCGTCGCCGAAGAGAACGTCCGACGCGACCTCGCGTGGCCCCGCCCGCCGGGCGAACTCGATCGCCTCTGGAACGAGTGGACCGCGTTCGCGACCGACTACGAGATCGTCTCGTGGACGAACGGGACGCCCGACGAACTCGTCGATGGACGCGCACATCTCTCGGCCATCATGCCGGCCGAGGCGCCCCACGTCGACCTCGACGTCGAGGCTGAGCGGTGGGACGCCGCGAGAGTGCGCCTCCACGAGGCGACGGTCGACGCGATGGGACGCGACCTCCTCGGCGCCGCGGCGCGGCACCGCGCTACCGGTGAACTCGTCGGCTACAGCGAACTCACCGTGTCGCGCGAACAGCCCCAGACCGCCTACCAGTGGGACACGCTCGTGGTCGCCCGACACCGGGGCCATAGGCTCGGCGGTCTGTTGAAGGTGTCGACGATGCGACTGCTCGAGGCCGGTGTTTACGCCACGACGAAGATCACGACGTTCAACTCGACATTGAACGGACCCATGATTGCAGTCAACGAAGCGATCGGTGCGCGCGTCGCCGGCGCCATGGTCGCCTGGCGCAAGGACCTCTAGGGCTCGATCGCCCTCGGTCCCTCGACGATCATCTCGTGCACCTCGGCGAAGTTCATGTTGTAGGGACCGATCCAACTGAGGAACCAGTCGGCGCCGGCCTCCGCCCACGGTGAGGGATCGTCGCCAATGAAGCCACTGATGACGACGTCGAAGTGTTCGAGGTCGGCGCCCTCGTCGCTCAGACGTCGACGCAGCGCCGCGACGTCACCGGGGTCCTTCATCTGGATGACGAAGACGCCGCCGTAGTGCGCGGCGCGACGAATCGGCGCGGGATTGGGCCAACGCGCCGCCAGCCAGATCGGAATGCCACCGTCGCGCGACGCAGTCGGTTGAAACGTGACGTCGCGGGCGTGGTAGTACGCGCCGTCATGCGTGACGCGTTCACCGGAGAGCAGTCCGGTGAGCACGTCGAGTCCTTCACTGAGCATCGCGCCGCGCACCTTCGCGTCCGTCGCCTCGCCGAACTTCGAGAGCTCACCCGATTCACCGTCGTCGCCGATCCCGAATCCGAGAATCAGTCGACCATCGGACAGCAGGTCCAACGTCACGGCCTGTCGCGCGACGACCTGGGGCCGACGGCGATTGAGCGGCGTGACCATGGCCCCGAGTTGGATCGTCGAGGTCGAAGTAGCGATCGCCGCCAACGCGATGTAGGGGTCGAGGATCTCGGTGACACCGCCGGCGTAGAGCAAGTGGTCCCAGAGGAAGATGCCGTCCCAGCCGGCCGACTCCGCGGCTCGGGCCAGTTCGACGAGCCGACGGGGGTCGGCGACGCCATCGAACGCCGGGAAGAACAGTCCTTGTCGCACGCCACTCTCCGATCCAAAAACGGCGGATGACAAACACTAAGTCGCGGCGCGTGAGGTGCGGCGACACGTGGGCGACTCGGCGCTGCACCGTACACTCGACGTCATGACGTCGGGATACTCCGAGACGCCGCTGGCGAGGAAGCTCGGCATCAAGGCGGGCCATCGGGTGACGTTGATCGGCGCCGGCAGAGAGTGGTCGATACCCGACCTCCCGGAGGACGTCCGCGTCAGTCGGCGACGAGGCGCATCCGCTGATGTCGTCGTCGCATTCTTCCGTGACGCCGCCTCGCTCGATCGAGAGATCGCCTCGTTGTCGAACACGATCACCCCCGACGGCGCGTTGTGGATCGCCTGGCCCCGCAAGGCCTCGGGACACGTGTCGGATTTGACCGACAACGTCGTTCGAAACGCGGCGTTGCCGCTGGGACTCGTCGACGTCAAGGTCACCGCCCTCGACCAGGACTGGTCGTCGCTCAAGATGGTGTGGCGTAAGGAACTTCGAGCTGGCCGTCGCTGACCTGACGAAGAACCGAATGTCCACGTGATACTGCCATCGGAACGCGTTGCTACGGCCGGGTCACATAACCACTGTCTGCAGAGCCAAGCCCTGCGGCGTTAGCCCCTTCGAGCTCGAAGAGCGGGCACGCCCAGAGGAACGGCGGCAACGACGGCGGCGACCAGTCCGACGAAGGCTCCCCATCCCCAGCCGATGCCGCTGAATCCAACGCCACCCGGCTTGTCGACGAAGGCGATCACTACGAGTACGAGATTTATCGCTGAGCCGACCAACAAGAGTTGATCGCCCGATATCGGCATCTTGAAGGGCATCTCACTGAAGCCCGCACGTGACACCAGGTACACGAGAATCGCCAGACTTATGAGGAACACGATGTACATCCAGCCGTGCCACAGTCCGTCGACCGAGACCGAACCGAGACCGAAGCTGTACGTGTACCACGGGAGGAAGAGCGATATGAACAGCACCAGCGTCGCTATGGCCGTAGTGCGCTCAGCCTGCGACCAGCGCTTCATATCGAAGGAGAAAGACGACTTACTACTGGGTACATCACTCACGGCGGCCCCTTATGTTGTGTACTGACCCAAGATCTTGGGGTCAGATTTTTCTCAGCATAGTGAAATAGCGTGCCGATTGCCGGTTTGGGAGAGGGATTTCTCTCTCCATTGATTGGCTGATCAAGGTCTAAATCCCGCGTCGAATCCTCCGAGCCGACCACGATCGGCCAGCCGCCGGCCTCGATGGCCTCGTCAGTTGCAGGCCGGGTAGTTCTTCAGGCCCCACAGGTGGGCCACGACTGAAGGCACGTCCTTGGCGCAGAGTGGGAAACCCGGCGAGCCGGTCATGTACCACGTACCCGAGCCGACCTTGTTGAAGATCCCCATGCTGCCACCGTCTTGGAACGAGACCTCCGCCTTGTAACTCGCGGGAAGGACGAGATTGAACGAGGCGATGGCCCAGTCGCGGTGATCGACGGCGTAGTAGGCGATAACCGGCCTATTCGGGCCGTTGGGCGAGATGACCTGTCCCCACGTAACCCTGTCGGTACTGAGCATCTCCTTGTTATGGATCTTGAACTTGAGGAACGCCGCCTTAAGGTCCGCCATGTTCGCACTCGTCGCCTTGACGGTGTGCGACACCGCCGGCGGTGCGGCCGCCGACGGCGTGTGCCGGTTCGCCACGACGATGGCGGCCACGACGATCACGACCAGGACCACGAATCCGAGGAACCATCTCTTCATATGGAAGGCAATGTAGCGCGGACGCGGCACTGGTGTCCGGCACCACGCGACGAATCCCTAGGAGCCCTCGGTCCCGTTGGGGCCACACGAGCGAGGATCCCACGGCTGCAGCGCCTGAGTGACGTCGGTCGGTGCCGACAGATCGGTGTCGTGCTTGACCGCCGACGGATCGACGACCGTGATCTGGGTCACCGGCCTCGTGGTCGTGGTGGTCGGCGCTCCGTGATGCTTGCGCTTCAATGTCGTTGTGGTCGTCGTCGTCTTGTGCGGCGGCGCGATGATGCTCACGTCCGAACCGGTGAGAACGGTGACGTCAGCACCAGCGGTCGTTCGACCGAGCGCCATTACCGCCGGTCCTTCGATCGTGCGAAGGACGCTCTGGGCCGCGGCCAGTGATGCGGCCGAATTGGTGGCGTGGTACACCACGGTCTCTTCGCGCACGCCGAAGGGCGTCGCGGTGCCGACGCCGTGGACGATGAAGCCGCGTCGACGAAGTCCGGCCGCGACGACGTGCTGTTGGTTCGCGATACCGGTTCCGTTCAGCACCGAGACGGTGACCGTCGAACTCGCGGGCAAGGTCTTGCCGTCCATCGTGTTGACGTCCGCCCCGAGGTCCAAGAATCGATCGACCGTTTGCGTGACGCCCGGTTCGATCGGGAACTCGACGTCGCCGTAGTAGTAGCCCTGGTAGAGATAGCCGCTCGGCGTCTCGACCAGCACGACGGGGACCGTCAATTCGGGCACCGTCGCGACCGAGACACCGTGAAAATGCTCGGCGAGACTAAGTAGGGCGCTGGTGGTGAGTCCCTGATCAACGGTCAGATATCGAGCGACCGACGTGGCGAGACGCTGGTCGGTCACGGGATTGGCGATCCCTTTGGCCTTGACCGCATCGGCCAGGACCTTCAAGAACTCGTGGTCGCGGCGAATGCGCGCGAGGTCCGACAGGGCCTCCTGGGGCCAGGTGCGGTAGTTCGTGCTGTCGCCCGGGTAGCGGATCTGGAGGTGGCGTGCGCGTACCACCTCGAGCGCCCGCGTGCCGTCGAGCTGCAGACAACCGGGCGTGCGTACGTAGAGTTGCGAGTAGGCGTCGAAGACCGACATCGGGAAGTACATCTTGATGCCGCCGAGCACGTTCACGACGTCGGCGAAGGTGTCGAAGTTCAACTCGACGTAGTGATTGATCGGAATGGCGAAGTCCTCCTGAATCGCCTTGACGAGTTGATTGGGTCCGTTGTAGAGGGCCGCATCGATCTTGTTCGCGCCGTCGACGCGGGCGTTCGGGACGAAGAGGTCGCGCGGGAGCGAGAGGACCGACACCTGGTTGGTCGTCAGGTTGAGGTGCAAGACCATGACCACGTCGCTGTTGACGCCGGTCACCCCCTGGGAGCAGAGACCGTAGGCCTTGTTCTGCACCTTCAGGCCACAACGCGTCGTCGATCCGACCAACAAGATGTTCTCCGTGTTGTTGTAGGTCTTCGTCTCACTCGGGAGGGTGACGTGATGGATGAGGTGGTTGATGTACCAGTAGTCGCCGGCAACGGCCGCCACGATCACCACGACGACCGTCGCGAGTGAGACGAGGACGATCTTCTTACGAGAACGCTTCACACGCTGTCCGTGACGAGGAGCACCGTGGCGGGACTCGATGGCCTGGCCCAGGGCTTCGAGCCGGTTCCCATTCGGTACGTGCGGAGATGGAGATCCGGAATCCGACATGGAACGATTTTACTGACGTACCTGAGTCACTCGGGGAGGTCGAACGTCACACGTCACGGGCCGAACATTTAGATGGAGCGACCAGCGTTTTCCCAGTACGGCTGACGGAGTTTGCGCTTGAACATCTTGCCGGAGTCCTCGCGCGGCAACGATTCGTGAAACGTGACGACCCTGGGCACCTTGAAGCCGGCGAGATGCGCGCGCACGTGGTCGCGGATGTCATCGGCGCTCAACGTCGCCCCCTCGTCGAGTTTGATTGCGGCGGCGATCGACTCGCCGTACTCATCGTCGGGGATGCCGAAGACCGCGCAGTCCGCGACGCCAACGAGCTTCAACAGACAGGCTTCGATCTCGATGGGATAGATGTTGACCCCGCCGGAGATGATCATGTCGCGCGCGCGGTCACAGAGGTACAAGAAGCCGTCGGCGTCGAGGAATCCAATATCGCCGCACGTGATGAGTCCGTCGCGTTCCACTTCGGCGCGCGCTTCGGACTTGCCGAAGTACGTGAAGTCCGAGTTGGCGGCCGCGCGGACGAAGACCTCGCCGGACTCCCCCGTCGCGACCGGACCGTCCTCGTTGATGATGCGTACGTCACTCGACGGCAGCGGGCGCCCGACGGTACCGGGGTGGGCCAGCCACTCCTCGCTCGTGCAGCCCGTAATGAACCCGACCTCGGTGCTGCCGTAGAACTCGTGGACGATGGGTCCCCACCACTCGATCATCGCGCGCTTGACGTCCGGCGGACACGGCGCGGCAGTGTGCGAGACGTGTCGCAGCGACGAGATGTCGTAGCGGTCGCGGACCTCGCTCGGAAGTCGGAGGAGTCGCACGAACATCGTCGGCACCATGTACATCGACGTGATCTGGTGGTGCTCGATCAACGCCAAGAACTCCTCGGGATCGAAGCGGTCCTCCAGCACCAACAGCGCGCCGTAGGCGCGCGCCGCGACCAGGGCGTAGGCGTAGGGCGCCGAGTGGTACATCGGCCCCGCGATGATAGTGCGCATGCCCTGCCAGGCGCCGAAGATCTTGATCACCTCGGACATGTAGTCGAGTGTTTGAGACCCGTCGTTGGTCCCGGGCAGTCGCCGAACGCCCTTGGGAAAGCCCGTGGTGCCCGAGGTGTAGATCATCGACAGCGGATCGCCGATGTGGACGTCGCGCAACTCTTCGAACCCGTCGCGCCACGCCGACCATTCGGTGACGTCACTCGGCAGCGCCGCGAGTTCTAGGTCGATCGCGAAGCTCTCGACGATGCTCGTCGGTGTCGTGACGCCCAAGACCGTGACCGACGTGGGCAGCGCGTGACGAACGTGGTGCAAGAGGTCCGCGTGGGCGACCACGACGCTCGCCCGAGAGTCATTCACCACGTAGGCCACCTCTTCGGCGCTGCCGTGCCAGTTGATTGGCACGGTCGCGGCGCCCAGCGCCGATGCGGCGAAGGCCGCTTCGAAGAACTCGTGGTCGTTCCGTAGCAAGAGCGCGACGGAGCCACCCGGCTCCACGCCGAGGGACCGCAGCCCGGTCGCCGCCCGGCGCGCGCGGAGCATCAGTTCGTCCAGGGACACGAACAGGTCACCGCGTAGAACGCCGGCCACGGTGTCAGCGTCGTTCTCGATGACCGTCGACTCTTCTGCACTCATCGTCACCCCCAGCGGACACCAGCTACTTCCACGGACGTTAACGCAGAGCCTCGTGCGCCTTCTGTCGGAATCACGTCGGGCGGTACATTGAATCGGTGAGCGAGATCTATCGAGAATCGGGCATTGTCTGCGGAGAGGACGTCCTCGAGATTCGTCACTACTACCCCTGGGGTTCGAAGAAGGTCCCCTACGGCTCGATCAAGGGCGTCCAGCGCGTCGCCCTGGCGGCACTGAAAGGTCGAGCGAGGATCTGGGGCACCGCCAATCCCGGCTACTGGGCCAATCTCGACACCAAGCGACCCGCCAAGAAAGAGGGCCTGGTCCTCGACCTCGGCACGCGCATCAAGCCGTTCATCACCCCCGACGAGCTCGAACGCGTCGAAGCCGTAGTCCGCGAGCGAGCCAATCTCGGTCCCGCCGGACCGACGGTCTCGGGACCGTACATCTAATCGCGCGCCCGACGACGTTCGGGCGCGCGCTGCCGACGTCCACCATCCGAAACGGCTCCTACGCGAAGTCGTTTCGGATGGCGGGCGTCGAACCAATCAGTGGCTGTCCGGTGTCGTCACGTGCGCGATCGCTGCGTCGATGTCCGACTTGGCGGCCTTTGACGTCTTGAGGCCCTTTTCAAACTCGGACTTCGCCGACCCCAGGTTCTTCGCGAATTTGGGGATCGCCGCCCCACCGAAGAGAAGGACGCCCAGAACGATCACGACGATCAATAGATCCGGCCCGAAGATTTCACCTATAAACATGTACCGCTCCTTTGTCTCTCGTCGACGCTACGTCGATCAGCTTGGAGTGTTGTACCCGCTGTAGGGCGTGCCGAGGTAGGGGAAGTTCGACAGGCAGCGTGAGCCCGCCCCCGGTGACGCCGTCGCTGACGTCGGCGATCGCCTTGTCGGGCGTGAAGGTCTTGTCGACGAGCGGGATCGTCGCCCCGGCGAGCGCCTGCAGCTCGATCGTGACGACGTCGTCGGTGACGCGACGCCCGTTCGGGAAGCCGGCGACGTCGCCACCGACCACGCCCAGCGGCGTTCGGCGTAGCTCGCCGGCGGGATCGCGAGGTTCAGGCGGAGCATGTCCGCCTGCGTCTGGCCCGGTGAACGTCGAGAAGCGTCGAGGACACGACGCCGGCCGGTATACCGGTCAGGAAGATCGCCTCGAGGTCCGCCCGCGGCTTCGTAGTACGCCGCCAGGTTCGGGAAGGCCCCCGGGTAGAGGACGTTGAGCAGCCCCGCGAGTTCGGGGTGGGCGACGCCGCTCGCGAACTGCTTGTCGCTCGCGCGGCGGCTGTCGCGTTCCAGTAGTCCTTCTGCGCGAGCGGGACGAGCACCTCGTTGACGAGCGGGTTCCCGAGGCGGGACACCTGGACCCAGGGCCCGGACTCAACGTCCCATCGCCTGCCGTCGGCCGGAGCACGCGCGCCTTGCTGGCGACTCGCCGTCGTCCAGACGCCGATGATCGTGCGCGCAGCGGTCGGGCTTGTGGGCTCGCCCGCCGCCGCGGTGAGGTCGCTGATCGGCACCTGGATCGCGATCGCTGTGGACGTTCGACGGCGCGAGTGGAGTTCACGCCCGGTGCCGCGCTGCAAGCGCGGGGAGCCCGAAGGTGGCGTGCAGGTTCGCGATCGGCCGCAGGTCGCCGAGGTCGAAGATCGCACCGAGGTCGACGAAGAACGCCTTCGGCGCGCTGACCGGCGAACACGCGTTCGTCCGCCCGGCATCGCGTGCACGGCCGCGGCTCGCGAGGGGCGTAGTTCGGCGTCGACAGCGGGCCGATGTTGCACGGCGGGCACGGCAGGTTCTCGGCCGAGCATCTGGTCGCTGCCGTGCCGTCGATCCTGCGTCACCGAGTAGTACTGACGTCGGTTCCAGTACGCGCTGTTGAGCGACTCGATCGGTCCGATGTTGTAGAGGAAGGTCGTCGGGATCGTGTTCATCGGTCTCGAAGCTGAACTGGTACGTGACGTCGGCGATCCCGTCGCCGTTGTTGTCGATGTGGATCTCGTAGAGGACGTCGTCGCCGAACTCATAGAAGTTCGGCCCCGCCGCCGGGCGCTCGAGCGGGATGTAGTTGGCGATGAGCGTGACGGTGTCCGGGCTTGTCGGGGCTGACGAACGCGTAGAGGTCCGTGCTGTCGGCGACGGGGTCCTTGGAGATCTCGGGTGCTTCGCGGTGTGATGACATTGGCGTTTACCTTTCTAGCGAGCTGCGCGAATGAGACGGGCGGCGATCTTGCGATCGTGGATGGTCACTTCTTTTTGACCGATGAAGAGGTTGATCTCCCCGGTTCGGGCGTTCTTCACGCGCGCGACGAGGTGTTCGCCGACACGAAGATCGTCCTGGGGCGAGATCTCTGCTTCGGTCGGTGTCGCGGCGCCCGCGCTCGCTGTCGCGAGGATCGCGGGACTCGCGGCGATACTCGTACCGACCGCGGCCACGGCGGCGGCGGCTCCGGCTCGCTTGAAAAACACTCTCCTACTGACTTCCTGCATACGGCCTCCTTATATGGGTTCCTTCCCTATCCGTAGTCGCGCCGATGTCGGATGAGAGAGTTGTGAAAACTTTTCCGCTGCCGCCGGCACTTTCGCGAGCAGACGTCCCGGTGACGCCACAGAGCGGAACTATTCTGAGCGCCATGGCGAAGTTGGTGTACTCCACGATCACGTCTCTCGACGGCTACATCGCGGACGAATCCGGCGACATACGGTGGGGGGCGCCCGACGCCGAGGTTGGCGCCTTCATCAACGCGATGGAACGAGACTTCGACACCGTTCTCTACGGTCGGCGAATGTACGAGACGATGGTCTTCTGGGAGACGTTCGACGAAGGTCCCGAGTCAGACCCGGAGGGCACGGACTTTGCAGAGAAGTGGCGGAGCCAGACGAAAATCGTGTTCTCCTCCACACTGAATCAAGCGTCCAGCGCCCGCACGCGGATCGAGCACGCATTCGTCCCCGAAGAGATTCGGCGCTTGAAGGAGTCGTCGACGAGCGACCTCTCCATCGGCGGCGCCCACCTGGCCAGTCAGGCGATCGAGGCCCGCTTGGTCGACGAGATGCACCTCTACATAACCCCGGTGACCCTTGGTAGCGGCGCGAGCGCCTTTCCCGGCGAGCAGCGCACCTACCCCGAACTGATCGACGTCAACCACTTTTCCAGCGGCGTTGTCCATCTGCACTACCGCTTCAACTGAGAACGCCGCCGAACGGTCGTATCAATTGGTGACGGATCGAACCATCACTCAAAGACGCAGGTGCGCGAACCGAACACGATGACGCGCTGTTCGAGGTGTAAGCGGATCGCCGTGGCGAGCACGGAGCGCTCGATGTCGGCGCCGCGTCGCGTCATGTCGGTGACATCGTCACGGTGCGAGATATGGACGACGTCCTGGGCGATGATCGGCCCCGCGTCCAGCTCGGCCGTGACGTAGTGCGCGGTCGCTCCGATGATCTTCACGCCGCGTTCGTGTGCTCGCGCGTACGGATTGGATCCGATGAACGCTGGAAGGAACGAGTGGTGGATGTTGATGATGCGCTGCTCGTAACGGTCCACCAACCACGCCGGGAGGACCCGCATGTAGCGAGCGAGCACGATGAGGTCGGGCGCCAGCTCTTCGAGGACGTCGCCGACCTGACGTTCCTGTTCGGCGCGGTCCTCGCCAACGGGGAGATAGTGAAACGGCACGTCGTAACGCCCGGCCAGATCGCGCGCCGCCGTCCGGTCGCTCACGAGCGCGACGACGTCGCAGTCCAACTGCCCGATTGCGCTGCGCGCGATGAGGTCACTCGGGCAGTGAAGCGTCGACGAGCACAGCACCACGACGCGCGCGCGTGGCCTCGCGATCGGCGTCATGGTGTAGTCAACCATGAGGGTTGAACGCAGTTCGGCTAGACGCCCGACGAGATCGGCCGCGTTCACTCCCCCGGCGACCTCGATGCGACAGCCAAAGTCACCTTCGACGACGTCGGTGTGTTGGTCCAGTTCGACGATGTTGCCGCCCGCCGCCTGAATGCTCGCGGCCAAGCCGGCGACGATCCCGGCGCGGTCCGGTGAGCGAACGGTGAGGACGAGACCTCGCGACCAGTCCTCGTGCGTCTGGGGGCGACTTTGTGCGGAGCCGTCGGTCGTTGCCATGACACTTACATTAAGTGTCAATCTACGAACGAAAAATCATGCTCCCGTATTCAGAGCCGTCACTTCTACCGACGACGGTGGCCGCGGGCGGTACCGACTGGTCGTGACGATGAGTGCCATGGCCACGGCCCACGCAATGAGGGCGATCACGTTAAGGGCGTTCACTTGCAGATTCCTGAGTGACAATGGATACGCCACGCCGACGATGAGCCAGGGACTGGCGAGAATCAAGGCGGCGCTGGCGACTTCGCGTCGCTTGGTGATCCACAGAACGGCGAACAGGGCGAGAAGGAAAATATCGACGTACGGCTGTCGATGGGCGATCTCGTAGGTCCCGTACCAATAAAAGCTGGTGAAGAAGCCGGGATTGGCGTGCGAATCGGTGAAGAGAAACAGTGCCGCAAAGGTCACGAGTCCGACACTCAGACTGGGCAGCACGCGTCGTCGAGTCACGTACACGTCCGGGGCCAACAGGCTCGGAATACCGAGACTGACGAGAATAGCGATCTCCCACACATTCGGATTACGTTGAGCGAGCTTGGCGAGCAGTTCGCCAACGATTGTCAGTGTCATGCACGTGGCAGCGATACGTCGTCGATACTGCGGCCACTCGAAGACCACGACGACGCCAAGAATCCAGACGAGGTAGAGCAATGGTCCGACGGTGAGGAATGGTCCGAAGTCCGGAGAGAAGAATTTCGAGTTGACCAACGGCAGTTCGGCGGAGACGAGGAGATAGAGCCCGAAAAACGCGCCCATCACGAGGCCGGGAATCGCCGCAATATCGAGCGCCTTGCCAAACATCGTTTCACTGGTCAGGCCCAAACGCACGCGCACGCCGTACTGCGCGACACTGATCCGGTCACTGAGTGAGGCACGAGGAACGCGGGCTTCGGCCGCCTCCTGCAACGTCGCGACGATCTCGTCGCCACGTTCTTCGCGGTACGCCTTGGGATAGAAGTTCAGCAGTTTGCGCGAACGATCGAGTTCACTGGTCATGCGAAACCTCCCACGAATCGAAGCCGGCGCAACGCGATGTTGGAGACCTTGACGCGACGTTTGGACTCTTCGGCGAGCATCGTCGTTCCCTCCGGGGTCAGTTCGTAGTAGCGGCGAAGTCGTCCGTCGACGATCTCCTCCCCCGCCAATTCGATGACGCCGTCGAACGTCAGACGGTCCAGCATCGCGTAGAGCGTTCCCGCTTTGAGTTCCACTTCGCCGTCGGAAAGTGACGCCACCCCTTGAATAATCGCGTACCCGTGCTTCTTCCCCTCGGCCAACGTCGCCAAGACGAGAAACGTCGGTTCTCTCATCTCTTTAGTCATGTGGGCAGTATATACAGTCAATCTGTATATGACACGCATTTCGCAGTGCGCGATACTGATGCGATGTCCACAGCAACGCGGTGCGATCCGATCGGGGCATGCAATCATGGCGTCAGCGATGCCCGGCTCCCCGTGGGAAGAGCGCGTCGACATCAACCCGTATGGGATCACCTTCTCGGCGAGCGTCGAAGCCAGTTACGTGATGAAGCTCGACCGATCCCCAGTCGCGCTGAGACCGAAACCGAATTCAGGCATCGCGCTTGGACATCCGCCACGCCCCGAGCGCAGTCCATCCGACCAGCCAGGCGAGTATGACGCAGATGGCCACCGTCCTCGTCTCGGGCACCAGGGCCGCCGTCGCACTGCCGCCCGATCCCCCGCCGCCGCCGAACACAAAGGCCAATCCGGCCGGTTCCAAATGGGCCACCGCCAGTCCGACCACGCCGCGTTGCACGTTGATCAGGTGCGGGATACTCGCCCGCGAGAGGATCGGCGTCAGGACGACTTCCAGCACCAGCATCAAGACCACGGCGACCGTTCTTTGACCCAGTAGTGAACCGAGGCCGAGACCGACGATGAACCCCATGATGGCTTCGAGTTCGATCCACAGTCCCGTTCGGATCATGAGTGACGTCGGCGGATACAGGAACTGTCGCGCGTAGTCGTTGTAGTCCGCGCGCGCGATTAATGTCGCGACCTTCGTAATCTCGGCCTTGGTGGCCTTGGGTTGTGTGGTAGCACCCGGAGGACCGGAACCTTTGATAATCACGGCACCACCACTGCCAGGACCACCGCCGCATCGGACGCTGTTGAGCACAACCGGGATCAACGACGAGCCCGGGGACGACTGATTAAACCTGATCTCGAAATCGCAGACGACTTCGTGGGTATGGCCGGCGGCCCAGCTCTGGAATCCCGCTCGCGACAGACCCGCGGGAACGTGTACGCCGTCGTAGTTGAGTTGAGTGGGCGCCGCGAACACGCACACCATGCAGACAATGGTGAACCCGGCAGCCACGAGTGGCACGATGATCGCGAGACCGGCGGGGATCCGAGCGAAGTACAAGGCGAGGCGTGATCGACCGGTCACCACCAGGTGCCGGAACATCCCTTCAGTGAGGTCGACAGACCCCGCCGTGCAACCCAACGTGGCCGCGACGATGAAACCGAAGACGTAGAGGACACCCGCCACCAGCGCGTTGAAGATGTCATAGCCGCCGGCCGGACCGTAGGAGTGCGGCGCCACGGCGTGAGCGATCAAGCGGATCGTGAGAAAGAGCGTCGGCAGACCGACCGTCACCGCGATCAAGGCGATCATGAGACCACGACGCTTGCGCAGTTCCATGAAGCGCGTGGCGATCATCGCGCCACTGGGCACCCACGAACCGCGACGATCGACCGGAGGGCCGTCCGAGGCCATCGGCGCCGTGTCAACCGATGCCGTGGTCATTGTTGCGTTCCCAGTCGGGTGGTGACTTCCAAGAACCATGATTCGAGGGACGCGTGCATCTCTTGGAGGCGATAGACGTCGACACCGTCTTCGACGAGCAGTCGGTTGATCTCAGCGACCACCGCGCGATCGGTCCCCGCGGCCAATCCGACGCTGAGGCCATTCGCGTCAGTGGTGACACCGGATCCCCACTTCGTTTCCGCCAACAGTGCACCGGCGCGTTCGGGCGTAGAGCATTCGATCTGGAGCTCGAACGCCGAACCGGCCAACAGTTCAGATATCGCACCTTGTCGAATGACCTTGCCGCGGTCGACGATGGCGACGGCGTCACAGGTGCGCTCCACCTCGTCCAAGAGATGGGACGACAGGACCACGGTGCGACCTTCGGACACCAAGGACAGGATCATCTCGCGCATGTCCTGCATTCCGGCCGGGTCGAGACCGTTCATTGGTTCGTCCAAGATCAACAGTTGGGGATCGCCCAACAAACACGCGGCGACACCGAGACGCTGTCGCATACCCATGGAGTATTTCGTCACTTTGTCATCGGCGCGATGAGACATTCCCACACGCTCGAGCGACGCGTCAATGCGCCCGCGCGCGGCCGGCTCGCGCGCGGCGGCCAAGATCTCCAGATTCTGCCTGCCCGTGAGATGACCGTGAAACCGTGGTTCGTCGACGATGGCGCCGATGCGAGCCAACGCGCGGTCGCGGTGGCGAGGTACGGGATAGCCGAGCAAGAACATGGTGCCCGCGTCAGCGTGCGTCAGTCCGAGGAGGACTCGAATCAGTGTCGTCTTTCCCGCGCCGTTCGGTCCGAGATAGCCGAACGCACAGCCACGGGGAACGAGTAATTCGACACCGTCGACGGCAACGTTGTCCTTGAAACGTTTGGTGAGGCCGTGGGTTTCGACCGCCCAATCACCTTCGACGTTTCGAGGAGTGGCGTCATCCACCACCGCGGTCGTGGTCACGCTGAACCGACATCTATGTGACCGAACCGCTGGGGGCGAACGCGACCGCTCACCAGAACCGACGCCTCGAACTCCGGTTCGGTCCCAACGTGCGGTACACGATCGCAAGACTCAGGACCACGAATCCAGCGAGGAGAAATACCAAAGCGAGCGCGACGAACGGACCGGCAGGGAATGACGGACCGGAAATCAGGTGCACGGGCGGCCTCGGAAGCGCGACGCGCGGTCCGATGGCCGCAGCGACGGCGACGCCGTGGCGACCGACGAAGAGCGCCGCGGCCGCGAGAGCGAAGAGAAAGCCGAAGAGTGCCACCGTGGCGACCATCGCCGGTCGGTACCACGAATTCCGATCGAGCACGGCCGGCGTGAAAGGATCGACCGGAACGGGCGGCGCGGTCACACCGCGAGCACTCGCCCACGCCGCGGCGAAACGACGGGGGTCGAAGAGACTGTTTCCGAGCACGTCTTCGGCGGAGCCCCCGTCGGCCACGGCCTCATCGATGTCGGCCGTAAGGTCCAGTGCCATTTCGTTGGCGATGGGATCGGGAACGCCGAGCCGCTTCCACTCCCGACGACATTCCTCGACGAATTCAATCATGGTATTACTCCCACTTTTTTTGAGTCGAGCGCGCGATCGATGGCGTCGCGCGCCGTCTTCCACTCCGCCACGCCCGTCTCCAACGAACGTTTGCCATCCGACGAGAGGCTGTAGTACTTGCGCGGCGGTCCTCCGTTGCTGACTTCACGTCGTGTCGCAACCAGGCCGTCGCGTTCCAACCTACCGAGAAGGGGATAGATCGATCCCTCGCCGACGGTCGACATCCCCCTTGCCCGGAGCCGCTTCGTCATCTCGTAGCCGTACGCGGGTCCTTCGTCGATGACGGCCAGGAGGCAGAGGTCGAGAACACCCCGGAGCAACTGGCTTCGACGACCGTCCTCTTGTGTCATGCACCGCAAGATACTACCCAGTACCTTGCGTTGCAAGTCAATGTTGGCCAAATCTGCGACCTCGGCCCGATACCTTCCGGACGGGTCTCTCGTTGGCGTCGATGGTCAAGTGCAAAGTTTTCGGCGAGCACGTAGAACTCACGCCACCGTGGATTGAACCGCGACTACGAGCAGCCGCTCGTGGCCCCGCAACTTGAGCACACGTAACACGATCCCGCGCGTTGCATGGCGTTGCCGCACTGGTAACACATAGGCGCATCACGCTGCTGGTCGCGACTGAGCAACTTGGGCTGCTCGGCCGGCTTCGCACTCAGATCGACCAGCATGGGCTGCACGCTCGCGTTCACCGTCGGCGTCGCCTGCTCAGCGACGTCGGGCAACGTCGGCTGGATGCGCTCACTGGTCGAGAGCACACCCAACTCTTCGCGGTCGCTCGGGCTCAAGTAGTCCAGCGCCAGGCGACGGAAGATGTAGTCGACGAGCGAGGTCGCGATACGCAGATCGGCGTCGTCGGTCATGCCCGACGGCTCGAACTTCATATTGACGTACTTGCGCACGTACGTCGCCAAGGGCACGCCGTGCTGCAGGCCGAGGCTGATGGAGATCGAGAAGGCGTCCATGATGCCGGCCAACGTCGAACCCTGCTTCGAGACCTTGATGAAGACCTCACCGGGTCGACCGTCCTCGTACTCACCGACGGTGACGTAGCCCTCACAGTCGGCGACGCGGAAGGCGAACGTCGTCGAGACACGACGGCGTGGCATGCGCTCGCGCAGTGCACCGACGACGACGTGCTGACCCTCGGACTTGGCAACTTCGAGCGCCGCTTCGAGTTGCTCGATGCGCGTGAAGAGCTCGGCCGCGACGGAGTCGGTCGCGGTGACCGACGACGTGGACTCATCGCCGTCCTTCTTCGCGGTCGAGAGTGGCTGACCGACCTTGCAGTTGTCGCGGTAGATCGCGACGGCCTTGACGCCGAGCTTCCAGGCGTCCATGTGCAGGTTGGCCACGTCTTCGATGGTGGCGTCCTCGGGCATGTTCACGGTCTTGGAGATCGCGCCGGAGATGAAGGGCTGGACGGCACCCATCATCTTCACGTGGCCGAGGTAGTGGATCGTGTTGTCGCCCATGGAACAGGCGAAGACCGACAGGTGCTCGGGGTTGAGGCCCGGAGCGCCGACGATCGACTTGTTCTCGTCGATGTAGGCCTCGATCGCCATTGACTCCATCTCGGTGTAGCCGAGCTTGCGCAGGGCGCGCGGCACCGTTTGGTTGACGATCGCCATGTTGCCGCCACCGACCAACTTCTTGAACTTCACGAGACCGAGGTCGGGCTCGATGCCGGTCGTGTCACAGTCCATCAAGAGACCGATGGTGCCGGTCGGCGCGAGCACCGAGGCCTGGGCGTTACGCACACCGTGGCGAGCACCGAGGTCGACGGCCTCTTCCCAGGAGTGTTGAGCGGCCTCGAGGATCTCGACCGGGGCCAGCGCCTCGTCGATCCGGTACGACGCGTCGCGGTGCATGCGCAGGACGTCGAGCATCGGCGCGGCGTTCTCCTCGTAGCCCTCGTGGGGTCCCATGCGTCCGGCGGTGCGGGCGCTGACGGCGTAGGCGTGGCCGGTCATCAGCGCGGTGATCGCCGCGGCCCAAGCGCGTCCCTCGTCGGAGTCGTAGGCCAGACCCGAGGCCATGAGCAACGCTCCGAGGTTCGCGTAGCCGAGACCGAGCTGACGGAACTTGCGCGAGTTCTCGGCGATCTTCTCGGTCGGGTAGTCGGCCGCGCCGACGATGATCTCCTGGGCGCTGAAGAGCACTTCGATCGAGTGCTTGAAGGCGTCCACGTCGAAGTTGCCATCGTCCTGGAGGAACTTCATCAAGTTGAGGCTCGCCAGGTTGCACGCCGAGTTGTCGATGTGCATGTACTCCGAGCAGGGGTTCGATCCGTTGATGCGATCAGTATTCGGTGACGTGTGCCACTTGTTGATCGTCGTGTCGAACTGCAGACCAGGGTCGGCGCACTCCCACGCGGCGCGCGCGATCTGGCGCCACAGCTCACGGGCCTTGACGGTCTGCACCGCGCGGCCGCCGTGACGGGCCTTGAGGTCCCAGTCGGCGTCGGCCACGACGGCGTCCATGAACTCATCGGAGACGCGCACCGAGTTGTTGGCGTTCTGGTATTGGATCGAGTGGATGTCCTTGCCGTCGAGGTCCATGTCGAAGCCGTTGTCGCGCAGCACGCGCGCCTTCTTCTCCTCGTTGGCCTTGCACCAGATGAACTCTTCGATGTCCGGGTGATCGGCGTCGAGGATGACCATCTTGGCGGCGCGGCGCGTCTTGCCGCCGGACTTGATGGTGCCGGCCGAGGCGTCGGCCCCGCGCATGAACGAGACGGGACCGCCGCGGTGCCACCGCCTTCGAGCATCTCGGCGCTCGAGCGGATCTTCGAGAGGTTGACGCCGGCGCCGGAGCCGCCCTTGAAGATGATGCCCTCTTCGGTGTACCAGTTGAGGATCGAACGCATCGAGTCCTCGACCGAGAGGATGAAGCAGGCACTCCCCTGCTGGGGCACGCCCTTCACGCCGATGTTGAACCAGACCGGTGAGTTGAAGGCCGCCTTCTGGGTGATCAAGAGGTGCTTGAGTTCGGCGCGGAAGGCCTCGGCCTCTTCGTCGTCGACGAAGTAGTCGCGCTCGACGCCCCAGGCGGTGATCGTGTCGACGATGCGGTCGGCGACCTGCTTCAGGCTGGTCTCGCGCTCGGCGGTGCCGAGGGTGCCGCGGAAGTACTTCTGGGCGAGGATGTTGGTGGCGTTGAACGACCAGCTGGAGGGGACCTCGACGTTCAGTTGCTCGAAGGCGACCGAGCCGTCACGGAAGTTCGAGATCCGCGCGTCGCGACGGTCCCAGGTCACTTCGTCATACGGGTGACGGTCGTCCGTGGTGAAGTAACGGCGGATGCCAATTCCCAGTCGCTGAGGTGCGATAGCCATATCAATCTCTCTTTTTCTTGTCCGAAACCGACACTAAGAACTGCCTCTCACGACGCCGGAGTCGGGAGGTCCAGTTTACTACCCATTTCCCCCTCGGCCACAAGATGTAGTGGTCAAACCACTTCTCGTCGCAAGATGCTGTGTCATTACAGCACTGTAATTACACCGCGTCAACTCAATTTTGATGGTTTTTGAAACAATTATTTTTAGCCCAATGATCGCCCCAATAACTCGCGGGTAACCATCGCTAGCGTGACCCCGGTGGAACTGGTTCTCGCCCTCGACGCGGGCACGTCGGGCGTGCGCTCCGTCGCCTTTGACCGCTCGGCGCTCGTCCGCGACTCCAGCTACAGAGAACTCACCCAGCACTTCCCCCACCCCGGCGAGGTCGAACACGACGCCAACGAGATCACCGATCTCTCTGTCCAGACGCTGCGCGAGGTGGCCCAGCGCGTCCGCGCCGACGGGCACGAAATCGTGGCCCTCGGCATCACGAATCAACGAGAGACAACGGTCGCCTTCGACCGCGCCACCGGGCGACTCCCCCACCGCGCCATCGTCTGGCAGGACCGTCGCACGGCCGCCTACTGCGCCGATCTCGACGCGCGCGGCGAGACACCGCTCGTGCGTTCCACGACGGGCCTGGTGCTCGATTCGTACTTCTCGGCAACGAAGATGCGGTGGTTCCTCGACGCGGGCGTCATGGACGGCCTCGAAGAGCCGAGTTTCGCCACGGTCGACGCCTGGCTGGTGTGGTCACTCACTGGCGGCGCCGATGGGGGCGTCTTCGCGACGGAGCCCTCCAACGCGTCGCGCACGCTGTTGATGGACCTGAGTACCCGGGAGTGGTCGCCGCCGATGATGACGCTCTTCGACGTGCGTCCCGCGATGCTCGCGACGATCCAGCCGTCGCTGTCGAACTTCGGCGTCGTGAGCGGCGACGTCGTTGCCGAACTTGCAGGCGTGCCGATCACCGGCATCCTCGGCGACCAACAGTCGGCACTCTTCGGTCAGGCCTGCTTCCAGCCGGGCATCGTGAAGGCCACCTACGGCACCGGCGCCTTCATCCTGGCCAACGTCGGTGACGTCAATCCCGGCGTCTTCGACGGACTGATCACGACGCTCGCCTGGGACCTGGGCGACGTCGCACCGGCGACCTACGCCGTCGAGGGCTCGGCGTTCGTGGCCGGTGCCGCGGTGCAGTGGCTGCGCGACGAGATGGGGTTCATCGACGAGTCGTCCCAACTCGAAGCGCTGGCGTTGAGCGTTGCTGACAGCGGCGGCGCCCAGTTCGTGCCGGCCTTCACCGGACTCGGTTCGCCGTTCTGGCGAAGCGACGCCCGGGGATCGATCAGCGGACTCAGTCGCGGCGTCGGGCGCGCGCAGATAGCTCGCGCGCTCGTCGAAGCCCTCGCCTACCAGGTGCGCGCGATGACCGACGCCTTTGCCGACGGCGACATCACGTTGCACGAACTGCGCGCCGACGGCGGTGCGGCGGCGATGGACTTGTTGATGCAACTGCAGGCCACGAACTCTCGACTCAGCGTTTCGCGCAGCACGTCACTCGAAGCGACCGCGCGGGGCGCGGCGACCATCGCCGGTCTCGGCGTCGGGCTGTGGTCGTCGCTCGACGAACTGAACGACCTGTGGACCTTCGACCGGCGATTCGAACCGGAGGACCCGCTCTTCGTCGACCTTGGTTATGCCGCGTGGCGCCGCGCGCTCGAGCACGCGTGAGTAAGTTGCAAAGAACGTCGAACGGAGGACCATGAAGGAGTACACGGCTGCGGTGGTGCGCGAAGGATTGGGTTTCGGCGAGGCCCCTCGCTGGCACGACGGCCGGCTCTGGTACTCCGACTTCTACCGTCACGCCATCTTCTCGATGGCGTCGGACGGCTCCGACGAGGTCCGCCAGCACGAGGTGTCCCACCAACCGTCGGGCTTGGGATGGCTCCCCAACGGCGACCTCCTCGCCGTATCGATGATCGACCAGAAGGTGCTTCGCTTCCACGATGGTGATGTCAGTACCTTCGCGGCCGTCAGTGAGTACTGCGGCTTCTGGGCCAACGACATGACCGTGTCGCCAAGTGGCTACAGCTACATCGGCAACTTCGGATTCGACCTCGACGGCCTTCTAGCCGAACTCGGCGTCGTGCGTTTCTTGTCCATGACGCATCCCACGACGAATATCGTGGTGCTCGACGCCGAGGGCGACGTGATCCAGGTCGTGCCCGACATGGCCTTTCCCAACGGCATGGCCGTCACGCCCGACGGCGCCACGTTGATCGTCAGTGAGACCTTCGGCTCGCGACTCTCGGCCTTCGACATCGGGCTCGACGGGATACTGACGAACCGTCGCGTCTGGGCGCCACTCGAGAACGCCGCGAGCGATGGCATGTGCCTCGACGCCGAGGGTCAGGTCTGGTTCGCCAACGCCACGAGTCACCAGTGCGTGCGCGTGCGCGAGGGCGGCGAGATCACCGCCGTCGTCAACTGTTCGAAGCGCGCGTTCGCGTGCATGCTGGGCGGCGAGGACCGCAAGACGCTCTACGTCATGACCGGAGACACGAGCGACCGATTCGAGATCGCCGACAAGACCGAGAGTTGCATCGAATCGGTGCGCGTCGACGTGGCGGGCGCGGGCACGCCGTAGAGACCTCAGCCGAGTTTGGTCAGCGCCTTACGCAGGTTGCGCACGGCCTGAGCCGTTCGAAGTTCGTTCTCGATCAGCGCGAAACGCACATGGCCGTCTCCGCCATCGCCGAATCCCACGCCCGGACTGGTCGCCACGTCGGCCGACTCGATCAGGAACCGCGCGAACTCGAGTGAGCCCATCTCGCGATACGGTTCAGGCACCGGCGCCCAGATGAACATCGAACCGCGCGGCGCCCGCACGTCCCAGCCGATCCGATTCAGTCCCTCGACCAACGTGTCGCGCCGCGACTGATAGATGACACGCAACTGTCCGGGATACTCCGTCGCCTCGTTCATCGCGACGATCGCCGCGATCTGGACGGGCTGAAACGTGCCGTAGTCGAGGTAACTCTTCAGTTTCGTCAGTGCCGCCACGATCTCGGCGTTGCCGACGAGGAATCCGACGCGCCACCCGGCCATAGAGAACGACTTCGTCAGCGTGTATAGCTCGACGCAGCACTCTTTGGCGCGCGGCACCTGCAGGATCGACGGCGGCTGGTACCCATCGAAGCCCAGGTCGGCGTAGGCGAAGTCGTGACAGACGATCAACTCGTGTTCGAGCGCGAAGTCGACCAGTCGCGTCATGAAGGCGAGGTCCACGCACGCGCTCGTCGGGTTGTGCGGGAACGAACAGATCAGGACGCGCGGCTTCACCTCGGCGCTCTCCCACGCCGCCACCAGACCGGCGAAGAAGTCATCGCCCGGATCGTTCGTCGTGGCACCGGGATCGAGCATCGGAACGGTAATGACCGTCGCGCCGGCGAAGCCCGGACCGGCCAGGTGGATCGGATAACTCGGGCTCGGCACCAGCGCGCTGTCGCCCGGACCGAGCAGTACCCACATCAGGTGCGTCAGTCCCTCTTTCGCCCCGATGGTCGTCACGATCTCGGTCTCCGGGTCGAGGTCGACGTCGAAGAGCGCCTTGTAGCGCGTGGCCATGGCCAGACGGAGATTGGGGATGCCGCGCGAGGCGCTGTAGCGGTGGTTCTTGGGGTTGTTCGCCGCCTCGGTGAGTTTCGCCACGGCCACGTCGGGACTAGGCAAATCGGGATTGCCGAAACCGAAATCGATGACGTCGCGCCCGTGGCCTCGCGCCTCGGCCTTCAGTCCGTTGATCTGCGCGAAGACGTAAGGCGGCAGTCCATTGACGCGACGGAATTCCATCAACGAACTTTACTCGGCGTTTCTTTCACGCCACTGTCGCAGCGCGTCGACATCGACGTCGGGCGCGAAGACGGCCCACGTCGCACCGACGTCGCGTATCGCCTCCAGGGTGGCCGCGAGGTCCTTCGGCACCGGTCCGGCCCAACTCACCTCGCCCGTCGTCGCCATGTCGGCAAGTCGTTCCGGTCCCGCGTCCCAGAGGTTGATCGTCGCCCCGACGTCTCGCGCGACACGATTCGTCTCGTCACTACCGGCGCCGAACCAGATGGGCATCGCGTCCCTCAGCGCTCGTGCCGTCTCGGCCATCAGGGCCCGGCGTTCATCGGCGCTGCGCACCGGTACGTCGTAGGCCTCGTTCTCAGCCGTCGAAAGTCTGTCGCCCGCTCCGAGTGCGCAGATCACGCGCGAAGGCGCGACACGTTCGAGCGTTCGGTACTGCCCGACGAGGTGCGAGGTCCCAACGAGTCCGATGCGCGCGACGAGTGGACCCACGATGACGTCCCGGTGGCGCTGCGCCACGGCCGCCAAAACCGCAAAGGGCGCGAGCGACGGGCGCGTCGGTGAACCCATCGGCCAGAGATGGTCGTAGGCGAAGAGGCCGTCGATGCCGGCCTCGACAGCGCGGTCAGAGAAATCCAAGGCGTCCGCCGCGCCATTGCGAAACGTCGGCATCAGTGCTCCGAGTTTCACGACGTGCGCTCGAAGGCCACTAGTGCCGCACCCATCGCGCCGGAACGCGGTCCGAACATCGACGGTGTGAGCGTGATCGCCGGACGCGCGCGGTATCCCTCGACGAGGTCCGCGAGGTACTCGCGCGCCGAGGGCAGCACCAGGTCCGACGCGATGGAGAGTCCCCCGCCGATGACGAAGTGGCCGCAGTCGAGGATCGCGGCCAGGTTCGCCAGACCGAGCGCGAGCCACCACCCGATCTCTCGCATCAAGACGACCGCCTCATCGAGGTTCTGCGCGGCGGCGGCCGTCACGTCTTCGGCGCGCACCGCGGCGGCGTTCCCGCGTTGGGCGACGAGCGTCGGGAGTCGTCCCTCGATCGCCGCCTCGCGGGTCAGACGATTCAGTCCCCCGCCCGAGGCGTAGCGCTCCCAGCAGCCGTGACTCCCGCAGTGACAGGCCGCCCCGCGCGCGACCACGACCATGTGTCCGATCTCGCCGGCGAACCCGCTGTGGCCTCGAATCAGTTTCCCGTCGGCAATCACGCCTCCACCAATGCCCGTGCCGAGCGTGACCATCACGAAGTCGTCGATGCCTCGACCGGCGCCCCATTCGTGTTCACACAGTGCCGCACAGTTCGCGTCGTTCTCACAAAAGACCATCGAACTCGCGAGCGACGCCCCGAGCAGAGCGCCGAGGTCCGCGCCCGAGGCCGATTGGAGGTTTGGGGCGTAGACCAAACGTCCGTCGCGACGCATCATGCCGGGCAGGCCGATGCAGACAGGCAGCGTCGAGGGGTCGAGTCCCTGGCGCGCGCTCAAGTCCTTGATCAACTCGGTCACGACGTCCGCGGTCGGCGTGCCCACGTGGTCACTGTGCAGATGCGGCGTCGGGGCCTGGGCTTCGGCCAGGACGCGACCGTCACGTGCCACCAGCAACGCCAGCGCTTTGGTTCCGCCGACGTCCACGCCGGCCGCGACGTCGATCATCGCTGTTGCTCGGCCTGCGCCTTCAGCTCGCGAAGCGCCTGGGTCTGGATCCGGTAGGCAGCGCGCGACTTTATGAACGTCGGAATCGGTACCAGCAGTTCGACCTCGAGGTCGTAAGTGACCTTGGTCTCATCACCGTCGGCCTCGAAGAGGTAGCGACCGTTAAGGGTCTCGGTGAGGTCGCCAGAGACCTGGCGCCACGAGAGTTCTCCTGGCGCCTTGGCGTAGTCGTAGTGCAGCGTGTAGGTCGTCGAGCGACCGAAGGCCGCGGCGCGGAATTCGACCTCGAGGGCGCGTCCCTCCTCGTCACGCGATACGACCTCGATGCGCTTGAGGTCCGAGACCCAGTCGGCGTAGTGCTCGAAGTTCGTGACCACGGCGTAGATCGTCTCCGGAGAGGCGTTCACCGTGATCGATTCCGTCGCTCGTTGCGCCACCGCACCCTCCTCCCCGTCAACCCTACGGCAGAAGGTCCGTTGCGCCAAAGTGGTCGAAGCGCGCGAGTTCGGTCGAAAGGCGCGCGGCCAGCGTGTTCCAGTCGAATCGATCGACGGCGACCTCACGGGAGGCCCGTCCGAATTGAGTTCGCAGTGCGTCGTCGGTCATCAACGTGCGGATGGCCTTGGCCAGGAGTTCGTCACTGCGCGAATTGCCGACGACGAAACCGGTGACGCCGTTCTGCACCGCCTCGTGCGAGCCGCCCGAACGCCCGGCGATCTGCGCCACGCCGGTCGAGGCCGCTTCGACGAAGACGATGCCGAAGCCCTCTTGTTCCAGACCGAACCAACGGCTGCGACAGTCCATCACCATGAGGTCACTGGACCCCAGCCAATCGGGCAGGACGTCGTCCGGGACGCGTCCGAGGAAAGTGACCGGTGCGGCCAGCCGTGTCGCGAGTGTACGCAGACGCTTCTCGTCGCGTCCCGAGCCACCGATCGCGATCTGGAGGTTCGGGAACTGGTTCTTAAGTCGCGTCGCCGCGCGGATCAAGGTGTCCATGCCCTTTCGCGGCACGAGCCGTGAGTACGAACTAACGAGGAAGGCGTCCTCACGCAATCCCAACGACGCGCGCACCTCGCCGCGCCGCGACGCGGCGACGGGACCGAAGCGCCCGGTGTCGACGCCGGGCGGCACCTGAATGATCGGCGGCGCGTACTCGGCCGCAATGCGCCGCACCTCGGACTCGGGGTACGTCCCGGCACATATCGCGACGGCGGCGTGCCTCAACACGTGGCGTAGCGACGACGCCACGAATGGAATGCGTCCGGGGACGGTGATCTCTGCCCCGTGAACGACGACGCCGTAGGGAACGGAGAGTCGCGGGCCCAAGAGACCGAGCGGCCACGCCGGGTCGAGCAGGACGAGTTCGGGTCGGTGGCGTTTGATGGCCGACTCGATCGCCCGCTTGGCGCGCCGTGTCGGGAAGAACAGCGTCTTGGCGTCGATTCGTTCGACGGCGATCTCAGAGGTCTTGTCAAAGGCCTCGGTGCCGGGAGCGGACGTCGCGGTCACGACGACGGCACGCTCCGGCTCGAGTCGGCGCCACAACTCGTGGAGATAGACCTGGATACCACCGGTTTTGGGTGGATAGTCGTTGGTCACCAGCAAGTGACGAGGCATTCAACAAACCTAGCCAACGCCCTCGGGCGTCTCGCTACTCCGAGACGGAGGAGCGATGTTGAAACTTCAGTCGAGGCATCATGCCTTGGGACGTGAAGAGCTGGACGACGTCGGCCTCTTCGGCGGTCATCACGAGTTCATCGGGCTCTTCGCCCAGCACGAAGCTCACCAGGCAGTCCGCGCAGTCCGGCGTCCCGCGTCGCACGCAGTCGTTGCAGCTGATGGAAAGTTCGATCTCGTTGCTCATGGTGGCACCCTTCACTTGCATCAACTTTGCAATGCGACTGTGACATCTCAGGCGTCGAGAAACGGCGCGATCTCGGCGGCCACCTGCGACGGACCAAAGAGCACGCCTTCGCTCACGACGCGACGCGCCACGGGATCAATCAACACATAAAACGGCGCCGATCGCACGTCGAGAGCTTGAAGAGACTCCGGCGAAATTAATACTGGCAGTTTCGCGTCGTTCCACTCCGACGACGCGTCCTCGGTGGCGCTGATGACCAAGATCGGAACGCGCAGTTCACTCAAATCGGCGTTGATGAAATCTCGACAGCCGTCGCAGTGGGATTTGATCGCCACCACCAAGGTCACTTGGGCCAACGCAATGGTCGTTGCGGCGCCGTTGGACCAATGTCCGTTCAGTGTGTCGGGCGCGCTGCGTTCGCGCGGCGAATCGAAGGACCGGGCGTTGATCTCAGACGTCACTGGATTCGACGATCGGTTCGACCGCGCGACCATGGCCGCACCATCGACAGGTCACCGAGTCGACGTTCCTCGCGATGATCTCGGGCTCTTCGACCGACAGGTCGCCGCCCACCGTGTAGTGATGAAAGGACCTGATCGACGTCGTCTCGACGACGTCGAACCGGGTGAGGTTCCCGCAGGCGGTGCATCGGTAGCGCGTAGTCACAGTGTCACGGTACTTGGAGATTCCTCACATCATTCAAAGGACGAATTGTTGCGGCGCCGCGGCCGTACCTCGTAGTCGAAGGGCTCCGGTTCTTCGTAGCCGAAGACCGTGTCGAAGGGTACCGGATCGATCTGATTGTTCGCCCGCTCGGCGTCGATGAGTCGCACGAGTGCGCCGGGGTGGCGCAGCTTGCCGATCATGAGCGAACCGCCGTTGGTCTCCAGGACGACGATGCCTCGCCTCGTGAGTCGCTCTGAGACGCGCTGATCGACGCGCAACGCGACGACGTCACGAAGGTCGACCGTATTTCGGTAGTGGTGCAGCACGCCACCTTCGACGACGACTCGTTCGTTGGTGATGTGCACCTTGTGCGATCGCCAGCGCCACGTCCGCGTCAGTGCCACGAGTGCGAACGGACCGGCAAAGATCAACCCCAACAACATCTCGTGTTCGTGGATGAGATGGACGTGTTTCGCGCCGAAGATCACCAAGGCGAGCATGACGATACCGACCAAACAGGGCCGTACCGTGCCCCGGGCGACCGGTGTCACCGTGATGATCTTCACCTCGCCGTCGCGCAAAACCATTCGTGGGGCCACGTAACAAGGCTAAAGACTCTTCGAGCAGATGTCACTACATTGCCCGTGAAAGTCGTGTGAATTGCTTAGACGTTTCGCATCTGGTGGGCCGCCATATCGAAGTAATCGTGAAGCTCTTTCAACTGTTCGACGCTCAGGTCGTCGCGCTCACGATCGAGGGCGGTGTACATCGCGGCGAGCCAAGCGTCACGGGAGGCGCGATTGATGTGAAAGGGAGCGTGACGCATGCGCAGTCGCGGGTGCCCGCGCTCGTCGGAGTAGCTGCGTGGTCCGCCCCAGTACTGCTCCAGGAACATCTCGAAGTGACGCTTCGATTCGGTCAGGTCCTCGGGATACATGGGCCGCAGGAGTTCACTTTTCTCGACCTCGGCGTAGAAGTTGTCGACGAGGCGCTCAAAGAACGCGTGACCACCCACCTGGTCGTAGAACGTCGTCTCCACCTCTTCACGTTAACGGCGTGACCTAGACTTCTTCGGGTCTCGTACGAGGCGCGCGGGTGTAGCTCAATGGTAGAGCTCCAGCCTTCCAAGCTGGCCATGCGGGTTCGATTCCCGTCACCCGCTCTCAGGCTTTTCGGTGAGAGCGTAATGTTTCCAAGCACTTTCGAGTGACCACGAGTGACCACGAGTGACCACGAGAGACCACTGTGAAGTGCCCAAAGGTGCCCGAACTGATTTGCGAGGTGCCCATAGGTGCCCAAACGAGTGATCCTGTCGATCCGAATCGGAATCTAAAACTGACGAAACTGATCACTAGAAAGCGAAAAACTTTGAAAGCTGACTCACGCCGGGGGTATTTCGCCGATCGGTTTGGCGATGACACCGAGTGCGTCGGCGATGATGCGATCACGATCTTTGGTCGCGTGTTGATAGCGCATCGCAGCGACTGACGACGAGTGTCCAGCCCGATGCATCAGCTCGACGGTCGTCGCACCTGTAGCTGCTGCCAGGGTCAAACCCGTGTGTCGTAGATCGTGCAGGCGCAGGTCGGTTCGACCAACTTCCGTGCGCGCACGCTGCCAGGCAACCTGCAGAACGTTCCCCGTCAACGGCACACCCGTAATGCCTCTGAAAACCAAAGCATCGGCCTCGGGACCGGTGAAGCGGTCAAGGTGATCGCGAAGTCTTGCAATCAGGAATTCTGGAACGGCGATTGTGCGTCGTCCAGCATCTGTCTTAGGCTCTTTAACCAGGGATTTCCCATGCATCGTGATGGTTCGACTCTGTTCAACTCTCAGCGAACCGTTGGCAAGGTCGATGTCTTTTCGCCGGAGACCGAGCAGCTCCGCGCGTCGAAGTTGACACCACGTGGCGAGCAACACGATGAGACGAAGGTGTTCCGGCATTGCCGCTTCCAGAGCTTCAACTTCACGCACGGTCGCTACGGGACGCTCGGCGGGACGCTCTACTCCCCCTCCGGCGACTTTGCACGGCGACGATGCGAGGAAGCCGTCAGTGACCGCGGTTCTAAGAATCGCCGAGAGCAGGCGATATGCCTTGGCTGCGGTCGAAGGATGGTCCCGCGCGAGGCTCGCATGCCAACTACGAATCTTCGACGGTGCGAGACCGGTCAGTGTTGCGTTTCCGAGACTCGGAATGATGTGACTCTGGAGTAGATAGGTGTAGAGCTCCTTCGTCCGAAACGCGAGGTCATTGCGTTGGTCGAGCCATTCTTCGGCGTATAGGCGAAACGTCATCCTGCCCGCGCGAGGATCGATCCACGCTCCGCGGCGGAGGTCGGATTCGATCGATGCGAGGCAAGCAAGTGCGTCTGCTTTGAACTGGTATGCCCCCGCCGAATACATGCGCCCTTCGACGCGATAGACCACCTGCCATCGTCCTGACGACCGTTTCCGAATCGTTCCGAAGTGTCGCCTCGACGTCATCGCAGAGACACCGACTCGCTAACTTTTTTGGGCACCACACTCCAACGGTCGTGAAGAATCGTTGTAATCCGATCTATTGGAACGATTTGAACGGACTATCCGTCAGCTTGAAGACTCTTCGGCGTGGGCGCGTTCCCGTGCCCGAGCCTCGGCTTTCAGTTCCCGCTCGAACCTGAAGAAGAGCTCCGCGAGTTGGGTTCCCCGAGGGTCGTCGTAGCCACGGCCTTCGAAGTGAAATGTCCCTTCGACCGGATCACCAGCCCGTTCGCCGGCCATGTACTCAGTGCGAGCATTTCGGAGGGCTGCGAAGGTGGTCGAAAACGCCCGCGACTTTGTGATCAACTGCCCCGTGAAGCCGAAAGTGTGGGCATGTTCTCTAAGTCGCAACGATTCGTACTTCGCCTCTCCGCCCAGGTCCCAAGCAGTAAGAGCCAATCGCCGTAGGTGAGAGTCATCGACGAGCGTCACGATTTGGCGTCGGGAGCGAAACCGTCGAGCCAGCTCCTTCGATCCATCCGTCGTTTTCGCCGCATACTTGGCGACGTAGGCGGCGACTTTGACCGCCTCTTCATCACGTTGTGCAAGGTCTTGGACGTCGAAGATTCTGCCCCATTGAATCGGGTGCCCGCCCAGGTCGCGGGCTCGCGCTCTCTCGATCGAAGAGCGAACAACCCGTTCAAGGAGTTCAATCGTTGCCCACGTTGGAGGTTCAACATCAATCGACTCGGGCCCGTCGAGGCGAAGCACGCAGTGGAAGTGAGCCAGTCCGCGTCGCTGCACCTCGGCCACCTTCAAGTAGTGCAATTGGGCAACCGTGCTCAAATTCGGCTGCCCAACACCTCCCTCAGCGGCTAACAATCGACGAATCAGCTGGATGGTGTTGTTCCACAAACGTGACGCGTGTGCGTTCCACAAGACAGCACCGCGATAGTTGAAGCACTTCTCGCATAACGGTCGACCAAGTTCTACGTCATTCTCCTTGTGTCGCCGTGAGCACGAAGTGGACAGGCTGTGAAGACAAAACGATTTCATCGATCGGGATCGCGCTATACAACTTCCGCTATCTCGAATTGTGTGGACGGCGCCGAGTGACGGAGCCGTCAATGTAATGAAGAGTCGTGGATGCGTACCGACGACGACAGGTGTGCCCTTACCGCCCACGAGTCCGGTGGACACCAATATCCAGGTGTCTGCTCTATAGAGATATGAGCACGCCGGACAAACGACTTCACGCCTGTCTTTACATGCGACTCGAAGATCTCGTTCTGAAATCTCGCCAGTTGCGGTATTGATCATCTCGCCACGGAGGCGAATCGGGTGTGAACAGTTGCTAGATCCTTGGAGTTCTTGAACTAACCGTGCGGCTTCCTCGGCGTTCACAACCGGTACATGGCCGCATTGAGACCGAAATTATGCGTTCGATCACCATCAATTGAATCGATCTCCAGCCACCCGATTGCCGCACGACTCTGTGCTGCTTTTTCTGAATTTCCGACCATTGAGTCCCCATTTCGATGCGAACGATTCTCGCCCTACTCAAAGGTTCCTCAAAACTGACCAGAATTGCCTTGACTTTGGAGATTCCAAAAATTGTATCTCTGACCTCTAATTCACCGTTTTTGATGATTGCCTAGCCTGCCCGCTTGGCCGACTTGGCGCTTCGCGCCCGCCGGCCGCGGGAGATGGGATTCCAGAAGTAGCAACGTCTTGGGGGTCGATTTGAGGAACTCTTCTTTACGTTGTCAAGTAACCATGTGTAGTCAGGATTCAGCGCGAACAAAGACTTCAATCATTTCGACCTGATGTTCAATTTCATCCAAGAGTTGCCAACGCGGAATAAGGCCCTCTGACAAATTCATGAATATAGGCGGCATTGATCATCTCGAATATTCTCAACCTGCCGTCGCGGTCAGACCTTGGTATCCCAGTTTTAATCCGGGTCAACTCTTGTTGCTCCAAACACGGAGCGTCTCGATCTTTACGAACTCTTCCATCGTTTCATTGCATCTGCGGGCGAGTGAAGCGATCTCGCTGTCAAGTTCCGCGTCATAGATTTGCAACGAACGCCAGGTTTTCGTTTGCAACATTAAGCGCGCGCTAAGTTCGTTGAATCGAGAGCGGTACGTTGCTCTTGCGATCTCCACTTGCTCCCTAACCGAGGCAGACTCCTCGAACAGTTTGGCGACTCGTTTCCGAGATTCTTCATCTTCAGGATCCAAAATTCAATCTCCAATGGCGAACAAGCCAACAAGGTCTATTGCTTCGTCTTCGACGGCGTACAGAGTGGCGATGTCCGAACCGTTTGCGCGCCGATGTTGGCTGTCAGTTCAAGGCTTCCAATATCATTGGTGAATGTCTCGCTGACCCAGTTTGCCATACTCTGAATCTAAGCCCCGAATGCGCCACTACCGGCAACTACGATTCCAACTTTATACAATCTATAAGAGTCATATGCGAGTTGAAGCAATTGGACAACTTGCGGATCAACCAAAGCTTTGAGTGCGGCCACGGAGCCGTTGTACATTTGAGTCAGGCCCGACGCATTCGCAGCACCATGAATATTTGCCGCCAACACTTCAATCCATAGATGATGGATTTTCACATTTACAGATGATGTCTCGCTCTCAATCTTCACATACTCTGCTATTGCCTGTTGTTCAATGGCATTAGCTTGACCCGTGACATATGCAGCGTTGAGTACCTTGAAATCAGCGCCTGGCCGGTTTACACCGGCAGTCGGCATCAGCCCCAATGGGTCCTCTCCGTTCAAAGGATTGTCATTCGAGAACACGTATGGCTGGTCCGTTGCAGCGACACCAGGGTCCACGGACAGGAACTGATCGGTCGTCGGGTCGTAATAGCGGTTTATTAAGTATTACGGCGACGTACAGTAACGCCTTCATCTCAGTTTTTACGGCTATTTGGTGCTTGTGTCTATTCTCTTCAGCTCGGCCACGGCTATTCGAAGAAGCGGCAGCCTTTCACCAATCACCGCCTCCACAACCGCGAAGTCCGTGTCGTGGTAGTGATGGACGAGTACGTCGCGCATTCGCGCGATCTGCTTCCATTCGATTTCAGGTCGCTGGTCGAGCAAGGTTGGGTCGATGTGCTTGACCGCTTCGCCTATCTCCATTAGGCGTGCGCGGCATGCATCGTAGATAACGCCTTTGTGTAAATCGCCCTCCGCGAGGTACTCATCGATGGCCCCGATGGCGTCTTCAATGTCGCTAAGACGCTCCTGGTTGCGTCTCGTCACAAAGGGACAGCCTCGGCGAAAACCTCGTCACGCACGACGGAGCGAAGTCCATTCGGTGTACATACGTCGACCTTCACGCCCAACTCCTCTTCGAGGTCACACCCCAGGGCAAGGATGTCGAGCGGATGGGCGTCTTCTTCAAACTCGACCAAAAAGTCGACGTCACTCGAGGATGAATCTTCGCCCCTCACAACACTGCCAAAGATACGGACGTTTTTTGCGTGATGACGCGCCGAAATCGCGAGCAGGGCGTCACGGTGCTCAAGCACCAAGGCGCCCAGTCGCGAGTTCAATCGAAGTTCGGATTCCACGTGTTCCATTCTACTGACGCCCCTTGGCATTTGAGAGGAAAGAACGACTAATGGTCCCCACGGGGCGCGCGACGTTTTGCGCTCCGCGGGATGACATCGTGCGTGAACTTCCTGGAGTTTCGCCATCGACACCCTCGTGTATTGCATGGTCGTCTCAAGGTTCTGGTGTCCGAGCATCTCGGCGACGTGACGCACGTCAGCGCCGGCGTCGAGCATCAAAGTCGCGGTTGTGTGGCGAAACAGGTGACAGCTGCCTCTCTTCGTGCCCGTGCCCGAGCGGATATATGCACCGACAAGTCTGGTCATTACGTCACTCGCGAGAGATAGTCCAGTCGATGAGAGAAACAAGGTGATTTGGCGGTTGTCGCGTTGTAGCTGGGGACGCACCTCTTGGAGATACCGAGTGACCCAATAACAGGCCCGTCCGCCGATCGGCACGAATCGGTCGCGAGCGCCCTTGCCCTGGCGTACGAAAAGCGAGCCCCGTTCAACGTCTATGTCACCCACGTGCAGGTTGATCAGCTCCATTCGACGAATGGCAGTTGAGTAAAAGACCTCGAGTATCGCCCGGTCACGATGTCCTAGCGGTGTCGTCGTGTCGGGTTCAGTGAGGACCGCTTCGACTTCGTCGACACTCAAGACCGCTTCAGGCAGACGGCGCTCGGTCTTAGGCAAAGTGAGACTGAGCGCCGGATCGAAGTTTGAGGCGCCGGTCTTGACGAGAAAGGAGAAAAAACTCTTAACCGGCACGAGGCGTTGGGCCTGGGTGGCAAAGGACAGCGCCGTGCCATCGCGCTTTTTGTGGTGGAAGAGGTGACGTTGGTATGACTCGAGGGCCGCTGGTGTGACCTTGCGCGGATCGGTGATGCCGCGGGCCTCGAGATAACGAGAAAGCTCGTTGAGGTGATAGCGCCGCCCACGCACTGTGGTCGAAGCGTAACCGTGGGCAGCGAGGTAAGTCAGGTAATCCTCGACGTCGTACTCGAATGCGTTCATCACGTCGTCCCGGACTCTTTGTGCGCTGCCGGGACGATTGTTCCGTCGTGGGCGCACGCCACAACGTCCCGACTCCACGACTCAGCAGATTCGACCAACGTCAACTCACGTTCAATCGTTGCAATGGGCCGTCACTTCGCTTCACGATGCAAATCCGACACAGCGCATTCAAATTTCCCGCGCCGAGATAGTGCCCATGGAGTGCCCAAAAGATTCGGACGGCAAGGAGAATCAATTGAAAGTGGGTCTTGATCAGCATTGTTACTCCGGAAATGATGCGGCGTTGTCCAGACTTCCAAGCTGGCCATGCGGGTTCGATTCCCGTCACCCGCTCTCACGTTTTTCGTTGAGTGTGCCGAGATTTCATGCACTTTGAATTTCCACGCCTAACGACGCGAATTCGGCTCATCGGAGTTCAGCGGGGTGGGGTCACTCTCTAGCGGCGAAGGGTATCGAGAAACGCGTTCACTTCGCGTCGCGAATGGAGCACATGCAACGTCGTGTCAGACCCGTGCCGCAGGATCTCGGAGCGTGTGTACTCAGGTTCTGAGCGGCGGTTGCGCCAGATCCTCCCAACACCGCCCCACTCGTCGCGCAAGCGTCGAGTGACCGAGTCCACACAACCTTCGGGCATCTCGCCAACGGACGTGCGAAGCCCCCGCACGAAGGCACGAGTCGCGCACAACCACCAAGGAGTATCGAGAAAGACGACGGTTTGCGCGCGTTCGAGCCGGAGAGGAAGCGTCTCTTTGTAGTTGCCGTCGATGATCCAAGCCTCGCCAGCGAGCAGCGTACGCTGCCGCTCTCGCCATTCGTCGTCCGTCGGTCGCACCCAGCCGGGCTTCCAGTAGTGGATGTCGAGGTGAATCACCGGCAAACCAGTCCTTGTCGCGAGCGCGCGCGCGAACGTGCTCTTCCCGGACCCCATCATTCCGTCGACGAGGACGCGGTGGCCGATCGTCCGAGACGCGCCGTTCATGGTGCAGAGTATGTCAAAGGTGCAGAACAGATATCTCGCTCCAACGGCGTTACGCCAAAAGTTCGCTCCACACTCAACGTTGCCGAAGTAACCAGCAGCCAACGCCGTCATACCCCGAGACCTCGCTGAACTCCGATGAGCCGCGAATTCACCAGGTACCACAATCGAACAAGCGGAAGTGCGCTTCGATTCACGAAGTGCCCGTAGATGCCAAACGCGACTTCCTTTCGATCCGCCGATGGCTCATCTGACGCGAAGGAACAGCAATTCTGGTATCACGCGTACGTGTACGCGTTGGCGATATCCTGCGTATATGTACGCATTGGGCGCGCTATGGGATGGCCTGAGGGCAAACGGACCTCGAGCGAGATCTTCGTCGGGGTTCACGCTGATTGAACTCCTCGTTGTCATTGTGGTACTGGGCGTCCTCGCTGCTGTCGTGATCTTCACGGTCGGTGGGGTCAGTGCGCAGGCCGCGGTTTCCGCCTGCAAGGCAGACGTGGCGTCCGTTCAAGTTGCCGTTAATGCCTACGAAGCCGAATCGGGTGGCGTACCACCGTCAAGCTTGAACGACCTCACGCAAGGTACTGATTCCTTTCTCCAGTCATTGCCCTCAAGTCCTTACTACGCCATCACGTTGCAAGATGGCACCGTAATGGTGGCGGCGCCCAGTTCGGCGAATCCCGTGGCCTTTGACGGTGACAGTGCTTGCGACGGCGCCGACAGTCCGAGTCTGACCACACTTTCCCCGAGCACCACGGTCGCGCCGACGTCGACCACGACGATCGCGACGACAACGACCACCATTCCTTCAACCACCACGATTGCGCCAACAACGACGACGATCCCACCAACAACGACCACGATTCCTTCAACCACCACGACGATCGCGCCTACAACGACGACAACCTCCGCGCCAGCTCCAATGATTTCGTTTCCGACGGCGACGAGGCCCTATGACGCCGGACATAACGCTGGTCGCGAGACGCTCCACATCTCTGGGACGAATTTGGGAAACGTGTCCTCCGTGTCCGTCAGCGGTGCGTTCTCAGGGGTCGTAGTCGTCTCTGACAGCGCGACATCAATCGTCATCACTCTGACGGGAAGCGGGGGAAACAACGCGAAGGGCAGCCTCACCGTCGTGACGCCTGGCGGAACCGCAATGACCACGAACAGCTTGGTCAATGGCGGAAGATACAACGGCTGAATCAGCGCGAGCGTGAGGCCGATTTCGCTCGCGACCATCGTTGACAATCGAGCCGGCCACAACGCATTCACACGTTGATAGATCAGAGAACGATGGTCATTCACGTCGTCGACATGTTTTCTTCGCTAGGTATGATCGGTCGATGAGCCCTCGAGACCCGGACCTGGCTCCCAGAGCAGGGAAGGAATCTGAAGTTCGCTCGAGAGCCGAGTGGGGTTCGGTGTCGCGCGAGCAAGTGATTGTGGCGGCCATCGCGGCAATACGTGACGGCCGCTACGAGACGATGACGATTCGAAGTCTCGCCTCGGAATTGGGTGTTGCGCCAATGACCCTCTATCGACATATTCGGAATCGTGACGATCTCCTCGACGAAGTCGCCGACCGACTGCTCGCAAAATCTTGGCGGCCACGTAAAGCGGTCAGCCCGTGGCAAGATTGGACGATTGACGCCGCAATGAGATTCCGCAAGCTTTTAGTAGACCAACCAGCCGTTTTGCACGTCTACTTGGGTCACCCCGTGGCCTCCCCCGCGGCCATCGAACGAATGCAGACGATGCTGGACGTGTTTCGCGACGCCGGTCTCAATGAATTCGTAGCCGAACGAACGTATGCGACGCTCCATACCTACACGCTCGGATTCGCTGCGCTCGAGTCCTCGCGTTTCAAGTGGCAGGCCACGAATCGAGACCGTGACGCGACGATGCGGAAGTTGGCGACGTTCACGACAACCACGCAATTTGTCGCTGGACTCGAAATCTTGCTGCGTGGCGTTACGCGGCCGTCATGACCCGAAACCTGTAGCTCCAGTGATAAGTCTTGACCAGATGCTTGCGCTCTGTTGTCGTCAGCCTCGCCCGAATTCTCGCGTGCGTGACGGTTCCATCTTGATCCTCAGTCGTGCCAAACCCACCGTGAGGGCCGCTACCGAAAGCGCGGAGGCGAGAGAAAATCCGGCCACGAACTGCAGGGGATGACTAGCCTCACGCAAGGTGAAGAAGTTCACACTGCCCGACACGATCACTGGAAGGACACTTGCGAGGGCCACGATGAGTGACCAACGCGTGGCGCACTGGAGGAAACGAGTCGTCGCGAGCTCACCGTGAAGAAGATGACGCAACACGGGTCCGAGAACTCCCAGGACCAATAATCCTCCCAAGACGAAACCGAAGTCTGCGGACCAATGACCCGTGACCCCGAGCGCCGCTGCGAAAAGAACGAAGAGTGATGCGCTGGACATGCGAATCCGATCGAAGCCGTGGTTGAGTTCAACGACGTCGCAATATTGTCGTTGAAACATTGAGTACAGAACCTCAGTATCGATCAACCGATCGACATCGATATTTTCGATCCGCTCTTCGAATCTCTGGCCAGCAAAATCTTCGCACCGTATGCACTGACCATTTAAATGAATCAATTGAGCGTTCACTTCGGGTTCGATACTTACGATCTCTCCGCGAGGTATCACGTAGCCGGGCTTTCCGAATCGGACCATCCATGCGGGGCGGGGAACGAGATAGACATTCCCTTCGTCGATACCCATCGTGACTTCGAACGAACCTCCCGATCGACTAAGTCGTGCCGCTCCGACGAGGTGGACGCCCGTACCCAAGCGAAGATTCTTGGTTGAGAAACGAACCGGAATGGTCTCGTCAAGTGACGAACTGTTGGAGCGGAATTTCCACATCATCACGGTCTGGAATGCACCACAGATCGCGACGAACACGGCGATTACGACGACGAGTGAAATGGTCGTGAATATCACGGTGCGTCCCGTTCAAAGCTCTCGGTGATAGCTGGTGTCGAAAGCATGAGCCCCACAGCACGTTGAAAGGCCATCGCCTTCTCTTTCACAAGACGATTCATGAGTGCTCAGTCTACGGCACTTTCGCGTACACGTACGCGAATCCGGTTTCAAACGCAAGTCCGCGCGACCGTTGACCGACCCCATTCACGTCGATGTCTGGCGTGGCCGTTGAAGTAACGCCCAACTATCCTCGCTCGCTCGCGTAGGTCATTATCCCGACGTGCCTTTACTGAGCGAAGATCGGAGACATTTCCTTCAGTACATGAACATGTGACTAGATCAGTCCATGGAGCGGTAGGCAACTCCATAACTTGCGTCGACAATCGACAGGCGTCGGCTGGTCGCGTGCGAGGTCACCTTCCTTACGACCAACCAGTTCCACCAAATGCTCGATGAGCCGCTGAGCGTGGCGTCACCTCCGTAGGTTGCGCCGACCGCATACTGTCCCGGTGGCAACGCGCTGTTTGCGATCGAGCACGTGCCGGTGCCGCCGCGGAGCACAGCGGTGCACGTCGCCGAACCAACGCGAACCGTCACCGTCTCGCCGTTTGGAACTGACTCGCCCGCGCCGGTCCAGACCGTCGCTCTGAACGTCGCTGTGGACTCGTTCCCGTAGTTGACGCTCCAAGGACTGGACGTCACGCTGACGAACGTCCAGTCCTTCACAATGCGAAGCTCCTTGGTCAGCGACGTGGAACTGGCGTAATGCGAATCGCCGCTATAGGTCGCCGTCAATGAATAGTTGCCGATCGGGAGTTGGAAGTTGGAGAGACTGCATGAAGCGATAACCGTGCCATTGAACAGTGGTGTCAAGTTCGACGTCGAACAAAGAATCGTCGATCCGAACTTGATTGTCACCGTGCCCGTCGGTCGAGCGCTCTTCATTCCCGAGACCGTAACAACGAAGCTCTCGCCGCGCTCGTGACCGTACGAGGCGACCGCTGGCCAGATTGTGAGCGCGGAGAACGTCGTGAGCGGCATTGGGACGTTGGCCGTCCACTGGGCGGTGAAGAGAATGGCCGCGCCGTTGGAGTTGAGCGTGTAGCTCGTCCCGGCGCCGTAGGTCGTGGTGCCGTCGTTCCAGCCCGCGAAGGTGAAGTCCGACTTGGTGGGCGCGCCGGCCAGCGTGATCGACGAGCCGTTGGAACCCGAGCCGCCGGCCGGGGCCGTGGAGCCGCCGGCGGTGTTGTAGCTGTAGGTGTCGGTGACGACGTTGGCCGTCCACTGGGCGGTGAAGAGAATGGCCGCGCCGTTGGAGTTGAGCGTGTAGCTCGTCCCGGCGCCGTAGGTCGTGGTGCCGTCGTTCCAGCCCGCGAAGGTGAAGTCCGACTTGGTGGGCGCGCCGGCCAGCGTGATCGACGAGCCGTTGGAACCCGAGCCGCCGGCCGGGGCCGTGGAGCCGCCGGCGGTGTTGTAGCTGTAGGTGTCGGTGACGACGTTGGCCGTCCACTGGGCGGTGAAGAGAATGGCCGCGCCGTTGGAGTTGAGCGTGTAGCTCGTCCCGGCGCCGTAGGTCGTGGTGCCGTCGTTCCAGCCCGCGAAGGTGAAGTCCGACTTGGTGGGCGCGCCGGCCAGCGTGATCGACGAGCCGTTGGAACCCGAGCCGCCGGCCGGGGCCGTGGAGCCGCCGGCGGTGTTGTAGCTGTAGGTGTCGGTGACGACGTTGGCCGTCCACTGGGCGGTGAAGAGAATGGCCGCGCCGTTGGAGTTGAGCGTGTAGCTCGTCCCGGCGCCGTAGGTCGTGGTGCCGTCGTTCCAGCCCGCGAAGGTGAAGTCCGACTTGGTGGGCGCGCCGGCCAGCGTGATCGACGAGCCGTTGGAACCCGAGCCGCCGGCCGGGGCCGTGGAGCCGCCGGCGGTGTTGTAGCTGTAGGTGTCGGTGACGACGTTGGCCGTCCACTGGGCGGTGAAGAGAATGGCCGCGCCGTTGGAGTTGAGCGTGTAGCTCGTCCCGGCGCCGTAGGTCGTGGTGCCGTCGTTCCAGCCCGCGAAGGTGAAGTCCGACTTGGTGGGCGCGCCGGCCAGCGTGATCGACGAGCCGTTGGAACCCGAGCCGCCGGCCGGGGCCGTGGAGCCGCCGGCGGTGTTGTAGCTGTAGGTGTCGGTGACGACGTTGGCCGTCCACTGGGCGGTGAAGAGAATGGCCGCGCCGTTGGAGTTGAGCGTGTAGCTCGTCCCGGCGCCGTAGGTCGTGGTGCCGTCGTTCCAGCCCGCGAAGGTGAAGTCCGACTTGGTGGGCGCGCCGGCCAGCGTGATCGACGAGCCGTTGGAACCCGAGCCGCCGGCCGGGGCCGTGGAGCCGCCGGCGGTGTTGTAGCTGTAGGTGTCGGTGACGACGTTGGCCGTCCACTGGGCGGTGAAGAGAATGGCCGCGCCGTTGGAGTTGAGCGTGTAGCTCGTCCCGGCGCCGTAGGTCGTGGTGCCGTCGTTCCAGCCCGCGAAGGTGAAGTCCGACTTGGTGGGCGCGCCGGCCAGCGTGATCGACGAGCCGTTGGAACCCGAGCCGCCGGCCGGGGCCGTGGAGCCGCCGGCGGTGTTGTAGCTGTAGGTGTCGGTGACGACGTTGGCCGTCCACTGGGCGGTGAAGAGAATGGCCGCGCCGTTGGAGTTGAGCGTGTAGCTCGTCCCGGCGCCGTAGGTCGTGGTGCCGTCGTTCCAGCCCGCGAAGGTGAAGTCCGACTTGGTGGGCGCGCCGGCCAGCGTGATCGACGAGCCGTTGGAACCCGAGCCGCCGGCCGGGGCCGTGGAGCCGCCGGCGGTGTTGTAGCTGTAGGTGTCGGTGACGACGTTGGCCGTCCACTGGGCGGTGAAGAGAATGGCCGCGCCGTTGGAGTTGAGCGTGTAGCTCGTCCCGGCGCCGTAGGTCGTGGTGCCGTCGTTCCAGCCCGCGAAGGTGAAGTCCGACTTGGTGGGCGCGCCGGCCAGCGTGATCGACGAGCCGTTGGAACCCGAGCCGCCGGCCGGGGCCGTGGAGCCGCCGGCGGTGTTGTAGCTGTAGGTGTCGGTGACGACGTTGGCCGTCCACTGGGCGTACAGGGTGGTCGAACCAGTGAGCGTGTAGGGCGATTTGAGAGCCGTGCCACTGCTCGGATTCACGAACCATCCATCGAACGTGTGGCCCGTATAGGTCGGGGCCGTCGGCAAGGTGATAGCCGAACTATTAGGGCCACCAACTGAATCGACAGCACTGCCACCTTCGGAGTTGAACATTATGAGGGAGTAGCCGCTATTGGGCGTCCACTGTGCGTACAGCGTTGCATTTCCTGTGATTGTGTACGGCGACGTGAGAGCGGTCCCGCCCGAGGGCGCCGAGAACCAACCATCAAAGGTAAAGCCTGCAAAGGTCGGTGCAGCCGGCAGAATGAAGGTGTCACCGTAGTTGGCCCCGTAACCTCCCACCGAACTTCCACCTTCGGAATCGAACGTAATGTCGTAGTTGATGAGTGTCCACTCGGCGTACAGCGTCACCGAACCGGTGAGTGTGTAGGGCGACTTGAGGATCGTGTAATAGCCCTCGTCCGGATTTTGAGTAGACCAACCATCAAAGTTTGAACCCAGCAGTGTCGGAGCCGGCGGAAGCGTGATCGTGGAACCCCGAGGTCCGCTGATGGGACTGACGGGAGTGCCACCGTCAGAATCAAAGGTGATCGTGTCAGTGGGTAGGACGACGTAGACGTTGATCAGCTGCTTTACAACGGCGCTCGCGATGAAGTTCGCGCTCGCGTTGCCCACGGCGTTAATCGTGCACACGCCCGCGCCCGTGAACGTCACCCCGCCCGTGGCGTTGACCGAACAGCCCGCGCTATCGAGATCGGTAACGGAGACGTTGTAGCTGATCGTGGCGCCGGGGTCAGTGTCGTTGGTCGTCGCGTCGACGTTGTAGGCACCGGACTGAGAAACGGTCGTGTAAGTCGTGGCGGCCATCGCGAGCGTCTGCGCTGAGCTCTTGACGGTGACGACAGGTGAGACGGCGATGTTCTTTAACGTGCCAGTCAGCGTTGACGCCTCGGAGGTGGTGAACGTCGACGTCGTTGCTGACGAGGGCGCATGAGCGTCGTTGACGATGCCGTATGTGATTGTGCACGAGGCTCCCGCGGCCAGTGTCACTCCCGTGATTTCGACGTCAGTCATCTGCGTATACGAGAAGCCGTCGGACTTCACGAAACCACAGGTCGTTTCGGATGGTTCAGTAATCGACCAACCGGCTGGTACCTGGAACTCGAGGGTGCCGTCATCCAGACGGCCCCCCGTCGCGGTGTATGTGAACGTGAGAGAGTTGGCGGCCGTGTTAGCCACCACCGCCGATGGCGACACCGTCATGGTGCCGCTGCCGTCGGGCGTCGAGTTCGTCGGTGCGACATTGCCGTACACCAGGGCGCCTTCCTCGCCGATCAGCGCCGTGGTGCCATCGGCGGAGAGAGCGATCGACCAGCCGAATCCTTCGTAGCCCAAGGCAAAGGTCAACGTCGTCGACGGCGTCTGATCCGACGTCCACGCACTCTCAGAGGAGGTATTGAAAACGTACACCGCGCCCGCGTCCGCTCCAGCAACACCCGCGCCGTCGCCACCGATCAAGGCCGTCGTTCCGTCTTGGGAGAGGGCGACCGACCAGCCGAATACGCTGTAGTACTCGTCGGCGGGGTTAGACAGGGTGGCGGTTGGTGTCGACGTCGTCGCCCAATCGGCTTCCCCCGCAACGTGGAAGAGGTCGGCAATGCCCGTGAAAGGGGCACCCGAGCCGATGACGCCGGCCGACGAGTCCGGAGCACCGATGAGCGCCGTCGTGCCGTCGGCGGAGAGCGCCAGCGACCAGGAGAACCAACCGGCCTGCGGATCGGACAGCGTCGCCGTGGGCGTCGATGTGGACGACCAACCGGTCTCGGCGCTGACGTGGTAGATGTAGGCAGCACCGTAGGCCGAATTGGCCGCGTAGGCGCCAATCAACGCCGTCGTGCCGTCGGCTGAGAGGGCATCTGCAGCACCGAAGCAGTCGCCAGCTGCGCCTCCATCGCTCAGGGTCGCGGTGGGCGTCGACGAACTGACCCAATCGCTCTCCGATGCGACGTGGAATATGTAGGCGTTGCCCACGACCGTCAGTTCGCAACTATCTGTCACACTGCCGAACAGACCATTTCCAATGAGAGCCGTCGTACCATCGGCAGAGAGAGCGATGCCCCAGCCAAAGGAACCACCCGGTGCGCTCGCCACGCTTAGCGTGGCCACAAGCGGTGCGTTTGAGGTCCAATCGTCCTCAGCTGGACACGTGGTACACATAGACGGCCCCAGCGTCAGAGTTAGCGAAAATGTCACCGACGAAAACCGTCGTACCGTCGGCCGAGATTGCTAGGGACGATCCGAACTCGCTTCCATCGAGCGTGTCGTCACCCACCGAGTCATTCGTCAGTACCGCGACCGAAGCCTCGCTCGAAGACCACGTTCCCTCCGATGACGCGTGAAATACGTAGACCGTATTCGTGTCTGCGCCCGCCGCTTGGTCGAATAGCGACGCGTAACCAACCACGGCAGTCGTGCCGTCGCCCGAAATCGCCACGGAGTAACCCAGCGTACTGTCGGGCGTGTTGCCGGTGACGGTGAGGCGTGCCATCGTTGAGGAACTCGTCGCCCAGGCGCTCTCGGTTGACACGTGCTCGACTGACGTGGCGCTGACTTCGGTGTAGGGCCCACTGCCCAGCGAGGTGATCAGCGCCGTGGTGCCGTCGAGAAGAGAGCAAGGCCGTCGATCCGAAACTGTCGTCCGTCTCATCCACAGAGTTGGTGAGCGCTGCGGTGGGCGATGGGGTGAGATTCGACGACCACGCACTTTCGGACTCGACGGAGAAGACGTACGCGGCACCGGAGTCGCTGCCCACGTCATACGCGCCGATCAGGGCCGTCGTGCCGTCGGCGGAGAGCGACACGGAGTTGGCAAAGTAATCGTCCGTCGTCACACCATTGGAGAGGACCGATACCGGCGCCGGATTTGTCGCCCAGTCGTTGAGCGCGGCCACCTCGAAGACGTAGGCCGCGCCGTCCGCCGAGCCGATGTTGGCCGATGGGGCACCGATGAGGGCCGTCGTGCCGTCTGCGGACAGAGCGAGGGAGTACCCGAATTGACCGTCCAAGCCCCCGTTGTTCAACGTGGCCGAGGGCGTCGCGGATGATGCCCAGGCGCTGGCGGACGTCGCCTCATAGATGTAGGCGTTGCCATCTTGAGAGCCGACCAACGCGGTCGCTCCATTGGACGACAGTGCGACCGTGGTACCCAATTGGTCGTCGATCGCGTCGTTGTTGGTTAACGTCGCCGTCGGAGTCGCCGTGTTGGTCCAGTCGGTCTCGGACGCGACGTGGAACACGTAGGCATCGCCGACGTACGGATACGGGTCGGCGTCACCTTGTGGCGCTCCGATCAGGGCCGTCGTGCCATCAGACGAGAGGGCGACTGACTTGCCGAAGCCGTCGTTGAAGCCGCTGCCGTCATAGAGCGTCGCCGTCGGCGTCGACGTGCTGACCCAGTCAGACTCCGACGCAACTTGATAGATGTAGGCGGCGTTGGTCGTCGTCGCCGTCCCGGGCGAACCGATCAGGGCGGTCGTGCCGTCGGCCGAGAGCGCGACGGAATAGCCAAAGTTCAAGAAACCCGTCTGACCATCGAGGCCGCTCGTGGTGAGTGTCGCCGTCGGCGTCGAGGACGTCACCCATTCGCTGGCTGACGTGACGTGATAGACGTACACCGCACCCTGATCCTCGTAAGGCTCCGACCCGGTGGGGTTATAGCCGTAGGCACCGACTAGTGCGGTCGTGTCATCGGCGGAAAGCGCCACCGAGAATCCGAAGTCCGTGTCGTCGGTACCCTGGGCGCTGCCGAGCGTTGCTTCCGGCGTCGCTGAGCTCGCCCACGTGGGATCGACCGTGATCGGATACGTGGCACCTCGGACGTCGATGACGATTCGAGGACCGGCGCTCGAAATGGCGAAATGAGAAGGGAGAACCTGGCCCGTCTCGTCAGTCGTGCGCAGTCCCCATACATGAGCTTGGTTCCCAGCGCCTCGATGGCCGAGCCATGTCGAATCACGCGCCACTGTTGTTGCGACTCCAAGTGGAGCGTGATCCACTTTGCTGAGGCGGCCGGTGCGTGGGCAATGACGAACTGCTGTTCGAGGCCGGCGACCGACACTCGTTGGAAGGACCGGACCGGACCGAGCTGTTGGACGAGTTGACCATTTCTCAAAGTGCTCGCGGTCGCCGACAACGCCACGTGTGTCGAACCGGCGCTGAGGCTGACGGCTTCCAGCGACGCCGACCCGGTTCCGTGTAGCGATACCGACGTCGTGCCGTCGTTGTCAATGTGTGCCGAGAGTGACGCTGCGGGGGACTTGACGGCCCAGCCAGTGTGCGCCGCGGCGATTCCGGAAACGAGAGGCGCCTTGCCTAGACCAATCGGTCCAGGTCCCAGGCGATCGTGAATTGCCTTGGCCAAAGCAGTCGGTATCTTCTGCGTGTAGAAGTCCCGCTGGGCCGCGCCGCGGCCAATGCGTCGAGGCGTATCGGCATGAGCGCGCTCGCCGCAACGAGCATCGTCACGAGAATCGCAGCCAGCACCGAGCGACGAACGATGTACCGGCCTCACCGAGCGTCGGCGAGACAATCAAGAGCGATACTTGCGGCGCCTGGGAAACTGATTACCGGCGAGGACCGCCTTGCGGAACAAAGACTTGTCGAACACGATCGAAAAGCATCACAACCCCCACGCAACATGCCGGTCGCGATTCTCAGATTGATCAACGTCGCACGAATTGCTCAGAGCGATGAGGAAAAGTTCGTGACTGAACTTCCACCGTCGATGGCTTCCTAACGACGTTGGGGTATTGGCTTCGTTGTAACGGAAATCGCACCCACGCCATGTTCACGCACCCTTCGGTCCATCGTTGGGATTCACCCAGCCCGAACTACCGGGGGGCAGTTTGACATGAAATCAACGGACTGTCAATTGCACACAATGGGGCGTCAACGTGCGGAAATTCACGCGTATGAGAAGGAAATCTCATGTCGATTGAGAAAACTTCGCGACATTGTCGACCTGTGCGTCGGCTCCACCGCTCCATGGTCGTGGTGCGACGTTGATGAGCCTTGGTGCGTAAATAGCTGTTCGCGGGCCCAATCGGACGTCTCGCCCAATTGGGATTCTCAGACGTCTGTAAGTCGTTTCTCTTGGTGGACGCTCTCCACACTCCTAGGCTCGACTCACGTGCATTCGCTTTTGACGAAGTCCTCGTTCGTCGTCCTCGTGTCTTTGGTCATGCTCTTGGCCACAATCGAGCCCGCGTCGGCTGGCCCACCACTCGCCCCTTCGGCGACGGGATTCGATATCAGTTTCCCCCAGTGCACCGAAGCGTTACCCCCGTCGCCTGGCTTTGGCGTCGTCGGTGTGAACGGGGGTAAGAGTTTCAGCGTCAACCGGTGTCTAGCTCGAGAACTCAACTGGGCGAGCAACGCCGCCAACGGATCACCCGCCTTTTACGCCAACACGGACAATCCAGGTCCGGCGAACACTTCGAACTGGCCGACGAACCAACAGACCCCGCGCGAATGCTCCGGTGCGAACTCCGTGGCGTGCTCCTACGACTACGGCTGGAACGCGGCGCGACTCGCATTCGCGAACGCCGTCAACGCCGAGAGACTTGACGGCGCAACGTCGCCTACGGCCTCGGCCGTCGCGGCGCCGTGGTGGCTCGACGTGGAGACGGGCAACAAGTGGCAGACCCTCGAGTACGGGCGGACCTCCGCTACGGGTACCTACGACGAAGCGTCGATCGAAGGCATGATCGCCTCCTTCGAGAACATCGGCGTCGCGTCGGTCGGGGTCTACTCCACCTCTCAGCAGTGGAAAGTCATAAACGTTCGCACCGAGTCAGCGTTCCCCACGGTGGCGGTGTGGCTCGCGGGCTTCGGATCGCTGGCGACGGCGCAAGTGGGATGTGGTTCGGCGTCATTCACGAGCGGGCGCGTGGCGCTGATCCAGTACGGGTACCTCGGCTACGACGGCGACTACGCGTGCGGCCTATTGAACACGCCGGTGACGACCTCGGTCTCGGTGGCCGCGTCGGCGGCCTTCACCAGCCAAATCGTCTCGACCAACAACGACGGCGCGGTGTCCTACTTCCAGACGGGCGGCAGCCCGGCGTTGCTCGTAAGCGCCAGTGGACTCGTGACCACGAGCGGCACGTTGGCGCCCGGAAGCTACGTCGCAACGGGCACGACGAGCGACGCGAACGATGATATCGGAACGTTTACCCTGACCCTCGAGGTCGGCGTACTGATCCAGAGTGCGCCCATGACCTCCTCGGTCAAGGTGAGTGGTTCGTTGGCCTTTCACGACCAACTCAGCGTCACGGGCAACGACGGTGCGGTCACCTTCGTGCAGGCGAGCGGCACTCCGGCATTGACCGTGAGTGCGAGCGGGCTCGTCACGACGAGCGGGGCGTTGACGGCCGGCTCCTATGTCGCCAAGGGCACGACCAGTGATTCCGTCGGCGACAGTGGGACGTTCACCCTGACGCTGAAAGTCGGCGCGCTCGTTCAACGCGATCCATTGACGGCGACGGTACTCACCACGAACTCAATGTCGTTCAGTAGCCAACTCGATGTCGGCGCCAACTTGGGCGCCGTGACCTACGTTCAAACGAGAGGCACGCCCGCACTGGCCGTGAGCACGAGCGGTCTTATCACGACGAGCGGCGAACTGACCAAGGGCACTTACCGCGCCGCCGGCACGGTCAGCGACGCCACGGGCGACAAAGGGACCTTCGCCTTCACGCTCGTCGTCGCGACGCCACTGGTGGTGCCGACGGCGACGTCCATCACCGGTTACGCCACGGCCGGGAAGACGAGGACGCTCACCATCCACGGCACCGGGTTCTACGGGGATCCTCGCATCACGAGCCACCTCGGAACGACCGCTGTCGTGACCCGCGACACCGGAAAGGCGCTGGTGGTGCGCGTCACCGTGCGCGCGCACTCACGCAACGGCGTCTACACGTTCTCGATTGTCCTGGCCGACGGGGAATCCTGCCAGATTCGCTACAACCAGCGCTAGTCCAGAGTGTGGTCCGTGCGCCAGGGATCCCCTGGCGCGACACCTCGTGTGCCTAACGCTTCGTTCTTGGCTCGGCAGTACCCGTCTTACCGGGGACGAATGGAGTGACCACCATCTTTCCCTCGGCCGCATCGACTGATCCAGTGACGTGGCGTAGTGACTTCGATCTCGAGAGACCGACGCTGAGAGTGTTGGCGACAAAGAGGGTGTAGCCCGCTGGTCCGTTCTCGCCGTACTGGTACCAGTCAGAAGCCGACTCACTCTTGTTCGCCAAGACAACGGTTGGAGGCTTCGGCGGTGTCGTTACGCCAGACCAGTCCCAGCCGCCGAGCATGTCGTTTGGCACGTCTGATGCCGTTATCGTCGATCCGTCTTTGCCGATGGCGACGACGGTCGGATAGCCGGACAGCGAGCAAGCGCGCGATGAGATGTTGCGGAACAAGAGAATGCCACCATCGGTACCTCCGGCACCGAACGCCTCCCCCGATGTCACCGCAAGCTGACTGAGCAGACATGTCGGCACCGATGAGGCGCCGGCCGTGTTGGCACTTCCCGTGGAGACCGATGGCTTCGAATTGGCATTGACGGCAAGGGCCGACACCAGGGTTGCCGCCACCAGCAATCCCGCCAAGAAGACAACGCCATTCGCCAGGCGGCGTCGACGCCCGAGACGCCGTGCTTCTTCGATAAGCAGCTCGGCCGGAGCCGCAATTTCAAACGTCGTGTCGTGCCGTGTGGGTGTGATCGTCATTGGAATCCACCTTCCAGAATGATACTACCTACCATAGTATCTACGTGTGATCGGTGCGTCAAGAGACGAACCGGGTGCACCGCGCGGATGGCGACGTACGCGCAAAATCTCGCTTTGTCTTTTCGCGTCAGTTCCAGTTACTTCTCGATGCACTCAACAGATATCGACTGACGATGATTGGCGGTCACGTCGACGGGGTGAGTGGTTACGCAGACGTATTGACTGTCACCGAACTTCGGTGATCGGCCAGTGACAACCCAGAGGCCCGGCGACAGATCCAACGTGAAGCGCCCGGAGCTACCGACATTGAACGTCGTTGAGGAGTGGGGCGAACCCTGCTTGTGAAACGTGATTGATCCGTCCGTTGGAACTATCGATCCCATCGGGGGACTGATCAACAAGTGTCCGACTACTACGCCGTAACCGTCCTTCGCCGTCGGGCTGTTGCACGCCGAGAAAATCAGCGCCGCCGAACAAATCCCCACGAATGCAATGAAGCTCCGTCTCACGTTCGGAGATTCCAGGACTCGGGGAATGGCGCCACGTTCTGACGCTACGGCAATCTCCCGCTCTTCATTTTCGGTCACGTAACCACCCTCGAAGCGTCGTTTCGCCAAGCTCCCGGTAGTTTTCGTTCATGACTCAGATACCTATCGCCTGCACGTTGTCTGCAACCGAGAAGACCACCCGAAGTGACGAATGGCGGCAGTTCCTCGCCACGAACGTGGTCGAATTCATCCGCACCGATACGTCGGTACGGATGAAATTGAACGGTGGCGACAACGTCGTCTTGAAGACGGTCGATCTCGCTCGACGCGAAAAGGACTGTTGTGCGTTTTTCGAGTTCCGTCTGGATCTACTCCCCGACTCGATTTGGCTCGAGGTCGGAGCACCCGCCGAAGCTGCGCACTTACTGGATGGACTCTTCGACTCCGACCGCCTAAGACAGTGACGGGTTCCACACCGTCGGCGCCAGACTCGACTCCCCCGCGGCAACTCCCGTGGGCCGTTCGCCATCGCTATCCCCGCAACCGCGTGCTGCGGTCGCTCTCGTGGATCTGGAGCAATCCGATCACGATTGCCCTTCCCAGTCAGATTCACAACCGTCGACACGATCTGCAGCGATGGCGGGATTCTCTTCGGCGCACGTCATAGACCAACGGTGGCTCGACGCGGACTGCAACTGGCCCAGGCCGTGAACTAGTCGCGCGTGAATGGTGCGGACGATTTCGCCAGTTTTTCCGCGCGAGTGAGTGGGGGCTCGGCCTCTTTACGGCAACACGACTTCAATTTCAACTTGCGAGGCATTCGCCGGAACGATTCACCCCGACCCCACGCCTCCATCTGCGAGCGCGCCCACGGTACGGGTCCGGTATGAAAGCGAGTGCCCGATTGGATCCCGTCACCGAACTCGCGCAGCAAGACGATGTCCTTTACGGCCCAGCCGCGACGCGTGACCCAATCGCAGAGTGCGCCAGTGTCCCACTCGACGCCAAAGTGTTTGAGGGTCTTGAACATCGCGACGCCGGCCGCTCGTCCGGTCGAGGACGGCCCATCGAGGTGGAAGTGGGTCGTGAGTTGACGCGGACGCAAGTAGCTCGACACGTGCGAGTCATAGACCAGTGAGGTCAGGTCGCTGAGCGCCGCGAGAACAATCGGGTCCAGACCGGTGTTGGCTTCGCCATTGGACGTGCTCGACATTTACCGAATATACCCACGGGACTATCGAGGCAACCCCGCGATGCGTACGGCCCATCGTTGACGACCGTCATCGGCGTATATTTGCGCAATTGAAATCCTGCGGATGCTCTTGAAAGGAAGGTGCCATGATTCGAATGATCGCCGCGATGGACGAGAAGCGAGGCATCGCGAACGACGACGGTATTCCCTGGCAGGGCCAGGTACCGACGGACACGGCACGCTTTCACGAACTGACGTCCGAGGGTCTCATCGTCATGGGGTACGGCACGTACAAGGAGTACGACAAGCCCCTGCACGACCGGGAGAACTTCGTCGTCTCCCACCCCGATACGCAGTTGCAACCGGGTTTCGTGCTGGTGCCCGACGCGGACGTGTTCTTCGATCAGCACGAGGGAGAACTGATCTGGGTCATCGGTGGCGCGAAACTCTTCGCGGACTCACTGGCTCGCGCGGATCAGCTCTTCCTCACGCGTCTCGGAGCCGACTTTCAGTGCACCAAGTTCTTCCCGGAATTCGCCGACGACTTCATGTTGGCCGGCGAAGAGGAACCCCACACGGAAAACGGCATCACGTTTCGATTTGAGACGTGGCTGTAACGGCCACCTCACCCACATCAAGAGTGTCTCGTTTGGAAGTATCGCGCCGGCGTGATCCCGGTCTCGCGTCGGAAGGCCGCCACGAAGGCGCTCGCTGATTCGTAACCCACCAGGCGCGCAACCTCGGCAACGGGTTCATCGGAACCGAGCGCTTCCATGGCCCGTTGCAGCCGAATGAGCGAACGCCACCGGGCGAAGGGCAATCCGGTCTCGGCGATGAACGCTCGCGCGAGCGTCCGGCTACTCGCGCCGACGTTCTCGCCCCACATCGCCAGGGTCCGATCGTCGGCCGGGTCGTCGATGAGTAGTTCGGCGACGCGCAACGCGCGGTCATCGGTCGGCATCTTCACCGCGAAGGAGTACGACGCCACCGGTTGAAGGAGGTCGACCAGGAGCTGTTCGGCATGCGTCCGGTACGAGGGCTCGGTGTCAGCGTGTTCGAGATAGCCAAGCAGTTCAGCGACCAGTGGCGACACCACCACCGGCGTGCACGCGGGCCATGCAATCGAGCAGGTACTCGTGCGCACGTAGGCGGTGCGCATCGTCGCGGCGCCTTCGGACAGCGTCTCGTGACGTACGCCGGCCGGAATCCAGAGCGCGCGTGTCGGGGGCAACACCCACGCCTCGTCGCCACTGCGAACCGTGAGGACACCGCTGGACGCCCAGGCCAGTTGGTGGTCGTCGTGCGTGTGCCAGTCATAGACGGTGCCCGCCGGCATTTGGAACGTGCACACGTCCAGGGCCACCGATCGATCGGGTGCGCAGTCGTCACTTTGTCCGTCTCGCGACATCGATTGTCAGCCTACGGTCTAGGAATCACGCAGGGAACTGCCTACGGTTTTCTCATGAACGACAACCACACGCAGCTCTGTCCGAGTCCCGAATGGGCGGCGCACATTCACGACGACGTCCTGCCCTATCTCGCGAACATCGCGGACCTGGGTGATCACATGCTGGAAATCGGACCGGGTCCCGGCGCGGCGACCGAGTGGCTGCGGCCACGCGTGGCCCGACTGGTCGCCGTCGAATCAGACGAGGGCGCCGCGCATCTCCTCGCCGAACGCTACGCCGGCACCAACGTCGACGTTCGACACGGCGACGCCACGGAACTTGCGTTCAACGCGGACACCTTTGATTCGGTCGGCTCGTTCACGATGCTCCATCACGTGCCCACGTTCCAGGGCCAGCAACTCATTCTTCGCGAGGTGTTTCGCGTGCTCAAGCCCGGAGGGACGTTCCTGGGATCGGACAGCCTGGCGAGCAACGGCCTTCATCATTTCCACGAGGGTGACGACTACAACCCCGTGGATCCGGCGTCGTTCCTCGTCCGATTACAGGCGGTCGGCTTCGACCAACTCACGATCGTGGTCGACGCGGACTTCAAGTTCGCCGCTCGAAAACCTGATCCGTCGCATCCAACCATCTGGCAGAGCAATGAGGAGCAATAACCCATGACACTTCCCTATATCGAACCACTCGCCGTGCGCACGCCCGGCGAGCCCGTCATCCCCGAACCACCGCGCCGCGGCGAGCCCGGAGGCGAGCCGTGCGGCATTTGCAGCGGTTTCGCCGCCAGCGCGGTCTGGTCGAACGACAACTGGTCGCTCCACCCTCCTGTGGGAGGGAGTCTGGTGGGCGCGGTGTGGCTCGCCTCGCGCGAACACGTGGACTCTTTCATGGATCTCTCCGACGCCGCGGCCGCCGAGTTCGTGCAGGTCATGGCGAACGTGGAACGAGGCATCCTCTCGCTCGGCGGCGTCGCGCGTGTCCACCTCTATCGTTGGGGCGACGGCGGAGCTCATTTCCACGTGTGGATGCTCCCTCGCCCGCTCGGAATGCTCGAAGCCAAAGGGATGATGCTCCCGCTGTGGGAGGACGTCTGCCAAACGTCACCGACGAGGAGTTGCGCGCCGCGGCCGAGGTCGTGGCGCGCGCGTTGGATGAACCGACACCGAGCTAATTCGAACGCAGCGCGACGGTTCGAGAACGTCACGTGACGCCATGTCAGACTGACTCGACGATGAGCGACGACGCCACACGATCCGGGGCGAGCGAAACGGTGTCACTGGCGACGATCACGCGCGAATGGACCAAGTTGGGCTGCATCGGGTTTGGCGGACCACCGACGCACATCGTGCTGCC
>CAVXRB010000013.1:0-100725 GCA_963764095.1 uncultured Acidimicrobiaceae bacterium | reverse complement strand
TGGCTCGCGACATCGCCAGGATGATGCCGGTCACGATGCCGGTCACCGCCGCAGGGAGGACGATCTTCATGGAGACCTTGTGGGGCTTGGCCCCGAGCGCGAGTCCCGCCTCGCGAAGCGTGTGCGGCACGCCACGAACGGCGATCTCGGAGGCGATCACGATGACCGGGAGCATCAGTACAGCCAACGCGAAGGATCCCGCGATGGCGGAGAAACCGATGTGAGGTCGTGCACGATGAAAGAGAAGGCGAAGAGTCCCATGAGGATCGACGGCGCGCCAGCCATCGTCTGGGCCGTGACGCGCAGTGACGCCGCCAACTTCGAATCGGACTCGGCCAGGTAGATGCCGACGAGTACGCCGATCGGTATCGCCATGATCGAGGCGTAGGCGGTGAGGACCAACGTGCCGATGATGGCGTTGGAGACCCCGCCGGTCGCGTTCGGCGCTATCAGCGTCGGCGTCTGGGGCAACTGGGTGTAGAAGGCGGAGTGCAAGACGACGGGCAGGCCACGCTTGAACAGCTGGTACAAGAGCAGTAACAGCGGCACGGTCGTGGCGGCCAGCGCGATGGCGCACAGGATCACCATGATCCGCGAACGCAACTGGCGCCCGGCGCGATGGCGGTCCGAGATCGCGCGGATCTCGTCGCGCAGGGTGTTGCTCGGATGGCGCCGATTTCGGTCGAGCTCGATCATGTCGCTCATACGACCGCCAGGACCTTTCGCTGACGAGTGACCAGCCAGCGGCTGATCAAGGAGAGTCCGAAATTGACCAGCATCAACAACACGCCGAGGGCCATCAGAGCCGCGATCTCGTTGCCCTGGCTTCGCCGAACTCCGTCGCGATCCACGACGCGATCGACGTGCCGGGATAGAGCAGGTGGAACTGCACGTTCGCGACGCCACCGGCGACGAGCGCGACCGCGACCGTCTCACCGGTCGCGCGCGCCAAGGCGAGGAATGTCGCACCGAAGAGGCCGATCTTGGCCGTGGGTAGGACGACTTCGCGAATCACTTGCCAGCGTGTCGCTCCCAGCGAAAGACTCGCCTCCACGAGGTCGTTGGGGACGACGGAGATGACCTCACGGCTGATCGCAACGAACGTCGGCAGGATCATAACGGCGAGCACGATCGAGGCCAGCAGGAGCGACTGACCGTCTTGTTGACCGGGGTTGCCGAAGAGTTCGTGCGCGAAGGGCCACTTGTCGAGCCACGGTATGACGGTCTTGATCATCCACGGCGCCAGCACCAAGAAACCCCAGAGTCCGTAGACGACGCTCGGGACCGCGGCCAGGAGTTCGACGAGGGTCGCTACGACGTTGCGAAAGCGTCGCGGCAGGATGAAGACGATCGTGATCGACGTCCCGAGGCCAATCACGACGGCAATGACGAGCGCGACGAGTGAGGTCTCGACGGTGCCGACGATCATGGCGAGGCCGCCGAAGGGACCGGTCGGCGACTGCCAGCCGTTACCGCCGAGCAGCGTGCCCGAGTGGTGCGCGAACTCGGGCAGCGAGTTCCACACGATGGTGCCGATGAAGCCGATGCTAACGGCCGCAAAGAGAAGGCTCGCGAGAATCAGGAGGTAGTGATACCACGTACGCGAAGGGGTGCCGGAGTTGAACTCCGGCACCTCTTCGTCGGGCGTGTTGAAATTGGGAGGTGGAGGTATAACGATGGACACCGCTGCGCTCTACCTCTCTTTCCGTTTACTGCGTCGTTGTAATCAGGTCGTCTTGGTGAGCAACTCGGTACCACCCGACGTCACCAGTGCCAGCTGCTGACGGGCGTACGCTTCGACCGCCGAGGGCAGCGCCACGTAGCCTTCGGCCTTGGCCAAGGCGCTCTGGGCGTAGTGGGTCTCCCAGTCGAGGTACTTGACGTCCGCTTCGCCGGCCGCCTCGTTGGTCTGGTTCTTCGCCAGGATGGCCCAGCTGTACGTCGCCAGTGGCCATACATTGACGCCGCGCTGGTTGACGATCGAGAAGTTGTCGGGCGTGATGTTGGTACCGGCGGCGGCGGCGGCGTTGGCGATGTTCGTCAACGTCGGCTGGAGCCAGGCGCCGTCACGATCCTGGAGCGAGGCCGTCTGGATGGCGGCGTTGCCGGGAATCAACAGGTAGCTGTACTCCACGTAGCCAATGGCGCCGGGGTTCGAGTTGATGTCGGTCGCCATGGCCGCGTTGTTCGCCGCCGCCAGGATGTCCGAGGCGTGCCATGCATTGCCACTGCCCTCCATGACGTTGCCGCTCGGGGCGTGCGATGAACCACCCGAGGAGTGCAGCCAGTCAGTGAAGGCGTAGGTCGTGCCGGAACTCGCAGCGCGATAGAGCACCTTGATGGTGTCGGCCGCCGAGTTGCCGGTGTAAAGCGCCTGGAGCGCCTTGCCGGTCGGTGAGGAGAGTCCACCGTTGGTGTTGATGATGGCGAGGTTCGACCACTGCGTGATCGTGCCGTCGTAGATCTTGGCGACTTCGTTGGTCGTCAACTTGATGGCACTCAGGGCCGAACCGGGGAGGTTGTAGCCAATGACCGCGCCACCGAGGATGTAGGGAACCTGGACGTAGTTCGCCTCGACCGCACCGGAGGGCAACGTGCCCGCCGAAGGCGTCATGGGCTGGTCCGAGAATCCGATGTTGACGCTGCCACTGACAATGGCGGTGCGACCGGTACCCGAACCAGCGGCCGGGTACGAACTGAAGCTCACCTTGCCACCGGCGCTGTAGGCAGTCGAACCACTCGTCGTGGCGCCGATCATCGGTGCGTCGAAGGACGATCCGTTGATGGCGAGGGTCACGTTGCTCGGGACGACCAAGTCGATGTCACCGGACTTGTTGGAACCTTGGAGCCCGCCGGATGAACCCGTGGGCTTGGGCTTGGGCTTGTGCTTCGACCAGGGCTTGGGACATACGCCGCCCTTGGTGTCAAAGCGCTTGGTGTGGACTTTGTTGGAAATCAAGCGGTAGCAGACCACCGACTTCTTGTGAGTCGCGGCATTTGCCGGGGCCGAGACAACGGCGAGCAGACCAGCAAGGGTCAGCGCAACCGCCGCGAACGACCTGAATAGTTTCTTCATTCTGAACTTTCCTCCTAAAGAAAGTGATTCATTAACGACGCGACGAATCGACATTCGAACGTTTTGCCACTAGGAAACCTAGGAATCGAAGGTAAACAGAATGTGAGCGGAAGGGTCGTTCAGAGTGAAAAATTAAGGAATTCTGAAAACCTTCATCGCACCGTCATCAATCGCAACAACTATCGCGCCAACCGCACGAGGTGCACTTGAAGTGCGCGTGCTCGGGGCTCAGCGAACCACCGCAGTGTGGGCACTCGGAGAAGACGGCGAACCGGTTCGCGCACTCGCTAACGGCGGTGGACTTTTCTGCGAAGGAGTGAGAGGTTTCTGACATTTTCCCATTGTGGTTTCTCGGTGACGCCGAAGTGGTGATGGCGCGAAACCTCAATCCAGTTCGGGCTGCCAGTACTCCACCGGCGCCATGCCACGGCGCCGACGTGCCTCGGCCAACACCTCGGCGACGAAGGCGGCCTTCAAGGCGGTGTAACGCTCGCCCTCGCCGTTGGCGAGCACGACGTTCTCGCGCTTGAGTCGCGCGTAGCGCTCGATCAACGCCGGGTCGCCGCTCAGGGCGTCGCGCAGGAGCCAGTGGTCGCTGTGCGCCCGATTGTTCTCGACCACCAGATACAGATGGTGCGTCGCCAGCGGCGGAGTCTCGATGGGCTCGAACGCCTCGCGGCCCTCGACGTCCAGGTTGCCGACCCACCGGTAGCCCGCCGACTCGATCAGGCGCAGCGCGACCGGCACCTGGGCCTCGTCGCTCACGACGACGTCGATGTCGATGATGGGCTTGGCGGCCAGACCCGGCACCGAAGTCGAACCCACGTGCTCGATGCGCAGCGTCGCCGATCCGATGAACGGGTCGAGGTACGACGCGATCTCGCGGAACTGTCGCGGCCAATTGGGGTCGGCGTCGACGACGATGACGTCGTCCATCAGCCTTCGGCGCGTAGCTGACCCGAGCGGTAGTGCGAGCGACAGAGCACCTGGTAGTGCACGACGCCCTCGTTGACGTCGCCGGTGAAGAACTGGTTGCCTTCGCGCGCGACGACGCCGTCGACGACGCGAGCGTTGCACCGTCCCTTTTGGCCGCACCAACACGTCGAGGTGAGCGGCAGTTCGTGTGCCCAGTCCGAGATGGCGAAGAGGCGTGCCGAACCGGGGAAGAGGTTCAACAGGAAGTCGGCCGAGAGACCGAAGGCGTGCACGTCGATCTCCAAGTCGTCGACGATGCAGGCCAGGGCGTCGATCTGTTCCACACTCGCGAACTGCGCTTCGTCGATGACGAGGATGTTGATGCCGTCGCGTTGCAGGCGGGCGATATGCGGGGCGAGGTCGGTTCCGGGTTCGACCGCTTCGGCGCTGGCTTCGATGCCGATGCGGCTGGTCACCATTCCCTCGTCACTTCGGTCGCCGAAGGTCCACAGCGCGACGTCGCTGCGACCCTGGCGCAGCTGCCAGCAGAGTTGCAACGCGAGCGTCGACTTACCGGCCGCCATGGTTCCGTAGGTGAAGGTCAGTTCTGGCATGGGCCTCTCGTCATTGACTCGAACGCCCAACGATACCCTTCGCGTCCTCGACGCTGGAGCGTGGACGCCCACGCACGAGCACACATTTGTCGCTCGGTAGATTGACTACATGGACTACACCGTTCGACCGATCGCCTACATCCGCAACGAGCGCAGCGAGGCCCTCGACGACAACTGGGACGACATAGTGAGCACAGTCGAGCTCGCACGGGACGTGCCGAGTGAGTCCCTGCGCGGACTCGAAGAGTTCTCGCACGTGGAGATCGTCTTCTTCGCCGACTGGGCCGAGGACGTTCCTCCGGGACCGTGGCACCGTCGTCCGCGCGGCAACGACCAGTGGCCCGACGTCGGCGTCTTCGCCCAACGCAACAAGGACCGTCCGAATCGACTACTGCTGTCCACCGTCGAAATCGCCGAACTCGCCGAGCGCTCGTTCACGGTGCGGGGGCTCGACGGCATCGACGGGACGCCCGTTCTCGACATCAAGCCCGTCTTTCGCTGGAGCGTGCCGAAGGGCGAGCTGCGCGTAGCCTCGTGGAGCGAAGAGCTCGGCGAGAACTACTTCTAAGTCGCGGCGATGAAGCCGTTGATGATCCGCGCCAGCTCCGGACCGTTCTCCTCTTGCAAGAAATGCGCGTTGCCCGCGACCGTCGTGTGCGCTTGACCCTGAGCGCCGGGCACCGATCGGATGAACTTCGCGTCGCCGCCTTTCGTGATGGCGTCACCGCTGTAGCAACAGAGGAACGGCTTCGTGAACGCTGACAACACCGTCCACGCGGCGACGTTGGCGTCGTGGGCCGGATCCTCGGGTGACGTCGGCACCAAGGTCGGGAACTGGCGCGCTCCCTCTTTGAAGGTCTCGTCCGGGAACGGCGCGTCGTAGGCCGCGATCACGTCGGCGCTCAGTCGCTCGGCGCAGCCGCCCGACACGATGTTGCCAATGTGCAACTCCGGCGTCGTCTGGCTGAAGTCCTGCCACGCCTTGAAGGCCTCGCTCATCCGTTCGTCACCGGTCGGCAGTCCGCCGTTACCGATCGCCACCCGGGCAAATCGCTCCGGATGCTCGCCCACCAGGCGCAGCCCGATCAGGCTGCCCCAGTCCTGACCGAAGAACGTGACGTCGTGGAGCTCCAGGTGGTCGAAGAGCAGTTCACGGACCCATTCGACGTGTCGCGCGTAGGTGTACTCGGCGCGCTCACTCGGTTTGTCCGAACGGCCGAAGCCGATGAGGTCCGGTGCGACGACGCGACGACCCTCAGCGACGAGGCCGGGGATCATGAAGCGGTAGAGGTACGACCACGACGGCTCGCCGTGCAGCAACAGGACGACCTCGCCGTCGCGGGGTCCCACGTCGAGGTAGGCCATGCGCAGCGCGTCACCGCCCGTCGGATCGGCGACGTTCGCGTAGTGCGTAGTGAAGTCGAAGTCGCTGAGGGCTTCGAATCGCTCATCTGGTGTGCGCAGTCGTTGCATCACTGACGGGCCATTCCCTCGCGAGCGGCCGCTGCATTATCCTCGGCGCTCTCCGGTGAGATCAGTTGAATGTCGACGCGCTCGATCCGACCGTCGAAAGCGAAGTCGTCCACGTAACGCTTCGAGACCGGCGAACCGTGGTCGCGACCGATTCCCATGGCGATCGTGGAGAAGATCCGCATCACGAAAGGCAGGTGCAGCGAACCGACGTCTCGTCCGTCGATCGTCAGTGTGACGTCCGCGTCACGCTTCGTTCGCCGGAACCGTGCGCCCAGTACCGAGGACCCGGCGGGGACCTCCTCGGTCGACTCCAGGATGTGATGGTCCATGAAGATGTTGTAGTCGAAGACCAGTCGGTTGTCCTGGACGAAGAGCGCTACGCCGGCGTTTTCGGTCCCCATGGCGAGGATGACGCCGCCGCGGTCGCTGCGTCGATCGACGCGCGCCTCCAAATCCCAACTGCGTCCACCGATCCCCGCGGCGGCCGACGGCGGTATCGGACTCAGCGGCGGCCGGTAGGTGTAGTGGCGCGAAACGGGATGCGGCGAGAAGTCGTGCGAGCGCGAAGCGAAGAGCGCGAGCCCGCGGTCGTCCAACGGCAGGACACCGTACGCCTCGGCTTCGCGCCACCAGAGAGCGACCAACTCCTTCAACTTCTCGGGACTCTCAACTGCGAGGTCGCGGCACTCCGAAGGATCCTCGGTGACGTGATAGAGCTCCCAGCGGTCGTCGTCGAACGGAACACCGTGGACGTGACGGGTGACGGCCTTCCACCCTTCGTCATACATCGCGCGGTGACCGCCCATCTCGAAGTACTGCCGCGTCTTGTGACTGGGCTCTTCGGGCCGATCGAAGGCGTAGACCATCGAGGCGCCGGCCATGGGCATCTGCTCGAGACCGCGGTACGTCTCGGGCATCGAGACACCGGCGACCTCGAGGACCGTCGGGGCGATGTCGGTGACGTAGTGGAACTGGCCGCGCACCTCGCCGCGCGCCGCGATCCCCTTCGGCCAGTGGACGACGAGTGGCACGTGCACGCCGCCCTCGTGCGTGTTCTGCTTGTACCACTTGAAGGGCGTGTTGCCGGCCTGGGCCCAGCCCCACGGGTAGTTCGAGTGACTGCTCGGTCCCCCGATGTCGTCTAGGTGTAAGACCGCTTCATCGGGGCTCTCCATCACCATGTTGAAGTACTTCATCTCGTGCAAGACGCCGAAGGGGCCGCCCTCCTGGCTCGCCCCGTTGTCGCTCATCAACATGATCAGCGTGTTGTCGAGTTCGCCGATGGTCTTCAGGTCCTTGACGAGGCGACCGATCTGCGCGTCGGTGTGTTCGAGGAACGCCGCGTAGGCCTCTTGGAGCCGCGCCGCAAGTCGCTTCTGGTTCTCGGGCAGCACCTCCCACGCTTCGACGCCCTCGTTGCGCGGTGCGAGTTCGGTGAACGCCGGGACGATGCCGAGTTGCTTTTGACGCGCGAACCACCTGTCGCGCGCGACGTCCCACCCTTCGTCGTAGCGGCCGCGGTGGCGTTCCAGGTACGCCGGCGGCGCCTGGTGCGGTGCGTGCGTCGCGCCGAAGGCGAGATACGTGAAGAAGGGACGGTCGGGCCGCACGGACTTCGCGTCGTGGATGAAACCGATCGCGTGGTCGATGAGGTCTTCGCTGAGGTGGTAGCCGTCGGCGACGCTCTTGGGTCGCTCGACGCGGTGGTTGTCGTACGTGAGGTCCGGCGCGAACTGGTCGGTCTCTCCGTCGAGGAAGCCGTAGTAGCGATCGAAACCGCGCTGCAGTGGCCACTGGTCGAAGGGACCGGCCGACGACGAGTTCTCCATCGACACGAGGTGCCACTTCCCCACCGCGAAGGTCGTGTAGCCGTCTTCGCGCAAGACCTCGGCCATCGTCGCGGCGTGATTCGAGATCTGTCCACGCATGCTGGGAAAGCCGGTACTCCAATTCGAGAGACCGCGCATGCCGACGCTGTGATGATTTCGGCCGGTCAGCAACGCCGCGCGCGTCGGTGAACACAGTGGCGTCACGTGGAAGTTCGAGAAGCGCAGCCCCTCGGCTGCAAGTGCGTCGATGTTCGGCGTGACCAGGTCGGAACCGAAACAGTTGAAGTGTGAGAATCCGAGGTCGTCAATCAGGATCACCAGGATGTTCGGCGCTGACTCCCTGGGATGCGCCGGCGTCGGCCACCACGGGACCGATTCGGTAACGGTCTTGCCGATCGTTCCCTCAAAGCGCTCGTACTGTTTCACCGCTCCCCCTTCGATACCACGTCACGCTAGACCCGTTACGCGTTCGCTAGGACCGGCGAATCATGTCGGTGACGACGTCGCGGTTCGGACACGACGCGGGTCCGAGGACCGAGATCGCGGCGGCCGAGGCTGCGTTCCCCCGTCTCGCCGCTTCGAAGACGTCGGTGCCGAGGGCCAGTTCGGCGAGGAAGACGCCAGAATGTGTGTCGCCCGCTCCGTTGGTGTCCACCACCTTCACCTTGAAGGCGTCGACGAGTTCCGGTTCGCCACCTTTCACCAAGACAGTGCAGCCGGTTGCGCCGTGACGTACGATGACGCCTCGTCGACCGGTGCGCTGCGCGAGCGTCTCAACCGACTCGTTCAACGAGTCCTCGCCGGTCAGCACTGTTGCTTCGATCTCGTTACAGAAGGTCCAGTCGGCGCGCTCGAAGACCCGCTCGAGGTTCTCCTCTGGGATGTCCATCACGCGATTGCTCGGATCGAAGGCGACCACGACGTCGTCACCCAGAGCTGATAAGAAGTCCAGTGTGATCTCCGCCGAATCGGGGTACATGACGTTGTAGCCGGAAACCAGTACATAGTCACCTCCGCGCACGTCGAGCGACGACAGGTCCGCGGACCGCAGTGACGCCTCCGCGCCGGCGGACGTGATGAACGTCCGCTCCCCGCCGTCGTCGATCAACGCAACACAGAAACCGGCGTCGTGCGAATCGTCCGCTTCGATCGGTTCGTCGACGTGGTCCTTCGCCAATGACGAGCGCGCGATCGAAGAAAACGGACCACGACCGAGTCGTCCCGCGTAAACCGCGCCGACGCCCTGTCGCGCGGCGGCGCTCATCGAGTTGTAGCCGCCGCCCGTCGCGATCAGATGCTCGCTGGCGAGGACGTCCGAGCCACTTTCGGGCATCTCGGCGATCCGCAAGACAATGTCGATCATCACCGTGTCGAGGCAAAAGAGACGGGCCGAAGTACTCACGACTTCACCCTAACGAGTGCTCCAATCGCCATCGAATGACGAAGAATCGTTGAGTTACGCCGCAACTCGCAACGTGCATAAAATACGTCGCAAGCGATGCGCGGTGTCGCAAAAGGAGTCCCGTGAGCGAAGTCTCGGAAGTAGTCGTCACCGGTAACGCCGGAGTGTTGCGCATCGAAGAGAATGGCATCAACGTCATCACCGAAGGCGAGCGAAAGGGCGAACCGCGGCAACTCTTCTGGCCGTGGTTCGGCGCCAACGTTTCGATCCTCGGGCTGAGTTATGGCGCCTTCATCTTGTACTTCGGCATCTCGTTCTGGCAAGCTCTCATCGTCGCCGTCGTCGGCATCATCGCGAGCTTCATCCTCTGCGGCATCATCGCGACTGCGGGAAAGCGAGGTTCGGCGCCGACGATGGTGCTAAGTCGCGCCGCCTACGGCGTGCGGGGCAATCGTCTTCCGGCCGGTATCTCGTGGCTGCTCTGTGTGGGATGGGAGACTTTTCTCACGGTCATCGCGGTGCAGGCAACGGCGACGGTATTCAAGAGTCTCCATTGGGGCAGCGGTGACGGCGTCAAGGCAGCAGCGATGGTCATCATCGCGGCACTCATCATCGCGGGCGGCGTGATGGGCTTCGATCTGATTATGCGCATGCAGGCCGTCATCACGGTCGTGACCGGTGTCCTTACGGTGATGTTCATCGTCTTGACGTTCAAGGACGTCAAGTGGCATGCCGTTTCCCACGTGGCGGGCGGATCGTCCCAGCACCTCATCGGCGCACTCGTCTTCGTCATGACGGGATTTGGATTGGGCTGGGTGAACGCCGCGGCCGACTATTCGCGCTATTTGCCGCGCAAGGCGTCGACAAGTGGCGTCGTCTGGTGGACGACCTTTGGTTCGTCCGTCGCTCCGCTGATACTCGTCTTCTTCGGACTACTCTTGGCCGGCTCATCCGCATCGCTGAGTTCAGCCATCAGCGCCGACCCGGTTGGTGCTTTGGCGCCGCTCTTGCCGACGTGGTTCCTTGTGCCCTTCTTGATCGTGGCCGTTCTCGGCCTCGTTGGGGGTGCGGTGCTCGACATCTACTCCTCGGGCCTCTCGCTGCTCTCGGCCGGCATCAAGATCCCTCGCTTCGCCGCCGCCGGGGTTGACGGTGTGGTGATGGTCATCGGAACCATCTACATTGTCTTCTTCCGCGCCAACTTCCTCAACCAGTTCGAGGGTTTCTTGATCACTGTCGGCGTCCTTATCGCCGCGTGGTGCGGCGTCTTCTTGGGTGACATGGTCGTGCGGAAGAAGGACTACGTCGACGCCGATCTCTTTTCCAAGGCCGGACGCTACGGCGACGTCCGCCTGGTCCCGGTAGTGACCACCATCGTCGCGAGCGTCATCGGATGGGGGCTCGTGACCAATACGTTCGCCTCATGGCTCACGTGGCAGGGCTACCTGCTCGGCCCGTTGCACCTGGGCGGGAAGAAGGGCGACTGGGCGGGCGCGAATCTTGGCGTCTTCGCCGCTTTGGTGTTGAGCTTCCTCGCCACGGCGATCTTCACGGGCGCTCAGGTCCGTCGTGAAGAAGAGTCCGACGCAGTGCCCGTCACCGTGTCTTGACGTATCCGATGCGTCCGCGACTGGTCGATCGACGCCCCTGCGTGGCGTCGCGTGCGTGAGAATTCACTTCGCCACTGCGATAAAGGGCCACGTGAACCCTGCGTAGAATTAGTGCGGTTGGGTTCAGAGGAGTTGCATTGCGTATCGGTGTGCTTACGGCGGGTGGCGACGCGCCCGGACTCAACGCGGCCATTCGGGCCATCGGCCAAATGGCCCTGCGAGATGGTCACGAAGTCATCGGCATCGCCAACGGCTGGGCCGGACTGGCCAGTGAATACGCCGGACGTCCCCTCGTCGCGAGTGACCTCCAGGGCGTCATCGCCCAGGGCGGGACGCTGCTCGGCACCGCCCGCTACAACCTCGACAGTCCCGCCGGTGGCCGAGAACGCGTACTGGCCGCCATCGAAGAGCACCTCGACGCCTTGATCTCCATCGGCGGCGACGGCACGCACCGCATTTCGACCTGGCTCGCCGACCACGGCGCGCCGATCGTCGGCGTGCCCAAGACACTCGACAATGACCTCCTCGGCACCGACTACTGCATCGGCTTCGATACGGCCATCAGCATCGTCGCCGAATCGATTGACCGGCTGTACACGACCGCGGCGTCGCACCATCGCGTCATGGTCGTCGAGACGATGGGACGTCTGACCGGTTGGGTCGCCGCCATGGGCGGACTCGCCGGCGGCGCCGACATGATCGTGATACCCGAATTCCCCGTGACGATGGACGACATCATGCGCCACCTCGCTCGTCGCGTCGAAGCGGGACTCGCCTTTTCAATCGTGGTCGTCGCCGAAGGCATCAACCTCGCCACGCTGGGCGGCATCGAGAAGGACGAACTCTCGACCGAGGGAGTGGGCGGCGTTCGATTGGCGACACGCGGCGTCGGCCAGTTCGTCGCCTCCAAGATCGAGGAGTTGACGGACATCGAAGTGCGCACCACGGTCCTTGGCCACCTGCAGCGCGGGGGCAGCCCGACGGCGCACGACCGCATCTGGGCGACACGCGTCGGCGCCGGCGCCTATGACGCGGTCACGTCGGGCAAGTTCGGGACGATCCCCGTGGTGCGCGATAACAACGTCGTGCTGAGCCCACTTTCTTCGGTGATCGGCGGCCAACGCCAGGTGCCGCGCGAGATCTACGAGCTCTGCTCGGTCTTCTTCTAACCCAGGAACGCTTCGAGTTCGGTCAGCGTTGGACCGGTAGCGGGACCGTGTTTCGTGACCGACATCGCGGCGGCGGCGTTGGCCCAGCGAGCCGCTTCCAATGGCGGTCGTCCAAGCGCCAAACACGCAGCGAACGCACCGACATGGCAGTCTCCCGCGCCGTTGGAGTCGACGCTCTCGACGGGGAAACCGGGAACGATCTCGCTGTGTGCCGCTGACTCTGCGACGATGCACCCTCCGGCACCGATTCGAACGATCGCGCCGCCACGAGTCATACGAGCCGCGGAGTTGCCCGCGCCGCCGTCTCGGCGTCGGCGGCGTCCGTCAGCAGCGACGCTTCGCGGGCGTTGCACGAGAACCAATCGACCCGTTGGAAGACGGCGTCAAGCAAGCTATCCGCGATGTCCTTCACGATCGGCGCCGGATCGAAAAGAAAGCACGTCGTGCGCGGGATGCGATCGAGGAATGCGATCAAGGCGCGCGCGTTGCTCTCGTGCAGTAGCGAGTAGCCGGAGAAGTAGACGAGATCGCTCTCGGTCGCGTCGAGTTCGTCGAGCTGGCTCGTGGAAAGCGTCGCCTCGGCGCCGACGCTCGTCAAGAACGTCCGCTCACCTCCGTCCTCGACGATGGCCACCACGAATCCGGTGTCGAGGTCATCGTTGGGCGGCGTCGCGATGACGATGGCCTCCTCGCGCATGGCCTCTTGGGCGATCATCGCAAACGGTCCCAGTCCGACCACGCCGCCGTAGACCGAGGCGAGACCGAGTCGCGAGGCCGCGGCCATCACGTTGAACCCTCCCCCGGCGAAGGAGTCACTGTGTTCGGCCAGCGTGTCCGAACCGCGCTCGGGCAACGTGTCGACGTTGAGGACGACGTCGACGACGACGCTGTCGACGAGGATCAGTCGTGGCGCGGCGCTCACGCGGCGCTTTGCTCGGAACCGTTTCGCAGTTGCAGCAGACGACGCGCCATCTCGTCGAGTTCGAGTCCGTTGACCCGCGACGACGGTGTTGCGCGCCTCGAGGGGAAAGACGTTGAGGCCGCATCGCGAGCCGACGATGGCACCGGTCATCGCGGCGATGGTGTCGCTGTCACCGCCGAGCGAGGCGGCCACCCGACAGGCCAACCACGGCTCATCGCTGAAAGCACTCGCGACCGCGAAGGCCGCCGGCACTGACTCCCACGTCGCCAGGCTCGTCCCGACCAAGATCGGCAACAGATCGACGACGCTCTCGGCGTCGAGTCCGTGGACCAGGTCGATCGCCCAGCGGATTCGCACGGCGACGTCCGCGCCCGCGATCCAGTGGCCTCGTCGCGAACCGCGTACGGCCGCGTCGCACGCGGTGTCGACCATCACCTCGAAGGTCAGTCCTTCGACGCCGGCACTGACCGCGCCGGCGACCGCCGCGGCACCGGCAAGCGCCACACTGGTGTTGTGCGTCAGTCGGCTGGCCTGGGCGACGCGCGAGACGAGTTCATCAACGTCGAGCGATCGAACCGCGATCGCGACCGGCGTGATGCGCATCGCCGCGCCGTTGGTGTCGCCGCGACGACCGACTTCTTCCGGATCGCCGCCCGCCAACAGAGCGAGGATGGCGCGCTTGGTCGACGGGCCCAGCAGGTCGAGCGATCCCTTGGCCTTCATCGACTCTTCCCAGTTGATCAGTGCGTCGGCCCAACTTTGAATGTCCACTTCGCCGTGGCCATCGATGAGTTCGTTGGCCAACAGCACCGCTTGCTCGGTGTCGTCGGTGATCCGTCCGGCGGTCATACCTTCGGCGATCGGGTGATCGGTCGGCGCCGGTTCGAAGTCAACGAGCACCTTGCCGAAGACGCTGACGACCTCTTCTCTCGACATCATCTGCGTCGGCATACCGAGCGCGTCGCCGATGGCCAGACCGTAGAGCGCACCGGCGGCACGGTCGAACTGCGTCACGGGATCCACCCCCTCAGCCTACGAAAGCCCGCCCGTGCGTGGGACCATTGCCGGGCTCGACGGTGAAGATTTCACGTGCCTAGGGTGGACCACGTATGAATCCGCCGACATCAACTCGTCGCCACGTGGCGACCAACGCGTGATCCCGATCCTCTCGACGGCGGCGATGCGCGAGGCCGACGCCCGCGCGGTCCAGTCCCGCGGCAGCGATGCCCTCGTGGCGGCGGCCGGCACCGCGGTGGCGCTTGAAGCCCAGTCCGTGCTGGGCTCGTGCTACGGAACGCGCGTCGCGGTAGTGGTCGGCCCGGGCCTCAACGGGGCCGACGGACGCGTCGCCGCCGCGTGGCTGCGCTCGCGCGGGTCCAAAGTGGACGTCATCGAGGTCGCGTCCCAGCCCGATGAACTGCGCGGTTACGCCCTCGTGATCGACGCGGCCTTCGGACTCGGCTGTTCGCGACCGTACCGCGCGCCGCGCGTTGCTGGCGAGGCACTCGTCCTCGCGCTCGACCTGCCGTCGGGCGTCGACGCCGACACCGGTGCGTTGCTGGGTTCTCCGATGACCGCAGACGTGACGATGGCGCTGGGTGCCTTGAAGCCGGCCCACGTCACCGGAGCGGCGGCCGCGCTGTGCGGCCAACTCCGTTTCGCCGGACTCGGCATCGTCGATCGATTCGACGACGGACTCGTCGACGACGGCGACCTCGCCGCCCTGATCCAGCGCGACACGAGAGACCACAAGTGGACCCACGCGATCCAGGTACTCGCCGGCTCGACCCTGATGCCCGGCGCCGCCGACCTCGTCGTGCGCGGGGCATTGGCCGCCGGCGCGTCGATGATCCGCCTTTCGAGCCGAGGCGACGTCGCCGAACTCGTCGACCTTCCGGCCGAGGTCGTGCGCAGTGACGACGCCGTGATCGAGCCACGCAGTCGCTGCGTCGTGGCCGGTCCCGGCATCGGCACCGAAGGCGTGGCGTGGCTGCGCGAACGGTTGGCGGACGCGACGATGCCCGTGGTCCTCGACGCCGACGGGCTGGATCGATCGTTGATCGAGGTCGCGACGTCCAAGGACGGGCGCTGGGTCCTCACGCCGCACGAAGGTGAGTTCGCCCGCCTGACCGGTGAGCCGGTGCCGGCGAACCGCCTGGAAGCAGTGCGTTCACTCGCGCGCGAGACGAACTGCGTCGTCTTGTTGAAGGGTGCGACGACGCTGATCGCCGATCCCGACGGCGTGGTGCGCGTCGTTCGTTCGGGCACGCCCACGCTCGCGACGGCGGGTAGCGGCGACGTCCTCTCGGGCGTCATCGGCGCCACGATCGCTCGAGGCCATGACCCGCTCGACGCCGCGGCGCTTGGCGCCCACCTACACGGACGCGCCGGTGCCGCGCTGGCGGTCTACGCGAGTGCGTCGGATATCCCGATGGCGATCGAAGAGATCATCGCGTCGCTCTAAACACGAGCCTTTGAGCTCAAATCGCTACGGGGAGTGCGTTCTCGCGACGGACCGCGGGCAATCGAGCGCGTGTACGTTGGAGAAGGAGGTAGTCATGAAGAAGTCGCCGGAGGCGGTGCTCGATCTTGAAGAAGAGGGCCGAGGTCTCCTCGCCCCCATGACCGTCTCGATCGATGACGACGGGCTCGACGAGAACGACCCGCGGCGCGTCGCAATCAGAGAGTGGTTGGCATCGCATCCAAATCCGACGCCGGTCCAACTGGCCGAAGCCGGATTGGTCGCGCCCCACCTGCCCACGCCCTGGGGACTCGGCGCTGACGCCAACCACCAACTCCTCATCGACGACGAGTTGAAGCGCGCGAACGTTCGCCTGCCGATCAATCCGATCGGCATCGGGTGGGCCGGACCCACCATCCTTTACGCCGGCACCGAGGAGCAGCAGCGTCGTTGGTTGCCCAAGCTGTTGAGCGGCGAAGAGTTCTGGTGCCAGCTCTTCAGTGAGCCCAACGCCGGCAGCGACCTGGCCTCGCTCGCGACGCGCGCGGTGCGTGACGGTGACGAATGGATCATCACCGGCCAAAAGGTCTGGACGAGTTACGCGCACCTCGCGACGTGGGGCATCTTGCTCGCGCGAACCTCCGACGAAGGGGCACCGCAGAAGGGAATCAGCTACTTCATCTGCCCGATGAACGCGCCCGGCGTGACGATTCGCCCCATCATCGACATCACGGGAGACCACGCCTTCAACGAGGTCTTCCTCGACGAGGTCCGCCTGCCGGCCGACTACCTCATCGGCGACGTGAACGACGGATGGCGTCTCGCGAAGGTGACCCTCGGCAACGAGCGGGTCTCATTGTCCGGCGAAGGTGTCCTCTGGGGCCGTGGCCCGACGGCCACCGACCTCGTGGAACTCGTGCGGAAGTCCGAGATTCCCCACGACGCGCTCGAACGAGACGAACTCGTGCGGTGCTGGTCTCACGGAGAGATCCTGCGCCTGTTACGGCTTCGGCTGGTCGCTGCGGCGCAGGCCGGGCGAGAACCCGGGGCCGAAGCCAGCGTGCGCAAGGCCCTCGCCGACGACCACGGCCAAGAGGTCATGGGTTTGGCCAATCGGCTCGCTGGCGCGGCCGGGATGCTCGAGGGACGAGGACCGGGTGGATCTGACGGCGCCGACGGAAGCGCGTGGTCATTCGGATTCCTCTACTCCCAGGCGCTCACCATTGGTGGCGGCACGTCGGCGGTGCAGCGCAACATCATTGGCGAGCGCGTTCTCGGCCTGCCCAAAGAGCCGGCGTAGTTTCCCCGGTTCGCTTTGTCGATCGAGCAGATGACGGCCCGAGGCGGCGGCGGCCGTACGTCATCCCTGGCCCATCGCAGAAGCGCGGCAGTCGTTTGCGCGATGTCGTTAGTGTCTACAATAGTTAGTGTATGCAAGCACACGACGCCGAACTACCCGACTCGGTAATCGATGCCGTCCTGTCGGCCAGCCGGGTGCTGGTGGCCGTCGCCGCTCGTTCACTGTCGGACATCGCCGAGGAAGTCACGCTGACCCAGTACCGAACCCTCGTGGTGCTGGCCTCGCGTGGACCACAGAACCTGGCAGGGCTGGCCGATGCGATCGGCGTGACACCGGCGACGGCGACGCGAATGTGCGACCGTCTGGTCAAGAAGATGTTGGTCGTTCGCCAGCCCGAACAAGACGATCGTCGCCAGGTTCGTCTCGCACTTTCGAAGAAGGGCAGCAGGCTGGTCAGTACCGTCACGAATCGTCGCCGCCGCGAGATCGAGACGATCATGAGTGCCATTGATCCTGGCGAGCAGTCGATCCTCGTCATGGCCCTGGGCCGATTCGCTGCGGCGGCGGGAGAGGTCCCCGAACAGGGCTGGTCGTCCGGTTGGGACCTCTAGGTGCGCGGTAGCAACATCGTCGCCGATCGCGCATGGCAGCGAAGGATGCGTTCGGTGCAACGTCGCCTCGGTCGGTGGCTCGCGGCCGCCACGTACACCCAGAAGTGGCTGGTCCTGGGCACCGTCGTCGGAGTCATTGCGGGACTTGGCGCCGTTGTCTTCTACGAGGCACTTCGCCTCGCCACGTACGTGTTCCTCCAGGTCCTGGCTGGCTATCGCGTGCCGCTGCCCGCGAGTGAGGGCGGTCGAATCGCGACCTCATCATTCGCACGTCCATGGGCAATTCCGCTCGTCGCGGGCGCCGGTGCGCTGGCCGGGGCCGTTCTGGTCTTCGCCGTGGCACCCGACGCTGAGGGACACGGCACCGATGCGGCAATCGCTGCGGTGCACCACAACCCTCGGGGCGTGCGAATGCGAACCGTCTTCGTCAAGATCGTCGCCTCGGCGCTGACGATTGGTTCGGGCGGATCGGGCGGACGCGAAGGTCCGACCGGCCAGATCAGCGCTGGGTTCGGTTCGTTCCTCGCGCGGTTCCTCGACCTGAGTCCCTCCGACGCGCGCATCACCGTCGCCAGTGGGATCGGATCGGGCATCGGGGCAATCTTTGGTGCGCCACTTGGCGGTGCGGTGCTGGCCACTGAAATCCTGTACCGCGACGACTTCGAGGTCGAAGCGCTGTTGCCCTCATTCATCGCCTCCATCGTGGCCTACGCGGTGTGGGGATCCTTCGAAGGCTTTGGCCCCCTGTTCGGCTACGTCGGGAACTATCAACTCAACAGCGCCGTCCAACTGGTGTGGTTCGGAGTGATCGGTGTGATCGGCGGATTAGTGGGTCTGCTCTACGCCAAGGGCTTCTACGGCATCTCCGCATTCTTCGAGCGCCTCACGGTTGCGCGTTGGGTTCGTCCAGCGATCGGCGGTTTGATCGTCGGGTGCATTGCCCTGGCCATACCGGAGGTACTGGGCACCGGCTACGGCTGGATCCAAGCCGGCCTCGGTGATCAGTTACTGCGGATCCCTCTGTGGATCGTGCTCATCTTGCCCTTCGCCCGAATCGCCACGACGGGACTCTCCATTGGTTCGGGCGGTTCGGGCGGCATCTTCGGTCCGGGCATGGTCATCGGGGCGTTCGTCGGGGCCGCCGTCTGGCGCCTGCTCGAACCACTCGTACCGAGCCTGGGACACGACCCCGCCCCCTACGTCATCGTCGGGATGATGGCCTGCTTCGGGAGCATCTCTCGGGCGCCGCTCGCGGTGATGCTCATGGTCGCGGAGATGACCGGAACGCTCTCGCTCATCGTGCCAGCGATGCTGGCGGTCGGTTTGGCCACGCTCATCGTGCGGCGCAACGATGACACCATCTATCGGAGCCAGTTGCGCAGCCGGTCCGAGTCACCCGCGCACCGAATCCTCACCGGCTTGCCATTGCTCGCCATGGCGCGCGCATCAGAGGCGATGGCGGCGGCGCGATGTGTACTCGTCGAGCCCGGCGACCTGGCGACGTTCCAATCACTGATGGACTTGCACGAGGTCAGCGCCGCTCCGTTGGTCGATCCGCAGAATCGCTACGTGGGGGTCGTCACGAGCGAAGCACTGCAAGTGGCTCTGGATGGTGCTGGCACCGTGGACGTCGAGGGCCTGATCGATGACACGTTCGCACCAATACTTCAATCGGAGCACTTGGACGTCGTGCTCGACATCCTGACGTCGACTCCTCAGACGTGGGCGGCCGTCATCGACGGCGAGCGACGAGTCGTCGGCACGATTGCCATCACGGACATCGTTCGAAACTACCGCCGAACGATGCAGAACAACCTCCGTCGCGTCGCCGAATTAGGCGGGTCCACCGGGATCGAGGAGTTGGTGATCGCCGAGCGATCCCCACTGATCGACGTGCCACTTCGCTCCAAGTCAATTCCGCGAGGCGTGTTGATCACCGCAATCGAGCGAGGGCGCGACGTCATCCGACCCTCGGGCGAGACGATCTTCAAAGCCGGTGATCGGCTGATGGTACTTGGCGGCGCAGACGATCTCAAGGTCCTTAGTGAACTCGCCTCATCCCCTCAGTAGCCACGTGCGTTGGCCCCCCGCGCTGTCATGACGAATGTGAGGGGCCAGGGGCTCTCAGATCCAGTAGCGACGAAATGGCGCTCCGTCACCGGAGACGACCTCCTCCAGAACCCCGCCACAGCGCTCGATCACCTTCCACGAACCCGTATTGGAGTCGTCACACGTGACCAGTACGTCACTCACTCCTTCATTGCGAGCGATCGCCACTGACTCGCTGAGGATCGCGGTCGCGAAACCGCGACGCCGAAACGCTGGGATGACGGCGTAGCCCACGTGCCCTCCTCGGCCGGCGAGGAAGGCGTTGAGTTCGAACCGGATCGAGCTGCGACCGACGAGTTGACCGTCGACGTCGGCCGCGAGGAAGGCCGTGCGGACTCGATTCTCGGGGAGATCGATGCCATCGCGATAGCGCGCCAACCGTTCGATGAACGCCGCCCAGGGCGTGCTCGGATCGAAGTCGAACGGGAGAAAGTCGAAGCCCGTGCCCAAGAACTGCGCCCACGCGGCCAACGCGGCTCCTTCATCAGCGGCGACGAACGGCCGAAGGGTGAGCGGCATAGGAGGGACACTAACGGTGCGGACGGTGCGTCCGATTCGCGAACGTTCGGCGACGAACTAATTCTCGCGAGCCAGTTTCTCCAGGGCCGGCAGCGCTAACTCCAACCGGTTGCGCTCGGCGGCGCTGAGTCGTTCAAGACGTGAACTCAGACCAATCGTGCGTTCACTCCACAGTGCGGCGAGAACTTTGCGACCGTGGTCGGAGAGTTCGACCAGCGACGCCCGCTTGTCGTCGGGGTCATCGGTGCGCTTCAAGAGTTCGAGCTCTTCGAGACTCGCGACGATCCTCGTCGCGACCGGTGCGCCCACGGACTCGAGTGTCGCCAGCGCGCTGATGCGCAGCGGGCCAAACTCGTCGACGCTCGCCAGCGCCGAGACCTGTGACGGCGACAACGCCGTGGTCCCTTGATGACGCAGGGACCGAGCCAGGCGATACATGACGAGTCGCAGGCGAGCGGCCGTATCGAGGGACTGCCCGGCGTCGATCACGACGGACTTCATTGCACGACCTCGCTCTCCAGGGCGATCTCGCCCGGCACTGCACTCGACGTCGCCGCGACGTCACCGAGGTGCTCGCGCATCGACTGGTCCTCGTGGACGTAGCGCTTACCCCGTAGCGCCGAGGCCAACGCGCCGATGATGGACATGACGATGGCCGCACCGAAGACGATCTCCAGACCGTGATGGAACGAACCCTCGATGAGGTCGGGGAAGAAGTGCTTGCCCGTCAGGATGAGCCACTGCGCGTGGTCGACGTGGGCGGTCGCCTGCGAGCCGAGCAGGTTCTTCAGCGGGTTCTTACCGAGGAACGCGGAGAACAGACTGCCCACGGGCGGCAGGTTCGCGATGGCGTGTGCCTGGGTCGCGGCGACACCGTGGGCGCTCAGACCCTTGAACATCGCCTTCGGAAGCGTGTTCGTGAGTCCGATGATCATCAAGGAGAAGAAGATCCCGATCGAAAGGACGAAGCCGGTGTTCAAGAACGCGGCCTGGATTCCCGCCGCTCCCCCGCGTTCGTCGGCCGGCACACTGTTCATGATCGCCGCGGAGTTCGGCGCCGAGAACATCCCGCCGCCCAGGCCGTTCAAGAAGACCATGACCGCGAAGACCCAGTAGCTGAAATTGGTCGGCAACAGCAACAGTCCGACGAAGCTCGCTCCGAAGACCAGGAGCCCCGAGGTCGAGAGGATGCGCGCGCCGTGGCGGTCCGAGAGATAGCCCGAGATCGGTCCGGCGAACAAGAAACCGGTGGTCAGCGGCAACAGGTAGATACCGGCCCACAGCGGCGTCGCGGAGTACGCGTAACCGTGCAGGGGCAACCAGATTCCCTGGAGCCAGATGATCAACATGAACTGCAAACCGCCGCGCGAGATCGCGGCGAGAAATCCAGCCGCGCTGCCCGTTGAGAAGGCGCGAATCTTGAACAGCCGCAGGTTGAACATCGGTGACGTCACGCGGTTCTCGATGATGAAGAACGCGATCAAGAACACGACGCCGATGACGAAGGCGCTGAGCACGCGCGGTGACGTCCACCCCATGGAGTGGTGCATATAGGGCTGGATGCCGTAGACGATGCCCACGAGGATCGACGTGAGTCCGACGGCGAAGGTCAGGTTGCCCCACCAGTCGATCGTGGCCGACGCGCGCTTGCCGTTGTCACGGAGACTGAAGTATCCCCAAATCGTCCCGATGATGCCGAAGGGCACCGAGACCCAGAACACGAGCCGCCAGTCGACGACCGACAGCAGCCCTCCGGCGATGAGTCCGATGAACGATCCGCCGATCGCCGCGACCTGGTTGATACCCATCGCCATGCCGCGCTGATCCGACGGGAAGGCGTCGACCAGGATCGCACTCGAGTTGGCGAAGAGCATGGCGCCACCGACGCCCTGGAGGAGGCGCAAGAGCACGAGCCACAGCGCGCCCTTTCCCCCGTGATAGGGATCCAGTGCCAAGAGGACCGACCCCAGGGTGAAGACGGCGAAGCCGAGGTTGTAGATCCGAACGCGACCCATGATGTCGCCGAGGCGACCGAGACTGATCACCAGCACGGCGGTGACGAGGAGATAGCCCTGCAAGAGCCACAACAGATAGCCCACGTTGCCGGCCGAGAGCGGATTGATGCCGAGTCCCCGAAAGATCGCCGGCAGCGAGATCAAGATGATCGACGAGTTGATGGTCGCCAGGAAGACCCCGAGCGTCGTATTGGTCAACGCGATCCACTTGTAGCGATCGCCGTGCGCTGCGTCCAGGGTTTTGGGTGCCATTCGTCCACTTCTCGTATTTAGTTGCTTGACTACAAGCAAGTATATCGGCCACTCCCCGACTTTCGCCCCACCGCGTCGACCGATCCGATTCTCCTGACCGGCTCGCCGCAACGCCGGACACCGTAAGTTGGATATCAGCTAATGAAAGGGAAGGACGTCACATGGCCCACGCCAAACTCACTGGACATCACCTGGTCACCGCCGAGAAGATTCTCAGCCATCCCACCAGTCACAACATCGAGTGGCACGACGCCGCCGCGCTCATCGTCGAGGTCGGCTCGATCACCGAAGCGAGCAATGGCCGCTACACCGTGACGCTGGGCGACGAGACCCAAGTATTCGACCGACCGCGCGGCAAGGACCTCGACACGCAGCAGATCGTGGACCTGCGAAAGATGCTGCACGCCGCCGGCTTCACCCTTGAGAGCATCCACGAATAGCGGCCAGGTCCGCGAACGACGAGCTACGCGTCTCCTTCGCCACTGAGTTCGGCGATCGCTCCTCGAACCTGATCGCGAAGCACCACACGGTCAGCGAATTCACGACCCGTTGGGACGACTTCTTTACCGATGACGATCCGTACCGATCCGGGGCGCGGACGATAGCTGCCGGGTGGCAACACCGCGCGCGACCCGCGTATGCCGATCGGTATCACGGGGCAGCTCGACGAGGTCGCCGCCTCGAAGGCACCGAGATGAAACACGCGCAGCCCCGCTCGAGCGCTGATCGAGCCCTCGGGGAAGATGAGTACGTGCTGACCGCCCTGAACCGCGGTGACGAGTCTCTCAACAGAGGACGCGCCTCGCTCGGCCTTGCCACGATCGACAAAGACGCACCCGAATCCCCTCATGATTCGACCCAGTAGGAATTGGTGTTCCATGTCGGTGCTGGAGACGAAGGTAACGGGTTGATCCAAGAAGACGTAGAGCAGCAAACCGTCGATGAAACTTGAGTGATTGGCCGCGATCACCGACGGACGCTCGCTCCTAAGTTCTTCACCTTCGACAATCACTGTCAGACCGAGCGCGCGACACGTGACGCGCGCGAGCGCGCGACCGGCGCTCCTTCGCTGGGTCAGGCTCAGGGGCGTCACCGCGAGCAGCCAAATGGTAACGGCGAAGGGTACGAGCATCGTCCACGCGTAAAGGGCGTAGAGGATCGAGCCGCCCTTATTCGAAGCGGTTCCGGACGTGCTCGAAGCAACGGAGCGATAACCGCGACCACGTACGGCACTGGCCACGGACCGGAATAGCTTGGGCGTGGCCGCGAGTTTCGAATCAGGCGATGGCAATGTCCGGCGTGGCGACGACTGTTGCTCGTTGACGGCGTTCGAATCGCCGCCGCGAGCCTGTTCGACGGCGTCCAACCACTGCCGTGGCGTGGTCGCGACGAGGAACACTTCGTCCGGGAGCGACACCTCGAAGGTGCGCTCCAATTGGTCGCACAGTTCGACCAAGGCGAGACTGTCGACGCCGAGTTCGTTGGCGAGTTCGCTGTGCAACGTGAGCGTCTGACCGCGATCCAACTGAAGTTGATCCAGAAGCGCTCGGATGTCTCGGAGGACGAGTTGCTCGTCGCTGGAGGCGTTCACGTCACTCACGACAACGCCGCTCTCTCGAACGCTTCGCGCGCTCGCCTTCGTCGCAGGACTTGATCTCTTCGTTGTCGTCGAGCCACGTCGATCCTCTCTGACAACCTCACCGTTTCAATGATGGAACATGCTGGCCCCGAATGTGGGTCGACACTGCGCAGCGTAAATGGAGGCGCGAGACAATCGACCAATCGACTTCGCTCTCGCGAACAACCCTGCTAAACCCGAACAATGGGAGAGTTGAGCGCCACGGTCTCGGCCGGTCCGTACTGGACAGGAGTCGTGGTCATGGCGGTGGGTTGCGTGATCCTGTGCATCTGGGCGCGCCTTCGCCCCGGTCGCTGGAGTCCGCGCGCGGCGAAGGTGATCGGTGCACTTTTGCTCACGGTCTGCGTCGTGGACACGGTTCGTCAACTCGTGAACGGCACGTGGGCCCTGCGGACGTCGTTGCCGCTCGCCCTGTGCAACTTCGCGTTGATCGTCGCCGCCGCAGCCTGCTGGTGGCGACCACGCCAGCTCGTCGAGCTGACGTACTTCTGGGGCCTCGCCGGAACGCTGCAAGGTCTGGTCACGCCCGATCTCAACGTGCCGTTTCCTCACGTCGAATTCTTCGAGTACGTGGTCGGTCATACGCTCATCATCGTGGCGGCGCTGTTTCTCGTGGTGGGCATGCGAATCCAGCCCCGCCGTGGTTCGGTACTGCGCGCGTCGGTCATCACCTATATATACGTCGCGCTGGTCGGACTCGTCGACGCCTTGATCAACGCCAATTACATGTTCCTTCGCCACGCCCCTCACCAGTGGACGCTCCTTCGTCTGATGGGTCCCTACCCTTGGTACCTGGTCACCGGGGTCGTCATCGTTCCGCTGTTCTTCCTCGCTCCTCTACAGCCCGTTCTGGTTCGCTCGCCGCCGCGCCGAAGGCGCGCGTTCGTCCCGTCGTCGCGTCGCTGCGGAGTCATCGATGACCTCGAATCCCGATCCCGACGTCGTTAAGCACACCGCGGCTACACAAATGGAACTCGCGCGCCGTGTGGGGCGCGGTTATCGCCTCCTTCGCCTCGGGCTTTGGACAGTTTGGCGTCGTGACCGCGCTCGGCAGCGTGGCGCGCACCTTCGGTCACCTCGCCCACGGCGCCACGCTGGCCGACCAAGCGGGCCTCTCGGGAACGAAACTCGGCGTAGGACTCGCGATCATCCGCCTGGCGTCACTCGGCGGCCTGCCGCTGACCGCGATGGCCGATCGATTCGGGCGACACCGCATGCTGGTCACCACCGTTGGGCTCGGACTCATGGCGACCGTGATGGCGGCCGCCAGTCCCGGCTACTGGTGGTTCGTCGTGATCTTCGCCTGCGGGCGACCGCTCCTCAGCGCCACGAACGCGCTCTCCGAAGTCATCGCCGCCGAACAGACCAATACGCAGGGCCGCGCAAAGCCCTGGCGCTCGTCGCCGCCGGTTACGGCGTTGGCGCCGGCTGCACCGCGATCATCCACAGCCTCGCTTCGAAGACCTTGGGGTTTCGCGGTCTGTTCCTGCTGGCGATCGTCCCGCTCGCGTTGTTGCCCTTGATCAATCGCTGGGCGACCGAACCGGACCGCTTCGCCATTGCCGAGGTCGCCGACGAACCACGTCGTGCCAACACTCGGCGCGATCAGTCCGGCGTTTCGTAAGCGGCTCATACTTCTCTCGGTGCTGGCCTTCGCGCTCTCGTTCATCACCGGTCCGGCGAACAGCTTCATCTTCCTCTTCGCCCAGAACATCGATCACCTCTCAGGCGTGGTCACGGCGATCATGGTCGTCGGCGCCGGCGCGACCGGTCTGCGGGACTGTCGAATCGGACGCTGGATGGCCGATCGATTCGGGCGGCGGTCACCGGCGCGCTCGGCATGATCGGCCTGGCGCTCTTCGGCGTCCTCTCCTACGCCGGACCTCGGATCGACCTGGTCCTGGTTACGTGCTCGGCGTCATGTTCGGTTCGATCTTCGCGCCCGCCGTCGGCGCGCTCGTCAACGAGCTCTTCCCCACTTCGTCCGCGCCTCGGCGGCGGGTTGGTTCCTCGCCTCGGGCGTCCTCGGTGCCGTCGTCGGTCTCGTCACCTTGGCGCGATCGCCGACATCGGCAACCGGTTCGCGTTGGCGGCCGACTTCACGTTCCTGCCCGCGATGTTGGTGACGGCCCTGCTCTGGACGCTGCCGGAGACCAAGGGCCGCGAACTCGAGGATCCTCTGGGCCGACTGAACTGGCGCCGGCTACTTCAGTGGCGTCGTGAGGCTCGTGCCGCTGGCGAACTGTTCGCGGCCCTCGTCACTGAGGCGCCACGCCGACGAACGGCCCTTCACGGTCCAGTAACTCGGACCACCGACGATCGCGGTCTCCTCGTCGATGCCGAGGCACCGTGACCGACGGGTCGTGGGGCAGGAGGAATCGCGTGACCATGTCAGGGATGCGTGAGATGAAGGCGTCGAAGTGCGGGATGACGCGCAGGTGCGGCAGTAGTCCGAGTCCTTCGGTGCCACCCTCGCGGGGGTGGCGAGTGACGGCACCCACGACGAGAACGCCATCGCGCCGGCGCTGCACCCGGCGAGCGCCGCGCCCGAGCGCCAGGCGGCGACGATCGCGTCCCACACCAGCGTGCCCCGGAGGGTCTCAGCCAAAAACGCGGGGTGGCCGCCGGAGAGGTAGATCAGACCGGCGCCTTCGACCAGCGCCGCGATCGTGGCGTCGTTGGCGTCGCGACGGTCATTGACGTCGAGGATCACCGCTTCCACGCCGAGTCGTTCGGCCTGTGCGCGACCGAGGTTGTGCCAGCGCTCGACGACCGGCGGACCATCGGGCACCGCCGCGGTCGCCGAGTTGCACGTAGCGCGGCGGGTCGTCCGGCGATGAGACCGCCTTCGATTTCGGCCATCTGGGGCAGGTACTCACCCGAACCGACCAGGGCCAACGGGCCCGGGCCCTGATTTTCACTCATTGCATCCCCATGTTCAGGTCGATTCCGTCTCAACTATCGACTCGACGTCGACGTCCATCGCCGATTCGTTTCACAATAATGGCGGGCTCATCGGGCACGGCGCATACGAGTGGCGACGACGAACGCAATGACCGTCTCACGACGAGAGGTACGGCGGTTCACGAACCGAAGACGGGCACCATCTGAGCGCGCGGCGATGGCGTGGAAGCGCAGGTTGAATCCGACGAACGCCGCGGAGGCGTCCGCCGTCGACGTCGAGGCGCTCGACGTCGAGTGCGTGCACCGTGTGGACGTAACGATGCGCGCGGTCGCCGGGCGGCGGCGCGGCGCCGACGTACCCTGGGTTCCGGCGTCGTTGCGCAGTTGCGAGTACCCTTCGGGAAGTTCGATCCATTGGAACCGGCACCCGTTGCGAGGTCGTTCACGTTGGCCGGGATGTTGAGCACGAGCCAATGCCAGAAGCCACTGCCCGTCGGCGCGTCGGGGTCGTGCACGGTGACGGCGAAGCTCTTCGTTTCGGCCGGAAAGCCGGCCACGCAAGTTGCGGCGAGAGGTTCTCGCCGCTGTAGCCCATGAAGTTCGCGACCTGCGGCATCGTCCAGGTCGAGCCGTCGGCGATGTCTCACTTGTCACTTCGAACGTCGGCGACGTCCGGGAAGAACGCGAAGGTGAGGGGCGGTCGATTGGAATCGGTCATGGAGTCCTCCTAGACGAATGGATCAGTGTCCTTTGACTGTAGCCACTTGTGCGTGACTGTCATTGAACTCGTGGAGAGGTCGCGGCTCGGTTCGACGCGCCACGAAGCGTGCGCGACGTGACGCCGCGATCATGTGGACAGTGAAGCTGTCGAAGCACTGCCCACTTCGTTCGATGCAGCGTTTCAGACAACTAGCGCGCAGCAAGATTTCGCAACACAAATTTCATATTTTTGTCTCTTCGTCGTCGCTTCGCCATCGAGATGTTGCTATCGTGTCGTGCTTGTGAATCGATGCGCGATGAATATTGTCGATCGACGTCGATCGTGCACTTCCCTTCGATTGCAAGGCGTTGAGTGCTCGAACGTCGTCACATCAGATTTTTTGTTCACATCGCGCAACGTGAATCACCCCGTGTGCATAACTCGCACAACACCGACGCGTGTTCGCACAATCTTGTAACAACTGCTCGCACATTTCGCATTCACGGACAAATCACAAGTTGCGCCCGTTACCGTTGTTGTAGGTAGCAACGAGCGAATCATGGAGTTGAGTCATGCACACAAATCAAAAGATCGGTTCGCGACGTCACGTCGTAACTCGATTTCTCGTCACCACTGCACTGTTGGGATCGAGCTTCCTGGTCGGTCTCGCCACGACCGCGTCGGCGGCTCGGGCCGGACCACTCTGGTCATCGCAGAGCCCTCGTCGACCGACGCCAGCGGCGCCGCGCTTGCGCAGCAGCCCATCGTCGAAATCTTTACTCCACCCCTGCACCCGATACCGGTGCCGCAGGCGTCGTCACCGCCACCGATCACGTCCGGCTGTCTGTCTCCATGTCAACATGGCTACGGTCACCGCGGTCGGCTGGTGTCGCGACCTTTACCGGTCTGGCGCTGAACGCGTTCGTCGGTCCCTATACATTGACCTTCACCGACACCACCGACTCGCCGACAACGACGGCGTCGAACACGATCACCGTCACGGTCGGTGCCGCCAAGGCAGCTCGACTTGACCAACGGCGCCCGTCACCGGCGCCGTCAGCGGCGTCGCGCTCACGCCGCAACCCGTCGTTGACGTGGAGGACTCCGGTGGCAACATCGTGACCACTGACACTTCCACCGTGACCGCCGCGTTTACCGGCGCCGGTAGTTCGTTGGCCAACAACACGAAGGCCGCCGTCGCCGGTGTCGCCACCTTCAGTGGCCTCGCCATCACCGCCCCCATTGACACCGTCATCGCTGGACTGACCTTCACCGATGCGGTCTCGACCTCCGCCGCACGGCAACGATGGCGATCACCGGTCCCGCGACCAAATTGGTGATCACGACTCGAACCCTCTGCGACCGCCGCCAACGGCGTCGCACTGGCCGTCCAGCCGGTCGTCACCGTTGAGGATGCCAGTGGTGCGGTCGTGAAGGCCGACACGTCGACCGTGACCGCGGCACTCGTCGGCGGCAACGTCGGCTCCTCGATCACCAGCAACACCAAGGCTGCCGTCGCCGGTGTCGCCACGTTCTCCGGCCTCGCCATCAATGCGACGGCCCCGGCCAGTTACGCCATCATCTTTACCGACGGCGACGCTGGCGCTCAGCGACGTCCGCTCCGCCAGACCGCCCTCACGGTCGGTGCGGCCTCGAAACTGACCATCGCCACGCAGCCGTCGGCCACCGCCGCCGCTGGCGCGCCGCTGACGATTCAACCGGTCGTCGACATCACCGACTCCGGTGGCAACGTGATCACGTCGAACACCTCGACCGTCACGGCGACCTTGACGTCCGGCAGTGGCACCGTCACGCACAACACCGCTGTCGCGGTCGCTGGTGTCGCCACGTTCGTCCGGTCTTACCCTGAACACCTCGGTCGCCAACTACACCTTGACCTTCACCGACGGGACCTTGACCGATGCCGTTTCCAACACCATCGCGGTCAGTGCCGGTTCGGCCTCTCAGCTCGTCATCACCGTTGAGCCGTCGGCAACCGTCGCGAGCGGGACCGCACTCGCGGTCCAACCGGTCGTCAAAATCGCGGACGCCGGTGGCAACGCGATCATCGGTAATACTTCAACGGTCACGGCCACGGTGACGTCCGCCGCCGGAACGATCACGAACGCCACCGCCGCGGTCTCCGCGACGACCGGTCTCGCGACGTTCTCGGGCCTCACGATCAACGAACTCGCCGGTCCCTACACGTTGACGTTCAGTGACGGCACGGCGACGCCCGCGGTCTCCACCGCGATCGCGGTGACCGCTGGAGTCGCAACGCAGTTGGTGATTACCACCCAGCCATCGGCGACCGTCGCCAGTGGCGCCCCACTCGCCCAACAGCCAGTCGTCAAGGTTGAAGACGCGGCCGGCAACGTTGTTACCACCGACGTCTCCACGGTGACCGCCAAGATCACCGCCGGTGGAGTCTCGGTCACGCCGACGACGCAAGTCGCCGTTGCGGGTGTCGCCAGCTTCACGGGCCTCACGCTCAATGCGCTGGCCGGTCCCTACACGCTGAGCTTCAGTGACGGTGCACTCACGGCGGCGACGTCGACGAGCGTCGCGGTCACCGTTGGCGCGCCGACGCAGCTCGTCGTGACGACGAGCCCGAGTACGTCGACCGCTTCGGGTGTCGTGCTGGCCCAACAGCCGGTCGTCAAGGTTGAAGACTCCGGTGGCAACGTCGTCACCACCGTCGCGACCGGTGCCGTCACGGCCTCGATCGCGACCGGTGCCGGTGGCACGCTCAGTGCCGGTTCCACCGCCAACTTCGTCGCCGGTGTCGCCGACTTCGCTGGACTCACGCTGACGGGAACGCCGGGAACGTCCTACACGCTGGCGTACTCGGGCGACTCCTTGAACGTCACGGGCACGGCCAGCATCGACGTCGGTCAGGCGCAGGCCGCGTTGGTCGTCTCGAGCGTCCACGCCACCTACGGTCGTACGTTCGCGCTGAAGACGACGGGCGGCTCGGGAACGGGCACCCTCACCTTCACCGTCACCAACGGCACCGCGACCGGCTGTGCGGTCGTCGGCTCGACGCTCAAGTCCGCGACCGCGGGCACGTGTATCGTCACCGCGACCAAGTCCAACGACGCGACCTACGCGAGCGTCACATCGTCGGCCACCACGGTGACCTTCGCCAAGCTCGCGATCCCGCGCGCCGTCCGCGTGGCCTTCAAGAACAACAGCGCCGCGCTCACGGGCGCCGCACGCAACGCCATCGTCGTCTTGATTCGCAAGTTGACGGTTCACTCCGTCGTGGCGATCACCGGCTACGCCAAGGGCAATGCCGCACTCGCCCACCGTCGTGCCCGGGCCGCTGAGACGTACCTCATCCAGCGCCTCCACGTTCGGGTCCAGTTGCACTGGAGCACGGCGTCAGCCACCCAGAGCGTCCTGTTGAGCACGAAGAGTCAATAGAGACTTACTCGCCTCTTCCAGCGAGAGACCGGTTCACCAGTACGGTGGACCGGTCTCTCGCTCGTCGAGCGCGTCATCGACCGCCAAAGCGCCAACCGATAGGTTTGGTTCCGTGGCCCACGATGACTGATTATTGGGCGGTCCCGCCCGCGCACGCGTTGCGCGTTGACGACGTAGTGGTGCGTCGCATCAGAGCGTCGAGGTCGAATGCCCACTGATTCGCTCCCCAATCCCGACCTGAGTGAGTACTTCAGGAACTCGGTCGATCTCCTCTCGGTCTTCAAGGTCGGCGGGAGATTCGGCATAACGAATCCCTCCTGGCAGACCATGCTGGGTTGGACGCCGGAGGACCTCGCGGAGAGAGCGTTCATCGAGTTCGTCCATCCCGATGACGTGGCGCCGACCCTCGCCGAGGGCAGCGCCGAATGGGCCGATGACACACCGACGCGCTCGGGCTTCGAGAACCGACTCCGATGTCGCGACGGTTCCTATCGCTGGATCGAATGGACGTCGCAGCGTCGTGGCGATTTGATCTACGCGACGGGTCGCGACGTCACCGCCCGAAAGGCGAACACCGACGAACTGGCGGCCAACGTCGAGATGACCAAAGCGATCTTTGCGGCCGCCGCGGACCTCATCGTCATCGTCGACCGTGACCTCGTGATCTCCCAGAACAGCCCCCGGGGCCAGAACTTCTTCGGCTACGACGACGACGTTGCGATGGGCGCCAGTGTCTTTACGTTGATGCACCCCGACGATCGGCCGGCCGTGGAACTTGCCCTGCAGCGGATGTTCGACGAGGGCTCGGACGAGATCGTGAGTCTGCGGTACCGCGCCCAACACGCGGACGGTCACTGGATGGTGGTGGAGGCCCGCGGTCACTCGTTGCGCGTCGCCGGTGCCCCGGCGACCCAAGCGGTCTTCATCGCTCGAGACCTCACCGACACGATCGCCGCCGAAGCGCAATTGGCCGAAAGCCGCGAGACCACTCGGGCGATCCTCGACGCGGCCATCGACTCCATCATCGTCATCGACCGAAACCTCACCATCCTCGAAGCGAGCCCGGGGACTGAAGCGTTGCACGGCGTCTCGGCGGACGAGCGCATCGGAAAGCAGGTCGACGAACGCGTCTTCGCCGAGGACCGTCAGATGGTGCACGACGCCTTCGTCACGGCGTTCGACAACGACGGCGCGGTGAGCTTTCGCGCCCGGATGAATCACGTCGACGGACGTCTCGTCACGATTGAGGTCCGGGGACGGGCGCTGCGCGACTCCGACGGACCGGCGACGCGGTTGGTCTTCATCTCTCGAGACATCTCCGATGCCGTCGCCTGGGAGGCCACGCTCGCGCGGAGCTTCGCCAAGACCAAGGCGATCCTCGACGCGGCCCCCGACTCGATCGTCGTCATCGATCGCAACCTCTTGATCGTCGAGGCGAGCCCCGGGACGGAGCGGATCTACGGCTTCCCCAAAGAGGAGCGCATGGGCCGCAGCGCGATGACCATCGTGCACCCCGACGACGTCCCGATAGTCGACGCAGAGTTGGAGCGGATGTTCGCCGAGGAGAGCGATGAGCTGCTCAGTTACCGCTTTCACGCCCGACACGCTGACGGTCACTGGATGATGATCGAGACCCGCGGGCGACTATTGGAAGACGAAGACGGTCAGCCCACGCGCGCGGTCCTCGTGTCACGCGACGTGACCGAGGCGGTCACCTTCGAAGAGGAACTGGCCGCCGCAAAGGAGGAGGCCGAGCGCGCCAACGCCGCCAAGAGCGAGTTCATGTCGCGAATGAGTCACGAACTGCGAACGCCCCTCAACTCCGTGCTCGGTTTCGCCCAGATCCTCCAGATGGAACTCCAGTCGAAAGAGGACCTCGAACTGGTCGATCACGTCTTCAAGTCAGGGCAACATCTGCTGACCCTGATCAACGAGGTCCTGGACATCTCGCGCGTCGAATCGGGCAACATCGGACTCGCCCCCGAGGCCCTCGCGCTCCAGGACCTCGTGCTCGAATGTCTCGACATCATCGGCCCCCAGGCCCAGGAGCGTGACGTCGGCATCGGCTACAGCGACTCCTTCGACTACGAGATACTGGCCGACCCGCTGCGACTGAAGCAGGTGATGTTGAACCTGTTGTCCAACGCGATCAAGTACAACCGCAGGAACGGGAGCGTAACGTTGCACTGCACGGTTCGCGAGAATGTCGTACGTTTCTCGGTCTCGGACACCGGTCACGGTATAGCGCCCGATCTGCGCGAACGTCTCTTCACCGCCTTCGATCGACTCGACGCCGAGACGCGCGGCATCGAAGGCACCGGGCTCGGTCTCACGCTGTCCAAGACGCTCGTCGAAGCCATGGGCGGCACATTGGGATTCGAGTCTGCGGTTGACGAGGGCTCGACTTTTTGGTTCGAACTACCACTATCCGAGGTTTCGACAGGTACGTCACTAATATGACGCCAGAGGACTGAGACGGGGCGAACGACTCATCATGGCAACGATTCTTTACATCGAGGACAATCTCTACAACGTGCAGCTGGTCGAACGACTCTTGTTGCAGCGGCCCGACATTCAACTGCTGACCTCGGTCCAGGGCAGTCCCGGCATCAGCATCGCCCAGGGCCGCCACCCCGAACTGATCCTGCTCGACGTGCACCTGCCCGACATCAACGGCTTCGACGTCCTCGAGCGACTGCGCGCCGACCCGGCGACCGCGAACATCCCGATCGTCATCCTCTCGGCGGACGCGACACCCGGCCAGGTGCGAAAGTTCCGAGACGCTGGCGCGAACGAGTACCTGACCAAGCCGTTGGACCTGAAACTCCTGCTCACCCTCATCGACAACTACCTGGGCGTGAGCGACGCGCCCGAAGGGCCCGCGGCCGACTCGTAGAGCGAATTCGTCGACGACGGCGCGGTGATGGACCCGCGGCCGTTTCGCCAAGAGAGTTCCGAAATAGGCTCGGGCCTGATGCCCTGAAGGGATGCACCATGCCCGAGACGTACCAATTCATTCTCAGCGAGCGTGAGCGCGACACCGTCACCATTTGGCTGAATCTGCCCGATCGACTGAACGTTCTCACGCTCGCGTTAATGCAAGAGCTCACCCAGGCCTTCATCGACGCCGGTGAGAGTGACGCGACCGGCGTGATACTCGCCGCCAAGGGACGACTCTTCAGCGCGGGACACGACTTCGCCGAGATGGCCGACCAAGACCTCGACTCGGTTCGGCAACTCTTCGGCGTGTGCACCAACATGATGCAGACGATCCAATCGATTCCCCAGCCCGTCGTGGCTCGCGTACACGGACTGGCGACGGGCGGCGGCTGTCAACTCGTCGCCACGTGCGACCTCGCCGTCGCCGCCGAAGAGGCCACGTTTTGCACACCCGGCGGCAAGGGCGGTCTTTTCTGCACGACGCCGATGGTCGCCGTTGGTCGTTCCATTGGACGCAAGCGTGCCCTCGAGATGGCGATGACCGGTGACGCGATCGACGCGCGCACCGCCGAATCGTGGGGACTGATCAATCTCGTCGTACCGATGAGCGAACTCGACGTCGCGAGCACTCGGCTCCTCCGTCGCGCCACGCGCGGCAGTTCGGTCTCGAAGGGAATCGGCAAGCGCGCGTTCTACGAGCAGATCGAGATGGACCAGACCGGACGCCTACGCCTACGCCACCGACGTCATGGCCGAGGCGAGTCTGCTCCCCGACGCCCAAGAGTCCATCGCCGCATTCATCGAGAAGCGTCAACCGAGCTTCGGAATCGGCTCGTCGTCGACTTAGAAGCCGTCGACCTCGACGATGTCCACCGGCGCAAGGACGAAGAAGCCGTCGGTGTAGAGCGAATCGAGGACCGGCGCCGGGTCGCTCCCCCAACCGAGTGACTCGGCCTGGGCGCGACTCATCCGACCGGTCGTCATCCGCATGAAGGCGTAACGCGAAGTCTCGAGCGACAGCGGTGGCGCAGCACCTTCGGCGAGGTGGGTACCGTCTTCGGTCGTAACCATCACCCCCGGCGCGGCGCCGTCGGTGAGCATCGAGCTCATCCGGCCGAGAGAGCGTTCGGCGCCGATCGCGAACCGAGTCGGTGGAGCGGTCGCCGGCGACACCGAGCGCCTGGTAGAGGTCGAACTCGTGGGTCACCGCGTCAAAGGACAACGACGCCATCGACGGCGGTCCGTCGACGGCCGCTCCAATCGACTCGATCCACGTCTCCAGGACCACGGCGATTGGCTCGTCGTCGTGTCGAGCGACCTGCGCTGCGGTCCAGTCGCCAAACGAACCCGACGGCATGTTGCCGTCACGTCGATCCTCGAGGACGCCGGTGAGATGACCGATCAGATCCTTGACGCTCCAGAGCGGACAACACGTCACCACCGTCGCCAACTGCTCCGCGTCGAGACTGCGAATGAGCGCGTCGATACGTTCGTGGGACGCTCGATAGGCGTCGGTCTGTTCTTCGGTAGTGGACATCGGGCCAATGTATCAATGAGCTTCGATCGCCGCTGCAAGTCCCCGGCGACCGGGGTGGTTGAAATTCTGCGGAGATTCCCTGGGCGACCCGAACCCATTGGATCGGAGCCACTGGGTCGAACACGGGCGGTAACCTCTCGAACACTGTGGATACGAACCAACCCTCACTTCGCGGTCCCGATGCTCGGCGTATCAGCGGCCGCTTCTGGATGGTCAGTGCGACGATCATGCTCTCGATCTTCGCCGTCATCATCGTCGTGACGTTCATCTCGGCGAATAACGACAACGCGCGTATCGATCGTCTGAAGAGCGACGGCGTCTCGGTCACCGTGACGGTGACGAGTTGCGTGGGCAATATCGGCGGCAGCGGCAGTAACGCCGCGGGCTACACCTGTCGCGGTTCGTACCGTGTCGACGGCACTCACTACGAAGAGGTGATCGGATCGAAGACGTCGCAGTCGAGCGCCGGCACGACGGTGCGCGGTGTCGCCGATCCCAACCGACCGAGCACCGTTGAATTGGCGTCGACCGTGGCCCGTTCGAAGTCATCCGGTTCGGTCTACGTCGTGCCGAGCGTCCTGGCCCTCGTCTTCGTCGTCCTGACACTCGCGTTGCTCCGTCAGGCGCGCGTGCGACGACGCCGCGTCAACCGTACTCCGCCCGTCGCGTAGGCGCCATCGATTGGAATCGCGTCGGTCGGCCTGCACTAGCCACCCGTCAGGTGGTGGTGTAGCCACCACTGGAGCGCTACGGATATCAACCTTGAATCCGTTCGCCGGTGTTGCAAGACTTCCTCGGTTGACGGTGCGCGAACACTGTCGGGAGGACCAGTGGGAGCTTTCTACCAGGGCGGGGCTCGAGCGTGAACTCCCGCGCCTACAACGTCGGCGCGTACCGATTCCGTTCGACGTTGCGTCGACGATGGACGACTTACGTCTCACTCGTACTCTTCATCGCCGTCCTCGGGGGCGTCGCGATGGGCACGGTCGCCGGCGCGCGAAGGACCGAGTCGGCCTTCTCCACTCTGTTGGTCAGCCGTAATTCGTCCCAGCTCGAAGGCGCGATTCAGGTCTATAACCCACAAGCGGGCTTCACCACCGGCTACAGCGCATCGACCGTCGCGAAGGTGCGTCGACTCCCCCACGTGGCGCACGTCGAATCCATCGTTGGTCTCAACGCCTTTCCCTTGGGGCCCCACGGCCAAACCATTCCGGGCGACAGTGGTTTCTCACCGAGCGGGAGTGTCGACGGTCTTGAACTCAATCAGGACCGCCTCATTGTCACGAGCGGTCGACTGCCCAACCCCAAGCGGGCGAACGAATTCGTGGCCGACTCGACGACGGTCCGACAGTTCGGTTGGCACATCGGTGAAACGGTGACCTTCGCTTACTACACCAACAAGGCCGGCGTCGCAGCCGGACTCAGCGGCCCCAAGACCGAAGGTGCATTCAAGGTGCGCCTCGTCGGATCCGGAGCACGGGAAGCCACCCAACTCGTGCAGGACCAAGTCGACAACGTCAACGACGCGATCATCCTCTTCACGCCGGCGCTGACACGCCGCTTCCTCGACTGTTGTGCCAACGACACCATGATCGGCATCCAGGTCAAGGGCGGGACCGCTACAGCACCAGGTCCAAAAGGAGTTCGACACATCTCTTCCCGAAGATCGGCGTCCCGCCCGAGACCGAGGCGAGCGTGGAGAGTCGCGTCGCTCGTTCCATCACACCCGAAGCGATAGCCCTTGGTGTGTTCGGGTTGCTCACGGCGCTGGCCGCCCTCGCGATCGCGTCGCAATTGATCGGCCGCATCGTTCGGCGAGCCGCGAGTGAGTCACGAATCCTTCGCGCCATGGGTGCCGACCCGAGAACTATCTTCATCGACGGATTCCTTGGCGCGATGGTCGCCGTTGTCGCCGGATCACTCTTGGCGGTTGTCGTCGCGGTTGCCCTCTCCCCGTTGGCACCTATTGGACCGATTCGCCCGTATTTGGGCGCCCACGTCGACGCCGACTGGACCGTTCTCGCCCTTGGATTCGCGCTATTCATCGTTGCGCTCGGAATCATTGCGGCGGCCTTCGCGTACCGGAGTCAGCCTCATCGCCTCCGACGCGACCTACGACGGTTCAGTCGCGCGACGCTCGGTCCGACTCGATTGGCGAGCAACGTTGGCCTGCCGATCGCCGCGGCGACGGGCGTGGGCTTCGCGCTCGAAACCGGCGGCGGTCGGCGTGCCGTCCCGATCGTTCGGCGATTCTTGGCGCGGCCATCGCACTGATCATCGTCGGCGCGACGACCACGTTCGCCACGAGCCTACGAACGCTGATCGCAACACCATCGCTCTACGGATGGAATTGGAGCGCGGCGTTGAACGGCGGCGGCGGCGTCGGCGACCTCCCCAAGGCGATCAACCAGCCCCTCGCTCGAGATCCGGACATCGCCACCACCGCTGACGCCTACTTTGCCACGATGCGAATCGACGGCCAACCGGTCGCCGTCATGGGGGAAAACCCGGGCGCGAAAATTCAGCCGCCGCTGCTGTCGGGCCACGGACTCGAGACCTCCGGCCAAGTCGTGCTCGGGACGTCGACGCTCGAATCACTCCATAAGTCAATCGGTGGCACCGTCGTCGTGTCGAGCCACGGGCTCAAGCCGACGACCCTTCGAATCGTCGGCACCGCGACACTCCCTTCCTACGGGCAGTCGAGCGGAAGCCACATGGAGATGGGCGTCGGCGCCGTCTTGAACTACACCTTGATCCCACTCTTCGAACGAGACATCTTCGACCTCCCTCGGCCCCAACGCGATCCTCATCCGTTACCGATCGGGCGTGAGCGCCTCCCAGGGAGCAAAGTCCCTCCAACACGCCGTCGACGAGGCCGGTGGTGGAGGGGGCAACTCCCCCGGCAACCTCATCAACACGGACGAACGACCGGCCGAGATCGTGGACTACCGCTCGCTCGGTACGACGCCCGATCGGCTCGGCGCCGTCCTTGCCGGCGGCGCGCTCGTGGCACTCGGCCTGACGTTGCTCTCTTCGGTTCGCCGACGTCGTCGAGACATTGCGCTGCTCAAAGCACTCGGATTCTCCCGTCGTCAGGTCGTCACGACAGTCGCCGTTCAATCCACCATCGCCGTCGGACTCGGCGCTCTCATCGGACTGCCCCTCGGGATCGTCGTTGGTCGAACGCTGTGGAACGTCTTCGCGACGTCAATCCACGCGGTCCCACGCGTGGTCGTCCCCACCTCAACGATATTGATCGTCGCCGGCGCGGCACTCGTGCTGGCCAACGTGATCGCTGCACTCCCGGCTCGTCTCGCGGCCCGAACGTCGCCGGCCATACTCCTACGAGCCGAGTGATTCTGGCCACCCGACGGGGCTGTCGACCGCCCAAGTGACTTTGAACACGATCAACACGAACGTCCGACGGATACTCACCATCGTTGGCCTTTAGGTCACCGAGCGTTGCCGCCTAGGGTGTCATAGCGTTCACGCCGCGAAGCAGCCAGACTTGGGCGAACTCGTGCCGTCGTTGCCGTGCGAGGCGCTCCCCTCACGGGCACCACGCTCAACTGCACCCCGTTCCACGTGATGGAGTAATAGGGCGCGCTCACCGGCCAGGACTGTAGATACGGCCCGCCGTTGGTCGCCGCCGTTGCCCACGCGGTGCCGGCGGCTGGCGCCGAACCATTCAGCGCACGGTAGTCCGAGAGTGCCGTCTCGAGTGACTCGTAGTTCGCTTGACACGCCGAGACGGCCGCCTCCTGGGCACCGTTCGCGGGCGTGGCGGGTGCCGTCGTCGTCGCGCCCTCACCCGGAATCGACGTGCTCGTCGCCGTGCTCGAGGGCGATCCGCCGAGGGTATTGAACATGATCACGACCATCACGCCCAAGATGATGACGGTGATCAGCGTTGCGAGCATCGCGACTCCGCGCTCGCCGCGCGAGCCGAGAATCCTGCGACTGCGACGGAAGGCGTGCATGTTGGCCAATAGTACCGGTGGAATCGGCGACGAGACGGGGACTCTACGGGAGTGCACCACTCCAAGGGGCAATAGACAACATCCCGACAATCGCGCTCAAGGTACACGACGTCAAACGATGCCGATACCAACGTTCAGCGTTTCGTACTTGCCATCCCAGTCATTAACCTCAGTAATCCGTGGCTATTCTCGTCGACCTCCAAGAGATCACCCTCGAAGGCGCCGACCGAACGCTCTTAGAGAATCTCTCCTTGACCATCTCCTCCGGAGACCGCATCGGCGTGGTGGGTATCAACGGTGTTGGTAAGACGACGCTGCTCAACATTGTCGCCGGAACACTCATGCCCGGACTCTGGCGAACTGCGCCGTGGCCGCGACGTGCACGTGGGTTTCTTAGAGCAGATCCCTACGCTCCCCGTCGGCACGGTGCGACAAACGCTTGGCGAAGGTTGGAGGGTCGACGCGGCACTGGACCGACTCGGGATGCTCGGCGACGTCGACGTCGAGACGAAGAGACCTCTCCGGTGGTCAACTCAAGCGCGTCGCACTGGCTCGCGTCTTCAGCGCGGACCTCGACCTGCTCATCCTCGACGAGCCCACGAACCACTTGGACCTCAACGCCATCCAATGGCTCGAACAACAGATCAAGGCTTTCAAAGGTGCCGTGGTCTTGGTGAGCCACGATCGATTCCTCCTCGATCAGGTGACGACGAGGATGATCGAAATCGATCGAGGCAAGACCTACCTTCACGCCGGTGGTTACTCTCAACTCCTCGAGGCCCAGGCACGGCGCGAAGAACACGCGGCCACCGCGGAGCAGATTCGACGCAACCTCGCGAGAACCGAGTTGGCATGGCTTCGTCGAGGCGTCAAGGCTCGCGCGACGAAGCCCCAAGCCCGACTCGACGCCGCCAAACGGCTGCTGGCCACGCGTCCCGACGCCGCCGCGCGTATCGGGACACTCGAACTCGTCACCAACGTCCCTCGGCTGGGCAACACGGTGATAAAGGCCCATCAAGTCTCCTTCGCCTACGAAGATGAAGAGCCAATTCTTCGCGACGTGACCTTCGACCTCGGGCCCGGCGAGCGTGTCGGCGTCGTCGGACCCAACGGTGCCGGTAAGTCGACGTTCATCAACCTGCTCGCCCAACGCCTTACCCCGTCAAAGGGAACCGTGAAACGCGGCCCGACGGTGGTGGCCTCGTTCCTCGAACAGAGTGAAGGCGGATTCGACCTGGAGTCGACGGTTCAAGAACTTGTCGCCGGGCCACGCGGTGTTCCCGGTTCGCCAGACGATGTCGCACTCATGAGGCGGTTCTGGTTCACCGGCGCACTCCCCATGACCAAAGCCAAGGACCTCTCTGGCGGCGAGCGACGGCGACTGCAGCTACTCTTGACGCTCTCGTTGCGGCCCAACGTTTTGTTCCTTGACGAGCCCACCAACGATCTCGACCTCGAGACCATTCGGCTGGTCGAAGAGTTCTTGAGTCGGTGGCCCGGAACACTCGTGGTCGTCTCCCACGACCGAACCTTCCTGAGCCGCACCACCGACCGTCTGCTCGAGGTGAGGGCCAACGGAACCGTCGTGGAGGTACCTGGCGGCATCGACGCATGGATTGCCCGTACCAGTGATGGCACCGATGGAACGTCGACCTCTCAAAGGGCGATCACGGTCAACGCGGCCTCAGAGATACCGCTCGGACGTCAGATCCGTGACGCCGAAAAGGAGATGGCTCGTCTGGAACGCAGGAGGACGTCAATCACCGAGAAGATCGTGGCCTCGGCCGATCACGAGGAGCAGTCAAGACTCGGCTCGGAGTTGACTGATCTCCTGAAAGATCTGAATAATGCAGAAGAGCGTTGGCTGGGTTTGGTCGAATGATCACCGCCGAGGTGAACGTAGGACCCAAAGGCTTCAGTACCGCGCGTGGCTGAGACCGATAGTCACTTACTCCGTGAGCACCAACGGAGCACCACTCGTCACCACCATCGTGTGTTCGAACTGTGCCACGAGACTGCCGTCACTCGTGCGAAGAGTCCATCCATCGTCGCCATCGATGACGTAGTCGGCAGACACCGACAAGAACGGTTCGACGGCGAGCACCATTCCCTCGCGCAGGACGGTCCGTTGACGGTCATCGAAGTTCGGCACCGATGGATCCTCGTGCAACCCGCGGCCGATGCCATGCCCGTAGAGATTGCGAATCGCGCGAAAACCGTTGCGACGAGCGTGTGATTCGACGACTTTGCCAATATCGCGAAGCCGATTGCCAGTTCGTGCCGTGGCCATCGCTTCGCGCTGAGCGAGACGTGTCGCGTCGACGAGCCGCTGGGCGATCACCGTCACAACGCCGACGGGGGTGCTGATGCCAGTGTCGGAGAAATAGCCGTCGAGTTCCGCCGAAACGTCGATGTTGACGACATCGCCGTCGCGGAGATGCCGGTCCAAGGAGGGAATGCCGTGAGCCGCCTCGTCGTTGAGACTGATGCAGGTCGATCCCGGGAAGTTGTACGTCACACGAGGAGCGGACCGAGCACCGTATCGTCGAAACGTCTCGCGTCCGATGGCGTCGAGCTCTCCGGTAGTGACGCCAGGTCGGACAGCGTCCACCATCGCGTCGCGCGCCTTGGCAACGACCCGCCCTGCTCGCGAAAGCCCTTCGAGGTCTTCGTCGCAATCAATCGTCACAGCGAAATCTTACGTTGCGCAAGTGGTGTCGCCTTTGTCGAGTTCATGGCGCGTAGCGGCTAAGTGCCCCCGGGCACGTACTCACCTTCAATACATAGTGAACGCATCTGTCGCGACATAGTGAACACTTCGGTGGGGGTGTGTCGTGGTCAAGAACCAGATAATCGTTTCGTCGGTGGTGTCCCAGGGTTTAGGGGTGCGCGCGACGGCTAAGAAGTACGGCGTCTCGCCGGCCTGGGTCTCGACCCTCGTCAAGCGCTACCGGGCCGATAGGCCCGAGCGCCTTTGAGCCGCGCTCCAAACGACCGCGCACCAACCCACTCGCGACGCCGCCCGACGTCGAGGACCGCATCATCGAACTGCAACGCAAGGAGTTGGCCGAGATCGGCACCGACAACGGCGCCGACACGATCCACACACACTTGGAGCGCGAAGGACTTGCACCCAGGTCTTCGACCCGACCATCCAACGGATCTTGACGCGACGGGGCTTCGTCACCCCGGCGCCGAAGAAGCGACCGAAGTCCTCCTATATCCGCTTCGCGGCTGATCTGCCCAACGAGTGTTGGCAGAGTGACATGACGCACTGGCAGTTAGATGACACCACGCCGGTCGAGATCGTCACGTTCCTCGACGACCACATCTTGCGCCTGGTGCTGAGTATTCGGGTTTTTCCAACCACCACCATGGAAAACGTCCGTCGGCTCTTCCACCACACCTGCGACCTTTACGGCACACCGGCGAGCGTGTTAACCGACAATGGCGCGATCTACAACGCCGGCGCGCGCGGCGGTCGCACCGCCTTCGAGAGCGACCTCATCACCGCCGGCGTGCTCTATAAGCACTCGCGCCCCTACCATCCCCAGACCTGCGGCAAGGTCGAGAGGTGGCACCGGACGTTAAAGAAGTTCCTGCTCAAGCGACCGGCGCACACGCTCGGTGAGCTGCAGGTGATCTTGGAAGACGTCGTTCGCTACTACAACGACGTGCGACCGCACCGCGGCATCAATCGTCCGACGCCGGCCGTTGTCTACAACGCCCGTGCCAAGGCGCAGCCCTACACGTTCAATGAACAACCCGCACTGGCGCATTCGCAAAGACGTCGTCGACGTGCGGGGCTACGTCTCGCTGCGCTACCTCGGCAGGATGCGCCACCTCAACGTCGGCTGGTCCTATCGCGGTCAACCGATCTGTCTCTACGTGCTCGATGACGTGGTCACCTTCGCCACCGAAGACGGCGAATTCATTGGTGAGACGCGACTAGACCCCAATCGCGACTACCAACCGAAAGGTGATAGGATTCCGGCGATAGTCTGCACAGGTTCAGCTGTTCACGATGTCCCGACAGATTTCATAAGTGCCCCCGGCAGGATTCGAACCTGCGCTCACGGATTAGGAAACCGATGCTCTATCCCCTGAGCTACGGGAGCATTACTGACACTTCGTGACGTTTGCGAAGGTGGTGCTCTTTCTTGCACCCGTCCCGCACCCAAGCCCAAGCCACAGAAAGCCTCACCACTATTACCTACTACACACCACCATTCAAACATGATTCGCGGGCGTCCACGTTGCCGAGAATCGGACCGTATCAGATCGCATTCGGTTCACTTCCGTCGATACTGCCGAACGTTGTGCGGTAGTGAACACTCAACTAGTCAAAGTGACGGTGCCTCGGGTCATTGAGTTTCCTGGGCGAAGACTCCAGTACGCGGTTCGTTGGCGAGTGAATGGCCGAAGACATTAGAAAGGCTTTGTCACCAAGCGAGGCAACAACGGCGCAGACACTTTTTGCTCAATACTTACGGTGGCGGCAATGAACGAGCGCGATTGGAATCCAGAGACTGGTCTTCCGACGACATGGGATTCGAAGAGTGAGATGAACGTAGCTGAGTACTGCCGGCTCTACATCCAAGACGAGTGGAAGCGACTTTCTCCCTCAACTCGAAAAAGTTACATCGAAGCGTTGACTTCGTTCACCATCAATTGCACTCGAAGGGGGGTGCCGCGGCTTCCGGCGCTCGGTCGAATCGCAATCGGGTCTTGGCTGACTCCAACCCTTACCACAGCGAATTCCTCACTTCCGTCAATTTGGGTCTGGTCCGACGAGCCGCTGCCACGGAGTGTTCAAATCTGGGTTGTTAGACGTTCGCCTTCGCTCGGCGATCTTGATCGTGAATTACTCTACGACGACGAATGCGGATACGCCTTGACGGGTCAACGCTTTACGCCGCCACCACTCAGACCCGATTGGTCACTGTCGCAAAGACCGCGCTATCAACTGCCGTTAGAAGAGGCCTGATCGACGCAGTCCCCTGGCCTTGCCGTGAAAGTGCGGCCACCGCCAAAAGTGATCTCAAATACTCAGATGAGTCGAGCGATGAGGAAGTTCCCGACTGGATGAAGCGATCCAAGCTATTCGTCATTAGGAAGGCAGGATTCGCGGAAGCCCAAAAGAAGGCAGGACGTCATTGCCAAACGTCGTCATCGCCGAGATGAGACGTCCCGACAATGTCAGCACGGCGATACCACTCGCGTGGTACACGCCCGTTTGGGGATCACGAACGTAGGAAACGAGTGCCGGCTGGCCGTTCGCTCGGGTCGGCACAATCCGCATCGATGGTCCCGGACGGAACAAGGTCATGCGGAAGTAGCGTCCCGCTTCCTCACGACCCTCACACTCCCCTGGTATCGGCGGCATGGTGACCGAGACGTCTTCGGTGAGGAGGGAAAGGAGCTCGTCCACGTTTCCGGATTCGAAGGCAACGGTGGCGCGGGCGACGATCTCTTGTTCAGCTGCGGAGCTTGGCGCAGGGGGAGGCTCCCGATCCTTAGTTCCGGCAAGGCGATCGTGCAACGTTACTCGAGCGCGTTTGAGGGCGCTTTCCACTGACGCTTCAGTTGCTTCAATCATTTCGGCCGCTTCGCTGGCTCGGTAGCCGAGAACGTCTCGAAGGACCACCGCCACCCTCTGGCGAGGCGGGAGCAACTGAAGGATCGTGATGAATGCCAGCGACACCGACTCCCTCGTCTCGTACCTAACGTCGGGTCCGGGGCTGTCGTCCGGCAACCCGACAAGAAGAATGTCGGGGTAGGGCTCGAGCCAAACAACCTCCCCCACTCGAGTCGGCTCGAGGAGAGAAGTGTTGAGCGAGGAAACCGCTTTAGGTCGTCGGCTAGCGGCACGCAGCATATTCAGGCAACGGTTCGTAGCGATGCGGTAGAGCCAGGTTCTGATGGAGGCCCGCTCTTCGAATTTCGCCAGCGATTGCCATGCCCCGAGAAGAGTCTCCTGAAGGGCGTCCTCGGCGTCCTGCCTTGAACCCAAAATTCGGTAGCAGTGCAGTCGTAGCTCTTGTCGGTACCCATCGGTCAACTGCCCGAACGCCTGCTGGTCGCCGGACTGGGCGCGACCGAGAAGTTCCATTGTCATTGCTCCATTCTCTCATCACCTCGTTCTCGGGCTCCCTCCAATCCCACTACACATACGGACACCGCCGAGCCGGGAAACTTGTCACTCCGGACCGACCAATTTTCCTTCGATCCGGTGTCGGTATCAGGAGAGACGGCGTAAGGGTTGGGCCAGTAGCCGTACGACGGATCGCTTCAACACCAGAAGAGTCCGGACCCTAAGGAGTAAGACCGTGCCACAGAATCTTGTCATCGACCGGGCCGAAGTCAGCCGTAAGTGAGAACGTTGCTCTCACGAGTGTTCGCGGTTTGGCGGACCGGCCTATCGGGGCCAATCGTCATTCTTCAAGCTGGGAATGCGGCCAACTATTTCGGCACTGGACTGGTCCTCCCCTTCGAGATCATCTACTTGCATGAAGTCCGCGGCTTCGCGACTGCGACCGCGGGACTGGTGTTGGCCACGGTCATGGGCACGGCGGCAGCGGTCACGCTTCCTTCGGGGGCGCTCCTTGACAATTTCCGTGCAAAGTCACTCATGATCACAGGCAATCTCGCTAGCGCAGCAGGCTACGCGGGACTCGCATTTGTCGACCGTCCCTGGCAAGCCTTCCTCTGTTCGGCCGTCGGCGGTACCGGATTCGGAGTCGCAGGAACTGCTAACCAAGTTTTGACACTGATTCTGGTCCCAGCCGAGCAACGCGCCTCGTCGACGGCGCTCCGCCGAGTTGCTGGCAACTTCGGCCTCGGCCTCGGCGCGACGGTTGCGGGCGTCATTGTCGCTTTCGCCCATCATCACCTCCGCGCGTTCCAGGAGCTCTATCTTTTCGACGCAGTCACCTATGCCGTCTTCGCGCTGATTTTGGTCGTGTGGATACCGAATCCTCGTCCTACGTTTGCCGCACCGTCGAGTAATGGCGGCACGGGTTTCCGATCTGTTGCTCGAGATCGGCTCTTACTCGCCTTGATGGCCGCCAACGTCGCGCTTGTGATGATCGGCGGGGCGTTCTTTTCCAACGTCCTCTCACCGTTTGCGGTGGAGCACACATCTGTCGGGCCCGGCGAGCTCGGCATCGTCTTCTTCATCAACACATTCTTCATCGTTGTTGCTCAGGTTCCAGCCACACGGGTCGTCAAGCGGATGCGCCGCACACACGCGTTGGCCGCGACCAGCGCACTGTTTGCTATCGCCCTGCTTGCAGTCCTGCTCGCAACTCTGACGCGCTCAACGCTCGCCGCTACAGCTGTCTTGGCCGGGGTTGCAATTGTGATTGCGATTGGTGAGTGCGCGCAATTTGTCGTGCTCGGTCCACTTGTCGCCGAACTCGCACCGCCGCATTTGCTCGGCCGCTACATGTCGCTCTACGGTCTCAGCTTTATGGTAGGTGTGGCTCTCGGCCCCGCGGTCGGCGGCGTGCTTCTCGCAACGTCCCCCGATGCCGTTTGGTGGGGCGGCGCATTGGTAATGGTGCTCACCGGAATTGGCTTGCTTCGACTCGGCAACCGGATGCCCGACCCGCTCTTGGAGACGACGTCCCGTCCGCCGGAAGCCACGCTGAAAGCGACCTGATGCGTTGAGGGATGACGAGGATCGTCAAGCACTCCTCTCGTTCGGCTGATCCATTTTCTCTGCATACAGAAGACGGGAGAAATCAAACCACGATCTAGGGCAAGTTGCGTGGAACCGCGACCGCCTCAACTCGCTCGACCTGGCATGACGCCCGCCGCAGTTTCACACTGATGCCTCGCAGGCACGCTGTCCTCGCGCTCGTTGTTGCGGTCTGTTGGCACCAGCACCAGGAGTGCGCCGACCACCAGCCGGTCCACAGCGAGTCGACTCATGGCATCACCATCCTGACGTTCGGTCGATCGTGTCGACCCATCATGCGTGAACACTGTATCGCCGTGAGGTTCTCTCGTCCTTTGGAGAGCCGGGATGCGCCGGATCCTCCAGTTCAACTTGCAAAAAAAGACCTGTCGCACAGATCCCTTAGGAAACCACGTCTTTATCACCTTCGTTTCAGCGTTCCAAAACATCCGAAATTGAGTCCCAAATGCGGAGGGCCTCCGTGCATGTCGGTCGTTTAGAAGTCCTGACCACAACTAATTCGCGGAATTCCCACGGGAGCGGGACTTCCGCGCGAAGCTCCGCGAGAGGCTCTGCGCATTAATCACCTTTGAGCCTACGACGTAAGCAGTCGTCCGACGCTGCAACTCAAACCTTGAGAGTATGCCGACGACAGAGAGATCTCTGTTCCTTATTTATGCGGAGGAAAATACTGGGCCGGCAACGGACCAGGGGAAATTGATCCACTTATCTGTTGTTTTCCAAGAGTAGTCAGGCACTATGACTGATTGCGGCTTTGCGTACAGCACAGCTGATCGAACCTCACGGACCGAGCCCGCGCAAAAGTCCATCACCATTTTTAGGGTGTGACCAGAGTCAGCAACATCGTCCGCAACGAGAACCACCGCTCCTGAGAGGTCCACTTTGTTGGGCACTGGTGGCAAAACGATTGGCATGGCAAGTCGTTCGTCAATACCGGTGTAGTACTCGACACTCATCATGAAAGCGTTCTTCACCGCCAGCGCATAACCGAGTCCGGCACCCAAGAAAAACCCACCACGTGCGATTGACAAGACAATGTCTGGCGAGAATTCAGAGTCATATATTCGTTGAGCGAGCACCCTTGTCGCCCGTCCAAAATCCTCATAGGTCATCACTTCGCGAGATTCCATGCAAGATACGGTAGACGTAACGCCGCGATAGAACCGCCCGCGAGCTGCAATTGGTGGCTCGAACAGATCACCATTGATTCGGATCCGTTCAATAGCCGATGCCTGCGCGTGCCGATCCCACGCTGCAACGGAACGTCCCGCTGTCGTGCGAATCATTTCATTCCTTTGAAAGGGATCCACATGACAGCGAGACGCAATTACAGTACCGGTTTTCAGACAACTGTCAAGAGGTCGAAACACATTCGTTTCTTCGCTTGGCGTGTACTGTGCACTTTTTTCTTCTAAGTCGCATCCAAGACTTCTCGCCCACGAACTTCTTTCAATCCGATACTTTCGTCACATCGGTTTAGCAACGTCGTTGGAACGCTTGTGGAGCGGTAGCGATTCGACGAGTATGGGCGCCCGCTCCGAAAGTCGACGAGACCCGTGAGCAATGACAGTGAAGTCACCGAAGAGAAAACCTATCGAACTCTGATTCCCGCGCGCCTGGACCGCTTGAAGTGGTCGGCCTTTCACACGCGCATGGTGATCGCGTTAGGCGTCGCGTGGATTCTCGACGGACTTGAGATCACTCTGGCCGCAGACGTCGCAGACATCTTAGAGAAGAAGAGCACGCTTCACATGTCGGCGCGCGCTGTTGGCGATATCGCGTCGGTCTACCTCATAGGTGAGGTGGTCGGAGCACTCGTATTCGGTCGACTCTCCGACAAATTGGGCAGGCGCAAGCTCTTCCTCGTCACGTTGGGCGTCTACCTGATCGGTTCGGGACTCACAGCCGCGACTTTCGGGCACGGTGCTGGTTGGGTGACATTCCTCTACGCCACCCGCTTCGTGGCCGGTATGGGTATCGGTGGTGAGTACGCCGCCATCAACTCAGCCATTGATGAGATGATCCCGGCGCAAGTATCGCGGCCGCGTCGACATCGGGATCAATGGCACGTACTGGGGTGGTGCGCTCATCGGCACGTTGGCCGAGTTCTACATCCTCAACCACATCTCCTACGACATCGCTTGGCGTTTGGGTTTTTTGATCGGTCCGGTTTTGGCGTTGGCGGTGATCTACGTTCGACGAAATCTTCCCGAGAGTCCTCGCTGGCTCATAATGCACGGTCGCGAAGAAGAGGCGGAGGCTGCGATCAAGAAGATCGAAGCGATGTCACACGAGCAAGACCTGCCGATGCCCTCTGACGACAAGGCGATTGAGCATCCAGCCTCGTGACGACCTGGGATTCTTCACGTTGGCCTGGGTACTCTTTCGCGACATGCCCCGGCGCAGTGTCCTCTGCGCGTGTCTGATGATCTCCCAGTCATTCCTCTACAACGCCATCTTCTTTACTTACGCGTTGGTTCTCGGCACGGTGTATCACGTCAGCGGCGGATCGATTCCGCTGTACTTCATCGCGTTCGCCGCCGGGAACCTGGCTCGGGCCGCTAGCGCTCGGCTGGCTCTTCGACGTCCTGGGCGCCGATTCATGATCAGCGCCACGTACCTACTTTCGGGCGGCTTGCTCGCCGTCACCGCATTGTCTCTTCGACGCCAATGTGTTGACGGCGCTCTCCCAGACGATCGCGTGGTCGGTCATCTTCTTCTTCGCGTCGGCCGGTGCCAGCGCCGGCTACCTCACGGTGAGCGAGATCTTCCCCCTGGAAGTCCGGGCGAAGGCGATCGCGGTCTTCTTCGCCATCGCCCAAGCCTTCGGCGCACTGGGTCCCAACATCTACGGCAGTCTCGTGAACTCGCACCACGGACTGTTCATCGCATACTTGGTGGGTGCCGGCGTCATGATCGTGGGCGGTCTCGCCGAAGTCTTCTTCGGCGTTTCCGCCGAACAGCAGGCGCTCGAAGACGTCGCGACGCCCCTGTCGGCAGTGAAGGACGGTTCTCGGCGCGTACCCGGCGCGCCGCGTTCGGGCTTGACGAGGGGCTCGTCGCTCGATGTAAGGCTCTCGCCGCATCTCGAGGAAAATGACGATCGTCAAGCCCACGATTCTTCAACAACGACCAGCTCGTAATCGACTCGAGCGCCCGCAAATCCTTGGGGTCAGGGAATCGCCGTCTACGGCCGGGCTATTGGCGCCTTCGTTGCTCCGGCGATCTGGAGCAACTGCCGACGGATCTCGGTCCACGGCAGTTCCGCTCGTCCCAGCAACGAACGACGGAGCGGCTCGGCGAACTCGTTGAAGTCGATTTGGTCGGTGGCCTTTGTCACGGTCGACAGAAAACTCGTACCCAGCGTCACACTGATAATCACTCGGATCATGTATCGCAATTCGTTCTTCTCATTTTCGGTGACTCCTTCGAGCAGCGGCACCAGGAGTTCCAGCCCCTGCAACTGCGATTCGACCGCCGCGCGTATCTTCTCACTGTGAGCCGAAGCCATTGCGATCTCCAACGTGAAGCTCCTGCGCACTTCATTTTGGAAACTGGCCGCGGAGTAGAGGAGTTGCGTGAGCATGCCGACTTCGAGGATGTTGGCCAATGCGGCGATTGTGATCCAGGGGGCCTCCATGACCTTTCTCGTCGCAGCGATAACCGAATCTTCCTTCGACGGGTACAGCTTGTAGATGGCCCCCGGAGAGCAGTTAGACCGGCGCGAGATGCGCGAGATCGTCGCTCGCGTGTAGCCGCTCTTTCCCACCGCACTGAACGTGTGATACGCGAGTTGGGAACGCAAATCATTGTTCGGCAAAGGGATGATCCGATCGTTCGCTTCGAGTAACGCAACCGGCTCCACGCTTTCGGCGTCGACCCTGAGCGCATCGAGAACAATCGTCTGCAAGAATTTCAGGTCCTCTTCATTGGTCCCGAAGAGTGTGTTCTGAAGTATCTGCACCAACACCAACGCGAAGAGCAGCAGCGCACGCGACTGACAAGCGCTGGTGACGTCGGCCGCGATGGATTCCAAGTCGTCGTGGATGAAGGTATCGACCTCTTCGCGCAAGATCAAGAACCGACGCGACGACAAAAGGACCTGGACCATTGCTGCATCGGCCGGCTTGACATTGCGGGTCGAATCGAGGAGAGCGGCGACGGTCGCTTCGCTCGGTTGCGACGCGGCGACAATGGCAGCTTCGAACACGGCGATGGCTTGATGACAAAGGACTTCGTCCCACGAGATCGACCAACAGTTCTTCGACGTCCTCGAAACGTGCGTACAAGGCGCCGTGGGTCAGCCCAGCGATCTTTCCAACATCGCGAAACGAGATGGCGTCGATGCCATCACGCAAGACCAGTTCGACGGCGGCGGCGCGAATCGCAGTGTCGTTGTTAAGCGCTCGCGTGCTCCGTCGCCTCGTCGCCATTTCGTCCAACTCCCTCGCCCGTGGTCCTTAGCCTCGGCGCTGGAGAGAAATCGCCCCCGACCAGGCGTCCGTGATGGAGGCAGGCTAACACCTGCGTTCGCATAACTCAATTGAATCAGTCGACGTCAGATCTGAAACTTTTCAAACGGTTCGATTGGCCACGCTCTTTGTGAGGTGCACGCTCTAGAAAGTTGTCTCGGATCGACTCAAGTGAACACAGGTCAGACTCGAGTTCTCTTAACGAGGGACGGCAACACTCGTGTCCTCGATAGGTGTCGAAGAACCCGTCCATGTCCTCGCCCACCTGTTGAACGTAGATCTCATCGAAACCTTCGTCGATACGGCGCTGCAGCGCCGCAACGTGGCGATCCGGGTCGGCGCCGCACGTGAACTCCTGGGCCGCCATCTCCGGGGTGACGAGGGACGCCGCACTCTCGATGTGCCGGGGCTGCGCGAGTTCCCTGTTGGTTGCCTGGGTTGAGTTCGACCGCCCACAGACGATGCACCAGACCGATGGCCCGCGCTTCGTCCTCGTCGTACGCGACCTTGATGGCGGTCTGGGCGACGCCCCTCCCGCCGCAGCTGCGGTAGTGCTGGAGCATGTCGGCGCTGAACGTCACGAAGCCGTCGGCAACCTCGGCGGCGAGTTCGGTCGAGAGCGGCGCGAGGCCGGAGATGTAGACCGGCGGAGGTTCGTCGGTCAAGGTGTATAACCGCGCGTTGACCGCGCGGTAGTACCGACCCACAGAAGTCGATGTTCTCTCCAGTCCAGAGCAGCCGCATAAGTGCGACGGCCTCTCGCAGCCGATCGATTCGCTCCTTCACCGGCGGCCACGGTGCACCCCACACGTGTTCGTTGAGGTTCTCGCCGGTCCCTACACCGAAGACGAATCGGCCGTCGTACAAGACCGACGCCGTAGCGGCAGCCTGGGCGAGGATCACCGGATTGATGCGGATGATCGGACAGGTCACCATCGTCGAGAGCGGTAAGTCTGGCGCGATCCTGGGAGAGCGCGCCGATCATGGACCACACGAATGGGCTGTTGCCCTGCGCCTCATTCCAAGGATGGAAGTGGTCCGAGATAACGAGTGCCTCGAAACCGGCGTCGCGAGCGCGTTCGGCCTGATCGAGCAACTCGGCGGGCGTGAACTGTTCTGCTGAGAGTGAGTAACCAATCCTCATGACTCTCCTTTGTCGGCGGACCACTCGCATTCGCGGCGCCACGTTCGGGTCAAACTTTTTGGCGTCCACGGCTCTCTCGAGCGCCTTCTTGTTCATCTTCGATCGGCCCTTGATGTTTTTACTTCGCGCTTCGCCGTAGAGCTGTTTGAGGGTCCGACCGCCGGAGCCGCGATGGGACCGCAGACCGCCTCGTCGCCCCGAGGAGATGTCGTCGGTCGAAGTCGTACTGGCGGTGCGTGACTCGCCCGCTCGAGCGCGCTCCTTGTTCACCGTGCGCGCCGCGATCTCTTCGGCGACTGACTTCGAGCGTCCCTGTTTGCGTTCGCTTTCCTTGACGTGTTCGTATTGGCGCTCGCGCTTCTTGCTCCACGTTTCTGTTGGCATGTTCACTGCTCCTTTCTCGATTCACTAGAGAGAACCGATTCCCTCGACCACCGCGGTGTCGGCCGTAGCGGTCGTCGAGGGAATCGGCGGGGGCCTAATCGAGGACCACGGCCACGAAGTTCCACATGACTTCGGCGTGCTCCTCCTCCAACGAGAGCATTTGGCACAGCAAACCGCTCGACGTCGGGTCGACATCCGCGAACCAGGCGATCATTTCGCGGTAGGTCTCGATCGCCGCCTGTTCGGCGTCCAGGTCTTCCCGGATGATGTCCTCGAACTCCCCGGGCGAATCACACTCCAGATGCCCTCGGCTGACGATCGAATTTCGCTCAAAGGTCGGCTCGCCGCCGAGCTGATGGATGCGCGCAACGATCAAGTCGGAGTGCTCCGACTCGCGAACGGTGTGCTCGAGAAACTCTTGGGCAACGGATCGTGCGTCGAAACGGTCTGCGGTGACAAAGTGGCGCATGTGTCGAAGTACGCACACCATGTTGAGCGCCAGTGCCTCGTTGAGGAGGAAGACTGTCCTCCCCACCTCGCGTCCCGCGCGAACCGGTCCTCGTCCGATCTCACTGCGAACCCTCGACTGCACACTCCGTACGTCGGTAAGAAATTCCTTCATCATCCCGCCCTTTCAGTCTGTACTGAACTCTCCAGGTCAAACAGTGTCCAATGTGTCCTTCGAATTACTGCCGCGCCTTCTCCGACTCCGTGTCGTCGTCTTCCTCTTCGTCTTCGTCGTCGCCGAGTGCATCGGGCATGTCCCCGTCCTTACCGCCGATCGAATCGGGACCGTCGCCATCGGACGGGCCCATCGTGTCGCTACGGCCCAGTATCTCTTCGAGGTCCAAACTCGCGACACTGACTAGACCGAGGTCGCTCGCACGGCTCGTCGCTAACGAATCCGTCCGTGCGTTTATAAGAAACCACTGCTCGTCTTCGTCCGCGGCGCCAAAGTCGGGTCCCTCAAACGGATAGCGACTATCCCTGAAACCAACGTCCACACTCGTGAAACTCATAGCTCCTCATTTCGCTCAGACTCATCTCGCGACGGTCGTGTGCAATGCCTTTGAGCCATCTTGGGTATTCTGCTTTTTGATGTCAAGTGTCTATTCGTATGACACGCACTCTCTACAAACGCCACAGTTATTGCCACGGACACGCATTTCTCAGTGCGCCGTTGGCCTTCGCGCATCGTGACACGCGACGATGCGCGCTACACGGTTCAATGCACTTTTTAAGTCACAGAATTCTCTAAGTGAGCGCGGTGCGTTGTTGTCATTCACATGCGCACGAAAGCGAAATTCGCACAGGTTAGGAACATGTGTTGAAAAATCGCTGAGCCATTACTCGGTGGATGACGGGGGCCATCGAGACGAGTATTCCCTGAGACGGGAACTGGATTCGTCGACGGGCCTCACCGCGACGCCGGGTCGGCGCCGCGGGGTGGCCTAGCTGTCGATCTCTCCCACGTAGACGTCCAACTGCGTGAGAAAGTGCTGAAGGTCGAGAGGCTTCGTCAAGTAGTCGCGCGCACCGGCGTCGCGGAAGCGCTGAATCTGTTCGTGCGACGCGTCGGCCGACAGCATGACGACGGGAATCGACGCCGTACGTTCATCACGTCGGAGAAGTTCCAGCACCTCATAGCCCGAGAGATCGGGCATGTGGACGTCCAACAAGATCAGATCCGGCCGGTGTTGCTGGGCCAACTCGACACCCAGGTTTCCGGCCAGCGACGTGAGGAATCGAACGTTCGGGCGGTGGATCAAGAGTCGCTCCAGAAGGCGTACGTTGCCGATGTTGTCTTCGATATAGAGCACCGTCGCCGTAATGGTGGGATCTGTCTCCGGTTGCACACCGACATCCAGTTCAACGGCCGCAAAGTTCTCCGACGTCGTCGCGAGCGGCAGTTCGAGCCAGAAGGTCGAACCAGTTCCTAGTTCACTCTCGACGCCCAGTGAGCCGCCAATCGCCTCCATCAAACCCTTAGAAAGCGCCAATCCCAGACCGGTTCCTTCGATGCCCTTCGATTCGGCGTCCAGCCGATCGAACGGGGCGAAGAGCCGCTCGTGCAGTTGAGGTGCGACGCCCGGGCCGGTGTCGGTAACGCGCACCCGCACTCGTCCGGCGTCTTCGTCGCAGGCCAGCGTGACGGTCCCGCCCGCGTGGTTGTACTTGATGGCGTTCGACAGGAGATTGACCAGGGCCTGCTTGAGATGCTGGGGATCGGCGCGGACCTGTCGCGCGACGACGCACTCGTCGATGATTTCGACGCCCGCGGCCGCGGCGTCATCAGCGACCAGTTCGAGGCACTCCTGCACCAACGCCCGTATCGGCACCAACTCCAGCGATACCGCGATGCTGCCCGACTCGACGCGCGATATGTCAAGGACTTCGTTGATCAGTTCCAGGAGGTAGCCGCCCGATTTAACGATGTAGCCGATCATCTCGAGTTCGCTGGGCGACTCCAACTCCATCTGGAGGATCTGAGCGAACCCGAGGACCGAATTGAGCGGCGTGCGAAGTTCGTGGCTCATGCGCGACATGAACTCGCTCTTGGCGACGTTCGCCTGTTCGGCGTCGATCTTCGCCAGTTCCAAGGCACGCTCCGCCTCCACCGACTCCGAGACGTCACGCGAGATGATGACGGCCCCCGTCGGATTGCCCCGGGCGTCACGCAGGGTCCGCCCGCGTGACTCGATCATCACCCAGCGACCGTCGTTGTGGAGTCCTCGGAACCGGACTTTCATGACTTCGTCGTTCGTGAATCCCCGTTCGAGTGCTTCGAGGATCAAGCCGTGGTCATCGGGATGGATGAAGTCGAGGGCCATCCGACCCTCGGTCTGTTCGCGCGTGAAGGCGAAGTTCGAGTCACTGGAAGGACTCGCTTCGATGACCCTCATGTTCTCGTCGATGACGATGATCGAGTCGACGGCGGCGTCAAAGATGGCGCGCGACTTCTCCATGCTGAGCGCGAGCGCGTCGTTCGTCTCTCGGCGAGCCGTGATGTCGTGCCCGACCGCGTAGTACAGATCGGCGTCCTTGCGGATCGTCCACTTCATCCACCGATAGGTGCCGTCGTGGCAGCGTTGACGCAGGTCGAGTTCGGCCACACTGGGCACAACGTCGTTGACGGGTGCGAAGGCGGACGTCGCGCGATCGAGGTCGTCGGGGTGGAAGTAATCGCGACAGGACCGCCCGACCAGGTCCTCCGGTTCCCAGCCGAGGATGTGTCGATAGGCCGGGTTGACGAGGACGAAGGTGGCGTCGAGATCGACGACCGACATCAGGTCCGACGAGCTCCAAAAGAACTGCTCGAAGCTGATGGTGCTGACGTCGCGACTACTCACTGGTCACCGAAGTCGGCCCGTGACCGGCCCACAAGAAGGGAGAGTGAAAAACGGCATTTAGGAGAGTATTGCACTTTTTGTATGACAAGAGGAGGCACAATCCGAACCCCGTTCTGTGGAGCGAAATTGGCGGATCCGTCGCTGCCGATGGTTGAAATTCCTCTTGTTTCATGCCGTCGGTGCGACGGCGTCCACGTTGCGGGGGTGGTGACAGGCGGCGAATCGTCCGGGGCGCAGCTCCACGAACGCCGGCTTTTCGGTAGTGCAAATCTCGGTCGCCGCTGGGCAACGAGGATGGAACGAACAACCCGTCGGTCGATCGGACGGGTCGGGCACGTCGCCACCGATGATGATGCGTTCTCGACGCGGCGCGTCGGTGTCGTTCAACTCCGGCACGACCGAGAGCAGCGCTTCGGTGTACGGGTGCAGCGGCGTGGTGTAGAGCGCTTCGGCGTCACCGAGTTCGACGATCTCGCCGAGGTACATGACGCCGACGCGGTCCGACACGTGGCGAACGACGCCGAGGTCGTGGGCGATGAAGAGGTACGTAAGTTTGAACTCGTCCTGTAAGTCGGCCATGAGGTTCAAGACCTGGGCCTGGACCGAAACGTCGAGTGCCGATACCGGTTCGTCGGCCACGACGAGGGACGGATTGAGCGAGAGCGACCGCGCGATACCGATTCGTTGACGCTGGCCGCCGGAGAATTCGTGGGGGTAGCGACGCAGGGCCGAGGGATCGAGCCCGACGGTCGAGAACAGGTCGCGCACGCGCGCGTTGATCTCGGTATCGGTGCCGATCTTGTTGATCCGCATGGGATCGGCCACGATGTCGCCCACCGTGCGTCGAGGGTTCAGCGACGCGTAGGGGTCTTGGAAGACCAATTGCATCTGACGGCGGTGCGGGCGCAGTTGGCGTCGCGACAGACCGGTCAGTTCCACGCCGTTGAACTCCACCGTGCCGGACGTGACCGGTAACAGTTGCACGAGGCAGCGGGCCAGCGTGGACTTGCCACATCCGGACTCACCGACTATCCCGAGTGTCTCGCCGCGATTCACCTCGAGTGAGACGCCGTTCACCGCCGTGTTCAGGACGCGCACACCCTTGACCCGTCGCCTCGACGAATAGCTCTTGACGACGTCGGTCGCGCGAAGGAGGACGTCGTCGCTCACGGCTCTGCTCGCGTGGTCGCGGTCGATCGAATCGTGAGGCGCTGCTCGTCGCTCAACCAGCAGGCGTCGAGATGGTCGCCCTCACCTCGCAGCGGCGGACGCTCAGCACAGATCTCCATGCGGTACTGGCACCGCGGCGCGAACGCGCAGCCGATCGGGACCTCTAAGGGTGAGACCGCGTTACCGGGAATCGTCACGAGTCGACGGGACTTGACGTCGGCGCGCGGCACGGCGCCCAGGAGCCCCCAGGTGTAGGGGTGGCGCGGCGCGCGCACGACCTCCAACTCCGGACCGATCTCGGCCGGACGACCGGCGTACATGACGACGACCCGGTGGGCGATCTCGGCGATGACGCCCATGTCGTGGGTGATGATCACGATTGACGACCCATGGGTCGCCTGCAGGCGACCCATGAGGTCGAGGATCTGGGCCTGGGTCGTCACGTCGAGCGCCGTGGTCGGCTCATCGGCGATCAACAGCTTCGGATTACACGAGAGGGCCATGGCGATGACGACGCGCTGGCGCATACCACCGGAGAACTCGTGGGGGTAGTGATTGACGCGGCTCTTGGGGTCGGGAATGCCGACTTCGGCGAGCAGTTCGATCGCTCGTTCGTGCGCCTGCTTCTTGGTCATCGCGTTGTGGGCGCGCAACTGCTCGACGATCTGCCAGCCGACGGTGTAGACCGGCGTCAACGCGGTCATCGGATCCTGGAAGATCATGCCAACGTCGCCACCGCGCACCGACTGCATCTCGGAGTCCGAGAGCCCGAGGATCTCGCGGCCTTCGAAACGAACGCTGCCCGAGATCGACACGTTCGCGTCGCGCACGAGACCGAGCATCGAATACATCGCGACGCTCTTGCCCGATCCCGATTCGCCAACGATGCCGAGGACCTCTTTCGGGCCCACGTCAAAGGACAGTCCGTCGACGGCTCGAACCACGCCCCGACGCGTGGCGAAGGAGACCGCAAGGTCGCGCACGCTCAAGATGGCGTCAGCGGAGGGGGGTTCAAGCGACAACGCGGATCCTCGGATCGATGTAGGCGTACAGAACATCGACGACGGCGCTCGCGAGCACCACGAAGAACGCCCCGTACATCACACAGCCCATGATGAGCGGCAGGTCGAGGTTCTGCAGTCCCAGGTACGTGAGCTGACCGACGCCCGGCAAACCGAAAACGACCTCGGTGAGCAGCGCCGCACCACCGACGAGAACGCCGACGTCGAGGCCGAACAGCGAGACGATGGTGATCATCGAACAGCGCAGCGCATGGCGATAGAGGATGCGACGTTCGGAGAGGCCCTTCGCTCGAGCCGTGCGGATGTAGTCCTCGTTCATGTTGTTGATCAGCTCGCCGCGCAAGACGCGGGCGTAGATGCCCGCATAGAGACTGGCCAGGGTGACCCACGGCCAGAACAGGTGCAGCGCCCACTGCCAGGGACTTGTCGTCAAGGACACGTAGCCACCATTGGGCACCCAGGCAAAGACTGAACTATGGAGTCCCCCTTGGGTGACGAGCAAGACCATCTCACAGAGCCAGTACACCGGGATCGAGATCGCGGCGATGCCGAAGAACATGACCAGCGGATCGATGAACTTGCCCTTGTTCTTCGCGGCGACGACCCCGGCGAAGATCCCGACGAGGAGCCAGATCACGACCGCGCCAAAAATCAAAGAGAGCGTGATTGGCGCCGCGGCCGTGATCTGGGGAATGATCCGGTCGCCGATGTTGACGTAGGACGTCAGGTCTTGTTTGATGAAGAGGTGGTACATCATCAGGCCGTAGCGAATCGGTAGCGGGCGATTCAGTCCGAACTCCTTTGAGACGGCACGAGGACGGCCGGCGTGGCGCTCTTTCCGGCGATTCGCGCCGCGGGGTCGACGCCAGGTGTCGCGAAGAAGATCAAGAACACGAGCACGCTGATGGTGAACATCACCAATACCGCCGACGCCAGTCGTTTCGAGATGAAGCGCAGCATCTAGATCGACCCACGCAGTTTCGCTCGGGGGTCGAACGCGTCTCGCACACCGTCGCCGAGGATGTTGAGCGCGACGCACACGATCACGATGCAGATACCGGGAGCGATCGCGACCCACGGCCGCGTGTAGAGGAGTTGCAGACCGTCGTTGATGATCGTTCCCCAGCTCGCCTGCGGCGGCTGCACGCCGATACCGAGTATCGAGAGCGCTGACTCGGTCAAGATGTTGAGCGCCACCATCAGCGGGAAGAACACGATCACGCTGGGCATCACGTTGGGCAGGATCTCTTTGCGCAGAATGTGCAGGTCCGACGCGCCCGAAGCGACGGCGGCGTGAATGAAGTCACGCTCCTTCAAGGAGAAGACAATCCCTCGGACGGGTCGCGCCACGTAGGGCACGTAGACCGACGCGATGATCAGGATCGGCAAGAGCAGCGAACCGGCGCCGATGCGGATGATGCCGAGGTCGAGTCCATTCGTCACGAGGATGACGGACAGCGAGATCGCCAGAAGGTAGATCGGGAACGCCCAGATGACGTCGAGGAGCCGAGAGATGACCCAGTCCGTCGCGCGACCGAAGTAGCCGGCCAGCATGCCCAAGACGGTCGCCACGCTGATGCAGATCAGGCCCGACGAGAAGCCAATCAATAGGCGTGTCGCGCCCGCCGTAGAGGACGCGGGCGAAGACGTCGCGGCCGAGTTCGTCGGCGCCAAGGAAGTACTTTGAGAAGTTCCAGGTCGGACCGACGGGAGTGACTCCGAGACCCGTCGTATTGGTCTGCATCACTTGGCGATAGTGATTTCCTGATCTTGATGCGACCCTGGAGATTCGGCAGGAATGGGTTGTCGTGGGCGAAGTGATGGGCGTAGACCGGCGCCAACAAGGTGACGATCACCATGAAAATCAGGACGCCGAGCGCCACCATCGCTGCTCGATTCCGACGTAACTGTTGCAGTGATGACCGCCATGGACTCTCCGAGTCCACGGCGGTCAACTTCACCGCAATTGAAGAGGCGGTCGACGTGACCGCGGGTAGTTCTTCTATTTCACCCACAGTTGGTCCACGTACATGTAGAACTCCAGCGAGAACTGATAGTTGCCTACTCGCTTGCCCACGAAGTCAACCAGCTTCGGATTGAACAGCGGCACCCACGGCGCTTCGGTCGTCATGAGCGTCTTGTCGATCTGACCCCAAAGCTTGTTGGCCGCGGTCGGGTTCGTCAACTCCAAAGTCTCAGCCGCTGGCCTCTTGGTTGTCAATCGCCTTGTCACAGAGACCCGAGATGTTGATGCTGTTGTCGCTGGCCTTGTGGAAGCCGCTGCAGTTGAGCAGCACCTTCAAGAAGTCCGACGCGGCCGGGTAGTCCTGGTACCACTGCGTGACGCTGATCTGGACTTTGTTGTTCGTGTTCTGGATGTAACTGAACTCGATGTTCTGCGAGAGCGGCTTCAAGCGTGGCCTTGTAGCCGATCTGGTTGAGCACGCTTTGGATGTAGGCCCCGACCGACTCATCGACCGGGTCATTCTGTGCGACGACCGCGACCTTGTCACCGAGAGTGCCCGACGCCCTCACGAGGGCCTTGGCCTTCTTCAAGTCCGGCCCGGCGTACGTCGAGGAGTTCTTCGAGTTGTAGTCGCAGTACTTCAGGTACCCGGGAAAACCCGGCGGCAGGATCGTGCACGTTGGTGTCGCGAGTTCCGAACCGCCGTAGAGCTTCACCAGCGAGTTCTTGTTCAAGGCGTAGTTGACGGCCTGGCGGGCCTTCAAGTTGTTGAACGGCGCGATGTTCACGTTCATCGGCGCGTACCAGTCGGCGGTCAGCGTGTGCACGTGCACTTGGCTGGTGTACTTCGTTGAGATCTCACCGAGGCGGTCCGCCGGGATCGGGTCGAAGACCCAGTCGGCCTGGCCGTTCTCGACGGCGGTTACTTCGGACTCGACCGGCAGGCCGAAAGTCATCTCGATCTCGTCGGGGTAGCCCTGCGGCTGAGCCGCCGCGCTCCATACCTTGAAGTACTTGTTGCGCTTCATGACGAGGGATGAGTTCGGGTTGTACGACGCGAAGTAGTAAGCGCCGGTGCCGGGAATCGGTGTGTCGCCCTCGTCCTTCGGCGGCGTGTTGGCCGGCAGGATGGAGCCGAATGGCACGGCCAGCTGGTCGAGGAACTCCGAATCCGGTGCGATGAGGTTGAACACGACCGTATTCGTCGCCGCGTTCACCGAGAGACCGCCCTTGAGCGTGCAGGTCGCCGGGGTCGTCACGCAAGCCGGTCCACCGACGATGTCGTTGTACCACGAGCCGGCGTTCGGGTTCGAGACCTTGAAGAGTCGCTGGAACGAAGCTGAGGACGTCCGCGACGGTGACCGTCTTACCGTTCGAGAACTTGATGCCCTTTCGCAGGACGAACGTGTACGTCTTCCCACTGTTCGTCACCTTGGGTAGCGCTACGGCGAGGTCCGGCACGACGACGAATGACGCGTCGCCGCCGACCTTCTGGAACGCGACCAGGCCGTCGTACGACGCCTGGTACAGCTGCCAGTACTGCAGGGTGTAGTTGACCTGGGGGTCGAGCGTGCCACCGGCCGCCGTGGCGTCGAGGTGGATGGTACCTCCAGCGTGCTGGGACTGATATCCCGACGACGACGCACCCGCGGGTGCGCCAGACGACAGGGCGATGATTCCAGACGTGCACACGGCGAGTGACGACAGGATCACCCCCATCCGCTTCATGGACTTGAGACGTGACATGCGATTCTCCCTTATGACGCTGCTCAGATTGTTGTTACCTCTTTACTACAAGATTTGTTGCCTCTCCATTACGAGATCAAATGTCGTAGTTCGCCAGGAACCCCTCTACGACATCGAGGTAGCGATCGGGCTCTTCGACGAACGGCATGTGGCTGGAGTTCTCGAAGATCTCCCAGCGCACGTCCGGAATGTTGTCGAAGAACGGCTGCACGGTGGCTGGCGTCGCCTCGTCGAAACGGCCCGAGGCGAGCAGCGTCGGTGCGGTGATCTTGTGGACGTCGTCCACCACACTCCAGTCGCGCAGCGTCCCGATGCAGAAGAACTCGTTAGGGCCGTTCATGACGTTGTAGACCGTCGGGTCCTCCTGGAGCATCTCAAAGGTCGCCACCACCTCCGGCGGGTTCGGCACGACGCGACAGACGTGCAGGTCGTAGTACACCTGCTGGGCCGCGAGGTACTCCGGGTCATCGGTCGTGCCCGCGGCCTCGTGGCGATCGAGCGCCGCTTCGACTTCGGGCTCGAGCTCTGCGCGCAGGGCCTTCGCCTCGCTCGCCCACAGTGCCATGGAGGCCGGTGAGTTACTGATGACGAGTGCCTTCAAGCCGGCGGGTTGACGGATACCGTGCTCCGCGCCGAGCATCCCGCCCCAGGACTGCCCGAGCAAGAAGTAGCGATCGTTGATGCCCAGATGAACGAGGAGATTCTCGAGCTCTTCCAAGAAGAGGTCGACGGTCCAGAAGTCGCCGCCCTTGTCCGGCATGTGCGTCGAGCGTCCGCCACCGAGTTGGTCGTAGTGCACGACCGGGCGACCGCGCTCGGCGAGCTTCGCCAAAGCGAGCACGTAGTCATGCGTGCAACCCGGGCCGCCGTGGGCGACGACCAACGGGGTCGGCCCCGAGGCGAGGTCGCCGGTGACCCGGTACCACGTCTGCCATTCGCCAAACGGCGCGACACCTTCCACCACGTTTGTCGTTTCCATGGAACGACAGTAGAGGACACGAAACACGCGCGCAAAAGAAGATCGACGACGTCGGCGCCGGGCCGATGCGCGGCCTCGCCCGAGTAGCGTTGAACGTCCATGGCACTCTCAATCGGGATCGTCGGACTTCCGAACGTCGGCAAATCAACGGTCTTCAACGCACTCACGCACAACAACGTCCTGGCCGCGAACTACCCGTTCGCCACAATCGAACCGAACGTCGGTGTCGTCTCGGTGCCCGACCCTCGGCTCGCCCGCCTCGCCGCGATGTTCGCCTCGGAGAAGATCCTCCCGGCGGCCGTCACCTTCGTCGACATCGCCGGCATCGTGAAAGGTGCCTCCGAAGGCGAAGGGCTCGGAAATCAGTTCCTGGCGGCGATTCGCGAGTGCGACGCGATCTGTGAGGTCGTGCGCGTCTTTGTCGACGACGACGTCATCCACGTCGACGGACGGATCGATCCGGCGAGCGACGTCGCCACCATCGAGACCGAGCTGATCCTCGCGGACCTTCAAACGGTCGAAAAGGTCCTCACTCGACTGGAGCGCGAAGCCAAGCGCGGCGGTAGCGACGCACAGTCGCGCCTCGCCGAGGTCAAGAAGGCGCAGGCCGCACTCGATCAGGGCCTCGTCATCTCCAAGGTCAAGGACCTCGACCGCGACGTGCTCGCCGACATGCATCTCTTGACCGACAAGCCGTTCATCTACGTCTTCAATGTCGACGAAGAGACCCTCGGCGATGAGACGCGGCGCGCGGCGCTCGAAGCGTCGGTGGCGCCCTCACCCTCGGTCATCCTGTGCGCCAAGGTCGAAGCGGAGCTGTCGGACTTGGACGAGGACGAGGCGCTCGAACTCCTTCAGTCCTACGGCCAAGAGGAGTCCGGCCTGGCGCTGCTCTCGCGCGTCGGCTTCGCGACGCTCGGTTTGCAGACCTTCCTCACCGCCGGCCCGAAAGAGACGCGCGCCTGGACGATCCACCAGGGCGCGAGCGCGCCCGAGGCGGCTGGCGAGATCCACACCGACTTCCAGAAGCACTTCATCAAGGCCGAAGTCGTCTCCTTCGACGACCTGATGTCGCTCGGCTCGATGGCACAGGTGAAGGCCGCGGGCAAGGCGCGCATCGAGGGCAAGGAGTACGTCATGCGCGACGGGGACGTCGTGGAGTTTCGCGTCGGGGTCTGACGCGATACGATATTTGTAGGCGTGTGCGACAGAGGTCGGCGCCTGGAAATCGCTAACTCCTAGGAGAACCATGACCTCTGCCACCTTTAACTTCAAAGTTGCCGACCTCTCGCTCGCCGATTTCGGTCGCGCCGAGATCACCCTCGCCGAACACGAGATGCCCGGCCTCATGGCCATGCGCGCCGAGTTCGGCGCCACCAAACCACTCACCGGATCGCGTATCGCGGGTTCACTCCACATGACGATTCAGACCGCGGTCCTGATCGAGACCTTGGTCGCCCTCGGCGCCGACGTCCGCTGGGTCAGTTGCAACATCTTCTCGACCCAGGACCACGCCGCGGCCGCGGTCGTCGTCGGACCGAACGGGACGGTTGACGATCCCCAGGGCGTACCGGTCTTCGCCTGGAAGGGTGAGTCGCTCGAGGAGTACTGGTGGTGCACCGAGCAGATGCTGCGCTGGCCCGATCACGCCGGGCCGACGATGATCCTGGACGACGGCGGCGACGCGACCTTGCTCGTGCACAAGGGTCTCGAATTCGAACGCGCTGGTTTCGTACCGGCCCCCGAAAGCGCGGACACCGAGGAGTACCGCGTGATTTTGGCCCTTCTCGACAACATCGTCTCGAGCGGCGAGAAACTCTTCGGACCGATGGCCGAAGGTCTGATCGGCGTCTCGGAAGAGACCACGACGGGCGTGCACCGGCTGTACGAGATGGAGCGCGACGGCACGCTGTTGTTCCCCGCGATCAACGTGAACGACGCCGTCACCAAGTCCAAGTTCGACAACAAGTACGGCTGTCGCCACTCGCTCGTCGACGGCATCAACCGCGCCACCGACACGTTGATCGGCGGCAAGGTCGCCGTCATCTGCGGCTACGGCGACGTCGGAAAGGGTTCGGCGGAGTCGTTGCGCGGTCAAGGCGGACGCGTCATCATCACGGAGGTCGACCCCATCTGCGCGCTGCAAGCGGCGATGGACGGCTTCCAGGTGACGACGCTCGAAGAGGCCCTCCCCTACGCCGACATCATCATCACCGCGACCGGCAACCGCGACATCGTCTCGGTCGATCACATGTTGATGATGAAGCACCAGGCGATCCTCGGCAACATCGGTCACTTCGACAACGAGATCGACATCGCGGGGCTGACGAACCTCCCGGGCGTTCGACGAGAGAACATCAAGCCCCAGGTCGACAAGTGGATCTTGCCCAACGGCCGCGCGATCATCTTGCTCTCCGAGGGACGTCTGCTTAACCTCGGCAACGCGACGGGTCACCCGAGCTTCGTGATGAGCAACTCGTTCACGAACCAGACGATGGCCCAGATCGAGCTGTTCGTGAACAACGCGAACTACGAGAAGAAGGTCTACGTCTTGCCAAAGCACCTCGACGAGAAGGTGGCGCGACTCCACCTCGACGCCCTGGGCGTCAAACTGACCACGCTCACCAAGAAGCAGGCCGACTACATTGGCGTGCCGGTGGAGGGCCCCTTCAAGCCCGATTCGTACCGCTACTAATCCAGCCGCCGACCAGTTGTACGGTGGAGACATGACGGACGTGGTCGCTTCCCGGAACGGTCGCGGTGGCTGAAACCTTCGTCACCTGCACGCAGTGCGGCGAGGTGCAGTCGAGCAGCGACCTACTGTGCTCGCGGTGCGGCGCGGCGATGGAGAGCGGCGATCACCTAACGGTGCGACTCGCGGAACTGGAGCAGTCTCGACGCGAGGCCGAACGAAATGACGTCTCGATTCACCGACTCCCGGGATTCGGCACCAACGGTTCACCGCGTGCCTTCTCTGAGATGTCGCATCAACTGCGACGCCGTTACATCATCGCGTCCGTGGTGGCCGGACTCGCTTTCGTCTTCATATTGACTCGCTGACGAAGTTGGACCGACAGCCGGACGTCGAGACGCCAAGCGCAGGGGCCTTACTATGGGTCGCCCGGTCGATTGCCCCGGGCACAAACGTGACCTCAGTTCGCCGATTGACCGGGGGCATTACGTCGGCAATGCATGCCATCTCACTCGTGGACCCGCAGGGCCACCACCATCGACGCGTACTGCGGCGTTGGGTTGACGTTCACTCCAACGACGGACCGGAACGTGTCGTTGCCGAGGCCAGCATTCTGGACGAACTCGAGCGAACGCAATTCCCCGCTCCGCGGCTACTCGGCATTGACGCGACTGGCGACGAGTGCGGTGAACCCTCTCTGCTCATGTCATATCTCGATGGCCACGTCGAACTAACGCCCCGCGACACCAAGGATTGGTTAGACCAAATTGCTTCGATGTTGGTTCGTATCCATCACCTCGAGCTTGAGGCTCCCGCGGCGGAGTCGTGGCTGGATCGGAACAATCTCATCGTTCCCACATGGTCGAAGCGTCCGGATCTCTGGCGAGAGGCGTTCTCAGTGGTTGAGGACGATCCCCCGATTTCGACACCGTGTTTCATCCATCACGACTATCAACAGTTCAATCTGTTGTGGCAACGAGGGCGACTCACGAGCGTCGTCGACTGGGTCTTTGGATCCTCCGGTGATCCGGGGATGGACGTCTCGCACCTACGGCTCAATCTCACCGTGCTCTATTCGAGCGCAGTGGCTAATCAATTGCTCGACATCTTCGAGTCGATGTCAGGCCGGACCGTCGAACGTTGGTGGGACGTCGAAGGCATCTTGAAGTATCTACCCGGGTGGGGGAACTTCTTGCAACAGCAGGCCGGTCGTCGATTGAGGGTCGACTTCGAAGCAATGAACGCGAGGGTCGAAGAGTTACTCGCCTCAGCGCTGGCACGTCATTGACGCGAGCGCCGGTCATAGAGTGACGCCATGACCCTTCGGCTTCAGAACGTAAGCGTCGACTGTCTCGATCCATTGCGCCTCGCCACATTTTGGGCCGACGCGCTCGGTTGGCGCATCACATTTGACGACGGCGAAGAGGTCGTACTCGAACCTCCCGCTGGGTCAGCGCAAGAAGGCATCTCGCCCGACATCGTCTTCATTCGGGTTCCGAACGGCCGGGTCGCCAAGAGTCGATTCCATCTCGACCTGCGTCCGAGTGATCAGTTCGCCGAAGTCCAGCGTCTCGAAGGTCTTGGCGCGACGCGCGTGGACATTGGCCAGCCGTCGGAGTGCACCTGGGTCGTCCTGGCAGACCTCGAAGGAAACGAGTTCTGCGTGCTGCGCCCATTCACCCCCGAAGAGAATGCACCACTGATCGACCGTTAGTTCGGCGACGTGTGCCTATCGATAGCCGGCGAAAATGTCATCGACGTTGCCTTGAACGCCCTTCGGGTTCGTCACGCGCACGAACCACTCGGTGCGCATCGTCTCGATGAAGCGCTCGCGACCCATCTTCATCCAGAAGGAGTCACCAATCTGCGAGACGTGTGCTTCGAGCGCGTCGAACTTTGCGCCATTCACCGCGCTGATATCGACGGTCGCCGAGATCTCATCGTCGGGCGTGCCCATATGGAACTCCTCTTCGTCGGGGTCGGGCGTCTCGGGCTCGCGCACGATTCCCTTGGCGGCGTCGGCTTCGGCGCGTTCACGGTCCTCCTGCTCCCAACGCTTGCGCCACTCCGCGAAGACTGAGTCGGGGATCGCGTTGAAGTACAGCGTCGGTTCGTAGTCGATCATCGTGAGTGCGGCGAGCGTGATGCGGTTCGCCTGGATGTGATCGGGGTGTCCGTAGAAACCGTGCTCGTTGTAGGTCATGATGACCTGCGGTCGCTCCTCGTTCAAGACCTCGGCCAGTTTCGCGGCCGCGACGTCGACCGGCGTCGCCCAGAACGACTCGGGGTCGTCGTTCTGCGGCCAACCCTTCATGCCCGAGTCGCGGTAGCCCAGACGCACCAAACGATCGATGCCAAGGATCTTGACGGCGTTGTCGAGTTCGATGGCGCGGATCGCCGCGACCTCATCGCCGTCGTGGTGATCGGCGTCGGGCTTGGCCCCGTCGGGACCGTCGCCGCACTCGCCGTTGGTGCACGTGACGAGCACCGTGCGCACGCCCTGGTCCGCGAGCAGGCGGTAGAGGCCGCCCGAGCGAGCTCGCCTCGTCGTCCGGGTGGGCGTGCACCGCGAGAAATGTCAGTTGTTCCATTTACAGTCCTCCAAAGAGATCAGTTTCATCGCCGGATGTCACATCACGGCTCCAGGCGCGCTGGTAGTACTCGATGCCAAAGAGCAGCGTAAAGAGTTCTTCGTCTCATCGTGACGAGGTCCGCGTTGTCCACCTGTGAAGCGTGCGTCGCGATGGCCTGGTGCTTGGTTTTGGCGAAGGCGCGCACGTCCATCGTCGTGGCGACCACGTCGTCCGAGACCGTGTGCGTGGCGTCCAGGATCCACGCCGGCAAGAAGACGCCCTTGGCCCTGGCGCCCTCGACGAACGCCTCCAAGACGCCCCGGGGAGCGACCGGGTAGTAGAGACGCTTCGGGCTGGCGGCCAACGTCGATCGCCGCACGCGTCACGACGTTGGCCATTATGTGATCGGGGTGGCCGTAGAAGCCGTTCTCGTCGTAGGTAAGCACGACCGTCGCGCGCTCTTCGTCCATGATCGACGCGATCGTTCGTGCGACGACGCCGACGTCGGCGTTCATGAAGGCACCGGGCCGGTCGTTCTGCGGCCAGCCGACCATGCCGGAGTCGTCGTAGCCCAAAGTGACGACCCGAGAGAATCCGGTGAGTACCGCCGCGCGTAGCAGTTCGCCGGCGCGCGTCGGCGCGCGTGACGTCGACGTCGTGAAGAGGATCAGGTCCTGGACGACCGTGATCGTCGAAGCCGAGCTGACCGTTCGTGCAAGTGATCAAGACGACGCGGTAGCCGAGCGCGGCGTAGTGCGACGTGACGCCGGCCGTAAAGATCGCTTCGTCGTCCGGGTGCGCGTGCACGCACAGCAGGGTCGGGGCGGACGTCATCAGATGAGACTACGAGGTCGCCAACTGGATGATTCGAACCAGTAACAGCGTTCCGGCCACGGTCAAATACGTCCCGATGGCCGTCAAGAGCCAGTGGCGCGCGCGCGAACGCTTCGGTCGTTCCAAGAGGGCCAGTCGCGGCATGCGCCAGTCGAGGCGGTCGACGTCGTAGTGCGGGCGCGAGCCTTGGCGGTGTAGTCCGATGGGGAGTCCGATGACGACGCCCACGCCCACGATGGCGCTCGTCCATTCGAGCATCGCCACCACGTCGACCGAGGTGAAGAGCGTCGAGACCATCATCGTCACCGAGAGCACGACGAGGATGGCGATGATGACCACGGCGAGCGCGTTCAGCCAGCGCGCGTTGACCCACGGACCGAGCGCTTCGCGATCGTTCGCCATCAACAAGACGAAGATCGACGTGCTCGGCAACATGAGTCCACACATCGCCTGCACCGCCAGTGTGATCAGTCCGAGCGGCGCGTGGGGAATGAGTACCACGATGCCGGCGACGACAAGCAGTCCCCCGAAAACGCTGTAGAAGCCCTTGGCGTCGCGCAGCGGAACGTTGAGACCCTGATTGAAGCGATTCGACAGGTCGCCCACCGCATAGCTACTCGCGAGCGTGACCGCCGCGGCACCGATGATCGACGCGTTCAACAGCACGATGGCGAAGAGGTCGCCGGTGCTGTGTCCGACGAATCTCGTCAGGTCGTGGGCGACCGAGAGCGCGTTCGTGTAACTGTTCGTACCGCCGTGGTGCGAGAGACCGGCCGCGGTGATACCCATCAGCAACGCCGCGGTGACGACCACGATGAACGATCCGAGGATCGTGTCGATGCGTTCGTAGTTCATCCAGCGTGGCGAGATCTTCTTGTCGACGATGTTGCTCTGCTGGAAGTAGAGCTGCCACGGCGCGACCGTGGTCCCGATGATCGAGATGATGAGCAAGACCGCCGCCGAGGACGTTCCGCCACGGATACCCGGCACCGCCATGTCATGAAAGAGAGCGTGTGTGGCGACGTGGGCGCGCAGTACCAACGGGATCATCACGAGGTTGACGGCGACGAAGAGCATCATGAACCGCTCCCAGCGCTGGAACGATCCGGTCGCGGTCACGCCGAAGAGCGCCACGACCGCGATGGGGACCGAGACGAAGGCCGAGATGCCGAAGTACTCCATCGAGAGCGAGATGCCGATGAACTCAGTGACGATGATCAAGAAGTTGAGCAGCAGGATCGAACTGATCGAGACGTTGCCCCAGCGCCGCCCGATGCGCTCGCGGATCAGCCGGCCGTGACCGATGCCGGTGACCGCGCCGAGGCGCACGACCATCTCCTGGTTGACGATCAAGACGGGGATCAACAAGGGCAGCGTCCACAGCAGCGTGTAGCCGAAGTTCTGACCGGCCTGGGCGTAGGTCGAGACGCCACCGGCGTCGTTGTCACCGACCATGACGATGAGTCCTGGTCCGATGATGGCCAGAAGCGTGAGGAGGCGTGCGCGGGCCCCGCGGCGTGCGCCGGGTTCGTACTCCTTGACGGTGCCGAAGGCACCCTTGATCTGATCCTTCGTTACTTCGCTCACGCTTCCTCCTTCCTGTTCTCGTAGTGGTGACACGCCCACGACGAGATTCGAAGGAGGGCTAGTGGCCTACCGAAGAGTTCGTGTGCGATCGTGCCGGGACGCAATGAATGAAGGTTGTACTAGGGGGTTTCAGTGAGCCCCCTTTGAACGTGACCCTGCGGGATACGGCGCGTCACTCTTCGACCGCCGTCATGCCGAACTCGCGTCGCCAGCCTTGCGGCAGCAACTCCTCGAGTAGGTCATCCACTGTTACCAAGCCGATCATCGTCAAATGGTCCTCATCCAATACCGGCAGTACCGTCAGGTTGAAGTCACTCATCTTGCGAGCCACCTGGTGCAAGTCCCAGTGCGGGTGCACGTGCGCCAAGTGTGTTCGCGAGACACTCAGCGCGAGCTCGTGTCCCGGGGCGCGCACCAGCGGCGCGATGGAGGCCGCGCCAAGCGGATGACCGTTCTCGTCCATCACGAAGACCGCGTGCAACGACTCGGCGGGCACGCGCGAGGTGCGAATCGCTTCGAGCGCGTCGGCGACCGTCGCGGTCGCCGGCACCGACACGAAGTCGGGGTTCATCAGGCCGCCGGCGGTGTCGGCGCTGTAGGAGAGGAGTTGTCGGACCTTCGACTTCTGGACGTCGGGCAGACGTTCGAGGATCGGGAGGCGGCGGTCTTGGTCGATCTCACTGATGAGGTCGGCCGCGTTGTCGGGCTCCATGCGCGCGAGGAGGCGCGCGGCGTCGGCGTCGCTGCGAGATTCGAGGAACTCGAGCTGGTGCGTCGTGTCCAGCTCTTCGAAAACGTCGGCCTCGAGCTCGCGGTCGGCGCCGACGGCCTCGATGATCTCTTCACCCTCTTCGTGGCTGGCCTGCTCGACGAGGTCGGCGATCTGGGCCGGGTGCAGCTTGGAGAGCTTGCGGTAGGGAATCCGTAGTCGAGCCGTCGGCACGTGTGAGACGAAGGGCTCGATCGACGCGAAGTCCACGATGGCCTCGGGCTTGACGTGTTGGCCGACGTTCTTGCCGAGTATTCGACGGAGGAGCGGCCGCTTGCCCGGGTCGACGCCGACGACCTCCCACTTGTTGTCGATCTGGGCGATCTCGATCTCGTTGGCGGTGATCAGTCGACCGCGCACCAGGTTGATCAGGTGTCGCGCCAGCAGGTCCTCGGCGAGTAGCAGTTCACCCGGACGGCGTTCGAATCGTCGAAGGTCGACGCGTTTACCCTCGAAGGTCATACGGCCTTCGCTGAGGCCGCCAATCTTGCGAATCGGGACGAAGAGGTCGCGGCCCTCGATGCGGATGACTGCGCCCACGACGGGCGGGTGCGAGTTGTCGCCGAGGCGCGCGACCAGGTCTTGGACGCGACCGATCCGGCCACCGTCCGAATCGAATATCGGGCGGTGCAAGAACGTGGAGAGGTGGAGAATTTCAGTCATGTGTTGCCTTTAGGGGTCCTATAAGCGTACCCCCTCAACGCCGACGATTCCCCGGGACTTCTGGGCGAACGACGCGCGAACGAATGACGCTTCAGCGCAACGTGGGCTTGAAGCGTGCCAACACATCGGCCACGAATGTGACGTCGTCGTCGCTCACGCCGGCGTGCGTGACGAAGCGAGCCCGACGCGGTCCGACGGTGCCGCCATCGACGCCGACGACCGCGAGTTCTTCGACCAGCTGTCGCGCTTGCGGATGGTTGAAGGCCACGATGTTCGTGCGACACGTCGACGCGTCGTAGTCGGCCTCAGGAAACGTCGCCGCGAACAGTTCGGCGAGCGAACGCGCGCGTGCGTGATCCTCGGCCAGCCGAGCGACCATCTGATCCAGGGCCACGAGCCCAGCCGCGGCGAGGAAGCCAGCTTGACGCATCGCGCCACCCAGTCGCTTGCGTTCGATGCGGGCGCGCGCCATCAAGTCGGCCGGTCCGGCGAGCAGTGAACCGGCGGGCGCGCAGAGTCCCTTCGAGAGACACGTCATGACGGTCGCCGCCGGCGCGGCGTACTGTGCCGCGCTCGTGCCGGTCGCCACGACCGCGTTGAACAGTCGTGCGCCGTCCAGATGTAGGGGACGGTCGCCGATCGCACGAGCCAGTGCTTCGATGTCGGCGACGTCGAGGGCGTGCCGCCCGACGGCATGTGCGTGTTCTCCAGTGACACCATGGCGACGTGGGGCTGATGGTCGTCCTCGGCGTCGATGATGTCGAGCACGTCGCGCAGCGCCAGCGCCCCGTTCGTGTCATCGACGGTCGCGAACTGGATCGAGGAGTTTCTCGCCGCCGCACCCATCTCGAAGCTGACCACGTGCTGGCCTCGACCGGCGATGATGAGGTCGCCGGGACTGGTGAGGATCCGCACGCGATCTGATTGCCCATGACGCCTGAGGGGACGAAGACCGCGGCCTCTTTGCCGACGAGCGCGGCGAAGCGGTCCTCCAGTGCTCGGATCGTCGGGTCTTCGTTGTAGCCGTCGTCGCCGACGACGGCGACGGCCATCGCGTCACGCATCGCCTGCGTGGGTTGGGTCACGGTGTCGCTGCGTAAGTCCACTCGTCGAGTCATTGACCGAGGCTATCGGGCGACTTCTACACTGTCCAAATGCCGAAGACCGAATGCAGCGCTTGAACGAAGGCACCGACGTTAACAAGGAACTCGGCGTCGAGGTCGTGCTCCTCACGCCGGAAAGAGTCGTCATGCAGGTCGAGGTCGGCCCGAAGGTTCACCAGCCCTACGGCATATTGCACGGCGGCGTGTCGGCACTGCTGGCCGAGGGCGCCGCGTCGATCGGCGGCGCGATCAACGTCGGACCGGACGAGATCGTCGTCGGGCACCGAACTCAACTGCTCGCACCTTCGCTCGATGAGTAGCGGAACGTTGACCGCGACGGCGACACCGATTCGTAAGGGTCGCAAGGTCCACGTTTGGGGCAATCGACCTCACCGACGAGACGGGCCGGATGATCTGCGTGGCGCGCTGCACCTTGCAAGTACTGAAGGCACCCCCGGCGCCGAGCGCCTGAGACCTAGACTTGCCGAAGGCATTCCAGCGAAGGAGCTGACCAATGGGCGTTCGCTTTAAGGGTTGGGGCATCGCCCTACCGGACCGAATCGTCACCAACGACGAGCTCTCCTTGACGCTCGACACCTCCGACGAGTGGATCGCCGAGCGCACCGGCATCCGTGAACGCCGCATCGGCGGCTCGGCCGTCTCCCTCGGCGTCATCGCCGGACGAAACGCGATTGCCGACGCCGGACTCCTCGTGGGCGACATCGACTTCTTGGTCCTCGCGACCACGACGCCGGACCGGCTGTGCCCGGCCTCGGCGCCCATGATCGCCAACGAACTCGGTCTTAACTGTGCGGCGATGGACGTCAACGCGGCCTGCAGCGGCTTCATGTACGCGGTACGCGTCGCCCAGGGTCTGCTCGAGACCGGCGCGCGTCGAATCCTCGTGATCGGCTCGGAGAACCTCTCGCGCTGGGTCGACTGGAGTGACCGCAACATGGCCGTCCTGCTCGGTGACGGCGCCGGTGCTGCGGTGCTGGAGTACGACGAAGCCGAATCGGATGTTCTCTCCTTCGTCCTGGGCGCCGACGGTTCGGCCGCCGATCTCTTGACCTGTGAACACGGCGGCTTCTTCTGGATGGACGGCAAAGAGGTCTTTCGTCGCGCCGTGCGCGTCGTCGTCGATTCGGCCGAGGAGGCGATGAAGATCGCCGAGGTCAGCCCCGACGACATCAGCCTCGTCATCCCCCACCAGGCCAACGTGCGCATCATCAAGGCCGCGACGCAGCGCCTCGGCATCCCCATGGAGCGCACCGTCGTCACCCTGGACCGCTACGGCAATACGTCGAGTTCGTCGATTCCGCTCGCCTTCTTCGACGCCCGTGAGAACGGTCGAGTGAAGCCCGGTGAGTACGCGCTCATGACCGGCTTCGGCGCCGGCATGACCTGGGCCTCGGCGGTCGTTCGGTGGTCGCGTTGAGCGGACCGTCGTTGATCATCCTCGCCGCCGGCCGCGCCCGGCGCTACGGCGGGGTCAAACAGTTGGCACCCATCGGCAAACACGGCGAGGGTGTCATCGACCTCCTCGCCTCGGATGCCTGGGCCTCGGGATTCGAGGACATCGTCATCGTCGTCAACTCCGACACCGGCCCCCAGATCGAAGCGCACGTGGCCGCTCGTTGGCCCAAGGACCACAAGGTCACCTTCGCCGATCAGGGCCGTCAGCGTGGCACGGTCGACGCGGTGCTCGCCGCCGAGAGCAACCTGGACCTCTCCAAGCCCTTCGGCGTCTCGAACGCCGACGACCTCTACGGCCGCGCCGCCTTCCTCTTGCTCGGCGAGCGCCTCGCCAACAGTCCGAACAACTGCCTCGTCGGTTTCGAACTCGACCGCGCGCTCGTCGGCGACCTACCGGTATCGCGCGGCACCTGCATGGTGGAAGACGGAAAGTTGACCGAGATCGTGGAGCGACGAAACGTCCACGCGACGCTCGAAGGCTACGAGGCCGACGACGGACTCGAACCGGTATCGCTCTCGCCGCTCGCGACCGTGTCGATGAACCTCTGGGGCTTCCAGCCCGAGATCATCCCACTCATGCACACCTCGCTCGCCCAACACGACTTCGGCGAGGACGCCGAACTGCAACTTTCTACGTTCGTCGGTCAAGTACTGGAGAGCACGTCACTCGTCTTCGAAGTGTTGCCCACGCGCTCTCGCTGTATCGGCATCACGCACGCCAAAGACTTGCCCGTCGCCCAACTCCTCGTTCGCCTGGAGATCGAGTCCGGCCACCGACCCGAATACGCCTTCATTTAGCCCTCGGTTACACGCCGGTGTCGACGATTGCCCCCGGCGGTCCTTCATTTAACAACGTCTCCAACAGGTTCGCGAGTTCTCGGGGCGCGAACGGTTCGTCGCTGGCCCCTCGTATCTCTTGAACGCTCCACCATCGCGCCGCGGTCAGTCGTTCTTCCAAGAGTTCCTCTTGCGAGAAGGACGGGTTGATCGCCGTCGTCGAAGTGCGGACCAGGAAGAACTTCTCGTACTGGCCGGCGAACTCCGCGAAGGGGAACACGTGGGTCCGCTCCCATATGACTGGGCCGAGTTCGACGTCGACCATGCCGACTTCTTCGCGTAGTTCCCGACGAATGGCCACCTCCAGCGACTCCCCGGGCTCGACGCCGCCACCCGGCGTCGCCCAGAGCCTCCAGTCAGGGAATTGAAAGTGCACGAGCAGGATTCGATCGTCGCCGTCCAAGACGACCGCTCGCACTCCTTGGCGTAGTGGAAGCGTCATACTCCAGACTACGAACTGCTCAATGCTCAGCCCGGCTTCGTCGTGTCCGATGCGATGGCGCCGTCACGCATGCGAACGCGACGCCCCGTGTGGGCGGCGACATCCTCGTCGTGTGTCGCGATGATGATCGTCACACCGAACTGTTTTTGCAGGTCGTCGAGAAGCGCGAGGAACTCGCCCGCGTTCGTCGAGTCGAGATTGCCGGTCGGCTCATCGGCGATGATCACTTCGGGCGAATTCGCGAGTGCTCGTGCGATGGCCACGCGCTGTTGTTCGCCGCCGGAGAGCCGCGAGGGCAGGTGCCCCAGACGGTGACCGAGGCCGACCTGTCCGAGCAGTTCGCTCGCGCGCGCGATGCGCTTCACGTGGGAGGACTCGCGCGGCACCATGGCGATCGCCACGTTCTCCTCCGCGCTCAACGTCGGGATGAGGTTGAACTGCTGGAAGACGAATCCGATCTCTCTCGAGCGAATATCAGTGAGCACGCTGTCCGATTCGTCCTCGAGGGATCGACCGGCGAAGCGGATCTGACCCGCGGTCGGCGTATCGAGGGCACCAAGGAGCTGGAGGAGCGTGGTCTTGCCCGAGCCGCTCGGTCCTTCGAGTGACACCGTCTCACCGCGCGCGATCTCCAGATCGATGCCGCGAAGCGCGTTGACCGTCACGCCCCCTTTGGCGAAGACGCGGGTCACGCCCTTCAGCGAATAGAGAGGTTCACCGGGAGTGGCCCCTCGCTGGTCGTCGGTCAGTACCTGGGTCATGTGTCATACCTTTCAATGGAAGTGTCGATCATCCGAGGTCTCGCAGTGCCGATGCCGGCGAGAGTCGCGCCGCTCGCCAACCACCGACGGCGCCGGCGATGAGGCCGCCGAGCAGTGCGCCGGCGAAGGCGATGACGATGGTGAGCGGGTGAATCGGTGCAGTCAGGTGAACGGTTCGGGCCACCGTGGCCGACGTCGTTTGTCCCAAGAGTCCACTGACCTTGGAGGCGCCCACCGCGAGACCGGTGCTCGTGACGCTCAAACCGGGACCGACGGCGCCGATGATGAGACAGATCACCGAACCCACCGCGATACCGATGACGCCGCCAACGACGCCGATGCCGAGCGTCTCGGCGATGATCTGGCGCACGACACGACCGCGCGACCACCCGATGGCTCGCAGCGACCCGATCTCGCGCACACGCTTGGAGACGCTCGATAACGTCAACAGACCCGCGATGAGGAAGGCGGCCAAGAGCACGACCAGCGCCAGGGCCCCGCCCAGGTCGTTGGCGAGCTTGCGGGCGTTGGAGAGACTCCCCGTGACCTGATCGGCGAGCGAGGCCGACGTGAGGACGGTCGCTCCCGGTAGAGCCTTCTTGATGGCCTTGGCGACGGCGTTTACGTCCTTCGCATTGGCGACGGACACGAGGACCTCGTTGATCCGACCCGAGTTCGTCGACAGCGACTGGAGGTTCGAGATGCTGAAGTAGACGTCGGACACGTCACCGGTCAACGTGGGGTTCACCAATCCGACGATGTCGTATCCGACCTTGTTGATCGTGAGCGTATCGCCGACTTTGAGGTCCTTCTGGGACGCGTAGGCCGTCGTGACCAAGATCTGGGTCTTGGCGACCGACGGCGTCGATGAGAGCCACGCGCCCTTCACGAGTTGCGCCTTGGTGACGAGACCCCGACGTCGTGTTCGAGGGGTCCACGCCGGCGACGGTGTAGGTCGAGGTGGTGGTGTTGGTCGTCGGAGGATTGAGCACTTCGTTGACCGTGCGCTCGGGGATGACGCACGTTCTGCTCGTACGCCTTTTGGGCCGGCGACAGGCACTTGGCGAACGCGGTGCTCGCGCCGGCGCCGAATCGGAATCCTCCGCCGCCGCCGCCACCGCCGCCGCCGAAGCCACCACCACCGCCGGACCGTGGGAATCGTCGTCGTGGTGGAACCCAACTGCTTGGTGATGAGTGCTTGAATGCAGGTTCGTTCGGCCGCCTGCTCGGCCGCCGTGAGAACGCGGCGGCTTGACGGATGCCGAGATCGTCTGACCGCCGGTCTTGACCGACGCGGTGATCTTGGGCACTGTGCCGGTTTCGTGCAGCGCATCGAGCGAAAGTGCGCCGACGGCGCTCTTCACGCCCTTGACGTTTGCGACGGTACTGACGGCTTGAGAGGGAAAGGTGATCAAGGTCCCGGGGACGAAGAAGTCATGGGTGAACTTCGTTCCGGCCGGCCCGAGCTTCGCCAGGTCCGTGATCACCGAGGAGTTGGCCGCAGCGAGCGCGGCGTGCGTCACGGGAGTTGAGTGACGATGCCACCGCCGCCGGCGAAGAATCCACCGCCGCCGCCGCCGCCGCCGCCGCCGACCGCCGCCGCCGCCGAATCCGATTGGCAGGCGTCGTTGTCGTGGTCGTGGCCGTGGAGAGCGTGGGCGCCACCGTTCGAGTCACGATGATGTCGGTGCCGACCGAGTTGAGCGGCGAAAGGGCTTTGTTCTGAGCGTCACTCAGCCCCTGGAGACGCCAATGATCCCCATGACGAGACCGACGCCGGCAGCGAGTCCTATGGCGGTGACGATCGTGCGACCGAGTCGTCGCCGCAACTCGTTCCATGCGTAACTTAAAGAGAACAAGGTGACCTACCAGGGAACAAAGCGGCCAAACTCTTTGACCACGACGCGAACAGTAGTCACTCGATTTCTTGTTCATAATCGTTTCTTATCGCGGCAACGGCATTTTTAACGTGGCCTTACTGACCAATTATCTTGCGGGACATCGTCGGAGCTTCGCGAGCTCACCTCGAGTCCGCAACTGGATTGTTTGAGAGGCGGCTCGGCCGTTCAGTGACCCACGTGCCACTTGTCGCACGTTCCGCACTTGTACGCACTCATCGGCGCTTCGTTGCGCTTGGTCAACGAACTGGCCTGGGCCATCGCCTCGTCGCGGGTCGCGTACGCCTTCTTGGGACGGCCGTTGCGCGTGGTGTGCGCGCTGGCGCCTCGGTGCAATGACGTGCCCGAACTCCTCTTGGTGTCGCCGTATCGACCTGACCAGTAGAAGACGAAGAAGAGCACCGCGACGACCACGACCAGCACGACCACGGTAACCATTGCCTGATCAGCCTACGGCCGTCATCGAATCCACTGTGGTGCGATCAGCCCCGCATGTCGACGGCGTTGACCTTTTGGGGAACGATGCGCACGACGACGCGCTTCTCGCCCGGGCCGTCCCACTTGCTCATGTCGACAGAGTATTTCTTGCCCACCTTCGCCACGAACGAGCCGTCGTCCGGCGTGACCTCGACGTCGCCGCGAATCTCCAGGTAGCGCTCGGGAACCGCGAGATCGAGGATGAGCAGCGAACAGTGGGGACGAGCGATCAGATTCTTCGTCTTCTGTCGGTTCGAGTTGAGCGAGAGTACGATCGATCCGTCTTCGTAGAGGAACCACACTTCGGTGAGTTGAGGCCGTCCGTCCGGTCCGATGGTAGCGAGCGAGCCGACGGCACTCTGGAGCAGGTCTTGATGCGACTCAGGGACATTGATCATGCGGGCCTCACTTTCACGTCATTCATCGGTCGATGAAATGAAGATGCCGGAATCCTAAGAGTGAGCCGCGCGCGCCCGTGCACAACTCGGTGGTCGTCGGTCAGTACTTACGATGCCAATCGTTGGCTCTGTCGCGCGCGGAGAGCCCCCATGGATTGGCACCCGACGCTTCTCCTCGCAACCACCATCTTCGAAGGCGTCGCGGACCTTCGGGCTCCATCACCGAATTAACGATGTCCTCTCGGAGGTGGTGCATGCTTCGTCGATACGAATGCACGGCGCCCAGCCCCTCATGATTCCCAAGACGATGAAGGCGCCCCACACTGACAGCACGATGGGCCAGAAAGTCGAAGGGTGTTCTGACCCTTCGGGGATCGCCAGAGCAAAGCCGGCGAAAGCGCCGCCAAAGAAGGCGCCCGCCGCGATCCTCCTCAGCCGCACTCGCAGGGTCTCTTGAGCCCAGAGATTCGGCCGTGCTCGCGACCTGCGATGTACTCCTCGGATGGAAATGGCGTTGCCTTGTCGGACAATTCGAAGAATCCCCGTGCATTGACCTCAGTCGGACTACCCGACACGTTCAGCGTATATCGGACACCTCTTGGCGCTCTCGTTTTGTCGCCTGAACTGTGGCGTCGCCGCTCACCGCGGTCGATCGGCGACGACAAATCGGCGCTTCGTCCCCGCGCGCCCGTAGGGGCCAACTCGATTCCGGCAGTCGATTCACGAGATCGTCCCTGTCAAGGCTGTGGAGATACGCCGCCGCCGCTTCTCGGATGGGGAAGACGGCGTGCGTGTGAACGTCGAGTCTCTCCACCGATGAGAAATTTTCGCGAATCGCCTCGGCACCGTTCTCGACGCTGAATGAAGGCTCGTCATGCTCCGCCCCGACCGCGTGCCACAGCTGCTTCCAAGTGCGCCTTTCCGTTCGTGATGGCGACCAACCGCCCTTCTGGTTTCAAGACGCGCGCAACCTCTGCCAGACCCTTTTCCAGGGGCGACACGTGATAGAGCATCCACGCGGCGACCACGGCGTCGAAGGAACCGTCCGCGAAGGGCAGATCGCGTACGTCAGCCAGTATCGCCGCAACGCCGAGAGACGTGCTCGCCGAGACCATCGCCGCGGAACGTCGCTCTTCACGGCGACGACGTCGCAACCGAGCTCTCGGGCGATTCGCACAGCGAACGTCCCCGTGCCACATCCGACTTCGAGGACACGGCGCGGTTGACGGTCACCTAACGCAGCGATCGCGACGTCTTGTGGCGAACGGCCCGGCTCATCCGCTGACCAAACGGATACGCGCGTCGCCAGCTTTCCGGTTGTGCGGTACTGATTGTGTACGTATTCGTCACTGTTCAGGCGGTACCCCGAAGACACTACGCGGCGATCAAAGTCGGCTGTCAGTCTTCGATCTGCGACAGCCCCTCACTGGCGATCTTCTTCGAAGACCTCCATATCGGCATCGAAGAGTGAATTCGGCTCCGGCCAATGAATCACCAGTTCAGTTATGCCAACATCTCGGTAGCGCCCCGCCCAGTCGACAAAAGCGTCGAGCGAATCTAGCGGTCGCTCGTCGGAGAAGCCGTGCAGCAAGACCTTCTCGAAGTGCGGTGAGGGTCGAGCGGCCTCCGCGAGCGCTTCGTCAAGGACGAGGATCTGTTTCGTCACGACGTCCAAGCATTCTTCATCGTCGTTTGATGAGCGACCCAGCGTGATCCAACCGTCGCCGTGCCCAGCAGCGAGGCGCATGCCGCGAACGCCATTTGCCGCGACGTAGATCGGCGGGCGAGGTTGTTGCACCGTGCCGGGCAACATACGAACGCCGTGCGCGCGATAGAAGCCACCCTCGGCGGTGGTCTCCAGAACTTCGCAGTAGTTCGTCCAGCAGGGCTAACGAACTCTGAGAATCGATGTGCTCGCTTGTGAGGCGTCCCATGCGGGCTCGCCGAGGACCGTCGCGTCACCGCCCAGGCCTCCGGAACCAACGCCGACGATGAAAAGGCCGGCTTAAGACGTCGTCGATCGAGAGCAGGTCCTTCGCGAGAGGCACGGGATGGCGAAAGTTTGGCGACGTCACCATGGTCCCCAACCGAAGTCGTGAGGTAGCCGTCGCCGCGGCGCTCAGCGTTGGGATCGCACCAAACCACGGTCGATCGATCAGTCGTTGCCACGAGAGATGGTCGTAGGTATAGGCGGCATGAAAACCTAAGGCCTCAGCCCGACGCCACTTCTCCGCCGACGCGGGCCACCGCTCGATGGGAAGAATGACCGTACTCAAACGCACGGCGACAACCTAAACCAATTCAAGTATTGACGTGAATGAGCCGTGCGCACCTGCGATGGGCGACGACGACTGCCGTGACGAAGATCGTAAATTCGGCTACCAACTCCAACCAAATTCCTGCGGTGCTGCGGTAGCCCGAGGCGTTGGTGGCGACGTTGAACAGGAAAAGAAGCGCGTTACCCGGAATCGCGAGCGCGAAGAACCAGAGCAAGTAGCCGCGCCTGTTCCCCTGGACGGAGGTCGTGAACGACAACATCTGTTTTGTCGTCACGGCTGCCATCTATGACCCCATTCACCGGTGTTCGTTCCTACCGTACACACCTCGGAGCGCTCAGCCGTGTGTGTCGCAGTAGGACTCCTTGCTGGCGTCTAAGAAGGTACTATTGAGGAGTAGTTCTATGCAGATGCACGAGATCGATAGAGATCCGAAGTTCCCACTCCATGAACAGGTGGCGGCCGAATCCGTCGCGCGATCGCCGACGGCGAGGCGCGCAGAGGCGAGCGTCTCCCTCCGGCCGTTGACTTCGCGACTGTCATGGGTGTGAACAAGAATACGGTCATCCGCGCCCTGCACATCTTGCGAGACGAAGGACTCCTCGACTTCACGCGTGGGCGCGGCGTGCGGGTCGTCGGCACGCCCCAGCGTGGCGTGGTACTGACGCGCATTGGTGACCTGCTTGACTTCGCGCGGTCGCAGGGTTATCGCCCCGATGAAGTCATCGAACTCATACGAACGCGAGCAGCGCGCGCGTAGTGCACACAGCACGTTGCGATTGTTCGCGCTAGCGGTGTTCAGCCAGGTAGCGATCTTCGGTCGCGTAGTCGAAGAACGAATCGAAGAACGCTGCGTCCAGACCCAAGGGCAGCTGTGCACCGCGTGCGTCGTGCGACACCAGAGGGACCAACCACTCAACCTCCGCGCGCACCGTTTGCTCAAAGCTGCCCACCGGCGCGTAGCCGAGTTCGAGGGCCTTTGTCATGTCCAGCACGATCGGGTACGCAGCGTCCCACGGGTTATCACCGAGCGTCCCGACGGCGCCACCGTCCAGGAGGACCTCGTCCCTCTCGTGATCGAGGATTCTGGCGATCGCGCGCGAGATCTCAACGGCGCTCGGCGCATCCGGATCGGCGCAGTTGAGGATCCTCGTTGCCGGCGCGGTCGCGGTCACTTCGATGAGCGCAGCGATGTTCTGCGCCGCTGAGGTGTGATCGACGCTGTCACCGCGGTGCGCGAGGAATACCGCGGTTCGGCCGTCGAGCGCGCGCTTGATGAAGATCCATTCGCGCGGACGGAGCGCTCCCGCACCGTGAACCTTTGATGGCCGGATCACGGTCACTGGAAGTCCGCTATCGAGCAGCACGTGCTCGGCGGCGACCTTGTTGGCTCCGTAGCCCTCTCGCGTCATGTAGTCACCGTCGCCCGGCGTCATCGTGCGTTGGGTCTCTGGGATCGGGCCGTGAAAACGGGGCGCGACGCCGGAGTTCGAGTGGTTGCCGGCGTCATCGACGTAGACGGCCTTGCTCGAGAGCATCACCGTCGACGCGGCGTCGCGGGCTAGGGGCAGCAATGTCGTGGCGTCGGTCGCGGTGTAACAGAGGCAGTCAACCAGGAGATCGACACCGCCGCCCATGACCGATGAAAGTTCATCCGGGCTGTCGCGATTGGCCAGCACGAACGTGACGCCGAGACTGCGGAGTTCGTCCGGTACGTGACTCGCATCACGACCAGTGACGTCGACGGACCAACCGGTCGCGAGAAGGCGTTCGGCGGTGGCTCGACCGATCATGCCCGTGCCACCGAGGATCAGAGCACGGGGCATCGCCGAAACCTTACATTGGCGAGAAAAGTCACTCCGCCGGTACGGACGACTGGCTGAAGGCCCGACGCGGAGCGACCGCACCAGCGAGGACCGCGGTGACGGCGCACACGACAACGATGACTCCTAACGCGCCGGGAAGTCCCACCGCATCGGCGAGTCCGCCGATCAGAGCCGGACCAATGAGTAGTCCGAGGTAGCCGCATGAGTTGACCGTGGCCAAGGAGGGACCCGGTCGTTCGAGAAGCGACGATGCAGTGAACACCAGCGGCACGACAAAGGACATACCGAGTCCGAGCAGCACGAAGCCGACCATCGCCACGGCGACCTGACCGACGATGAGCGCGACCGCCAAACCGATCGCCGCGGTCGCGACGGACACTCGAACGAGCCGGACCGGACCGAATCGTTCGGCCATGTGGTCGCCGCACAGGCGGCCGACGGCCATGGCGCACGAGAACGCGGTGTAGGCGACCGCAGCCAGCCCTGCTCCGGCCTTCAGCGACGAGTGCAGATAGATGGCGCTCCAGTTGTTCACCGCCCCTTCGGCAAGAAAACAACCGAAGGCGATCGTGCACAGTCCCACGAGGGACCACGACAGTTTCGGACGGCGGGGTGAATGGACCATCGGATCCGACGACGTCGCCGTGTGCGTCGGACGCACGGGCGTTCTCGAAAACGCCGAACTGGCAGCGACACCCACTACCAAGACCGTCACACCGACGATCAAGAAGTTGACCCTGACACTTAGTCCGCTGGCCGCGGCGAGGGCACCAGCGCCGGCGCCGGCGAGACCACCGAGGCTGTAGGCGGCGTGGAACCGCGACATGATCCGACGACCGACGAGGTCCTGTAACGCCGCCGCCTCGACGTTCATGGCCACGTCGATGGTCCCCACGCAGGCGCCCCACCCGACCAGGACGGCGAAGAGTTGCCAAGGCGAGTCGACGAAACTCAGTGCGCAGAGCAGTACTCCGTACGGGACGAACAAGACCCCCACGATCCGACGTGGCTTCACCTTCACCAGCACCGCGCCGACGACGGACATGGCCAAGACGGCTCCGACGGCCGGTCCCAACAACGCCAGACCTAAGACGCCCGCCGAAATGTGCAGGTGGGCCTTGATCGCCGGTAACCGAGCCGCCCACGTACCGGCCGAAGATCCCACGAGGAGGAAGACGATCGTCACGGCGACTCGACGTGTCCTCGGGGAACTGTCAGGGGCATCCACGTCACGCCGCGGTGGTGCGAAAAGGCCGTTCAGAAATCCGGGCTCGATTTCAGACACGAGCCACTGTCAGTCCCGCCGACTCCAAGTCGGCGGTGTGCGCCGGCGAGGCATCGGTCACCATCAGGTCGAGCGCGTCGAGATCGCAGACCTTTCCGAATGCCACGTCGCCGAGCTTCGACGCGTCGCACACGAGAATCGTCCGTCGCGACGCAGCAATCGCGGCGCGTTTGATCCTCGCGTCGGCAGGGACGTGAGTCGTGACGCCGTCTTGTCCGCTGACTCCGCAACATCCGAGCACGAAGGTGTCGAAGCGCAGGCGCTCGAAGGCCACCTCGGCGAGGTCGCCCGTGACGACCATCTCACCGGTGCGCACGTCGCCACCGGCGGCGATCAGGTGCACGTGTTCGTCGTTGGCGAGGTCGATGAGGGTTCTCAGTCCGAGCGGCATGATCGTCACCGCTCGTCCGCGCAGCGCTCGGCCTACTTCGGCCGTCGTCGTTCCACAGTCAAGGACCACGGTCTCGCCATCGGCGATGAGTCCCGCGACAGCGTTCGCGATCCTCTCTTTCGCTTCGACGGCTTCGAAGGCCCGCAACGAGTACGGCACCTCGTCGCCTCGCAGATTGAAGGACACCGCTCCGCCGTGTACGCGGCGAAGGACGCCCTCACGTTCGAGAGCTTCGAGGTCGCGGCGTACGGTCATTTCCGAGCACCCCAGCGTGAGGGCCAACGTGCTTACGGCAATGGGCGCCGTTCGGACCGCTTCGACCAGCGATTGACGTCTCATTCGAACATTCATGATGGTAAGAATACCAAGATTTCTGAGAGTCAAATATCGGTCACGTGGCGCTCGAAGATGTCCGACGTACTCAGGTCCTCGCCGTCACTGACCGACGCGACCGTCGATGCATTCGCGCAGGAGGTCGGCGTGCCCGCTGTGGCGCGCATACTCTTCGATCGCGTGCACGAGTAACTCGCGAACCGAGATTCCTTTACTGCCAAGGCGTTCACCGAGGTCGGGATGTCGTGCCACGACGGCGTCGGTCGCGGCCTGTTCGGCTTTAAGGCCGGCGTACGCCGCGCTGATCATCGCCTCGTCGGCGACGGCCCCGTCGAAGTCCTCGTCATCGCCGCCGTAGATCCTCGGCAGGGGCTCACCGTCGCTGATCCAGTTGCGCCACGCTCGTTCCGCCTGTGCGAGATGGCGAAGCAGTCCCAGGAGCGACATCGTCGAGGGTGGGACCGAGCGACGGGCCATCTGCTCCGCGTCCAGTCCTTCACACTTCATCAGCACTGTCAAGCGGTAACCCGTCAGATAGTCCTGCAGCGTCGCGAGTTCGCCGTCGGGACTGAGGCCCTCACTGTTGCGAGGGTCGTCGTTCGGGTCAACCCACATATCGGGGTAGACGCTCGCTTGGCTCCATCGGGCCGGTTGGTCACTCACGCTGTCCATTGTCACCCATCGAGAGCGAGTCGTACGGTCATCAGATTTGAATCGAACCATCCTCGTCGATCGTCCAGCCAGGGTTGTGGGCGACCTCCCAGACGTAGCCGTCGGGATCGGCGAAGGCGCCCGACGTGCCGCCCCAGTCCGCGACGGCCGACGGACGAATGATGGTCGCTCCGGCGCGCTGCGCCTCGGCGAGGATGTCGTCGACTTCCTCGGGTGTACGCACGTTGTACGCCAACTCGACGCCGGGAGCGCCGTGACCACCGAGGTCGGTCCAGAGACCGAACACCATCGAGCCCGCCTGGAAGAAGCAGACCGTGCCATCAGGCTGCTGGCCACCTTCCCAACCGATCGCCTCGTAAAAGGATCGGGCGACGTCGAGGTCGCGGACGCCGAGTGTTATCAGGCTGATGCGCTGGTCCATTCGGACAGTATGGCAGTGGCGTCGCCGAGATTTCGAACGATGAACGTGGTGGCGAGGTGTCAACACCGACACCGATTGCCACGTTCAAAATGCCTCGCGGTGTTAAAAATGAGGGATGAAGAGGACCGTTACGTTAATCCTGTCCGCGGGGATCGTCGCCGTCGGCCTCTGGGTGATGACCGCATCGCGCACGTTGAATTCCGCGTGCACACTCAGCACGCAAACAGGCGGAGGCACGTCGTGCCTCCCCGGACTGCCCTTCGTCCTGCTCGGTGTCGCGCTCGCGGCAACGGGTGTCGTGAGCATGGTCGTCCAGCTGGTGTCGTGGATTCGCGCCATACGCCGCAAGTCGATGCCCAAGGAGTACACGGCGATCACCAACCTGCACGACTACGAAGTCGAACTACTCAGCGATGTCGCATAGGGCATTCGCCTAGAACGCCGCCAAGCAACCCAGTCGTGCTGCGGGTTGCAAGCCTTCAGCCTGATCTGCAAAGACTGAGGGCAACACCTAATCCTTTACCGATTCACCCGGTGCGAATCCAAGTGGCAGCGGCACTTCACGAATTGGCAACCGCCCCCAGCCCTCTGATTCAAACAGGTGAATCATTGGTGCATTGGCTTCGTCCGTGTCACAAAGAATTCGTTGAACGCCACCGCGCGTAAGCACTCGTACCGACTCCCTGAGAAGGATGCGACCGAATCCTTGTCCGCGATAGTCAGGTATGACGCCGGTGTGAAAGATCGTGCCCTCCAAGCGATCAGGTTCAGTCGTAGTGTCAAACGTGACGGGTAGGACAAAACCGACTGGTTCTCCTCGATAACAGACCAGTCGCCACCAATCAGGCTGATGGCTGCACTGCCACTTTGGCGCTGACGCCAACAGCGTTCGAGCTGCAACGGTCGCTCCCATCGAACGCACGGCAGTTATGTCCGACGTGTCGGGTGAGGCTTCAAGCGACCTGGCCACGACATCCACAAACCGTTCGTCGGCGACGGATGTAATCCAGGAGATATGAGTTGCCTCGTCGCGTTCGATCAACACCTGACCGGAGGACCATTCAAATGGAACCTTGCGGTACATCAGTGGTGGTCCTTCGCGTGACAAGTCCGAAGTTTTACACCTCTGGACTTGCTATTCGACCGCGATGACAGCAATCGACACCAGCAGCCCATTGACGTCGATGGGCAACTGGGCCCCTTGACGAGCGGGAGGTTCATCACGGAACCACGATGCCCATTCGGCATTCAATCCGGCGAAGTCCTCTGGGTTGCGCAGAATGAACGTGGCACTCACGATCTTCTCCATCGAACTTCCTGCCGCTTCCAGAATCGCTTTTACGTTCATCAAGCTCTGGTGTGTCTGTTCACCGATTGACGGTCCCGCGAACTCGCCGGTTGCTGGATCTTGGCCGGCTTGGCCGGAGACGAAGACGAGCCCACCCGCTTTCACCGCTTGGCTGTAGTAGGGCGACGTCGGTGCGTTCTCGGTCTTGACAACGACTCTCATCAATTCATCTCCTGATTAATCGTGGTCGTCAAGTCGTTCGGCACCTATCTATCAAGTGTTCCGTCCGTAGGCATTCGGGGGAAGAATGCCCAACTCTCAGCCACGAGGTATTGATCCATCCGAAAGACGTGGAGACCTCGGAACTCGAGGTTCCGAACACCATTGATCGCGCGAAAGAATGCAGCCACGAAGTCGCCCCGTTGATCCACCGCCTCCACGGTGAAGGTGCTGTCCGCCTGTTGCAATAGTTCGCGAACACCATCAAAAGCTGCGTCAAAACCTTTGTATTGCATCGCGAGCGTCATGTGGTGGTGAATGTAATCAGGCGAAAACCATGACCGGATCCGCTCGCGGTCTCCGGACTGAATGGCGTCGTACATGACTTCCATTCGTTCGACATTCATCGGCTTTCCTGCGGGCGCCATTCCAAAGTGTACGCACGTCAATGATGATTCCGCCTCGATGCCGAGTCTCTAAGTTTGGGCATAGCTGACCTTCGTGGTGGCCGATTTGGAGACTCGGGGTTCGACGAAGACGGGGCTAGCGCTTCTTGTAGCCGGCGGGACACCTCGGATGAATGCCCCGAACTCGCTTGACCTTCTTCGCGCGCACGCAGACGATGGTGCGCACGACGGGTCGCGGCTTCGCGTGGATGGTCGTGGTCGTGGTCGGCATCAGTGTGCCAAAGGAGGTCACCGACGCCGACTCGCCATCGGGACCGTTGGCCACGACGGCGACGCCGTAGGGCGTCGTGGCATTGAGTCCCGTGAACGAACACGTCGGAGAGGTCGTCGTCGACGTGAAATTCGATGGTGTCATGAACCCAAACATCAACGTGCACGTGTAACTCGTCGCACCGGCGCTGCGCGTCCACGACGCCGACAACGTCGATCCAATCTGCACCACGTCGAGGTTCGTCACTTTGGTGAGCGACGAGGGGACGATGTCACTGTCGACCATGGCCTCGGTGTTCGCGTTGACGTCGCTGAACTCTCCGGCTGTCACACAGGTCGACGACGAACAGGACACTGCGTTGAACGATGCCGCGGGCGAAGCACTCTGCACGCCGCTCGCGAACGTGGCCGGCTGCACGGTGGCCCACGTCAACCCGCCGTCGGTTGAGGTCTGCGTCATCGCCTCACTGTTCCCATTGCCATCGACAAACGACCCAGCAGCGACACACGTCATGCTCGAGCACGACACCGCGTTGAAGCGGGCATCCGGTGGCGTAGCCTGGACGCCACTCGCGAACGTGGCCGGCTGCGCGGTGGCCCACGTCAACCCGCCGTCGCTGGACGTCACGGTGAACGGTTCAGGACCTGCGCTGCTGGCCAAGAACCAGCCCGCGCCCACACAGATCGCGCCGGAACACGAGACGGAATTGAATTCCGGATTGTTCGAGGTGTACTCCACACCACTGGGAAAGTTCACGACCTGCGCCGTGGCCCATGTCAAGCCGCCGTCGCTCGACGTGGCCGTCATGGCCCCGTAGGAACTCACCGGCGTACTGAAACGGCCCACGGCGACGCACGTGGTCCCCGAGCATGAGACGGATACAAAGACACTTTCCGGGTTGGGCGCCTGCACGCCGAGAGGTAGCGTCGCGGTCTGAGCGCTCGCCCACGTCACGCCGCCGTCGATCGAGGTCAAGGTCATCGCCGAGTAACTGTTCGCGACGTTGAAGTAGAAGCCCACCGCCACGCACGTGGCCCCCGTGCACGAGACCGCCGTGAAGTCGCTGTACGGGCTCGTCGCGTTGATGTCACCGATCGGGACGTTGGCGAGCTGTGCGGTCGACCAGGTCGCCCCGCCATTGGTCGACGTCTCGGTCATCGCCTGGGGAATGAACTCCGAGGTATACACGTCGCCGACGGCCACACACGTCGAACCCGAACACGACACGGAATTGAAGCCGCTCTCCGGCGTCAACGTACTCCAACCCCACTGGCGAACGTCGCCGCTTGCACCGGAGCCCACGTCAGTCCACCGTCGCTCGACGCGGCGAACATGGCCGTGTTGAGACCAAATTGAGCATAGAAGTCACCGCTGGCCACGCACGCTGAACCCGAACACGACACGGAAGTGAACGTGGCGTCGGGCGACCCGGCGGGCGCGACGCCCACTGGGACTGTCGCCGGTTGCGCGACCGACCAGGTCACTCCCCCGTCATTCGACGACGCGGTGACGGCTTCATTGTTGCCACTGGCGTCCTGGAACGTACCAACTGCGACGCAGGTCAATGACGAACACGACACGGAGTTGAAGTTGGCGTTGGGAGACGATGATTGAATCCCACCGCCAAACTGTGCGGGCGCGACGTTGGCCCACGTGGTACCCACGGCCCCGGACGGTGCCTGCAGGGCCAACGGGCTGAGCAGGGTTCCGGTCACGATCAACGCGATGGCCCACGTGCGGATCAACTTCGTACGATCGATTTTGAGGTTCATTGCGATCCCTTCCTGGAATCGCCAAACACATGCAGTTCCTGAAGAAAACGCTAACAGGCGACACCAGAACTTCTCCGTCTTTGCGCCTCATCATTGTGGTCAGTCAGATCGTCGTCGCTCAATGCCAGTCGCGCGACGGAGTGGTGGCCCCCAGCCGAAGTGCCTCGACGGACTCGGCCGTGAGGGCCAAGGTTCCCTGACCGCGCTGGAGCGTGCCACGGATCATCAACGCCGGTGACTTTCGTGCGACGAGTGACCAGCGCGCCCACGCACCCTTGGAGAAGATCACGTTGACGTGGCCCGTTTCGTCCTCCAGGTTGATGAAGACCGCGCCGTTCGCGGTCTCGGGGTGTTGACGGTGCGTCACCACCCCCGCCACGAGCACCCGTGAACCCTCGGCGCCGAGCAAGGCGTCGGCGCGCGTCACGCCGCGCTCGTTGAGGTAGTCGCGCACCAACGCGATCGCCGTCGCCTCGGGCGTCAGGCCCATCGACCACATGTCGTCGGCTACCCGTTCCATCTCGCTCGTCGCCGGGAGCACCGGCGCTTCGAGGCCCGTCACGACGCCGGGCAGTCGATCGAGGGTGCCCTGCGCGGCCGCGCCGGCCGACCACGCGAGCGCGCGGCGCGTCGCACCAAAGGAGTCCAGTGCGCCGGCGGCGGCGAGCACCTCGAGGTGGTGCTGCTGCAGGCCGGCGCGGCGCACCAGGTCCGAAGAGTCGCGCCACGGAGCGCCTTCGACGACGCGCGTCGCCAGCTCTTCACCGATCGTGCGCAGGTCCCCCAGGCCGAGTCGCACGTCGGGGTCGTCAGGGTCGCCCTCGAGCGAGGCCCCGACGCCCGAGTGATTCACGTCGGGTCGTCGCACGCGCACACCGTGACGCTGCGCGTCGGCGACCAGGCTCTGGGAGGACCAGAAGCCGAGCGGCTGGGCGTTCAGCATCGAGACCAGGAACGCCGCCGGGTAGTGCACCTTCAGCCACGCCGAGCAGTAGACGAGGTGCGCGAAGGAGACGGCGTGCGACTCGGGGAAGCCGAAGTTGGAGAAGGCCGCCAGCGCGTCGAAGAGTTGATCGGCCGCCGAACCGCTGATGCCGTTCTCGGCCATGCCCGAATAGAAGCGGCTCTTCAGTTTCATCATGCGCAGTTCCGAGCGTTTGGCCGCCATGGCCTGGCGCAGTTCGTCGGCCTCGGCCGGCGAGAAGCCGGCGACCGCCACGGCCATCTCCATCAGTTGCTCTTGGAAGAGCGGGACGCCGAGCGTGCGACGAAGGATCGGCTCGAGTCGCGGGTGCAGGTACGTGACCGGCTCGTCGCCGCGGCGACGCCGGATGTAGGGGTTGACGGCGTTGCCCTGGATCGGGCCGGGACGGATGATCGCCACTTCGATCACGATGTCGTAGAACGTGCGCGGCTGGATGCGCGGCAGCGTCGCCATCTGCGCGCGCGACTCCACCTGGAAGACGCCGACGGTGTCGGCCTCGCACAACAGGTCGTAGACGGCGTCCTCTTGGGGCAGCGCCCCGAGGTCGATCGTGACGTCGTAGAAGGACTCCACCTGCTTGACGCAGCGGTGCAGCGCGTCGAGCATGCCGAGGCCGAGCAGGTCGAACTTCACGAGACCGATCGCCGCGCAGTCGTCCTTGTCCCACTGCAGGACCGTGCGCCCGGGCATGCGACCCCACTCGACCGGGCAGACCTCGATCACCGGTCGATCGCACAGCACCATCCCGGCCGAGTGGATGCCGAGGTGTCGCGGACGATTGAGCATCTGGCCCGCCATGGTCGTGACGAGTTCGGGCACGTCGGGACTGGCGGTCATCGTGTGGCGATCGACGCTGTCGCGCAGTGCGTTGGCCTGTTCCTCGTTGTAACCGAAGGCGCGCGCCACGTCGCGCAGCGCCGAACGCGGTCGGTACGTGATGACCGCGGCAACCTGGGCCGCGTGGCGCCGGTCGTAGCGCTCGTAGACGTACTGGATCACCTCTTCGCGACGACCGGACTCGATGTCGACGTCGATGTCCGGGGGGCCGTCGCGCGCCGGGGACAAGAAGCGCTCGAAGAACAGGTTCAACTTCACCGCGTCGGCGTTCGTGATGCCCAACGAGAAACAGACGGCCGAGTTCGCGGCCGAGCCGCGGCCCTGGCAGTAGATGTCGTTACGACGACAGAACTCGGTGATGTCCCAGACGGTGAGGAAGTAACCGGCGAAGCCGAGGGTCTTGATGACGCCGAGCTCGTGATCGATCTGGTGCCACGCGCCCGTGACGCGCTCACTTTCGCGCGTGCCGTAACGCTTCGCCGCGCCCTCTTCGACGATCACTTCCAGATAGGACTGCTCGTCCATCCCCGGCGGCGTCGAAAAGGGCGGCAGGTTCGGCGCGACCAGACGAAGGTCGAAGGCCAGCGCCGTGGCGAGCTCCCCGGCCTGGTCGACGACGCCGGGCCAGCGCGCGAAGCGTCGACGCTGCTCGGCGTCACTGCGCAGGTGCGCGAGCGGACTCGCGTTGAGCCACCCCTCCATCTCCTCCAGGCTCTGGCGTGCGCGCAGGGCCGAGAGCACGTTGGCGCGCGCGAACGCGTCGGGCGTGGCGTAGTGCACGTTGTTCGTCGCCACGAGCAACACGTCGTGACGGACGGCCAGTTCGGCCAGGACGTCGTTGCGCGCGACGTCATCGGGCGCGCCGTGGTCCCAGATCTCGACCGCGACGTTGGATCTTCCGAAGGCGGCGCACAGACGATCGAGTTCACGCTCGGCGGCGCGGGGACCCCGGTCCATCAGCGCGCGCGTCATCGCGCCCTTGCGACAGCCGCTCAACACGAGCCACTCGCGCGCGCAGCCCGCGACCTCTTCGAGGCTGAAGCGCGGCGCGCCCTTCTCACCGCGTCGTAAGTGGGCCTCGCCGAGCATCGTCGAGAGCGCGCGGTAGCCCTCGGGTGAGCGCGCGAGTACGACGAGGTGCGCGCCCGAAGGATCGTGGACCCCGACGCGGTCGTCGTCGGCGTCGATCGAGATCTCGGTGCCGAATACCGTGGGCAGACCGAAGGCGCGCGCCGCTTCGGCGAAGCGCACGACCCCGTAGAAGCCGTGGTGGTCGGTGAGCGCCAGTCCCGAGAGACCGAGGCGCGCCCCTTCGGCGGCGAGTTCTTCAGGGTCACTCGCCCCGTCGAGGAAGCTGAAGCCCGAGTGCGCGTGGAGCTCGCCGTAGAGCATCAGTCGTAGATCCCCGCGAGCCACCAACGACTCGACTCGGCGGTGAGCAGGAGCGCCTCGCCCGACACGAGCAGGATCTGCAGGTGCGCGCGGCGGCGATTGAGCGACCACCAACGCTCCACCAGCGGCCACGGCCCCGCGTACCAGATGACCTCGCGGCGCAGTTGGTGCGAGAACAACAGCGTCGTGGGCGCCTCACTGAGAAAACCGCGCGCGCCCATGACGACCGCGTGGTCGCTGGCATCACGCAGTTGTACGGCCACCGGACGGTTCAGCGTCGTGGCCGGCGAAGGGGCGCGCATCTGACCGGGCCACGGCGCGACGTCGCGCACGACGCTCTTCGGCGACCCCCACGGCACGAGCGTGGCGCGGTCCTCGGGGACCCGGCCACCGCGCAGCGACGCCACGACCACGGCGTCAGCGCCGAGACGGCGTCGCACGCGATGCGCGGCCGCCTCGGCGCGGTCATCGCCGGCGCCGCGCTGACCGAAGAAGCCCAACTGCTCGTCGTGCGGGTCGTCTTCGCCGCGCAGTTGGCGAGATCCGCGCGGCCAGTTTGAGGTCGCGCTGGCCGTCGAGTTCGAAGAGCTCGCCGCGCGCGATGCCGTGCAGGACCAGCGCGTGCTTGTTGAAGCGTTCGCCGACGCGCGCGGTGTCGAGGTCGGCGAAGGAGCCGACCGTGTGCAGGCCGAGTCGTTGACAGGTCGTCGCGACGTCCTTTCGACCGAGCACCGCGAGCGGGAGCGAACGGCGGAACGACTCGGTCGCGCCGGGCTCGAGCACGATCGAACGCCGCGCGCACATCTCGGCGCAGAACAGTCCGTCGGCGATGCCGAGTGACGGCTCGTGGCCCGTGATCTCCAGCACCGTCGAGCGAACGTTCTCCATCACCGCGACCTCGCCGCCGAAGAACCGACTCGGCCCGCGGATGGGCAGTACGAACAGACCGAGGCGCACCGACTCGGTGAAGGGACAGAGCACCGTTAGCGCGTCGAGCAGCGCGAGGTGATCGCGCAGCGTCGAGCCGTCGGGCGCCTCGTCGGCGAGGGCCTCGATCCATATCGCGAGGAGGCGCTCCACTAGTTGGCCTCGCAGCGCCCTCTTCGATTCGGGAGGACCACCACGTGCTCACCCGCGCGAACGGCCTCGCCGCGTCCGCCGATGCGCACGGTGAGATAGCGCGCGTCGAGTCGCGACGACGTCGCCCACTGCGCGTTGGTGATGTCAAAGGACAGGTCGGCCGGCAACGGCCATAGCGACGCCGGCTCGGCGAGCACGATCAATACCGTCCCGCGTTCGCGCACCCGGTCGACCAGTCGACGCGCCGCCCCGTGAGACGCGCGTGACGGCGGTCGCACGATCAAGAGGTCCACGCCGTCGAGCAGGTCGGCCGCGGACTCGGCCCACGCCCCGCGCGGACGCGGCACGAAGAGCACGCGACGAAGGTCCACGCCGAGGTCGGCGATCGCGACGACACCGGGGTCGTCGACGCCGACGACCGCGCCCCAGTGACCGCGCGCACTCGACTCGGTGAGGAGACTGAGGGCGAGGCTCAGTCCGCCCAGTCCCGGCTGCGCCTGCACGACGACGCACGAACCGCGGCGCAGTCCCCCGTTGGGAACGAGTGATCCCCACGGCTCACCGAGGGGCAGCATCCGGCTCTTGGCGAGGGCGACCGGGCGAAGGCTCGCCACGAGATCTTCAGGCAGCGTAGGACGATTGGAGGAAAAAGCGAACATGTGTTCGTAAGATAGCCGGTTGCCGTGACAGGCGCCAATGGCCAATTTTCACGGCAGAATGGAGCCATGTGTGGACGCGTCGCCCTCTTCACCCCGCCGGTTCGACTGGCCCGGCTGCTCGACGCCGCCCTCGCGGCCGGCCTCGACCCCGACGCCCAGCCCAGCTGGAACATCGGGCCGCAGCGCACAGCTCTTCGCGGTCGCCGAGCGCCACGAGGAGCGTCTCATGGACCGCTACCGCTGGGGGCTCATCCCGAGTTGGTCCAAGGACCCCAAGATCGGCAATCGACTCTTCAACGCCCGCGGCGAGACCATCACCGAGAAGCCCTCCTTTCGCACCGCCTTCGCCAAGCGCCCCTGCGTCATCCCCGTCGACGGTTTCTACGAGTGGGACCACCGTCCCGGTCACGTGAAGCAGCCGCACTTCTTCACGCGTGTTGACGGACAGCCGATGCTCTTCGCCGGACTCTACGAGTACTGGCGCAGTCCCGAAGAGCCGGCCGACGCCGAGATGACCAAGACCTGCACGATCATCACCACGACACCGAGCGAGGACATGGACGCGATACATGACCGCATGCCGGTCGTTCTCGAACTCGACGACGTCGAGACCTGGATAAACGTGCGAGAGCACGAGCCCGAGGAGCGACTGCAGTTGCTCGTTCCTTCCGCGAGCGGCACGCTCGTGCACCACGGCGTTAACTCGGCGGTGGGATCGGTGAAGAACGACGGACCGGAGTTGATCGAGTCGGTGGAGTCCTCGTCACTGTTTTGAGAATGAAAAGCCGAAAACCCCGAGTGACCAGTGAGCCGAAGCTCACCCGCCCCTCGGGGTTCCCGAAGGCACATCACTCGCTGACCCGTGTCGGACAGGCCACCGCTTGACGGCTGGCACTTCACGTCATTTGTCGTTACTGACCGCGGACCGAACTCCGCTGCCCGTTGGAGGAGTTCTGTTCCTCTTGCGAGGCCCCTCTCCCCTCCTGATCCGAATCCCCTTTCGGTTCTCCGTTTCATTCGACAGGTGCTACGTGAACTACGAGTGATACTGTGCCAGACCCTGCGAGCCGATGTCGCCTCAAATGCTGATATCAGGAACTTTTGCCCAAAAGTTGTCACGTTATCCACCGGTTTGTTCACACAGAGCACAACTTCCCACCACTTAGACGCATGTTTTCCACAGCCCGCGAGTCCGAATGCTCCATGTTCTGGACCAGATGTATCCGTTTCTCCACCAAAGATCGACGAACTGCACGGACCCGACGATGCTTCGAGGACCGAACCTCCCGACGCCGTGCCTTAACCTCCGACCTATGCCCGATGCGCGTGCCAAAGACGTCACGGACGCGCTCATCTGATCGCCAGCAACGCGCGTAATGACAGTTCTCTTCGCCCTCCTGACGTCGCTCACCAACGCCCTCGCTGTCACGTTGCAACACATCGCGAGTACGAGTGACGTCGAGAAGTCCAAGGGTTGGCAGTTCGTGAAGTATCTGCTGCGTCATCCGCTTTGGTTACTGGGCTGGCTCGCTCTGTGTGGCTCGCTCATCTTCCAAGCGTTGGCGCTGCACTTCGGACCGCTCTCACTGGTGCAACCGATACTCGTGACGGAACTCATTCTCGCGTTGGTGCTTCGTCAGCTGTGGCTTCACCAATCGATTCGCGGTGTCACGTGGCTGGCCGCGTTCGTCACGGCGGCGGGACTGGTCATCTTCCTCGTCATGACGTCGCCGCACGGCGGATCGTTCCTTCCCGACGTCGAAGGCGTGGACCGTCCCGTCGATCGTCTGCGTCGGCGCGTGGCATCGCTCGTCGTGCTCGCGCAACGCGGATCACCGGCGCGTCGCGCCGCGCTCTTCGCGAGTGCGACGGCCGTCATGTGGGCCCTGGAGGCGACGTTCATCAAGGCCACGACCGACACCATCAGCGCCCTGGGCTTCGGTGGCATGTTCACGCGCTGGCCGGTGTACGCGCTGATCGTGGGCGGAATCGTGGGACTGGTGTGCGAGCAGGCGGCGCTGCACGTGGGACCGCTCAGTGTCTCCCAGACCTTCATCGTGATCGTCGACCCGATCGTGAGCGTCGCGCTCGGCATCTGGCTCTACCGCGAACGGTTGCACCACGACGCGCTGCACCTCTCGATCGGCGTCGTCGCCTTCGCGCTGATGTGCGCGGGCATCGTCGCCCTTACGCGAACGGCGCCGGCGACGATGAACGCCGACGTGCACCGCGTCTGACGACTACCGTCCCAGAGTCGCTGGACGCGATCGTCCGCCACGAACGTCGCGCCGTCGTCGCGCCCCAGATCGACGCCGCGCAGCCCAGCACCGCAGGCGAAGGCCATGGGAATCCAGAGGTCGTGTCGCGGATACGTCGCGACGAGTGTTCCGCCGGCGCCGTCGCCTGGCGTACTTGGATGTCAACGGCCACGCTCCAGACGAGAAGGCGACGAATGTCAGCGACAATGAGATCGACGTCAGCACCCAGACGGTGCGGCCGAAACGCAGCGTGTCCGGTGGCACCTTGACCCGATTCGCGACGACCGCGAGCCCGCCAATCGTTGAGGACACCATCCACCGATCGCGACGTCCACATCAGATTCCCCATGAGGGCGGCCATCGCCGGATGACCGCCGACCATGTGACGTGAATTGACCATTCACCCAACGCTCCGGAGCTGGTGCCGACTCATTGTCACTGACGTAGATTGCGTCCGATACTCAACCCGATGAGTCCGAACGACGGTGAGCGAACGGCGCCCACGTCAGTCGAGATACATCCAACGGCGATTCCGCTCTTCTCACGCTTGATCCCGTAACGCAGTGCGCTGAGTCCGATCGCCCAAGATGATCAACGTGAGTAGAACAGACGCTTCCACGACCATCGACCGAGATGCCGACGACCCATGTAGCGGCCGAATCGCCGGGTGCACCGTGTGCTCCGCCACGAGCGACTTGGTTCGAAACGGCGTGAGGTCGAAAGGGTAGCCGACCGATCAGTTCACGTCGGAATCGGATGGAGCATCGTAACGCCCAGTGATGCGTGAGGACGAACGGCACGATCGCCAGCCACGGCACGGTGCCCGCCGCGACCGACGTCCGTCGTTCGATTCGCGAGCATCCCGTAGGTGCGCGGCATCCCTCGAGCTCGCAGTCGCGAACGCATCGCGTCGCGTACCGAGCCCGGGGCGATCCTTCGTTCCGATCGACCTTCGCCTTGAGATCGTCGATGACCGCGCGCATCTCGTCGCCGTAACGCTCGGTCCACCATCGTGGATAGCAGCCCAGCGCGACGTCGACGAGCGAGCGTCCCATTATCAGCCGATCGCTCCGAGGCGTTTCAGCCCAATCGTTGCGACCTTCATCGCGCTCTGCAGTCGTTCAGTCAACACCGCGGACCCCGCGCCCGTGATCCGGTACGGCCGACGACGATCCTTGGACGGCAGCGCGGCGACGAGGCCTTCTTCTTCAAGTCGCACGAGCACGCCGTAGAGAGTGCCGGGGCCAAGACCGTGCCGGTCATCTCTTCGATGTCCTTGATGATCGCGTAGCCGTGCTTCGGGCCACCGGTCAGACTCGTCAACACGAGGATCGTCGGATCCTGCGTGCGGCCCAATCGCTTCGATTCCACCGCGACCACCTCCTCGAACGGACACTACTACGGAATTCGTAATAGTGCTGGTAGACGACTAGTCGCGTCGCTGCAACCGTTCGATGCGCGCCTAGGGTCGAAAGTCACAGTGGTGTCGAAATGTCGTTCGACGCCGATGAATTATCACGGTGTTGAGACAATGTTTTGAACGGACCGACAGTAAAATGTTCGTGTGCCTCTTGTTTGGCCGTCGTTGACCGCTCCTGGATTTCTCGTGTCGTTGTCAGTGGTGACACGAGTCAAGAACTTCGTTTATCGAAAATGCGAGACTCGCAGTTCACCTCGCTCGGTGCCCTTCGTGACTGACTCGATGACCCCGGGACCCGGATCATACGAGTCCGCAGACGGAGTTTTTGGATTGCCATCGCCGTGGCCGTTATCGCCCTCGGATTCTTGGGTTCCTTCCTCGGCGCCAACAACCTCGGCTCAACCAGCGACGTCGCGACAGGCCCATCAGACCTCCAGACGTCGTCCGCCGAGATCGCTGCGACGCTCAATCTCGCGATCGAGCACGAACAAGACCTCGCCATCAGCGCCGGCGCGTTCATCGTCGAGAATCCCAACGCGTCAGAGTCGAGTTTCATCCGTTGGGTCGACGACGTGGACGCCTTCCAGCGCTATCCCGAGATCCTCGCCGTCGCCGAAGTCGACATCGTTCGACCTTCGCAACTGAAGGCCTTCGCCGCGCGGGCCGACATCAACGAGAAGGAGTCCAAAGCGCCGAGCCAAACCTTCACGCTCACCCCTCCGGGCAAGCGGCCCTTCTACTGCCTCGTCGACGTCGAGCACGCGCGAGCGGGACTGACCGAAATCCCGATCGGTCTCGACCTCTGTGACTCGTCGCTCGGTCCCCAGCTGCTCAGGCTCGCGACTCGGTCTGACCGACCTACGCCCCCGACAGCCTGGGCGGTCCGGCCGCCTTTGCGGTGGGCACGCCGCTCTATCGCAACGGCAGCCACCCGACCACCTCGCGGCCCGACGAGCCGACCTCATCGGTTTTACCGGCACCGAAATCCAGACCAACACGATCCTGTCGACGGCCCTCCTGGGTCACCCGAAGGACGCCGTGGCGTTCAGTTACAAGCACGCCGGTAGTAGCGAGACCAGCGATAC
>CAVXRB010000012.1:0-23126 GCA_963764095.1 uncultured Acidimicrobiaceae bacterium | reverse complement strand
GGTGCCGGCGTGCTTGAGTGAGGTCAGCGGTGCGGCCCCGGTCCCACCGTCGTGACCCGAGATCAGGATCACGTCGGCGTGGGCCTTGGCGACCCCGGCCGCGATAGTTCCGCCACGCCTTGTTCGCTCACGAGCTTCACGTGGATCCGCGCCTGGTCGTTGGCGTTCTTGAGGTCGTAGATCAGTTGGGCGAGGTCCTCGATGGAGTAGATGTCGTGGTGCGGTGGTGGCGAGATGAGCCCGACGCCCGGTGTGGAGCGACGGGTCTTGGCGATCCAGGGGTAGATCTTGGTCCCCGGGAGTTGCCCACCCTCGCCCGGCTTGGCGCCCTGGGCCATCTTGATCTGGATGTCGTCGGCGTTGACGAGGTACCGGCTCGTCACACCGAATCGACCCGAGGCGACCTGCTTGATCGCCGACCTGCGGTTCTCCCTCGCGGGTTGGAGGTGTCGAAGCGCTCCTCGTCCTCGCCGCCTTCGCCGGTATTTGATTTCGCCCCCATCCGGTTCATAGCGATGGCGAGCGTGCTGTGCGCCTCTTCAGAGATCGATCCGTAGGACATCGCGCCGGTGCTGAATCGTTCGATGATCGACGCGGTGCTCTCGACTTCGTCGATCGGCAACGGAATCTGCACTGGGTACGAGACCCATGAAGTCCACGCAGCGTCACGAGGGCGTTCCGACTGGTCGTCGACCAGCGTCGTGTACTCCTTGAAGATGTCGAAACGCTTCGCGCGCGTGGCGTGCTGGAGCTTTTGGACCGTGCGGGGGTTGAAGAGGTGGATCTCGCCGTCGCGCCGCCACTGGTACTCGCCGTTGTTGCGCAGCTCGACGCGTTCGCCCGAGCGCCGGCTCTGTAGGCGCTCGCGTGCAGCGACAGAACACTGCGCGCGATGTGCTCGAGCGTGATGCCGCCGAGTCGTGAACTGAATCCGGGGAAGTAACGCGCCCAGGACCGTCTCGGAGATGCCCACGGCCTCGAAGAGTTGCGAACCGACGTAGCTGGCGACGGTCCGAGACACCCATCTTCGACATCGTTTTCACGACGCCCTTGTTGAGCGACTTGCCGTACTGGTAGCGCGCCTCGAACGAACTCAGTCCCCGTCAGCTCGCCCTGAGTCGATCAGGGCGTCGATGGATTCATAGGCCAGATACGGACAGACCGCCGACGCGCCGAATCCCAGCAACAGGGCAACGTGATGGACCTCGCGGACGTCACCGGACTCCATGATCAGGGTGACCCGCTTTTCCGCAGGTGTTCATCGACGAGCCGGTGGTGGACGGCCGACGCCCAGGAGCAGGCTTGGGATGGCGGCCAACTCTTTGGTCGTGTTGCGGTCTCGAAAGGATGATGATGTTGGTGCCGCAGCGAACCTCGTCGACCACTTCATCACAGAGCGCGTCGACTCCGCCGACGCGAGGCGCGTGGCACGGTGCCCGAGCCCAGTGGGCTTCGAAAAGTCCGTCGATGACGACGGTCGTGAAGCCCTTCATCCCTGTTCGAACTCTTCGATGTAGCGGATCTTCGCGAGTTCGTCGATGCTCAGGATCGGCGAGGGCAGGACGATCTGGTGACAGTGATTCTCGCGCTCTCGGTGGAGCAGATCGTCCTCACCGCCGATTGTCACCCTCGTCGAGGTGACGAGTTCTTCACGAATGGCGTCGAGCGGTGGGTTCGTGACCTGGGCGAAGAGTTGTGTGAAGTAGTCGAAGAGTGGCCGCGCGAACTTCGACAGGGTCGGGCACCGTCGAGTCCGAGCCCATCGAACCGATCGGTTCCTCGCTGACCTGGGCCATGTGGCGGACGATGAGACGCAGGTCCTCTTCGTCTGTAGCCGAAGTTCTTCTGCAGGCGCACGATCGACGCGTGATTCGGCGTCAGCATCGTGGGCGCGTCGATCTCATCGAGGGAGCGTTGTTGTTCGCGTAGCCATTCGCCGTAGGGCGCGCGCTGGCCAGCGTGGTCTTCAACTCGTCGTCGTCGATGATGCGCCCCTGCGCGATGTCGACCAGGAACATCCGTCCGGGCTGGAGGCGGCCCTTTCGCTCGATGTTCGCCGGGTCCACGGGCAGGACCCCCACTTCGCTGGCGAAGATGACGCGCTGGTCCTTGGTGACCCAGTAACGCGCCGGGCGCAGTCCGTTGCGGTCGAGCACCGCGCCGACGACCTTGCCGTCGCAGAACGTCACCGACGCCGGTCCGTCCCACGGCTCCATAGTCCGGCGTGGTAGCGGTAGAAGTCGCGGCGAGTCTCGCTCATGAACGTCGAACGCTCCCACGCCTCGGGGATCATCATCAGTACGGCGTGCGGCAGCGAGCGGCCCGCCTGGACCAGGAGTTCGACGACCTCGTCGAAGCTCGCGGAGTCACTCAGGCCCGTGGTGACCAACGGCGTCAGTTCGGCGATCGGCAACGGCAAGACGTCGCTGTGCAGTGAGGTCTCACGTGCGGTCATCCAGTTGCGGTTACCCCGGACCGTGTTGATCTCGCCGTTGTGGGCGATGTAGCGGAAGGGCTGGGCGAGGTCCCAGCGCGGCAGCACGTTCGTCGAGAACCGACTGTGGACGACGGCGATGGCTGAGGTCAGACGATCGTCACGCAGGTCACAGAAATACTGCCGCAACTGGGGTGCGGTCAACATTCCTTTGTAGATGAGGACGTGGGGCGAGCACGACGACGCGTAGACATCGACGGAGTGTTCGATCACCTTTCGCGCGCAGTACAGCGCTCGTTCGAGGTCCGGTGCCGGATTCGCGGGATCGATCGCGATCAGTTGTTGGACGAAACTCGGCTCCGACGCCAATGAGGTCGCTCCGAGGACCGTCGAGTCGACCGGTACGTCGCGCCATCCCAGTGAGGTCAGTCCGACGCGACCGAGTACGGAGTCGATGAGGGCGCGTAGCGACGTGACGTCAGCGTCTTTGGGCACCATCCAGTGGGCGATGCCGTACTCCCCCGCCGCAGGCACGACGCCGCCGAACACGTCACGCAGAAAGGCGTCGGGCATCTGGATCAGGACGCCCGCGCCGTCGCCCGAATCGACGTCAGAGCCCGAGGCCCCTCGGTGTTCGAGGTTCTCCAGGATCGTGAGGGCGTCGAGAATCGTCGCGTTGCTCGCCGTGGCGCTCAAGTCCGCGACCATGCCTACACCGCAGGCGTCGTGCTCGAAAGTGGGGTCGTAGAGAGTCTTTGTCATAGCGTTTCCTTGCGGGGCAACGCTGACCCAGGACAATCATAACGAAAGTGCCGCCGGACCTTCGCTCTACGCTGTTCACGTGAAGACGGCCAAACGCGCACTCGTCGTCGGCGGCGGTGTCATCGGATTGACGAGCGCGTTTCAGTTGGCTCGCCACGGATGGCGCGTGACACTCCTCGATCCCAAACCGGGCGGCGGCGCCACCTGGGCGGCGGCCGGGATGATCGCGCCGATTGCAGAGATCGGACCGGGTCAGGAGTCGAACTACGAACTCCAGCGAGGCGCCGTCGACGCCTGGCGACTGTTCGCGAAGGAGCTGCGCGACGTCACGAACAAGGAACTCGCCATCGTCGAGAACGGGACCCTGCTGCTCGGTTGGGACGGGAGTGACCGACGTCTCGTCGACCAGTTCTCCCAGATTGCGTTGGAACTGGGTGCCGAACCTCGAAGGGTGTCGCGCGAGGAAGAGGCGCCGATGTTCGAAGGTGTCTCGCCTCGGATCGCCGACGGGCTGCTGGTGGGCGGCGACGCCTGGCTCGATCCCGATCAAGTCGTCGCCCTGGTACGCGAGGCGAACGCCGAACTCGGCGTGACGATGGTCGAGGAGTCAGTCATCAGCGTCTGTGGCGACGGGACTCGCGTGGAGGCGCAGACCGAGTCGGCGTCGTTCACGGGCGACATCGGCATCTTGGCCGTCGGTGCCCACGATCTCCCCCAGGGCGCCGCGACATCGGGGAGTCATACGGTCCGCCCGATTCACGGCATAACGGTTCGCGTGCGCGGCATCGATCGGAGCGCGCAACCGATGATCCGTTCGTTCGTTCGCGGCGGCACGTTCTATATGGTCAGTCGGCCCGGTGGCTACGACGTGCTGGGCGGTCCTCAGAGGAACGTCGCGAGACCGGTGCGCAGGTCGGTGAGGTGCAGCGTCTCTTGCGCGACGCGCTGGACGTCATGCCGGTCCTGGAGACCGCCGCCGTCCTCGAGACGCGAGAAGGTAATCGACCGGCGAGCGACGACCTGCGACCGTTCTTCGAAGTGCTCGCCGACGGGCGTTGGGCGTGGTCATCGGGCCATTTTCGTCATGGCGTGACGCTGGCGCCTATCGCCGCTGGTCAAGCCCTCCGATTCGCTGAGCGTGCCGCGTGATTCGCGTGAACGGCGAGGACCAGACGTTCGTGCCCGAGAGCGTAGAAGAGTTGGTACGACGACTCTCGATCGAACCCCGGGGTGTCGCCGTGGCGATCGATGGCGAGGTCGTGCGTCGCTCGGAATGGGGTGCGACGCGAGTTGACGACGGCAGTGTGATCGAGATCGTGACCGCCGTGGCGGGCGGCTAGACAAAGGTGGCAGGCGATGGCGGTTGACGAACTGATCCAGGCACTCGATGAGCGAATCCTTGACGCGATCCGGGCCAAGGCAACGGGTGAGAGCATTGCGTTCTTGTGTGAGGCGCGCGCGTGGTTGACCCATCCCGATCAAGCTCACGGTGCGCATTCCCCAACGGGCTAACGAATACCGAGCGACTACGATTGTTCGTTCACGGGCTGTGGCTTAGTTTGGTCTAGAGCGCTCGGCTGGGGGCCGAGAGATCGGGAGTTCGAATCTCCCCAGCCCGACCATCGACCACGTTGGCTGAGTTTTTTCAATCAAAATCCGGGACATCTCAGTAGGGTGACCCCATGGCACTGGACGACCGAGAGCGAATGCGTGCGTACTACGACGCCCTCGGTGAAGGCGAGTGGTCGCGACTTGAGGACTCGCCGCGCGGACGGGTCGCCTTCGAAGTCCATCGTCAATTCCTCGATCGGTTTGTCGTGCCCGGTGACCACGTGCTTGAGATCGGCGCGGAGACCGGGGCGATTCACGTTCGAACTTGCTCGACTGGGTGCCACGGTGGAGGTGACTGATTTCTCCCCGGTCCAATTGGAATTGAATAGGCAACACCTCGAAGGCACCGCTGCAGATAAGTCGGTTGCGTCGCGGTCGCTCCTCGACATCTGTGACACGTCTCACTACGCCGACGCGACCTTCGATGTCGTACTGGCCTACGGCGGGCCACTCTCCTACGCCTTCGAAAATGGCGAAGAAGCGCTTACCGGGATGCTGCGCATCACCAAACCAGGGGGCTTCGTCGTCGGCTCGGTCATGTCGTGGCTGGGCGCATGGCGACACTTTCTTCCCGCTGCCCTCGTCGACGCGCAGGTCGTGGGTGAAGAAGCGTTTGACTTGATGCTCACGACGGGCGACCTGCGCCACTCCCAGACGTCACACGTCTGTCAGATGTTTCGCGCTCGAGACATAACGGATCTTGTCGTCAAGTGCGGCGGTGAAGTGGCCGCGATGTCGGCCAGTAATTGGGCGTCACTCAACGATCCAAGTGTGCTCGCAGAAATTGAGGCCGAACCCGATCGTTGGTCACGGTTCCTCACTCATGAAATTGCTGCGTGTGCTGAACCGGGAGCACTCGACGGCGGCACACACATCCTCTTTGCTGCATCCGTCTTTAAGGCCGGTGATCTACGTCGCCTTGGCGCTGGGCTGGGCTACTGCTCGATCCGGCTGATCCGTCGACGGCTGTTGAGAGCGACGCCCATTAGGGAGCGACGGCCACGTTGCGTATCGTCCCGAGGTTCTCGATCGTGGTCTCGATCATGTCACCGGGTTTTAAGAAGAACGGCGGTGTGCGAGCCTGACCGACACCTTCGGGCGTCCCCGTGAAGATGATGTCGCCGCGGCGAAGCTCACAGACCGACGAGAGATAGGCAATGAGATCGGCGACGGAGAACACCATGTCGGAAGTATTCGAGTCCTGCATCGTGTCGCCGTTCACCCGCGTCGCGATGGCCAGTGCGTTGGGGTCGGGGACCTCGTCGGATGTGGTGAGCCAGGGACCGACGGGCGCGAAATTCTTGAACGACTTGGCCAACGAGAACTGCGGCGGCGAGCCACGGAACTGCCACTCACGCTCGGAGTAGTCCTGTCCCACGCAGTAGCCGGCGACGCCGGCAAGTCCATCGCTGGCGCTCACGTCGCGGATCGTCGCGCCGATCACCACGACTAATTCGCCTTCGAAGTCTGTCGACGGCCCGGGAATCGGGAGCGTCTCGTTCGGTCCACAGATCGATGACGCGAACTTCGTGAACACCATCGGCGTCGTCGGCACGTCGAGCCCCGATTCCGCGGCGTGATGACGGTAGTTGAGCCCGATCGCGAAGACCTGCTGAGGATTCACGACCGGTCCGAGGCCCGACTCCTTCGCGAACTCATCGACGGCGATGTCGTGCGACAGCGGCGGGTGTGCAGAGCGGTACCACGCGCCGAGCTTGTCGAGTTGACCGAGACACTTCTCGATCGAGGCCGAGAAGGCGCCGTTGCTGGCCGAGGCCACGTCGACGATACCGTCATCGAGGACGATCGTGGCTCGTCCGTCATAGTTGGCGAGTCGCATACTTCTCCTTCTCGGGTCGTAATGTCCAGCGAATCATAGTGAGACGCGGGCCATTTCACGGCGGACGAGAGGGTTGCCATCAGTGAGTGAATTATGTCAATCCGGTAGAATTGACGAGTTGAGGCCGGTCACGACGACTGGCGTTCGTTGCGTCACTGGGGGCGTCAACGACAAGGAAGTGCCGAGAGAGGGTGATTCTGGCCGATGGCCGGACACAGTATGGACAAGAAGGATCCCTTCGTCTTGCGTCACCTCGCCGACGTCCAACCGGAACTGTGGTGGCTCGACTCAGACCCGCTCGAACCGGCGTCGCACTCCGCGCTGATCGGCGACATCGGTGCCGACCTGTGCATCGTGGGTGCCGGCTACACGGGACTGTGGACGGCGCTGCTCGCCAAAGAACGCGACCCCGACCGCGAGGTGGTCGTCGTCGAACAGTACGAGACCGGGGCGGGCGCCTCGGGTCGCAACGGTGGGTTCTGTTCGGCCTCACTCACGCACGGCTACTTGAACGGCGTTCGGCGCTTTCCCGACGAGATCGAACTGATCCAGCGGCTGGGTCGCGAGAACCTCGACGAGATCGAAGCGACCGTCAAGAAGTACAGCATCGAGTGCGACTTCGAGCGCACGGGTGAACTGCAGGTCGCGGTCGCACCGTGGCAGTTCAAGGGCATGGCCGAACAGGCGGAGCGGCGAAACGCGATGGGCGACACCGTGGAAGTCCTGAATCAAGACGAGGTCCAGGCCCGCGTCCACTCCCCCTCATACGTCGGAGCGCTCTTCGACCACGACGGCACGGCGTTGGTCGACCCCGCACGACTGGTTTGGGGACTCGAGCGCGTCTGCATCGCCTCGGCGTGAAGATCTTCGAGAACTCCAAGGTCGAGTGGCTCGAAGACCTCCACGACGCGGTGCGCGTCCACACCCCTTACGGCGCCGTCACCGCGGCGCGCGTCGCGCTCGGCACCAATGTCTTTCCGTCGCTGTTGAAGAAGACGCGCAAGTACGTGGTGCCGGTCTACGACTACGTGATGGTGACTGAGCCGCTCTCGGACGCGCAACTCGAGAGCATCGGCTGGTCGGGTCGTGAGGGCATCGCGGACTCCGGGAACCAGTTCCACTACTACCGACTCACGAGTGACAACAGCATCCTGTGGGGCGGCTATGACACGATCTACAACTTCCGCGGCAAGGTGCGTCGCGAGTACGAGTTCAACTCCGAGACCTACGCCACGCTCGCCGGTCACTTCTTGAAGACGTTCCCGCAACTGGCCGGCGTCAAGTTCACCCACGCCTGGGGCGGCGCGATCGACACCTGCACGAGGTTCTCGCCGTTCTGGGGAACCTCGCACGAGAACAAGGTCGCCTACGTCTTGGGCTACACCGGGCTCGGTGTCGCATCGACGAGGTTCGGCGCGGCCACGATGCTCGACCTCCTCGACGGGCTCGAAACTGACCGCACGCGTCTGACCATGGTTCGCAAGCGACCCATGCCGTTCCCTCCTGAACCGTTCAAATGGATCTTCATTCGCATCACGCAGTCAGCGATCAAGTACGCCGACGAGCACGAGGGCCGTCGCAACCTCTGGCTGAAGATCATCGACCTCTTCGGCCTGGGCTTCGACTCGTAGTCCCGGCCCAGGCCGAAGCGGTGATCGCTCCCTAACTGGAGAGTGAGTAGATCACCGTGACCTGCACGTTGACCGGCTGACTCCCGGTCTGGATGGGCACCCCGGCGCGAAGTTCCGCGGTATTGAACGTCGGGTAGTAGATCCCGGAACTCTGGTTCTCGTTGTCGGTGATCTTCACGATGCTGGTGACGTGCGTGCCGCCGGCCATCGCGAGTTGCCCGGCGGCGAGGCGGGCGTTGTCCATGGCGCGAACCCGGGCGGCGCGCAGAAGCGACGAGTCGTTCGTGATGGTGAACGTGACACCGTTCAGTTCGATGCCGTTCCCGGCGGCCCGAGCGGCTGCGTCAATAGCTCCGCCGGCACTCTGCACTTGGTGCATCGTCACGTTCAGCGTGTCTTCGACCGTGAATCCGGTGACGACGCCCTGGTTGTTCGTGTTGTCATAGATGTCGAGACCGGAGGTCTGCATCTCGGACTTCGTGACACCGTGCTTCTCGAGCGCTGCTTCGAGCGCGGCCATCCGGCTGTCGTTCTCGGTGAACGCCGCGCTCGCCGACGGGTTGACCGTCGAGACGCCGATCTGGAAGTTGATCGTGTCGGGCGTGCCGTGCACCGTGCCCGAGCCGGTCACGGTGACCGTGAACGTCCGGTTCGTCTTCGAGTGGCCGAGCACCACGCCGACGAATCCCACCGCGACGACGACCAACGCCGTCAGCATCGTCAATATCCATCCCGTCAGGCGGGGTCGCCGTCCGTTGTGGTGTGCGCCGTGATGGTCGTGGTTCTGTTGTTCGGTCGCGATGTTGGGGTCATCACTCATTTAGGTCTCCTCCGTCATCGGTGATGTCGCGGCGATTACTTCAGAACCGCGCGACGACACCCTCCACTCACTACCTGTCGTGGGAGAGACGAAACTTTCGAATGACGACGTGACCGTGTATTACGCCAACGTGTCGTTGGGTATTTGATCGCTTAGATTTCTTCGGACGTGTTTCAACCTTCAAAGGTCGAGAGTCGTGGTGGCCGTACGTCGACGCGGAGAGAGCTGTTCAGTCCTCGGAGTCGGCGTGTGAGTCCATGAGCCCGGCGATCATGTTGACGACCGTGGGGTCGGTCAACGTGGTCACGTCGCCCAGGGAGCGGTTCTCCGCCACGTCGCGCAGCAGCCGGCGCATGATCTTGCCGGAGCGCGTCTTGGGCAGTTCCGGGGTGAGGATGATCTGACGCGGCTTTGCAATCGGACCGATGACCTTGGCCACGTGATTGCGAAGTTCCTCCACGATGATCGTCTGATCCCCGGAGGCATCCTCGGCCGACAGCTTCAACGTGACGAACGCCACGATCGCTTGGCCAGTCGTGTCGTCGGACGCTCCGACGACCGCGGCCTCGGCGACGGACGGGTGGCCGACCAGCGCGTGCTCGACCTCGGTGGTCGAGAGTCGGTGACCCGAGATATTCATGACGTCGTCGATTCGACCGAGCAGCCAGATGTCGCCGTCGTTGTCACGCTTCGCGCCGTCGCCGGCGAAGTACTTGCCGGGGAAGCGGCTCCAGTAAGTCTCCTTGAAGCGCTCGGGGTCGCCGTAGATGCCGCGGGTCATCCCGGGCCATGGTGCGGTGATGACGAGGTAGCCGCCTTCACCGTTGCCGACCGAGTCGCCCTCGTTGTCGACGATGTCGGCGCTTATACCCGGGAACGGCGTCATCGCCGCACCAGGTTTGGTGGCCGTGATGCCCGGTAGCGGCGTGATCATGATGCCGCCGGTCTCGGTCTGCCACCAGGTGTCGACGATCGGACTGGTACCGCCCCCGATGTGTTCGCGATACCACATCCAGGCCTCGGGGTTGATGGGCTCGCCGACGGTTCCCAGTAGTCGGATACTGGAGAGGTCGTGTCCCTGTGGCCACTCCTGACCCCACTTCATCAGGGTGCGGATCGTCGTCGGGGCGGTGTAGAGAATCGTCACCTTCTTCTCTTCGATGATCTTCCACCAGCGGTCTCGGCCCCCCGAGTCCGGGAGCCCCTCGTACATGACCTGCGTGACGCCGTTGATGAGCGGACCGTAGACGATGTAACTGTGCCCGGTGATCCAGCCGATGTCGGCGGCCGTCCAGCAGATGTCGGTCTCGGGTTTCACGTCGAAGATGAGTCGATGCGTGGTCGACGCGTGCGTCAGGTAGCCACCGGTGGTGTGGAAGATGCCCTTGGGCTTGGCGGTCGTGCCCGAGGTGTACATGATGAACATCGTGTGCTCGGCCGGGAACGACTTGTAGGCGTGGACGTCGCTCTGACGTTCGACGACGTCGTGCCACCAGTGGTCACGGCCGTCCTTCCAGGCGACCTCTCCCCCGGTTCGCCGAACGACGAGTACGGCCTTGACGTTGGGACACGACTCCAGGGCCTCGTCCACGGCCGGCTTGAGCGGGCTCGGCGCGCCGCGACGAAAAGCTCCGTCGGCGGTTACCACGAACTGACAGTCCGAGTCGAGGATGCGACTCGACAGGGCCTCGGCCGAGAATCCGGCAAAGACCACCGAGTGCACGGCACCCAGTCGCACGATGGCGAGCATCGTGACGACGGCCTCGGGAATCATCGGCATGTAGACCGCGACGCGGTCGCCCTCTTTCACCCCGAGTTCGGTCAACGCGTTCGCCGCTTGGGCGACGAGCTTCTGGAGGTCGGCGTAGGTAATCGTGCGACCTTCGCCTTCGGCGTCGGCCACCCAGTGGTAGGCGACCTTGTCGCCGTTGCCGGCCTCGACGTGTCGATCGACGCAGGTGTAGGAGGCATTCAGCGTGCCGTCACTGAACCACTTGGCAAACGGTAGGTCCCACTCGAGACCTTTCGTCGGCGCCTTGGTCCACGCCAGACGGTCGGCCTGGGTGCGCCACCACGCGACCGGATCGGCGGCGGCCTCGTCGTAAATAGAAGGTTGTGCGTTGGCCTGCTTGGAGAATTCAGCGGACGGCGCGAAGCTTCGCGTCTCTTCGAGCCATGCTTCGAGTTTTGCTTCAGTCATGTTGTTCCCTTGCTCTGATGTCGTTGGCGATGCGTCGAACGAATGATTTAAGTGGTCGTGATTGCGACTGAAGCCGAGAGTACTGCTCTATCGGCCCAGTATGCCAACAGCGCCCGAGCCTGGTGGCTGGGGCGCTGTTGGCGGTTGGGTCCGGTGGCAAGCCACCAGTGACACCGAGGTTAGCCCAAAGGACCGACCGGTAGCACAACCTTCCCGTGAGTTTCATTGATCACGCCTGCGGCCGACGCGTACCACGCGAGGAGCGCCGTGATAATGCCCAGCCATCCGCCGATCTTGACCATGTCGGTGTGACCGGCTCCCCAGTTGCCGATGGTCAAGAACAAGAATGCCAGCGTCAGTGCGACGAAGACCAACAGGACCGCCACGTTCGTCTTCATCGCGGCAATCGTCATGTACGCCGTGAAGAGGATCCAGGGCAAGAAGTACAGGCCCAAGGCACCCTTCACTGCGAGACCGCCCTGGAAGTTGATGAAGAAGTACACACCAATCCAGAACGCTCCGTATGACGTGAACGCCACGGCACCGAAGGTATTCTTCCGAACGAATTCCCACATACCGGCTGCAAACTGGGCCACGCCACCGTAGATGAAGGCGAGCGAGATGAAGCCCGACGCCGCCGCACTGCTCGTCCCACCGAACTTAAAAAGTCCGATGTTGAAGATGCTCACCAAAAACGTGGTCATAGCGAAACCGGCGAGTCCAAGCGGACCGGGGTCCGCAACTCTGTGTTCCATGTAATTCCCCCCACATAGGATTATTTCCACCGCCGGGTTGACGGCTAATGAGATTAAACATCACTTAACGGTGCCCATGACGGATAGAAACGCCGCAACTTCGTGAAGAGGTTCACAAACGAGCCAAGTGGCGAATGAGTTTCCGTTGATTTACTGATGAGTAAGAAGAATCTCAGGGGGAAATTTAGCCTACGAAATATACAAGTACGTCGTCATGCGTCGATGGCTCGGCGGAAATCCCTGATGAAACTCTCCACTCCCGAAGGTCCGCCACCGTTCAAGATCACCTGGACCAGCGCCGAGCCCACGATGACGCCGTCGCTCACGTCCGCGGCCTGTTTGGCCTGATCGGGGCTGGTGATGCCGATGCCGATGAGCGCTGGTACGTCGCTCGTGCGCCGGATTGAACCGAACGACTCGTTCGCCGTCCCCTCCCCCGTCAGAGATGCCCGTCACGGCCATCCGGGCCGAGGCGTAAACGAAACCTTGAGTGGCCGCGGCGAGGCGATCGACGCGATCGGGTGGTGTCGACGGCGCGACGAGCAGATACGGTCGCCACGTCAGTCGCGTCACAGGCCTCGATCCACGGCGCCGGTCTCTTCCAGTGCGAGGTCCGGCACGATCGCACCACTGATGCCGCTCGAGGGAACTTCCCCGCGCAGCGATCGAGTCCGTAGTGCAACACGATGTTGTAATACGTCATCGCGATGAGCGGCACCTTGGCGTCGAGGCGAACGAGATCGTCGCAGATCGCGTCGAGCGTGACCACGCGCCAGCGCTCGAAGCGCGGCCTCTTGAATCACCGGGCCATCCATCATGGGATCGGAAAACGGGATGCCGATCTCGACGGCGTCGGCACCGGCGAGGACCGCGGCTTCGACGTGTTCGGTCCAATCAAGGGTCAGGCCGCCCATGAAGTACGGCACGAGCAGTTTGCGTCCGGCGTCGCGAGCGCGCGAGTTCGCGTTCGAGCGTCTTCACGGACCGACCGCGGAGCATCGACTGCACTTGGGCGACGTCCTTGTCACCGCGTCCGGAGAGATTGAGCAGCACCGTCGAGCCCACGGGGACGGCGTGTCCCGCCTCTCGCAGCCAGCCACGCCACGGCGTGTGCCGTCTCCAAGGCCGGGATGATCCCCTCCTTCTCGCTCAAGAGCTGTAGCGCAGGTATCACGTCGTCGTCGCCGATGGCGTAGTACTCCGCGCGCCCGCTCGCGGCGAGGTACGCGTGTTCCGGTCCGATGCCGGGATAGTCCAGGCCCGCCGAGATCGAGTGCGCCTCTTCGATCTGACCGAACTCGTCTTGCATCAAGAGCGATCGCATGCCGTGCAACACCCCCGGCGATCCGCTGCCGACCGCCGAACCACCGGCGGCCTCGATGCCGACGAGCCTCGACGTGGTGTTGGCGAATCCGGCGAAGATGCCGGCGGCGTTCGAGCCACCGCCGACGCAGGCGATGACGACGTCGGGGTCCTCCACACCGAACTCCTTCAGTTGGCGTGCCGCCTCGTGTCCGATGATGCTCTGAAATTCGCGCACCATCCACGGGAAGGGATGCGGACCCATGACGGATCCAATGCAGTAGTGCGTGTCGGCGACGCACGTCACCCACTCGCGCATCGCTTCGTTCACGGCGTCCTTGAGCGTCCGGCTGCCCGATGTCACCGGCACCACCTGTGAACCAAGCAGCTCCATGCGAAAGACGTTCAAGATCTGACGCTCGGTGTCGACCTCGCCCATGTACACGGTGCACTCGAGACCCAGTCGCGCCGCCGCGGTCGCGGTGGCGACGCCGTGCTGTCCTGCACCAGTCTCGGCGATGACGCGACGCTTCCCCATCCGTTTGGTCAGCAACGTCTGGCCGATGACGTTATTGATCTTGTGCGAGCCCGTGTGGGCCAGGTCCTCGCGCTTCGCGAAGACTGCAGCCCGAGGTGTTCACCGAGACGGTCAGCGGCGTGACGGGCGTCGGACGGCCGGCGAACTCGCGAACACCGTGTGGTACTCCTCGACGAAGGTCTCGTCGTTCCACGCGTCGTGAACGCAGCTTCGAGTTCCATGCAGGCGGGCACGAGTGCCTCGGGAACGAACCGACCACCGAAATCGCCGAATCGTCCTCGATCGTCGGGATCGCCCATGAAGGCGCCGGTATCGCTCACGGCGGCGCGTCCACGAAAGGCGGCGTGGCGTTGACGACGAAGCGCTCCATCTTGATCACGGTCCTTCACGCCGGGCGAGGCTTCCACCCCGCTCGCGCTGTCGACGCCCCAGACGCCGGATACGCGGCGATGACGTCGGCGACGTTCGACTCGTTGAGCCCTCCGGCGGCGATCACCGGTACCGCGAAGGGCCGTTCGGCGAGTTCCTCCCAGGAGTGACTCGCACCGCTGCCGGGCGTCGCGCCATCGACCATTACCGCGTCGACTCGCGCGTCATCGAATGAGTAGAACTCGTCACTCAAGATCGAGAGCGCCTTGACCACGTCGACGCGTCGCTCACGCAGTCGTGAGAGCAAATCATCGCTCAGCGTTCCGTGGAGTTGCACGGCGTCGGGCCCGATGCAGCTCCACTGCCTCGATGATCTGGTCGTCACTATTCTCGCGAAAGACCAACGTCCGCTGCACGCGGCCAGCGATCGCTTCGGCGATGGCGAACGCGCGGTCGACGGACAACTGACGCGGCGACGTCGCGAGGATCAGCCCGACGGCGTCGGCGCCGACGTCGATCGCCGCGTTGGCGTCGGCCAACGTCGTCACGCCACAGATCTTGACGAAGAAGGCCGCGCGAAGTCAGTCACGGCTCACCAGTGGGACCGTGGCGTAGCGACGCACGACGTCCGCGACATCAACGGCGGTGACGAAGGACTCCCCGACCAGTACCGCGTCGAAGCCCGCATGGCGGCGTGCGCGACGTCATCGGAGTACCAAGGCCCGACTCACAGACCGTGACGATCGACGTGGGCAACGACTGGATGACGCGGGCGGCGTTGTCTCGATCGACTTCGAACGTATGGAGGTTGCGCTGGTTCACGCCGATGATCCGCGCGCCGCAGTCCAGCGCCCGCTTCGCTTCCTCATCGTCGTGCACCTCTACGATCGCGTCAAGGCCGGCGTCGTGCGCGACCGCCGAGAAACGCTTCGAGCTCGTCGTCACGCAGTGCCGCCACGATCAGGAGCACCGCGCTGGCGCCGGCATCCGCCGCGTCCAGACGTCATTCTCACTGACGGTGAAGTCCTTTCGCAGCAACGGCAAGTTCACCGTGCGTGCGACCGTCTCGAGGTCCTCGAGGGAGCCAGAGAAGTGCTCGGTGTCGGTGAGCACGGAGATCGCGGTCGCGCCGCCGTCGGCGTAGGCACGCGCCAGTTGTGCCACGTCGAGGTCTTCGTGCAGCCACCCTTGCTCGGCGAGCGACGTTTCACCTCGGCGATCACTTTGACGTTGGGATTCGCCGTGCCCGAGAGCGCCGCCAACATGACGGGACCGGCGTGGAACGATGGCCGCTCGCGTCGCGCCAGTCGCGGTCATCGGACGCGACGCGTACTCGATGATGATGGCAGTATCTCGTCGAGGTACGTCGCCATTGTGAAATCGTAGTTGTGCCAAGCGCGCTGTCCCTCGCGGCTAACTTTGCGTATGTCACGACCAGTCGCGCGAGTCCGCTGATGGCGGGCACGTTTTCGAGTGACGTCCTCAATCCGCTCGTTCGCGGCACGGACCTCGAGCGCGGACAAGCGAGAGCGGCGTTGGTCGAGATCCTCGAAGGTCAAGTTGAAGGCGTGTTGATCGCGAGTTTCTTGACCGCCTTACCGCCAAGGGAGAGACCGCCGATGAGATGACCGGCTTCATCGACGCCATGATCGAATCGGCGTCCACGTTCTCGATCGGATCCGGACGCCATGGACATCGTCGGCACCGGCGGCGATCAACTCCATACCGTGAACATCTCGACGATGGCCGCGCTTGACGGTCGCCGGTTGCGGTGTGCCGGTCGCTAAGCACGGCAATCGGGCCGCGTCCTCGTCGGTCGGCTCGGCCGACCTGCTCGAGGCCCTCGGCGTGCGCCTGGACGCTCCCGAGGAGGTCGTTCGGACGTGCGTCGCCGGTGCGGGCATCGGCTTCATGTTCGCCCCCGACCTTCCATCACGGGCTCGGGCTATCTCACGCCGATCAGTCGTGCCCTGGGTTTTCGCACAATCTTCAACGTCCTCGGACCGCTCGCGAATCCGGCGCTCGTGCGCCGGACTTTGATCGGTGTCTCCCAGGCGCACCTACTCGACGCCATGACCCACGTCCTCGTCGCGAGGGGAATCGATCACGCCATCTTGGTGAACGCCGACGACGGACTCGACGAACTCTCACTCGGTTCCTCTTCGACCCTGCGGGTTATCACGCCGAACGGCGTCGACGTCCAGCGTCTCGACGCGGGAGCGGTGCTGGGACTGCGTCACTCGGCGACCGAGATCCGCGGCGGCGACACACGCCACAACGTCGACGTGACGCGAGCGTTCTTGGCGGACAGCCCGGACCGGTCTTCGACGTCGTGTGCGCCAACGCGGCGCTGGCGTTGATCGTCGCCGGACGCGCCGCGACCTTGATCGAAGGATTCGAGTTGGCGACGAGGAGCGTGAATGAGGGTCGGGCAAAGTTCGCCCTCGAACGACTGGTCGAGATCTCGAACGCCTAGAGCGCGCGCAGTTCCTTCTTGTACCGACGCGCGTTGGCGACGTAGGTCGCCGCGTTCTCGAGGATGCCGTCCTCGCCACTCGAGTCCGGTTTGATCACGGCCGGCACGCCGACGGCCAACGCATTGGCCGGCACGTCCATGCGGTTGCGCACTACGGCGCCCGCGCCCACGGTCGCACCGCTGTGGACCGTGGCTTGGTGCAAGACGACCGCACCGCTGCCGACCAAGGCCCGGTCCTCGATAACGCAGCCCTCGAGGTGCGCGAGGTGACCGATGACGCAGTCGTTTCCGATGACCGTCGGGAATGCGGCGACGGCGTGGATGATCGCCCCGTCTTGGATCGAGGTGCGCTCGCCGACGATGATCGTGCCGTAGTCACCGCGCAGGACCGCGCTCGGCCACACCGAGGACTCCGCGCCGACGTCGAACGTCGCCGATGATGACGGCGTCGGGGTGGATGAAGGCGTCGGGGTGGATCGATGGCGTCCGGTCTCCCAGGGCGTACAGGGGCATGGTCTCTCCTAGTGGCTCAGCCACGAAATTAACTGATAGATCCGCCAGCCGACGTAGATGATCGTGATGACGATGAAGAATCGCCAGCGCCACGGGATTGGCTGGCGAACCGGCTCTTCGACGCTCTCGCCACATATCTCGCAGGTCTCACCCTCAACGGGTCGGTCGCACTGCTCGCACCACTTCGTCACTATTCAATCCGAACGCGCACTCGCAGCGGCTGTGAACCGAGGGAGAACCGTTCGCGCAGCGATCGCTCGACGTAGCGCAGGTAGGTCTGGGGCAGTCGTCCGGCGATGAAGAGCGTGAACGTCGGCGGCTCGGTGGCGCCCTGGACGGCGTAGCGGATCTTGCCGGTCGGGGCGGGCTGCTTGACCTGCAGGTCGCGGATCGCACGGTTGAGCGCGCCCGTAGGCACCCGCTTCTGGTAGTCCGCCGCGGCGATCGCCAACGCGGGCAGGATTCGGTGCACGCCCTTGCCCGAGGTCGCCGTCGTCTTCATCACCGGCGCGTCGCCCAGGAACGCGAGCTTCTCGCCCACCGTGGCGAGCACCGAATCACGTTCGTCCACCGCGACGAGTTCCCACTTATTGAGCACGACGAGCGAGGGACATCCGGCGGCCGAGATGCGTTCGGCGAGGCGCTGATCTTGGCCCGTCGCGCCGACGGTGGCGTCGATGACGAGGATCGCGATATCGGAGCGGTCGAGGGCGTCGAGGCTGCGCAGCACCGCGTAGGTCTCGAGCCCCGCTTCGGTCTTGGCCCGTCGACGCATGCCGGCGGTGTCGATGAAACGTATGAGTCCGACGTCGGTGGAGACCAACGTGTCGATGGCGTCGCGGGTCGTGCCCGGCAGGTCGTGGACGACGGAGCGTTCTTCGCCGATGAGCTGGTTGAAGAGCGTCGACTTGCCGACGTTCGGTCGCCCGACGATCGCGACGCGCAGGGCGCCGTCGTCATCGGCGTCGGCCACCTCTTCGACCATGCGACTCTCTTCGAGTCGCGCGACGATCTCGTCGAGCAGGTCACCGGTACCTCGTCCGTGCTGGGCGCTCACCGTGTGCGGGTCCCCGGCGCCGAGACCTGAAGAACTCCCAACTGCTGGCCTCGTGCTGAGCGTCATCGACCTTGTTGACCACGAGCAGTACCGGACGACCACTTCGCAGCGCCCAACGAGCGGCGTGCGTGTCCTCGTCGACCATGCCGGTCGTCACGTCGACGACCAAGAGAACCAAATCGGCCGTCGCGAGCGCCGCTTCGGCCTGTTTGGAGACCTTGGCCTCGAGCGAGTCACCGGCCTCGAGCCATCCGCCGGTGTCGACGACGTCGAAGGTGAGACCGCCCCACTCGACCTCGACGGCCTTGCGGTCCCGGGTCACCCCGCGGTGCTCTTCGACGACGGTGACGCGCTTGCCGGCGAGGCGATTGACGAGCGAACTCTTGCCGACGTTCGGTCGACCCACGATCACGACCTGCGGCTTCACGCCGACACCCGCCCCGCGCGCACCGAGGTCAGCGCGTTGCGCAGGTCCTGGCCGGTCGTCGGCACGATCATGACGGTTCGACCGAGGTCGCCGAGGTCGAGGCCGTCGAGGAATCGACCCTCGGAGAGACAGACGTCGGGTACGAGCACGACGGTCTCGGGCGCGACGTCGATCAGCGCGTTGATGAGGTCCTGACCGGTGAGGAGTCCGGCGACCTTGATGTTGCCGCCGAAGAAGCGGTTCTCGACCGCGAGGATCCGCACGTCGGAGAATCCCTGGGCGTCGAACATCTCGCGCAGGATCGGTGCGGCGTACTCTCCGGTCACGACGAGGACGTCGTCGCCCTCGAGGAGGTCACCGTCGCCGCCGCGCGGGGCGCGGTAGCCCAGCGCCGGTGCGCCGTCGACGGACTGAAAGAAGCCGGTACCCAGTTTGTCCATCGGTGTCTGCTCGACGAAGCTCTGGACGAAGGCGGCAACGAGCCCGATCCCGTTCTCGGCCTGGTCGAGGCTCTCGAACTTCGTCGCCGGCGGTGGCGTCGCCCCGGCGACGAGGTAGAACTCATCGCTCGCGAACACGCTCACGCGCCCGAGGATCTCCAAGGTCAGTGACTGGAATCGTTCGGCGAGGGCCACGACCTGCTGGGCCTCGCGGGTGGTGTGGGGGCGCATGGTGGCCTCGTCGGAGAACGCGCTGACGCCGACCGGGACCAGCGCGACCGAGGCGAGTTCGGGATAGAGCGAGATGACGTCGTGGAGCGTGCGTTCCAGATGCGAGCCGTCGTTCACCCCGGGACAGACCACGACTTGGGCGTGCACCTCGATGCCCTCGCGCAGCAGTTCTTTCAGCCAGCGCAGGCTTGTGGCACCCCGGGGGTTGCGCAGCATCTCGGCCCGTAGCTCGGGATCGGTCGTGTGGATCGACACGTAGAGCGGCGTGAGACCTTCGTCGATCACGCGTTCCAGGTCGAACTCGGTGAAGCGGGTCAGCGTCGTGTAGTTGCCGTAGAGGAAGGAGAGTCGAAAGTCGTCGTCCTTCACGTAGAGCGAACGGCGCATGCCCTTGGGGAGTTGGTAGATGAAGCAGAAGGAACAGTGGTTGTCACAGGTGCGGATCCGGTCAAAGACCGCCGAATCGATGCTGAGTCCGAGCGGCTGGCCCTCGGTCTTGGTGATCGTGACCTTGCGCGCGAGGTCCTCGCCCTCGCGACGGATGACCAGCGTGACGCTCTCTCCGTCGATCAGCTGCTGGTATTCGATGATGTCGCTGGGCTCGCGGCCGTTCACGCTGACGAGTTCGTCGCCGACGGCCAGATCGACGCTCGAGGCCGGTGAATCCATGGAAATTGAGGAGATTCGGGCGCCCGACACCCGTCCAGCCTACGAGGAATCACGATTACTCATTACTAGGCTGGAATTCGTGAACGTGGACAAGGTCGTACTCGCGGCCCCCCGGGGCTTCTGTGCCGGCGTCGAGAAGGCCATCAAGGCGCTGGACTGGATGACGCGGGTCTTCGCCCCGCCGGTCTTTTGCTATCACGAGATCGTCCACAATCAGTTCGTCGTGGACTACTTCAAGTCCCTCGGCGTGGTCTTCATCGACGACGTCACGCTGGTGCCGCCCGGTGCGCCGGTGATGTTGAGCGCCCACGGGTCGCCGCCCGAGGTCATCGAAGCGGCCCGTCAGTCCGGCGGCACGGTCATCGACGCCGTCTGCCCACTGGTGACCAAGGTTCATCACGAGCTCAAGGTGCGTGCCCGTAAGGGCTACACCGTGCTCTACGTCGGCCACCAGGGCCACGAAGAGGCCGTGGGGACCATGGCCGTCGCCCCCGATTCGGTCCACCTCATCGAATCGACCGAGGACATCGACGCCCTCGGCGACCTCGCCGGCCCCTTCGCACTCCTCAGTCAGACCACACTCTCTTTGGACGAGTGGCAGGACCTGCGTGAGTACGCCGAGAAGAAGTTCCCGGAGATCTGGATGCCGAACCGCAGCGACCTGTGCTTCGCGACGACGAATCGTCAGGCCGCGCTGCGCACCATCGCCGCCGAAGCCGACGCGGTCGTCGTCATCGGTTCGGCGAACTCCTCGAACACCGTGGCGCTCACGAAGGTCGCCGAAGCGGTGGGCTGCGCGAGGGTCCTGCGCGTGAACGGCGCCTTCGAGTTGCCCGATGACCTCAGCGGCGTCGTCGCGGTCACGGCCGGCGCCTCGGCGCCCGAATCACTGGTCAACGAAGTCCTCGACGCCCTCAACCCCACCAACGGCGTCACCGTCACGTCGGTGACCGTCGAGGACGAGTACTTCCCGCCGCCCCCGGAACTTCGCGAGATGCTCAAGACGCTCTCGGCGTTGCTCGACCTGACCCTCGACACGCCCGCCGCGTCGAGTTTCGACGGCGAGGCCGATCGGCGCTTCACCGCCGCCGAGGTCCTCTCGGCGGCGAATCGCTAGAGCCGGAGCCACTCAAGCGCGGCGATTAGTATCTACCAGTGAGTTTTTTCTCGCGTCACGGTCGTGTCGCGGCCACCGCGGCGACGTGACGATCGTGGCGCTCGGCCGATTCGGGCCGAAACTGAGGGGCCGCGTCGCCGGCGCGGGCCTTTGAAGGAGAACGATGGTCAACGATGATTTAGAGCACCGTCGCTCGACACGTCTTCGTGCCTACGCCATCACCCAGGCCCTGGCCCGACTCGAGACCGAACGGCCCGGCTTCGTGCCCGAGGCCATCGTGGCCTGCATCTGCGCCTACGAAGAAGAGGGCAACATCGCCCACGTCCTGGAGAAGTTGCCCGTCTCGGTCAACGGCGAGCCCTACACGCCGCTCGTCGTGGTCGACGGCGGTGACGACCGAACGGCCGAGATCGCGCGATCCTTTCCCGGAGTCGTCGTCATCGAGTTCCCGGTCAACCTCGGTCACGGCGTGGCCCTGCAGGTGGCCTACCGCTACTGCGTGAACAACAACGTCAAGTACGTCGTGACCCTCGACGCCGACGGTCAGAACGACCCTTCGGAGATCCCCCAGATCCTGGCGCCGCTGCTCGCCGACACGTCGGACTTCGTCCTGGGCAGCCGCGTGCTCGGGGTCGACAAGACGACCGACAACGTCCGCAAGCTCGGCGTGCGGTTCTTCTCGTTCATCATGAACCGCATGACCGGTTCGCACATCACCGACACCTCGACCGGCTACCGGGCCCTGCGCGTCACGATGTTGGCCGACGTGGTCGATCGTTTGACCCAGCAGCAGTATCAGACATCGGAGTTGCTCATCACGTGTCTGAAGCGGGGATGGCGCGTCAGCGAAGTGCCGACCGAGTGGTACCCGCGGGTCTCAGGCGAGACGAAAAAGGGCGCCACCTGGACCTACGGATTCCGCTACGCCCGGGTGGTCTTCGGCACCTGGTGGCGCGAGCGCTAGTTCGAAGGAGTGTCGGGTTCCGACTTCGGAACCGTGAAACTCTTGCGATTGGCGTCGTCGAAGACGCGCGGTGGCGTCTTCACTTTCGCCTTCTTCGGCTTCTTGGCCTCTCGGCCTTGCGGATTCTTCATGGTTGAATCCTAGGTCGCTCCCGAGAGAATCCAACGCTTCGCCGACGCCGGTGCCGCTCAACTCGACAGAGACTCGAGATAGACCTTCTCGAGCGCCTCGCGTAGTTCTTCGCTCTTCGCCGTGAGCGCGGAGCGAGAGACGCGTCCCTCGGACGACGGTGGATCGATCGCCGGTCCCACGACGATGCGGATCCTGGACGGTCGCGGGAGCTTCGCGCCCTTGGGCATCGCCCGGTCGCTCCCGCCGATGCCGACCGGCACGACCTTGGCGCCGGTGCGCGCGGCCACGAACATCGCACCGTCGTGCAATGCGGCGACGCCGCGTCCCTCTTTGCGCGTCCCTTCGGGAAAAAGCACCAGCGCGTGACCCTGTCGCAGAACGGCCTCGGAGTGGGCCATCGACTCACGGTCGGCCGAGCCGCGGTGGATGGGGAACGCGCCGAGATGCGTGATGAGCGGTCCGAGGAGCGGAACGTGAAAGAGCGAGTCCTTGGCCATGAAGAAGACCTTGCGCTTGGAGATGAAGAGCGTCAGGGCGAAGTCGACGTTCGAGCGGTGGATCGGCGCGATGATTACCGGTCCCTCGAGGGGGATGTTCTGGGCGCCGGTGACGGTCGGTCGAAAGAGCAGCTTCCGAGAGGCCCGACGATCCCCGCGCAGCAGGCGGTACGTGAGGGTGTGCCGTTCGCTCAGCTGGGAGAGGTAGCGCTTCAGCCATTGAACTATCTCCTGGGCGACGTCCTTGACGTCTCGACCTGTCGTGTCTAGCACGAGGGCGTCGTCGGCCTGGCGAAGCGGCGACGCGACGCGCGAGGAGTCGGCCTCGTCACGGCCAGCGA
>CAVXRB010000011.1:0-59700 GCA_963764095.1 uncultured Acidimicrobiaceae bacterium | reverse complement strand
AGATCACTTCATTGACGTTCATGTTGGTCTGCGTACCGGATCCGGTCTGCCAGATTCGGAGCGGAAACTCGTCAGCGAGAACCCCATCGGTCACCTCGCGCGCCGCCTGTTCGATCAATGACGCCCGCTCGGAATCGAGTTTCCCGAGGTCATGATTCACTTGAGCCGAGGCGAACTTCAAGATGCCGAAAGCTCGAATGAGGGCTCGCGGCATCGTTTCGTGCCCAATCGCGAAGTGATGCAAACTTCTTTCGGTCTGTGCGCCCCAGTAGTGATTCGACGGCACTTCAATCGTTCCCATCGAGTCAGACTCGACCCTCACCTCGCTCATGACAGCCCTTCTACTTCTTCTTGGTGGATTTCTTGGCGGGCATCTTCTTTGCGGGTGACTTCTTCGCGGTTGCTTTCTTAGCCACCGACTTCTTCCCGGGCGCTTTCTTAGTCGGTGCCTTCTTAGCCGGTGCCTTCTTAGCCGGTGCCTTCTTCGCGGGCGCCTTCTTAGCCGGTGCCTTCTTGGCCGGTGCCTTCTTCGCAGCCGATTTCTTGGCCGGTGTCTTCTTCGCAGGAGTTTTCGTCGCGGGAGTCTTGGACGCGGATTTCTTCGCCGGTGACTTCTTGGCAGGCGACTTCTTGGCAGGCGGCTTCTTGGCCGCGGCCTTCTTCGCGGGCTTCTTCGTCGCAGGCGACCGCGTCAACGCTGGTGGCAATTCAATGAGCATCGCCTCCAGGTCCGCTGAGACCTCTCCGTCGTACAGTTTGATGCCTTCGACGACGACTTTGCGCGCCGCCATGACGTCTTCGGCACGCGGTCCTTCGCCGGAGCCGGGCACCTCGAGCAGAAGTGGCAGGTCACGGAAGTCGGGATGGCCCACGAGAGCGGCCAGGCCCGCTTCGCCAATCGTTCCCTCGCCGATGTTGGCGTGACGGTCACGGTTGCCACCCAATTCGATCTTGGAGTCATTGAGGTGGAAGCAACGGAGTCGATCGAGACCGATGCGCATGTCAATCTCGTGCACGAGCTTGTTCGTGCCGTGCGTACTCGAATAGTCGTATCCACTCGCCCACAGGTGTTGGGTGTCGATGCACAGACCGATCCGTTCATCGCCGCCCGTAGCGTCGATCAAGGCTTGGATCTCATCGAGGCTGCGGCCGACCGTCCCGCCGGAACCGGCCGCGTTCTCGATCAATATCGGACAGTCCTTCACGCCCTCGGGCGCTTTGTCCGCGCCGTCTAACGCACGTTTGAACGCTTCGGCCATCTGCGGCAACGCGGACTCGAAGCCGGAACCCTTGTGCGAACCGACGTGGAGCACGACACCGGATGAAGCCATGCCTCGACCAGTCGAGAGGTTGCTGATCAAGCACTCCACCGACTTTTCGTAAAGCTCCTTCTCGGGCGTGGCCAAGTTGATCAAGTACGTCGCGTGACAGAACGTGTGCGTCACGCTCGGATGGTTCGCTTGCGCTTCGCGATAGCCCTCGAGTACCGCCGGCGCGTACTGCGACGGCTTCCACATTCGAGGACTCTGGGTGAATATTTGAATCGACGTGGCGCCGATATCGACGCCCTCTTCGAGCGACGGGACGAGCTTGCCGCCCCCGCGTACGTGTGCACCTATGTTCATTACAGTAAAACTACCTTCCTCTCCACCCACCGACGTCAGGAATTCGATGACCGAAACATTCTCACCCGCGGCCCGTGATCTCATCGCCAAAAAGGTCCTCGCCCACGTGGCGAGCCTCGACGCCGACGGCAGTCCCAACGTCTCACCGGTGTGGGTCGAGCTCGAGGGTGACGACCTCGTGATCAATACCGCACTCGGTCGTGCCAAGGCCCGCAACCTCGCGTCGGACGCGCGCGTCGCGGTGTCCATCGTCGACCCCGAGGACGATCACTCGATAGTCACGCTTCGCGGATCGGTCGTGGGATTCACGACCATAGGCGCCGATGAGGTCATCGATCGCCTGGCGAAGAAGTACTTGGGGGTCGACAGTTATCCGAATCGCCGCGAGGGAGAGGTGCGCGTCACGGTGACCATCCGTCCCGATCGAATCTCGCGACAGCCCGAATAGTCAGCGATACGTCGTCACGTCGCCGAGCGCTGACGACTCTGGCGACGCCGCTCGAAGCACGTCGTCACCACGTCGCAGGACCTCGCCGTCGTGGCTCCACACCGCAACGGGTCGTGGCGGCGCGGGTCGGTTATAGGCGCCGACGATCGTCGCGACACCGTTGGTGACGTTGACTTCATCGTCCGTCAACAGTGCCTCGAGCACTTGAGCGCCGGCGTCGGCGTCCGCGGTCCACTGACCACGACCGTGTCGAGCGCCACCAGCCAACTCAGCGTCTTGACGTCGCGCGCCGCAATCTGCGCCGAATAGTCCTCGGAGAGTTCCAGCCAGACACCGATGGGGGCCTTCAACAGGTCGTGCAGCGAACTCAGGGCGATGACGCTGTCGGCGTCGATGACCGAGACGACGACGTGGTGTGCTTTCGCATAGTCCTCGAGCGCCAAGAGTTCGTCGAAGCGGACATTCAGCCGAGCCAACGCCATGGCCTACGGCTGCAGGTCCTCTTTGGGCAACTTCTCGATGTTCACGTCGCGAAAGGTGAGTACGCGCACCGACGGTACGAACCGCGCCGTGCGGTACATGTCCCACACCCAGGCGTCGTTCAACGTCACCTCCAAGAGCGTCGGGTTGCCCGTGGAGCGCACCTCGATCGCCACGTCATTGGCGAGGTAGAAGCGACGATCGGTCTCGACCGCGAAGTTGAAGGTGCCCACCACGGCCTTGTACTCCTGGACGAGCGCGAGTTCCAGCGTCGACTCGTAGTCGTCGAGTTCCTCTTCGCCCACGCGCTACTGCGTGCGCTCGGTGACGCGGAGCTCCTTGATCTTGGCGGCTTTTCCACGCAGATCACGGAGGTAGTACAACTTGGCACGGCGCACGTCACCGTAGGATTCGACTTCGATCTTGGCGATCGTGGGCGCGTGCACCGGGAAGGTGCGCTCGACGCCGACGCCGAAGCTGATCTTACGTACGGTGAACGTCTCGTGAACGCCCGATCCCTGGCGGCGAATGACCACGCCCTGGAAGATCTGGACGCGCTCGCGCACGCCTTCGACGACGCGCACGTGGACCTTCAGGGTGTCACCGGTGCGGAACGAGGGGATGTCGTCGCGGAGGGAGTCGCGGTCGATGAGGTCGGTCGGATTCATGGAAGCGGTCCCTTTCGGATCACTGAGGCTTTAGAAGTTTAGCCGTTTCGTCCGTTTGCTTCCAACACTGGGAATTCGGCCAGTATCGCGTCGTCCGCATCGCTCAGACCGCCGCGCGCCGCTATCAAGTCCGGGCGTCGTTCAATCGTTCGGTGCAACGCCTGCGCGCGGCGCCACCGTGCGATCCGCGCGTGATCACCGGAGCGGAGTATCGCCGGAACGGCGATGCCGCGCACCTCGGCCGGCTGGGTGAACTGCGGGTACTCGAGGAGGCCGTCGCTGAAGGACTCGTCCTGGCTACTCGCGTCATTGCCGAGCGCGCCCGGCAAGAGCCGGACGACCGCTTCGATGACGCACAGTGCCGCGAGCTCGCCGCCGGCGAGCACGAAGTCGCCGAGGGAGATCTCGTCGTCGACCGCGAGGTCGAGGGCGCGCTGGTCGATGCCCTCGTAGCGACCGCAGAGCAGCGCGAATCCGTCAAGCGAGGACAGTTCCGAAGCGACCGCGTGCGTCAACGGCCGCCCCGACGGCGTCAGCGCGATGAGGGGTCTCGCGATCTCGGGATGTTCGTCGAGCGTGCGAAGGATGGGATCGGCGCGCAGCACCATGCCCGCTCCCCCGCCGAATGGCGCGTCGTCGACCGTGCGGTGCACGTCGTCGGTCGCGTCGCGAAGATCGTGGACGTGCAGTTGCCACACCCCGCGTTGGCTCGCGCGACCGAGCACCGAGGTCGACGCGTAGTTCGCGATGGCGTCGGGGAAGAGCGTCACCACGTCGACGCGCAGCGTCATTCGAAGAGCCCTTCGGGGACGTCGACGTCGATGCGGACGTTCGCGTCGACGCTCGTGACGAAGGTCAAGGGAATCAGTGTGCCGCCGTCGAGGACCAACAGGTCGCTCGCCGGGTTGGCTTCGACGCCCACCACGACGCCGCGGCGGATCCCTTCGGCGTCGAAGACCTCGGCGTCGTAGAGCTGGTCGATCCAGATAACGCTCTCGTCATCCAGTCGTGGCGCCGAGAGCACGACGCCGCGCCACTGCTCGGCCTTCTCACGGGTGTCGATGCCCTCGAAGGTGACGATGAATCGCTGCTGGTGGGCGATCGACGCCACCACGCGCAACGGCCCGCGGTCGGATAAGAGTTCACTCCCGGCCGCGAGTCGTTCGGTGCGGTCGCTCCAGAGGTCGACGAGGACCTGACCCTTGAGGCCCTGGGCCTTGATGATCCGCCCGACTTCGAGCGTGGGGCGCTCTTCGGCGCTCACGATTAGTCGACGATGTCGACGGAGGTCGTCACGCCATCACGTGCACCCGCGGCGCCGACGAGGGCGCGAATGGCCTGGGCCGTGCGTCCACGACGACCGATGATGCGGCCCATGTCGTTCGCACCGACGCTCAACGAGAGCACGACCTTGCCCTGGCGCTCACTGACGTCGACCGAGACCGCGCTGGCGTCCTCGGCGAGCGAGGTGGCGATGAAGTGCAAGACGGCGGTCGCGGTGGCGGCGTTGTCGACGGAGTCGTTCGCCTCGTTGACGTTCTCGTCGTCGTCTTCGTAGCCGTCGTCAATCGTATTGACGTCGCCGGCGACGTAGTCGTTGACGTCGCTCACTGGGCGGCCTTTGCCGCGGCCTTCTCGGCCTTGGCGGCCTCGAACATATCCAGGGCCCCGCTGGTCTTGAGCAACTTGGCGACGCGCTCGGTCGGCTGGGCACCCTGTTCGAGCCAGCGCAGGACCTTGTCGTTGTCGATCAAGGTGACGGTCTCGGGCTCGGCGGCCGACAGGCCACGGGGCTGGTAGGTGCCGACGATCTCCAAGAAGGCGCCGGAACGGGCCCGGCGGCTCTCGGCCGCGACGACGCGATAGGTCGGTTGCTTCTTCTTACCCATGCGCACCAAACGAAGTTTCACAGCCACAACGAAATTCCCTTCAAACCTTTTGTCCCGGTCCACCGGAACTGGGCGAGATACCCGAGCGTCAAAGTTTAGCGTTGTTTGGGGGGTGTAACCCTCCCGCCTTTCTTCTTCTTGTTTTTGCCACCGCCGCTACGAACCGGTTGCGCGGCCTTCATCCCCGCACCCAACGCCTCGAATCCCGGTGGCAACGCGTCGCCGCGCTGGGCCTGCGCCTTGGCGGCCATGTTGGCCATCCGTCCCAAGCCGCCCGGCATGGCCGGCATCGCGCCGCCGCTCATCTGGCGCATCATCTTTCGCATCTCGTTGAACTGCTTCAGGAGTTGGTTGACCGCGCTCACGGTCGTGCCCGAACCGCGCGCGATGCGTGTGCGACGCGATCCGTCGATGATCACCGGTTCGCGTCGCTCACGCTTGGTCATCGAGCGGATGATCGCCTCGATCTTGTTCAACTCGCCCTCGTCGACGTTGCTGGCGGCCGATCGCATCTCTTTGGTCACACCGGGCATCATCTTCATGATCCCGCCGAGCGAACCCATCTTGCGCACCTGGTTCATCTGGGCCAGGAAGTCGTCGAGCGTGAAGGTCCCGCTCATCATCCGTCCGGCGCCCTCGGCGAGGACGTCGGAGTCCATGCGCTGCTCGGCCTGTTCGATCAGCGAGAGCACGTCGCCCATCCCGAGAATGCGCGAGGCCATACGGTCGGGGTGGAAGAGTTCGAAGTCGTCCATCTTCTCGCCGGTGGAGGCGAAGACGACCGGTCGACCGACGACGCCGCGCGCCGAGAGCACGGCCCCGCCGCGCGCGTCATAGTCCAACTTGGTGACGATGATGCCCGAGAGCGCCAGCGTCTCGTGGAAGGCGCGCGCCGTGACGACGGCGTCTTGGCCGGTGACCGCGTCGATGACCAGGAACGTGTAGTGCGGATCGGTGACCTTACTGATGGAGCGCACTTCGTCCATCAGCGCTTCGTCGATCGAGAGTCGACCGGCGGTGTCGATGATCACGACGTCGCGACCGAGGCGTGTCGCCTCCTTGAGTCCCTTCTTCGCGACGTCGATGGGACTCGACGGTTCGGAGAAGACGTCGACGCCGACCTGGGCGCCGAGCACGCGTAGCTGTTCGACGGCCGCCGGTCGCTGGAGGTCGGCGGCGATCAGATACGGCTGGCGACCCTGCTGCTTGAACCACGCGGCCAACTTCGCCGCCGTGGTCGTCTTGCCGGCGCCCTGGAGACCGGCCAAGAGGATGACCGTCGGGGGCTTCGAGGCGTAGGTGACCTTGAGCGCCGATCCGCCGAGTACTTCGATCAACTGTTCGTGGACGGCCTTGATGACCTGTTGGCCCGGCGAGAGACTCTGACTCAGCGCCTCGCCGCTCAGGCGTTCGCGCACCGCGTCGAGGAAGGCTCGTACGACACCGAGTTCGACGTCGGCTTCGAGCAGCGCCGCGCGGACCTCGCCCAGCGCTTCGTCGAGATCGGCGTCACTGAGACGCCCACGCGAGCGCAGCGACGTACCGAGTCGTTCGAATCGTTCGCTCAGGGCATCAAACATGGGCTCAGGTTACCGTCAGGTGTCGAGCAGCGAATCGACGAAGGCTTCCGGATCGAACGCGATCAGGTCCTCGACGCCTTCGCCGATGCCGACGTATTTCACGGGGATGCCGAGGTCGCGTTCAATCGCGACGACGATCCCGCCGCGCGCCGTGCCGTCGAGTTTGGTCAGCACGATGCCGGTCACGTCGGCGGCGGCGAGGAACTCGCGCGCCTGGCTCAACGCGTTCTGTCCCGTCGTCGCGTCGAGGACCATGAAGGTCTCGACGACCTGGCCGGGCTCGCGGTCGGCGACGCGTCGGACCTTGCTCAGTTCATCGAGCAGGTTGGTGCTGTTCGAGCGGCGACCGGCGGTATCGGCGAGCACCATGTCCGCTCCCCTCGCGGCCGCTCGGCCGAGCGCGTCGTGCACGACGGAGCCGGGGTCGGCACCTTCGGCCGAACGGACGATGTCCGCGCCGGTGCGCGTCGCCCACTGTTCGAGTTGGTCGGCCGCGGCCGCTCGAAACGTGTCCCCGGCGGCCAGCACGACGCTTCGTCCTTCGTCGATCTGTCGCTTCGCCAGTTTGCCGATAGTGGTCGTCTTGCCCACGCCGTTCACGCCAACGAACAGCCACACCGGCACGCGTCCGCTCTCGGCGCTCGTGGTGACGGTGCGCTCCGCGGTGAGTGAGTCGAGCAGTGACGCGCGCACCGCACTGGCGACACCGTCGGGGGCTCCGTTCTCGCGAAGGTTGTCGAGAATCATGGTCGTCGTCGCCACACCGACGTCGCTGCGGAGCAGTACCTCTTCCACGACCTCCAACTGATCGTCGCTCAGTGCGCCCACGCTCGAGAGAGAACGAACGCGGTCAAAGACGCTCCGCGACGGTCCCAGGCGCTGCGCCAATGGAGGAGCCTCCAATGACGGGCGCTCGGCGAGTTCCGCGACCAGCACCGTCGGCATCGCCGCGCGCGGCGCAGCGGGAATCGCGACGCGCCCACGGCGAGAACGGCGCACCACGACGACGCCGATCCCCACCACGAGGACGACCGCGACGATGATGATGGCGACGATCACGCCGATTCGACTTCCCGAGTGCGCTGCGCGCGTTGGCTGATGACCTTGGAGGAGGCGCCCGGCCCCATGGTGACGCCGTAGAGGGCGTCAGCCGCCTCCATCGTCCGCTTCTGGTGCGTCACGATCAACAGCTGCGCCTCGTCGCGGAACTCATCGACGAGACTGAGAAACCGTTGCAGGTTCACGTCGTCCAACGCCGCCTCGACCTCGTCCATCATGTAGAACGGCGACGGTCGCGAGCGAAAGACCGCGAAGAGGAAGGCCAGCGCCGCCATCGAACGCTCGCCGCCGGAGAGCAGTGAGAGACGGCGCACGTTGCGTCCCAGGGGGCGCACTTCGATCTCGACGCCGGTGTTCAACGGATCATCAGGTTCGGTCAAGATGAGTCGCCCCTGTCCTCCCGGAAAGAGCATGGCGATCAGCGCTGAGAAGTGTTCGTTGACGTCGGCGACCGCGCTGGAGAACGTCTCCATGATCTCCTGGTCGAGGGCGCGAATCACCTCTTGGATCTCGCGGCGGGCGTGACGCACGTCGCTCACCTGCGCGTCGAGGTCCTTGTAGCGCTCCTCCAGCGATGAGAGCTCGTCGAGCGCCAGCGGATTGATCGGTCCCAGTGAGGTGATGCGCGCTTCGAGTTCGGCGACACGACCCTCGAGCGTGACGCCCTCGGGCAGTTCAAGGTGCGCCACCTCACCGAGCTCGCCCGGTTCGATCCCCAGGTCGTGTCGGATCAGCTCGTTGAGGTTGGCGATCTTGACGACGAGTTCGGCCTGCTCGATCTCGCTACGTCGAACGGCGTCGCTCAACTCCGCGAGTTTCGCTTCGGCCTCTTTTCGTTCGCGCCGGACCTCTTCGAGTCGTTCGGCGCCCGCACGCGTCGCCTCGAGTTGTTCTCGATACGTCGAGTCCATCGCCTCTTGGGCGACGCGGATCTCGTCACTACTGCGTTCGACGAGCCTCGAGAGACGTTCGAGTACCTGGAGGTCGAACTCCAGAGATTCGCGTCGGCCGGCGGCTTCGGCGCGCTCGCTGGAACGGCCTTCGAGGCGTTGCTCGATCTCGCTGCGGCGTTGCTCGAAGAGTCGACGACGTTCGGAGAACTCTGCTTCGCGACGTGAGAGCGCGGTCGCCTCCTCGTTCACTCGCGCGCGCAGCGCCTCCAGACCCTGGCGCGCCTCGGTGACGCGCGCCTCACGTTCGCCGGCGAGGGCCACGGCCTCTTCGAGCAGCGGTAGCTGCTCACGCAGGTTGAAGAGCTCACCGTCGTTCGTGACGATCTGCTCTGTCAGTTCGGCCAAGTCATCGCTCAGCGTCTCCTCGGCGTGCGTGAGTTGATCGATCAGCGCGCCGAGACGACGCTCTTCGCCCTCGAGTCGCTCGGACTCGGCCAGCGTCTGGGCTTCGCGCGACGTGGCGCGGTTCAGGAGTTGGCGCGCGTCGATGGCTCCGGTGTCGGCGTTCTTGCGGCGCTCGCGTACCGGCGCGACGGCATCGGTCGCCTCGCGCGCCGCCAACTGGGACTCCTCGACGGCCGAACGGGTGACGACGGCGCGGCCCGAGGCGATGCGCCAACCGGAGGACGCGAAGCGGTCGCCGTCGCGCGTCACGATGATCAAATCGGGATTGGCGAGCGCGACGTCCATGCCCGTCTCCCAATCGGCCGCGATGAAGGCCCGGGCGAACAGCGCGTCGAGCACGCGCGTCACGTGTTCGGGGGTCTTTCGCCGCGCGCGCACCAGGGGACGCAGCGGCTCACATCCCGCCGGCGTCTCCGGGGCGACGTAGTCGCTCTCGGCGACCGGCAGGATCAGCCCGGCGCCGTTCTCTCGGCGCAGCGCTTCGAGTGACGCGCGCGCCGACTTTCGACCGTCGACGACCATCGCCCCGACCGAGGCGCCGGCGGCCGACTCGACCGCGCGCTCCCAGCCACCGTCGATCTCAATCAAATCGAGGAACGCGCCCAGCACGCCTTCGAGCTCACCGATAATCGCGCGTCCTCCGGCACCGGAGAGTTCATCGAGCGCGCGCGCCAACGCTTCAGCGTGCGCTTCGGTCCGGGCCGCCCAGTCGGTCGCTTCGCGGAGCTCTTCGTCGCACGACGTCTTTTCGACCTCGGCCTCGTCGGCGGCGTGTTGGGCCTCGAGTCGCTCGTGGCGCGCGCTCTCGAGAGAATGACGCGCCTCATCGAGTGCGTGTCGAACCATCTCGTGTTCCGAGGTGCTTTGGGCGAGGCGCGAACGCGAGTCACTGAGCCGTGTCGTGGCGCGACGCTCGCTCTCGCGCAGCGAATTCAGCGAGCGCTCCAACAGCGCGATGCGCTGGCGCGCCGCCACGAGCGCGGCCTCGTCGATCTCACTCGAACCCGTGCCCCACGTTTCGTCGAACGTGCTCTGGGCCGCGTCGAGTTCGTCTTGAGCGAGCGCGACCGCTTCGCGAAGGACGCTCAGGGCGAGGTTCTCGTCGTCGACGCTTTGGAGGTCGGTCGTGAGTTTGGCGGCGTCGGCTTCGAGGGTGGCGATGACGTTCTCATCGGCCGAGGCGATCAGCGCCTGTCGCAGTGATCGTTCGCGTTCCTTGATGACCGATGCGGTGCCGCGGGCACGCTCGGCGAGCCCCTGCAACGTGCCGAGGGTCGAAGCGAGAACCTCTTCTCGGCGACTCGCCATCTCGGCCGCGGCCGAGGAGGCGTGCGCGTCGAGCGTCACCAGCTCCAGTCGCAGTTCGCGTTCGCGCGACGTCGAACCGACGAGTTCGCTCTCGATGGTTCCGCGCCGGCGTTCGAATCCGTGCAGCCGCGTCGAAAAGAGCGCCCGTCGCGCGGCGCGAAGATCGGCCTCGACGTCGGAGTAACTGCGCGCCGAGACCGCTTGGCGTTCGAGCGGTCGCATCTGGCGTCGGACCTCGCGCACGAGGTCACCGAGGCGCTCGATGTTCTCCTGGGTCGCCGCGAGACGACGCTCGGCGCGCTCCTTGCGGCGACGGTGCTTCAAGACCCCGGCCGCCTCTTCGATGACCGCGCGGCGGTTGTCCGACGAGGAGTTGAGGATCGAATCGAGCTGGCCCTGGCCGATGATCATGTGCTGCTGGCGACCGACGCCGGAGTCACTCAACAGCTCCTGGACGTCCAGGAGTCGACAGGTCGTCCCGTTGATGGCGTATTCGGAGTCGCCGGAACGAAACAAGGTGCGCGAGATCGTGACCTCGGCGCCATCGATGGGCAGTTTTCCCGAGGAGTTGTCGAGCGTCAGGGCCACTTCGGCGCGCCCGAGGGCCGGCCGATTCGCGGTGCCCATGAAGATGACGTCGTCCATCTTCGCGCTGCGCAGCGCCCGGGTGCTCTGGGCACCCAAGACCCAGGTGACGGCGTCGACGACGTTGGACTTGCCCGAGCCGTTGGGACCGACGACCGCCGTCACGCCCGTCTCGAATTCGAGCACGGTGTTGTCAGCGAAGGACTTGAAGCCCTTCATCGTCAATCGCTTAAGAAACACAGGTCGACGCTACCAATGATCTCGAAGGACGCTGGTTGTTACGACTGGCATTTCGGGCAGAAGAACGTGCCCCGCCCGCGCACCGTTTCTCGCTCGATGGGCTGACGGCATTGAAAGCACGCCTGGCCCTCTCGGTTGTAGACCTGATGGAACTGTTGGAACGTGCCGGCGACGCCGTCGGGGTCGACGAACTGCTCGTCGTCGAGTGTCGAGCCGCCGTGCTTGATCGCCTCGGTCAACGTCTCCGAGATCGCGCGGTGGAGTCGGCGTATCTCGATCGTCGAGAGCGATTCGGACTCGCGGTCGAAGCGCAGACCGGCGGCGAAGAGGATCTCGTCGGCGTAGATGTTGCCGATGCCGGCGATGATGTCCTGGTCGGTCAGGACGACCTTGAGCCCCGTCGAGCGACTGCGCAGGATCGCGGCGAAGCGGTCCCAGCCGATCTGGTCCTCGAAGGGGTCGATGCCCAGGTGGGCCAGCTCCGGCACGACCTTGCGCAGCGCCAGTCCGTCGCCGCCGATCGAGAGGCGCGCGAACTTCGATATCTCGACCGTCTCGCCCTCGGCCGGTGGCGTCGAGATGTAGAGCTCACCGAAGGTCCGCGGGTCGACGTAGCGCAACTCGCCGCCCTGGACGAACGTGAACACGACGTGCGTGTGCTTGGGCTTGGGGTCCTTGGGACCCTTGGCGCGCAGGAGCTGACCGCTCATGCCCAGGTGGATCACGAGGTGCGTGCCGTTATCGAGCGGCGAAGACGAGGTTCTTGCCCAGTCGCTGCGCGCTGCGGATCGAGTGGCCCTCGATCATCGAACGGAAGTCCTTGGCCGTCTTGTGACGGCGCACGATGCGTCCGTTGGTCACCGAGACCGACTTGACTTTCTTGCCGATCATGTCGCGCGCCAGCGAGGCGCGCACCGTCTCGACTTCGGGGAGTTCAGGCATCGCGCCTCCCCCAGGCGTCGTCGGCGGCGCTCGCCTCGGCGCTCTTCTTCGAGCGGCCTTCGCCGGTGCCCATGCGGCCGGCGTGCGACGAAGACGACCGCGGCGTAGGTCGCGTCGTGGCTCGGGCCCGAGGACGTGACCTCGTAGTGCGGCGTGCCGAGACCGTTGGCCTCGGCCCACTGGCGCAGTCGCGTCTTGGGATCGCTGTCACCCGGATGCAATGCGGCCGCGGCGACCGCGTCGGCGAGCGACTCGTGGACGAAGTCTTTGGCCGCGTCGTAGCCGTTCTCCAGGTAGATCGCCGCGACGAGGGCCTCGAAGGCGTCGGCGAGCAGCGACGGTCGCTCGAGCGCCGTGCTCCTTCTTCACGCCGCGTCCGACGCGGATCGAACTCGCCAGGTCCAACGCCGTCGCGGCCTCGGCGAGGGAGGACTCGTTGACGACGCGCGAACGCACCAGCGAACCGCTGCCCTCGTTGAGTTGCGGATAGGCCGTGACGATGAGGTCGGCGACCGCTAAGTCCACGACGGCGTCGCCGAGGAACTCGAGTCGCTCGTTGGACTCGCACTGGTGCTCGGCGGCGTAGCTCGAGTGCGTCAAGGCGACGGCGAGTATCTCGCTCTCGCGCGACAGTCCAACTCGCTCGGCTAACGCATCAAGTGGCGACAGCAACAGGCTCACGTGCCTCGTTAGGTCACCTGCAGCTTGTCGGCGACGTAGTTGACCGCGTCGCGCACGCTCAGGAGACCTTCGAGGTCCTCGTCGTCGATGTGGAATCCGGCGGAATAGGTGGCCAGGGCCTCTTCGAGCGCCTCGACCAGTTCGATCAGGGCGAGGGAGTCGGCGCCGAGGTCGCGTGAACGAGACGTCCTCTTTGATCTCGTCCGGGCTCTTCTCGAGAATTTCTGCGAGTTGATCACGCACGATGCCCAAAATGGTGGCCCGGTCCAGTGATGATGGATTTACAGCGTCTGCCATTGTCCACTCCCTTGTTGTTGCTGTTCGAGTTTACCGAACCAACGGGGATGTGGTCCCAGAACCAGGCTGATCAGGTCGGATGGCGAGACGTAGTTTCTCGACCACGTCGGCCGCGTCCATCTCGGCGGCCACCCGCAGGGCGTTTTTGATCGCCACGGCGTTGGAGGAGCCGTGCGAGATCACGCAGATGCCGTCGAGGCCGAGGAGCATGGCGCCGCCCTGGTTCTCGGGGGTCAATTCAGCGGCCAGGGGCAACAGGTACTCGAACAACACCGCGCCGGCGGCCTTGGTCTCGTCGTTGGTGTCGATCGCCGCGAGCACCGTCTGGAAGATGAACTTCAACGCGCCTTCGAGCGTCTTGAGCGCGACGTTGCCGGTGAAGCCGTCGGTGACGACGACGTCGACCGGCGAGGGCACGAGGTCGCGACCTTCGACGTTGCCCACGAAGTTCAGTCCCTCGAGTGTCGCCAGGAGTTGGTGGGTCTCTTTCACCAACGGCGTGCCCTTGGTCGACTCCTCGCCGATGGACAACAGTCCGACGCGCGGCGACTCGACCAGGTAGTGGGCCCGGACGAAGGTACTCGCCATCAGGGCGAACTGGACGAGCATCTCGGCGGTGCACTCGGAGTTCGCGCCGGCGTCCACCATCACCATCGGCGTGTGGCCGGGATTGGGGATCGGCGTGGCGATGCAGGGACGCACGACGCCCGGCAGGCGACCCATGCGCAAGAGTGCCGACGCCATGGTCGCGCCGGTGTTGCCGGCCGACACCATCGCGCTGGCTTTGCCGTCGCGCACGAGTTCGGCCGCGCGCACGAGGGAGGAGTCCTTCTTCTTGCGTACGCTCGCGGCCGGATCGTCGTCCATCGCGATGACCTCGCTGCAGGCAAAGACCTCGAGACCGAGGGGGTCGCCCATCAGTTCGGGGACGCCGACCAGGATGACCGAAAGGTCGAGTTCGTCGACGGCGGCCCGGGCCCCGGCGATGATCTCCTTGGGAGCGAAGTCGCCACCCATCGCGTCCAGGGCGATGGGCAGGCTCAACTTAGTTGACCTCTACGGCGACGCGACCCTTGTACCAGCCACAGTTGGGACAGACGACGTGGGGCAGTTTGGAGGTCGCGCACTGGGGACAGACACTGCGCGCCGGGCGTTCCAGGGTCCAGTTGGCCGCACGGCGGCTGCGGGTCTTGGCTTTGCTGGTCTTGCGCTTCGGGACGGCCATCGATCTTCTCTTTCAGTCGAACGGGCTCGCCCGTCACACTTCTTTGGATTCGCCGGTCTCTAGGTCCGTGAATCGGAGTCCGTCCAGTGTAGCCCAGCGCGAATCGATGGGCGCCTGGCAGTCACAGGTCTCCTCGTTGCGGTCGATCCCGCAAAAGGGGCACAGTCCCTTGCAGTCCTCGCGACAGAGTGGCGCGAGCGGCAGGTCCAAGAAGATGGCGTCGTGGGCCAGCGGCGCCAGGTCGATGAAGTCGTCCTCGATCAGATAGGTCTCTTCGTCGCCGTCGTGACGATGGTCGACGAAGCGCTCGTTCACGCTCACGCTGCTCACGCCGAGCACCGGCGTCGAGCAGCGCCGACAGACCCCGTGCCACGGGGCCTCGACCTGACCGCGCACGCGCAGTCCCCCGTTGAAACTCTCCAGGCGCAACTGCAGGCGGACGTTCGCTTCGGGGAAGACGTCGGTCTCGGCCGGCCCTCGCGGCGGGAACTCGTGGGGCTCGTCGAACTCGGCTTCGAAGGCGACCTCGGCGCGCGAGGGGACGTCGCGCAACAACTGGGCGACCGGGACGAGGTACGGCGAGGCCACGTTAGAACGCGTCCTGGTCGAAGAACGACGTCGTATCCTCCATGCCCGTCGGCTCCTTGTAGTCGGGCGCTGCGCTGAGGGCCTGCTCGTCGACCGGGGCCTCTTCGATCAACGACGTCGGCAGTCCCTGGGCGCTCAGGCGCTCGCGTCCCGAGTGGGTGGTCTTCAAGAGCCGCTCGAGGACGATCTCGAAGCTGCCGAGCTTGCCGTCGATGAAGTCCTCGGATTGGTTGATCATCTGGCGCGACTGGGCGTGGGCCTCGGCGATGATCTGCTGGGCCATCAGGCGGCTCTGGCGCACGATCTCGGTCTTGTCGACCATGCGCGCCGCCTCGGCGCGGACCTGGTCCATCAGCTGCTGGGCCTTTTGCAGTTCGGCGGCCATCAGCTCCTCGCGGTCGCGCAGCGCCCAACGGGCCTCGCGGATCTCGTCGGGCAGGCTGCGTAGCGCCTGCTCGAGGAGTCCCAAGACGTCGTCGCGCGGGATCAACGCCGAGTTCGACAGCGGCATCTGCTTGGCGTTGGCGACCAGTTCGATCAGGTCGCGCAGGTCCGATTCGATGTCGCGGCGCGCGTGGCGCCCGCTCGGCTCCTGGAACTCTTCGGGGTCGTCGTATCCATCAAAGGACGTCATTGCCCACCTCCTGGAAACTTGCCGATCAGGCGTTTGGCGACCGCGGCGGGCACGAAGGCAGAGACGTCGCCGCCGTAGCGCGCCACCTCGCGAAGGAGCCGCGAGGCGATGAAGGAGTGCGTCGAACTGGTCGGGAGGAAGAGCGTCTCGACGCCCGAGAGCGAGCGGTTCATCTGGGCCATCTGCATCTCGCTCTCGAAGTCCGAGATGGCGCGCAGGCCCTTCACGATAGCGGTCGCCTCGACGTCCTTGGCGACGTTCACGAGCAACGTCGAGATCGAGACGATCCGCACGTTCTTCACGTGGGCCAGGGACTCGGCGATCATGTCGCGGCGCTCGTCGAGGTCGAAGAGGGCCTCGGACTTCTGGGGGTTGCGGATCGCGGCCACGACGATCTCGTCGAAGATGAGCGAGGCGCGCTCCACGACCTCGAGGTGCCCGTTGTGAAAGGGGTCGAAGGAGCCGGGGATGAGGCCAACCGTCGTCATTGCCCACCTTCGTCCGGTTCCAACATCGTTACGAGCGTAGTGCCGTAGCGCTTGGTTTTGGCAACGATCCAACCTTCGGAGGGCTCCATATGGCGATCGTTCTCGACGATGACTCGCCGCGCGACGACCCCGCGCAGCACGCTCGCGAGGTCGAGTGGCCCGTAGGGCGGATCGGCCAGCACGAGGTCGAGGTCGTCTGGCGGTGACCACACCGGCAACATCGCGCGCACGAAGACGGCCTCGGCGTCGAACTTCATCGGCTCGAGGTTCACCTTCACCGCGGCCAGACAGGCCGGGTCGCTGTCGACGAAGTAGACCTTCGCGGCGCCGCGCGACATCGCCTCGATACCCATCGCGCCCGATCCGCAGTAGAGGTCGGCGACGACGAGGTCGTAGAGTCCGCCACGACTCTCGAGCATCGAGAAGATCGCTTCGCGTGCGTAATCGGTCGTCGGGCGAACGCTCGAGGGCAGTTTTGCCTTCAGCGGGCGTCCCCGAGCCGACCCACCAATTACTCGCATTCCACAAGGGTAGGGCCTGTGTCGTTCAACTCTTGAACAAGTAGTCGGCTTCTTCGTCGTCGACGAAGAGGCGCAGTTCGTCGACCATCTCGGGCTCCGCGTCGAGGCCGTCGCCTTCGACCATCGACGCCGCCACCCGTCGCGACGCGATCAATAACTCCTCGTCGCGGCGCAGAGACGCCAGGCGAAGGTCGCTGCGACCGCGCTGGCGCGAGCCGAGCAGCGTCCCCTCGCCGCGAAGGTCGAGGTCGATCTCGGCGAGGGCGAAGCCGTCGTTGGAGTCGACCAGCGCCTGGAGGCGCTTCGCGCCGTCTTCGTTCGGCGGCACTCCGAGCAGGTAGCAGTCGCTCTGGACGTCGCTTCGCCCGACGCGACCGCGCAGTTGGTGCAGTTGGGCGAGTCCGAATCGCCAGGCGTCTTCGATGACGATGACGCTCGCCTCGGGCACGTCGACGCCCACCTCGATGACGACCGTCGCCACCAGCACGTCGAGTTCGCCGGCGCGGAACTCGGTCCATCACCGTCCTCTTTCTCCGGTCCCTTCATCTGGCCGTGCAAGAGACCGACCGCGAGTCCGCGCAGTTCTTCGAGCGCGAGGCGCGTCCGCTCCTCGACCGCGCTCGTCGCCTCGACCTTCTCGGAGTCCTCGACGAGGGGACAGATGACGTAGGCCCGTCGCCCGAGCGCGACCTCGTCGCGCACGCGCTGCCAACAGCTCGCGATCTCCAGTGGCTCTCTCGCCCAGTACGTCTCGATGGGCAGTCGTCCCCGGGGCATCTCGTCGAGCACGGAGAGGTCGAGGTCACCGAAGATGACCATCGCCGCCGTTCGCGGTATGGGCGTGGCGGTCATCACCAGCAGGTCCGGATCGGCCGCTTCGTCGGAGCGTTCGCGACCCTTGTCGCGCAGCGCCGCACGCTGCTCGACACCGAAGCGATGCTGCTCGTCGATGACGACGACGCCGAGGGCGCGAAAGCGAACGTCGTCGGTCAACAAGGCGTGGGTGCCGACCACGATGTCGACCGACCCGTCGCGCAGGCCGTCGAGCACGGCCTGGCGTTCCTTGGCGCGCAGTCGGCCGGTGAGCAGTTGGATCGACAGCGGGCGCACGCCCCCCAGGACCGCTGTCGTCGACCTTCGTCAGTCCCTCGAGGTCCTTGCGCAGACGACGCGAGGTGTTGCTCGGCGAGCACCTCGGTCGGCGCCATCAGGGCGCCTTGTCGTCGCGCCGTCGATCGACGCCAGCAACGCGGTCAACGCCACGACGGTCTTGCCCGAGCCGACGTCACCCTGGAGGAGCCGGTGCATGGGCAGTGGTGACGAGAGGTCGGCGGCGATCTCACCGAGCACGCGACGCTGTGCCGCGGTCAAGGTGAAGTGGTGAGCGACGAGGAACCGACGGACCAACGTCGAGGACTCGTCGGCCATCGCGCCCGGCCCGACGTCGAGGTCCTCTTCGTTGATCGGGTGACGAACGCCGGCCGAGGACCGTTCCATCCGTCGACGTCGCAGCGCGAGGATGAGCTGCAGTCGCAGGAACTCATCGAAGACCAGGCGACGTCGCGCGACGTCCTGGACGCCCCACTCCTCGGGCAGGTGGATCCCCTTGAAGGAGCGGTCCGGTCGATGAGGTCGAGTTCGAGGCGTGCCGATTCCGGAACCGGGTCGAGCATCGCGCCGGTTCGGCGCAGGCTCTCGTCGATGAAACCACCGACCTCCCAACTGGTGAGACCGGCCTTGCCCGAGGCGGGATAGATCGGCACGACGCGCCCGATCCGCGAGGCGTCGCGCTCGTCGCCCGAGGCGCCGACGATCACGTCGACCACGGGGTTGGTCATCTGGCGCTGGCCCTTGTAGTCGGTGACCTTGCCGAAGAACAGGGCCTGCACGCCCACGGGGAGCTGGCTCTCGCGCCAGCCCTGGTTGAAGAAGACGACCTTGAACGAACCGCTGTCGTCGCTGACGTTCGCTTCGACCATCACCTTGCCGCTCTTGATCCGCCGTCCCTTGATCCGGGTGATCTCGCCGAAGACCGCCGCCTCCTCGCCGACCGTGAGATCCGAGAGGTCGACGCGTTTGGTGCGGTCGATGTAGCGACGGGGATACCAGGTGAGCAGGTCGAAGATGTTCTCGATGCCCATCGACCCGAGCGCGGCCGTGCGCTTCTCGCCGATGTTGCGGAGTCGATCGACGGGGATCTCGACCAGGTCGCGTAGCCGGCGCTGGCGCCGTCTCACTCATTCGATGCCGAAGTAATAGGGGTACAACGGCTGGCCCCCGTGATGGACTTCGACCGCGATCCGTGGGATACTCGTCGGCGAGGAACTCCGTGATCCGGCGCGTGTTCGCGGGCGAGGAGCCCTTCGCCTTCGATGATCGTGACCAGTTCGTGCGCGGGCGTGATGAGTTGGTTCAACAGGTGGTTGCTCGCCCCGGCGATCGAGTGGTCGATCGAGCGCACGCCCTTGGCGGACAGTCCGATCCAGTCGCCCTCGCGCACCTCGCCCACGTCGGTCGTCGTGTCGCGCACCGCTTGGGTCACCTCGGCCGCCACGACGTTGCAGGCCGAGGCGCTCATCGCGGTCGCGTTCTCGGCGGCGGTGGCGTCGGGGTCGTACTCGAGCAACGCCGCGAACCCTTCGACGATCGAGTTCGTCGGCACGACGGTCACGGTCTGCTCGACGAGTCCGTCCACCTGCTCGGCCACCGGTCGGATGTTCTTGTTGTTCGGCAGGAGGACGACCTGGGCTGAACCGGTCGCCTCGACCGCCGCCACGAGATCGGCGGTCGACGGGTTCATGGACTGGCCGCCGGCGACGAGGACGCGCACGCCGAGCGAACGAAAGATGCGGCCCACGCCGTCACCGACCACGACGGCCACGACCGACGTCGCCGGCGCCGCGTCGAGTTCGCGAGGCGTCTGCTCGGCGCTCCCCTCGCGCACCCAGCGCTCTTCGATGACCTGCTCGGAGAGGTCGGTCACCCGGATGTCGCGCGGGCGACCGGCGTCGAGCGCGGCCTCGAGCGCGGCGCCGATGTTGTCGGTGTGGATGTGGCAGTTGTAGAGGCCGTCGCCGCCGACGATGACGATGGAGTCGCCGATGCCCGACCAGACCTCGCGAAAGGCGTGCATCTTGTCGTCCTCGGCGTCGAGGAAGTACATCACCTCGTAGCGCAGGTCGGCGATCGTGGACTCGCGCGTCTCGGTCTCTTCGTGCACGTGCACCGTGATCGAGTCGGCCGAAGGCGCGATCGGCAACGGGTCGTCGCGCGACCACGCTGCACAGCGCGTCATAGAGCAGCAGCAGTCCGGTGCCGCCGGAGTCGACGACGCCGGCCTGCTTCAGGACCGGGAGTTGCTCGGGCGTGAAGGCCAGCGCGTCCTTCGCGCGGTCGCGCGCCGAGCGCACCAGTTCGATCAACGTCTCGCAGTGCGCGCGCGCCCCTTCGGCCGCCGCGCGCGCGATCGACAGCATCGTCCCTTCGACGATGCGCACGACGGCCTGGCGCGCCAGGACGTCGGCGTTCTCGAGGGACTCGGCCAAGAGATCGGCCGAGACGTCGCCGTTGATCGGGAATTTCGCGACCAGGCCGCGCAGCATCTGGGAGAGGATGACCCCGGAGTTGCCCCGCGCGCCCATCAGGGAACCGTGGGCGATGGCCTTGCAGACCTCGGACATCTCGGCGTCGTCGGCCAAGGACCGAGTTCGGCGGCGACCGACTCGATGGTGAGCGTCATATTGGTCCCGGTGTCGCCGTCGGGCACCGGATAGACGTTCAGGCGATTGATGACGTCCTTATGGGAACGCAGCAGATCGGAGTAGGTGGCGATCGTTGAACGCAGTTCGCGTGCGGACAGCGTCAACGGAGAGGTCATTGCTCGAAATGCTACAATTGATCCGTTCGGTTTAGTCCGGTGGCGCACTTGGCGCCCGCGACCAAGGAGAACGTTCATCATGGCATCCGTCTGCGAAATCTGCGGTAAGAAGCCGTCGTTCGGCATGAACGTCTCGTTCTCGCACCGCCGCACCAAGCGTCGTTGGAACCCGAACATCCAGCACGTGCGCGCGGTGGTCGACGGAACGCCCAAGCACATGAACGTCTGCACCGGCTGCATCCGATCGGGCAAGGTCACCAAGCGCGCCCCGCCGCAACGTCGAGGCCTAACTCAGAGCTGGTGCTGCCAGCCCCGTGCGTTCGAACTCCTCACCCCGTAACGTCCTCGTCGCCGCGTCCGCCACGACCGCGCCGATGGTGAGCGGCGCGCGCAAGCCCGCGGTCGTGGAAGACCAGTCGCAGTCGCGCCGCGTCGTCGGTCGCGATCAGTAACTCGTAGTCCTCGCCGCCGCTGATCGCCTCCTCGATCGTCGCGCCGTCGGCGACCGGCACGTCGGTGAGTTCGAATCCGACGCCCGACGCGTCGGCGAATCGGTGGAGGTCGAGTCCCAGTCCGTCGCTGAGGTCCATCATCGCGTGCACGCCCGCGCCGCGCGCGGCCATGCCTTCGGCGAGCCGCGGCCACGGTCGACGGTGCGCGACGACGAGTTCGTCGGACAGCGACCGCGCCGTCGCGACGGCGGCGCAGACCGGCGGCCGAGCGGCCGAGCGGCACCGGTGACCAGGAGTTCGTCGCCGGGCTTCGGCGCCGCTGCGGTAGATCGCGCCGCGACCGGGGCACTCGCCGAAGACCGTCACCGCGACCGTCACGTCGCGGCCCTGGGCGAGGTCGCCCCCGACGATGGCGCAGCCGGTGACGATCGAGGCGTCGGCCATGCCGCGGTGCAACTCCTCGAAGTCGGTGCCCGGCGGCGCCGTCACCGCGACGACCGCGCCGCGGACGACGCGCGCCCATCGCGGCGAGATCCGAGACCGCGGCGGCGACCGCCTTGAACCCGAGGTCCTCTAATGGGAAGTATCTCGAATCCAGATGGACGCCGAGCACGGCGACGTCGGTGCTGATCACGGCCTGTCCCACGAAGGGCGCGAGCACCGCGGCGTCGTCGCCGATGTGGCGTTCGCCCTCGGGACACTGCGCCCTGTCCGACAATTTGGGCGATACGCTCAATGACGTCATCTTCACGCCGGGAGTAAACCCCCTCGGGGGACTGTTGGGTCAGTCGGCGTGGACATGAACCTGGTTCGCCAGGTGGAGCGTCGCATCGTCGCGACGTCAGTTAGAGCGGAGGAACCCAACGTGACGTACCCGACCCGACACAAGAAACTCATCGCGTGGGTGGAAGAGATTGCGCGGCTCACAACCCCCGATCGTATCCACTGGTGCGACGGATCGGACCAGGAGTACGACGAACTGTGTCAGCTCCTCGTCGACGCCGGCACCTTCACCCGGCTCTCGCCGACCAAGCGACCGAACAGTTACTACGCGACGTCGGACCCGAGCGACGTCGCGCGCGTCGAGGACCGCACGTTCATCTGCTCGAAGGACGAGCACGACGCCGGTCCGACGAACAACTGGCGCGACCCGGGCGAGATGCGCGACGTCCTGAAGGGCCTCTTCAAGGGTTCGATGAAGGGCCGCACGATGTACGTCGTGCCGTTCTCGATGGGACCGCTCGGATCGGACATCAGCCACATCGGCGTCGAGGTGACCGACTCGGCCTACGTCGCGGTCAACATGAAGATCATGACGCGCATGGGGACCGGCGCCCTGGAGGTGCTCGGCGACGACGGCGAGTTCGTGCCCTGCCTGCACTCGGTCGGGATGCCGCTCGAGCCAGGGCCAGGCCGACGTCAAGTGGCCCTGCAACGCGACCGACAAGTACATCGTGCACTTCCCCGAGACGCGCGAGATCATCTCCTACGGTTCCGGCTACGGCGGCAACGCACTGTTGGGCAAGAAGTGCTTCGCGCTGCGCATCGCCTCGGTGCTCGCGCGCGACGACGGCTGGCTGGCCGAACACATGCTCGTCTTGAAGCTCACCAGCCCGGCCGGTGAGTCGCGCTACGTGACCGGCGCCTTCCCGAGCGCCTGCGGCAAGACGAACCTCGCGATGCTCGTGCCGACGCTGCCCGGCTGGAAGGTCGAGACCGTCGGTGACGACATCTGCTGGATGAAGCCCGACGCCGAGGGACGCCTGCGCGCGATCAACCCCGAGGCCGGCTTCTTCGGCGTGGCCCCGGGCACCAACATGCAGACCAACCCCAACGCGATGCTCTCGGTCGAGGCCAACACCATCTTCACCAACACCGCGATCACGCCCGACGGCGACATCTGGTGGGAGGGCATGGGCGAAGCGCCCGAGGGCCTGATCGACTGGAAGGGACAGCTGTGGTCGAAGGACCTCGGCACGCCCGGCGGCCCACCCGAACTCGCGCTTCACGGCCCCGGCCTCCCAGGACCCGGCGATCGCCGCGGAGTGGGAGGACCCGGCCGGCGTGCCGATCGACGCGATCCTCTTCGGTGGTCGACGCGCCAGCGTCATCCCGCTGATCTCGCAGTCGCGCGATTGGGCCCACGGCGTCTTCCTCGGTTCGATCCTCTCCTCGGAGACGACGGCCGCGGCGACCGGGGCCGTCGGCAAACTGCGACGCGACCCTTTCGCGATGCTCCCCTTCTGCGGCTACAACATGGCCGACTACTTCGCGACACTGGCTGACCTTCTCCGACCGTTTCGACGAAGCCAAGCTGCCGAAGATCTTCTACGTCAACTGGTTCCGCAAGGGCGAGGACGGTCGCTGGCTCTGGCCCGGCTACGGCGAGAACAGCCGCGTACTCGAGTGGGTCTTCGAACGCAGCGCCGGTCGCGGCGACGCCGTCGAGACACCGATCGGCTTCGTGCCGACGCCGACGGCGCTCAACGTCGATGGACTCGACGTGACCGAGGCCGACCTGAGAGAACTCCTCACGGTGCACGACGACGAGTGGCGCGACGAGGTGCCGCGGATCCGCGAGCACTACGCCACCTTCGGCGACGACCTGCCGAAGAAACTCAACGACGAGATCGATCGCCTCGAAGCCAGCCTCGCCGAATAAGTCCGGCGGCGTCATCGCGGTGGCGTGGTAAAAACGTCGTGCACGAGTGCGGCCCTGGGGAGATATCGATGATCACTGACCTGTTTCGCATCGACGACCGCGTCGCGATCATCACCGGCTCGGGCCGGGGTATCGGCGCGGCCAGTGCCGTCGCCCTCGCGCAGTGCGGCGCCCACGTCGTCATCGCCTCACGCACCGCCTCGGACCTCGACGAGGTCGCCCACGCCGTCGAGGCGCTCGATCGCCGGGCAGTCAGCGTGACCTGTGACCTCAGTGACCTCGCGGCGATCGCCGACCTCGCCGCGGTGGCGCGCCGAGAGTTCGGTCGCGTCGACATCGTGGTGAACAACGTCGGCGGCGCCGTGCCGCTGCCGTTCCTCATGACGACGCCGGAGTATATGGAAGAGGCCTTCCACTTCAACGTCGCGACGGCCCACGCGCTGAACCTCGCCGCCGTGCCGATCATGCTCGAACGTGGCGGTGGTTCGATCGTCAACATCTCGTCGGTGATGGGGCGAGTGGCCGGTCGCGGCTACGCCGCCTACGGCACGGCCAAGGCCGCGATGGCGCACTACACGCAACTGATCTCCAAGGACCTCGCGCCCAAGATCCGCGTCAACGCGATCGCGGCCGGTTCGATCGCCACCTCGGCGCTCGAGATCGTGATGACGACCCCGGAGTTGAAACAGATGATGGAAGAGATGACGCTGCTCGGTCGCATCGGCGACGTCGAGGATATCGCCGCGGGCGTCGTCTACCTGGCCTCGCCGGCCGGCGCCTACATCACCGGCAAGATCTTGGAGATCGACGGCGGCATCGACATCCCGAACCTGGACTTCCAACTACCCGATCTCTAAATCGACGTCAGTCGACCGTCTCGGCGTCGGCGACGATCAAGCGCGGTCCCGACGGCCAGTCGAAGTAGCGCCACGTCCAGTTGATCAAGACGCGCAGTCGATTGCGAAATCCGACCAAGTACCACAGGTGCAGTCCGAGCCACGCGAGCCAGCCGAGACGACCCTTGACGACGACGCCGTGCGGCAACTCCGCGACCGCGGCGTTGCGACCGATCGTCGCCATGATGCCCTTGTCGTGATACTCGAACGGTGTCGTCGCCTCGCCGTGGACGACGTGCAGGATCTGCTTGGCGCAGTGGCGACCACTCTGGATGGCGACCGGTGCGAGCTGCGCGCAGAACGTCGTCTTGGTCAGCGGCACCGCGGCGGCGTCACCGACGGCCCAGACGTTGGTGTTATCGAGGAGCCGAAGATCGGCGCCGACACGCACCCGCCCGCCGGGTCCGGACGCGGCGTGCAGGTCCTTCGGCAACGCGTCGCCGGCGCTGACGCCGGCCGCCCAGATCACGGCCGCGCACTCGATGCGTTCGCCGTCTTCGAACTGGATCGACGTGCTCGTCGATCCCGACGACCGAACGTCCGAACTGGACCTCCACACCGCTCGACTCGAGTCGACGCTTCGGCGTAGGTGCCGGCGCGCTTGGCGAACGCCGTCAACAGCCGAGGCGCCACGTCGACCAACACGACGCGCATGCGTGCGGGGTCGAGTCGGAGGCCGTCGCGCTTGATCGCGATCTGGATCAACTCGGTCAGCGCGCCGGACGTCTCGACGCCCGTCGGTCCTCCCCCGACCACGACGAACGTGAGTTGCGGCGATGCGCCCGTCGCTCTCGCCGCGCACCTCGGCCTCTTCGAGGATCGAGAGCAGTCGATTACGCAGTCGTCGCGCGTCGGACAAGGTGTAGAGCGGCATGGCGAACTGCGACGCCCCCGACACACCGAAGAACGCGGCGACTGCGCCGGTCGCGATCACCAAGTGGTCGTAGTTGATCTGCGAACCGTCGCCGAGGGTGACGAGGTTCTTGGCCCGGTCGATGCTGCGAACACGACCGTGACGAAAGCGCACGTTCTTGGCGTGGCCGAAGATCGTGCGGATGGGGAAGGCCACGTCGGCTGGCTCCAGGCCGGCGGTCGCCACTTGGTACAGCAGGGGCTGAAACGTATGGAAGTTGTGCTGGTCGATGATCGTGACGCGAACGTCCTTGTCGGCCAGTCCCTTCGTGAGCGAGACGCCGGCGAATCCCCCGCCGATGACGACGACGTGCGGTAGAGACGCGAGGTCCCGAGGCACGGATCGTGGGGAGTTCACCATGTGATGCTCAGCATAATGAGACGGAGGATTTCAGCTTCGACCGTGGGCGAAGCGACGACCGAGTCCGTAGACGATGCCGCCGGCGATCGTCAACACCGCGAGAAGCGCGTCGCCCACGGAGAATCGCAGTGTGATGGCGACCGGTATCAGGGCGCCGATCACCCACAGGAGCTGTTGGCGGACCGCGAAGCGTGCGAAGGTCCGTCCCTGTGCGCCGGGCGCCACGTTGCGTTGCGTGATCGCATCGAACGTCGGTTGCGCGACGGCGGCGCAGAGGCCCAGCCATCCGGCCAGGACGACCTGGGCGATCAACGTCGGATGGAGCGACGCCAGGCCCGAACCCAGTCCGGTCGCCAAGAGCGCCAAGGTCAAGAGCGTCGACTCCGGCACGGCGTTTCGCACGCGCGTCACCAACGCGAGTCCGACCAACGCGCCGAGAGCGCTCATCGTCAACGCGACCGCGAAGTAACCGAGGCCGGCGTTGTCCCGGCGAAGCCCGAAGGCCAGGAGGAACGTTGCGAAGCCCACGGTGAAGCGCATGAGGGCCGCGGCGCTGAGTCCCCACACGACCTCGATGTCGCCCATGGGATTCAGTGCGTTGCGGTCACGTTCGGCCTGCGTCAGACCGGCGACCTCGTCGCGCACGACCTTGGCGGGCCGCTGCAGCCGAAAACTTGCGACGGTCGCGCAGACGAAAACGAACGACGCGGTGACCAACACACTGGACGCACCGAGTCCCTTCAAGATCCCCGCGCCGATCGACCCGACGACGAGTCCGCTGAGCGTGCCGAGCAGCGTGAGCTGCGCGTTGAACCCGGAGTAGCCCTTCTCCTGCTCGATCGCCGTACTCGGCCATCCGGCGCTTCCGACGCTGTCCGAGTGCGCGCGCAACTGATCGGTGCGCGCCATCTCGGGCACGAGGGCGCCTCGCGTGACGACGTAGAGCTTGGAAGAGATCAACACCAGGAAGGCCAGTGGGAAGAGCCAGAGCGAGTTCAGGTGCTCACTCATCATCCAACACAGCACGGCGCGCGCGAGCGCCGACATCGCCACGAGGATCCGCCGACCGTTGGCCGATTTGTCGATGAGCGGCCCCAGCAGCGGCGAGACGACGGCGAAGGGCGCGATGGTCAACAACAGATAGAGCAGCACTCGCGCTCTTGGCTTCGGTCGGTGAGACCGAAAAGAAGAGCGAGCCGGCGAGCGAGACCGTGACCAGCGTGTCGCCCGCCATCATCGTGACGTGCACCAGCGCGAGACGACCGAAGGCCGTACTTTGATCGAAAAGTTCCTGCGCGGAGGCCCACGCGAGGGAACCGAATCCCCGTCGTCGCACGTCATCGAGCGTAGGCGTTCGCGCTCGCGTCACGAAGCGCGATCGAGCGCTCTGCTAGACCCATCACGATGCACTGGTCCTTTTTGACGAACCTTCCCATCGCGCTCGGCGTCGCGTGGTTGTGGGCGCTGCTCGCCTTCGCCGTGGGACGCGTCGTGCATCGACACGCCACGATCGACGTCTTTTGGGGCGCCGGCTTTCTCGTCGTCTACCTCGAGAGCCTCCTCGCCAGTGTCCTCGCTGCCCACTCCGCTCCCAAGCCGTTGACCGTTCGTCTGTCCTACGCGAATCGCTTCGTGGTCCTCGCCTTCGTCGCTGTCTGGGGACTTCGCCTCGCGTTCTATCTCGCGCGTCGCCAGCGCGGCGCCAAAGAGGACACGCGCTACGTCTTCATAATGAAAGGCGCGCGCGGTCGCAACGAGACCCTCTACGCGCTGCGCATGATCTACGGCCTGCAGGGACTCCTGCTGTGGTTCGTCTCGATGCCCCTGCAGTGGATCGCCTTCCACGAGCGCGTCGACGCGCTCTTCATCCCGGGTCTGGCGCTCGTCACCGTCGGGCTCTTCTTCGAAGCGACCGGCGACGAGCAGCTGCGCCGCTTCATCCGGGACCCCGCCAATCGCGGCACCACGATGAGTCGTGGCCTCTGGCGCTACACCCGCCACCCCAACTACTTCGGCGACACGGTGGTGTGGTGCGGCTTTTACGTCGTGGCCAGCTCGAGCGGCTGGGGGTGGCTCACGATCTTGTCGCCGATCGCGATGATCTATCTGCTCACGTCGCTCTCGGGCAAGCCGATGCTCGAGCGCAAGCTCACCAAGACGCGCGCCGGCTACGACGAGTACGTCGCAACCACGAGTTCGTTCGTTCCGAGACCGCCGCGAACGCGCTGACTCAGTTCGAGAAGCAGCCCTGGCGATAAACGACGTTGGGCAGGATGCTCGCCTTGCAGTCGGTCGCGCGCGAGACGAGGGCCCAGCGTTGTGCGGCGGAGCCGTAGTGCAACACTTCGGTCACGCCGATGGCCTCTTCGCCGGTACCGACCGTCGCCCACACGAAGGCCCACGGGCCCTCGCAGCCGAAGTTCTGAATCGACGCCAAGTGGAACTGACCTTCGAAGGCTTGGCCCAGCGTCGCGGTGGTGCACGGCACGGGTGGCACGGCCGAGGCCGAACTCGACGTCGCGCGAAAGCTGAGCACGACGAGGGCGGCGACCACGAGCCCGGCGACGGCGAGACGAAAACTCCTCATGCGTCCACTACACCACAGATTCTTCGCTACGGACGAGCGATGATCACGCTGAGCAGGATCGCCATCGACGCCTCCCACTCGGCGTTGTCGATCGGCGTCGCGGAGACGTCATCCAGCGTGCGACCGACGAGCAGGACCTGGATCAAGACGGCGACCGCGTGGGCCGACAGATCGCGATTGAGCCACTCGCGCTGTTGGCCGTACTCGACGATCGTCTGCAACTCGTTCGTGAGCCGGGACTGGGTCGCGCCGATCAGTTCTCGCAGTTCGGGGCGCATCATCGAGGCGGCCACGATCCGCGCTCGCAGGGCGCGCCTGGCGCGCCGCACCTCGCTCGATGCGAAGGTGCCGATGAGGCCCTGCATGGCGACGAGATACTCTTCGAAGGTCTTGGCCGAGACACTGACCAACTGCAACGTCGCGAGGTCCTCTTCGGCCAGTTTGGTGAACATCTGGTGATAGGCCGCGTCGATGACGCCCTCTCGTGAACCGAAGTGGTGATACACCGACCCGTAGTTGACGCCGGTCGCCTCACAGATCTCGGGGATGCGAATGAGCGATTCGTCCGCCTTCATCAGGCGTTCTCCGACCGCGTCCAGGACCGCCTGCATGACCGGCGCCGAGCGGTTCTGTTTCGCCATGAAAATATATTAACCGGATGATTCCTACCTTTGACAATCTGTATAGGGCAAATCTCCTGTTCACGGCCCGATTGTTCGAAAGTTGTGCAGAGCGAAACGGCACCGTGTTGCGGCGCCGTCGACCCCCGTTTTCGACGCGATTTTTGCCCGTCCACCGGCGGCGACCTGCGTCGGCGACGTATCAGTCCCAAACGACGGGCAATTCGGCCATCCCGCGCAAGAAGGGATGCGGTTGGTAGGTGGGCGTGAAGCCTTCGACGAGACGCAGGTTCGGGAGGCGCTGGGCCAGGACTTCGAGGGCGACGCGTGCCTCCAGGCGAGCCAGCGGTGCACCGATGCAGTGATGGATGCCTCGACCGAAGGCGAGGTTCGGCGCGACGCGCCCGCGGTCGAGCGTGAACGTATCGGCGTCGCTGTAGTACTGCTCGTCGCGGTTGGCGGCGAGATAGACGAGGAAGAGTTTCTGGCCGGCGGCGACCGACTGACCGAGCAGTACGGTGTCGCGCGTCGCGATGCGCCACATACCGTAGACCGACGGATCGTAGCGCAGCGCTTCATCAAAGAACTGTGGTCCCATCTTGGGGTCTTCGACGAGCGCCCGCCAGCGCTCGGGCACCGACAGGAGTCGCCAGAGCACGTTGGTGAGTTCATGGGCCAGCGTCTCGTGTCCCGCGAGGAACAGTCCCGGCACGAGTGAGAGCATCTCTCGCTCGCTCAAAGAGAACTCGATCACGGCCCTGAGCGATAACGGTCAGCAGATCGTTCTGGGGACGGACGTAGCGCTCTTCGATCAAACGAGTGATCATCCTGTGCATCTCGAGAATGTTGTTGGCCATCGTGAGCTGCTGGTCGAGCGGCACGCCCATCAAGAGGGCGATCGCCAGATCGGGCCAGTCCTTCACACCGCGGCGAAGTGACGGCATGGCCTTCTTGGGCATGCCGAGGAGCAACGCCACGACCCGGAGTGGTAACGGATAAGAGAACTGGCTGAGCAGGTCAGCCCTGCCGCGCTTTCGATGCCGTCGACCAGTTCCTCGCATGCGCAGCGGATCATGGCTTCGTGCGACGCGACGTTGCTGGCGGTGAAGGACGATTCCATGACGTTGCGTAGTCGCGTGTGATCCGGCGGGTCGACGCCGATGAGCGTGCCCTCCATCGGTATCTCGTCGCCGAAGAGTTCAATCACTTCGGGCGACAGTAGTTCGGTGATCGAGAGGATCTCTTTCGAGCAGAAGAGCGTGGGATCGCGCAGTACCGACACCACGTCGTCGTAGCGTGTCACGATCCACGCGCCGAGGATCGGACTAAAGAAGATCGTCCCGGCGTCGCGCGCCCGAGCGAGTGTTTCGTCGGGATCGGTCATGAAGACCGTGTCGAAGGGATTGAAGGCCGACTCGAGAGGGATGTTGTCGTCGGAGATTTGGACTGCCATTGTGCTGAGACCTACGTTCTTCGCCGCGGGGGCCGAGCGCTCGATGCGAACGTGCCCTTCATTCGACGACGCCGCCAATGTAGCAAGCGCCGCATTCCGCGAAGCGGACTTGCGAGAGGGCTAGTCGGCCACGTGGATCCAAAGGACGGCTGTCATTTGCGTTGAAGTCGGACCTTGCTGGTCAAAAATTGTCATCACGGTCACCGAAAAACCTGTGGTCAAGAAGTATTTTTGTCCTATGGACCCAAGTGTTCACTTCCTCCTGGGAAATGACGTACCGACACCCGAAGGCGCATCGATTCACTCCATCGCGCCGCCAACGACCGTCGTTGAGATTGACGACGAAAAGATTGGTTTCACGCTGGACGTGGCCATGCGCCTCGATCATGAGTCGCCTCTGGATGAGGTCCCTGGAGATAACGTCATCCCGATCGGCGAACACGCGCCCGAGGATCTCGCCGATTCCGCCTAGTCACCTTCAGTTCATTCGATCGACTGCGAGATCTCCCAAATCACGCCTTCGGGGTCTTTGAAGTGCGCCGTGCGACGGCCCCATTCGCGGTCCATCGGTTCGACGATGAAGTCGACGCCCTTGGACTTGAGTGACTGGAACGTCACATCGACGTTCTCCACGAAGATGTTGAACAATCCGACGGGCTTTTGGCCCTTCGGCGAACCAAGGTCCTGTCCCGGCAACATGTCGCTCGCCGAAGGGACCGTGACGAGGATCATCATCTCCTCGCCCAGGAAAATGCCGGCCGAAGTGTCGTCGGCGAATCCCAGGGAGAGCCCCAGGATATCGACGTAGAACCCCTTGGCGCGCTCGAGGTCTTCCACGAACAAAACTGGTGGTCCAAACTCCCCAATCACATCGCTCACTCTCAATCTCCTCTGTGGTCCATCAGCCAGCGGCTGTCGTGCACACAAAGTAGCGCCAATCCGTGACGACGCAGAGAGAATCGTGACCTTGATGGAGCGACACAGCGCGCTTCGCGAAGTGTTTCATTCGGGTAAATGCGGGCCGACAGCAGTCCCGTGTGACCGACAACGTCCCAGTCGTTGCTCGGTATGGCAAGGTACCGAGACCACACCAAATAGGGTTCGCGCATGGGAAAGCGCCGGCGAGCATGGGTCAGTTGGAGCAGCGGCAAAGACAGCGCCATGGCCCTCGCGGCCACTCGACAGGACAGCGACATTGACGTCGTCGGTCTTCTCGTAACGATGAACTCGTCTGCTGACAGGGTCGCGATGCACGCCGTGCGGCACACTCTCGTTGAAACCCAGGCGGAGCGACTTGATTTGCCCTTGACCGTGATCGAGATACCCGAGTATTGCTCCAACGAGACGTACGAACTCAAGATGACCCACGCCATCGATGCCGCACTCGGTGATGGCGTCGAATGCTTCGTATTCGGTGACCTTTTCTTAGAAGACGTCCGACGCTATCGAGAGACGCAGCTTCATGGAACGGGCATCGCTCCGTTATTCCCGCTCTGGAATCTTCCCACTGACGAATTCGCACGAATGGTCATAGCCAGTGGTGTTCAAGCCGTGATCACGTGCATCGATCCGAAGCAACTGTCGCCGTCGTTCGTAGGTCGACGATTCGACACGGAGTTTCTCGGCGAACTGCCCGCTGGTGTTGATCCCTGTGGAGAACGAGGAGAGTTCCATACCTTCGCCTTTGACGGACCCGGCTTCTCCTCCGGTATCGACGTCGCAGTTGGTGAAATCGTGGAACGGGACGGCTTCGTCTTTTGCGACGTGCTCCCTGCCTGACTGTTTCCGTCGGCAATTCTCGGTACGGTCAGTAGAATTCCTGCAGGACGTCTAGATCTCGCTTCCTTTCACCTGCCTCAATGCAGGTTGACCAACGAAAGGTGCGCGATGAAGTTCAAAGCCACGTCGATCGCCATTGGACTGGTGGTGACCGCGTTACTGGTGGAGCTCATCCTCAACTTCGACGCCCTGCGTCACTGGACGGCGATCCACATCGGGTCGATCAACGAGTCCGGGCCCTACTACGGATTCTGGTCAGGGTTCGGTTCGGACATCAGTGAAGGTGCCATCGCCATTGGTCTCTATACGGGCCTTCGCAAGGTCAACTGTCACGCCAGAATGTGCTGGCGCATCGGACATCACCCGCTCGAAGGCACGCCGTATCACCTCTGCAAGCGACACCACCCCGACGTACCGAAGGGCAGCGCCAAGATCGGGGACATCCTGGCCCAGTACCAGCAGTACAAGGACACCCAGGGTGCAGCGGCCACCGCCGCACAGGTGCCGCCCAAGGCCACTGCCGCCAAGAAGGCAACCGAGAAGAAGCCAACCGTGAAACGCTGAGTCGCTGAAGCGACTACGTCTTCGATCTACTTCGCACGATTAACGAGAAGGAGTCCCGCGAAAGGCCATCACGCGATACGACGAGGCGACCAGCATTAGACCGTCACCGACGCTCGGCGTGGTGAAGTCGTTGTCGACCGCGCCGATCGCGACCTGCTGGCGCACCTGCCCCGTCGCCGGAGTCAGACCGTACAGGACACCGTTCTTCCCGACGGTCCACACGAGTCCGGCCGCCACGATTGGCGGCCCGCCACCGACGCCTGCCTGCCAGAGCATCCGTAGCGCGGCCGGTGACTTCGTCACGCGGATCGCGACAGGCCCCGCGGTGCACGGCAGATAGACGGTCAAACCGACGAAGGCGCTGCCGCCGTCGATGTCGTTCGAGCACAGTGACGCCAGGCTCGCTTCCTGCGTGCCGATGCCACCGAGATGCGCTCCGTTCAACAGGAAGCCGATTCGCGCTTTGCCCGCCAGCACCACTTGTCCGTCGCTCAGCAGTACGGGTGCCGTCGACATGTCGAGGTCGTTCGCGTTGTCCGACGGCCACGACGCTGGTGCGAAATACTGTTCGAGTCGACCGGTCGCCGAGAGCTCGAGCACCGAGTCACTGTCGTCGAACGCCTGACCGGACGTGTGGACCGAGCCGTTGCCGACGCTGACCCACACGTTGCCCTTCGCGTCGACGACTGGCGCGGCGCCCCCCATCCAGACCGCCCCCTGACTGTTCCCCGCCTGGTTGTCGACCGTGAATATGGCGGGCTTCGACCCGGTCTCTTTGACCGAGAGGACGCGACCGCGGTACGTCGCACAGTCGCCGTAGTTGCCGCCCATGCCGAAGACGACGCGACCATGGTCGAGGTTGAGCCCGGTCCTCTGCAGTAGCGCCTGGGGCACCGAGCCGGACGGGTCGACGCGTTCGCGCAACTCAATGTGACCGGTCTTCGTACTCAGTCCGTAGAGCCAGTGCTCGGGATAACCACTCACGATCTGGTCGGCCACCACGAAGATCTCGTTTCGCGACGGGTCGATGACCGGCGTGCCGGTGACTCCTTCGGTTGGCGAGATATTGCCGCATGGCAGGTCGGTCGACGGCACCGCGCTGGCGAGATGTCGGGACCAGACGACGGAACCGTGCGTCGAGTTGAGCGCGTAGACGACGTCGTCCTCGGTCGCCACGAAGACGTCACCGGAATACACGAGCGGCTCGCTGTAGATCTCACCACTCAACACCGGAGAGGTCCAGGCCCTGCGGGCAGTGTCGACCGACGTGAGCGCCGAGGAGACGCCGGTACTCAAGGCGTTGCCGTGATACACCGTCCACGAGGTATCACCGGACGAGGTCGTCGCGTGCACCTGTGTGACGCCGAAGAAGACGGACGCCACGATCGCGGTACCGGCGGCAACGAATCGAAACGCGGAAGTTGAGTGGATTCGCATCGTCATCTCAAACTAACGCCGCGACGTCAACGCCATACTGAGAATCATCTACGGCCGCTCACTTATGGACGGCGGCCGATGAGCTTCAAGTTCTCGTCCGTCGTTCAACGGTTGCCGAGTCGTGTCTGCCCGTCGAGGAGTTCGCGCGCGATCTCCAGATGACCCGAGTGGGTTGCGGTCTCTTCGATCATGTGCAGTACCACCCAGCGAACGTCGGGCACCTCCTCATCGCCGTGACGGCCCAGTGGCTTCGTCGACATCGTCTTGGTCGCCAAGACGGCGTTAGAACGCGCGCACTCTTCGGCGTAGTTCTGCAAGATCTCCGAGGAGGGAAGATCGGAGACGAAGGCGGCGTACGGGTCGTACGGTACGAAGTCCTCTTCCGATGAGAAGTCCAATTCAACGCCCTCGATGACGCCTTGGAACCAGTGCCACTCGGCTCCGGCGAGATGTTCCACGAATCCGGCCGGTGTCCAACCCGACGGCACGACCGACGTGTGCCAGGCCTCTTCGCTGAGTCCCGAGACGACCGACCGGACCGAGTTGCGCTGGTACTCGAGGAACGCCGTTAGCGCTTCCTTCTCATCACTCTCTTCAGACATTGCCTCAGCCTCTCTTTCGCCCCGCGGACACCTTCATAGCCAATCCAGCGAACCTACTTCGATGTCAGTTGTCTTGTTTGAATCGATGCGAGGTAGCGCCAAACGGATCACCTTTGGCGTGAGCGAAGACCTTGACGGGCCCGACGACGAACACCTCTGCCCCACCACTCCCATCGGAACCTCGAAAACGGCCGTCGCGAACGGTGAACTGCCAGCGTCCGTCCCACCTCTTGTGGAAGGCGCTCACGATTTGGCCGAGTACTGCGTCGTCAGTGACCTGAATCGCGACGCCTTCAACGACAACGTCTACGCCCGAATCCCAGTCGCTGCAGCCGGTCGTGAGTACGACGTGCGGGTTGGCTCGTAGGTTGGCGAATTTCTGTTCGTCGGCGCCGGTCGAGAACCAGATTGCGTCGTTGGCCCAGGCCGCAACGACAGGAGTCACGTGGGGCCGACCGTCCTCACGGACGGTGGTGAGCCAGAACAGCTCGGCCGATTCAATGATCGCCCGAGTCGCTTCCCACGCGACGGCGACCGCCGCCGGATCGCTGTAAACGTCATCCAGACTGGTAATTGGGTTGGTCATTTTTCTCCTCGGTCCCTCGCCTCTGCGCACTCGGCACCAGAGTAGAGCGATGCCCAAGTAAAGGGCAGACAGGAGACCAATCTCGGCCTGCCGATCGTTTCAAGTTCGAAGGAAAAAGAGAATGAGCGAGGGAGCGACTCATCGGCGCCCGTGGCGGGTGAGGACTCGCGCGCCGTTCTACCTTCAATCTCACTCGCCCAAGAGCTTTCGTGGTAGCACCCCTGTTTCATGCAAGGTCTCCACTTACGATGCACGCATGAGGTGGCAAGGGATCTCTTTGCGCTTGGCCGTAGCCGCGCTGGTGAGCACCGCCACTTACGCGTCCACGTTCGTTGCGACCGCGTCGGCCCAGAGTTCGCTAGGCGTCACGTGCGTCGCATCGAGCGCGACCCAGTGCGTTGTGACGATTCCCCTCACTGCGAACATGAATGTTGATGTCGTTGTCACATTGCCCGCCAACAAGGGCTTCTCGTTGAACCTCTTTGGCGGGACACCCGGCTCGGCTCCCTCGTACACGAGTCTCAACAACGGCTACTGGAACGGAACGGGAACTCCGTGGACGTGCTGCCTACTCCAGACGGGCGGAACCGAACCAGCTGGTGCGGTGTCGACTCTGACCTTCGCACTCACGCCCCTCACGTCGACTACCACTACCGTCCCGTCGAAGAAGAAGCCGGCGCCGCTGAACCTGAGTTTTACCGCGAGGAGCTTCGCTCTGAACGCGTCGGACAAGACTCAACTCCAAGGGCTGGCTGGAAAGCTCACCTCCGGGGCAAAGGTGACCATCACGGGCTACGCACACTCCAATCCGAATCTCGCGCGAAGTCGCGCGGTCTCGGCTACGAACTATCTTCGCGCCAGAGTCAACGTCAGCTGGAGTTGGAAGGTTGTCTGGATCAGCAACCGGGCGCTCAACCGAGTCACCGTTACGACTACTGCGCTCTGATCTCTCGATTCGGACCACCTGGGACCCATTACGGAACACAGAGCGCCATAAAGTGTCCTTGATGAGCAGGCTCTCGTTCTCGCAGGTACCCAATTCATGTGGAGCGCAAGCATATGAAGTGCTGGTCTCGGCGTTCATGGACGATCCTGTTGAGCGATGGCTCCATCCAGAAATGTCAAAGTATCTCGAGCACTTCCCGCAGTTCCTGGCGACATTCGGTGGTGCAGCCTTCGATACCGGGACCGTATGGCGCCTGGGCGACTTCTCTGCTGTCGCCCTCTGGCTGCCCCCCGGAGCAGGAGCGGACGGCGACGCGATTGGTGCATTACTAAGTGAGACAGTGTCTTCGGAAAAGCACGGTGACGCCTTCGCTGTTCTCGAGCAGATGGACGCCGCACACCCCACGTACCCGCACTGGTACCTACCGTGGTTCGGGGTCGATGCGACTTTGCAGGGGCGGGGACTGGGCGGAGAACTCATGGCGCACTGACTCGACGTCGTTAAGTCAGATCATCTCCCTATCTATCTCGAGACCCCCAATCCGAGAACTATTCCTTTCTACGAACGATACGGATTCGAGGTCACGGGCGTTGCGCAGTCAGGACCTTGCCCACCAATCACCTTCCAGTCATAGTCGGTTGACAAGGGGTGGAAAGTAGACGAACATCGAACGATGCCCGCGCCCATGATCGTGCTAAACGGAGCCAGCAGTAGCGGGAAGACCACCTTAGCGAGAGCACTTCAGGACCTCTGGCCCCGCCCTCTAATCCTCACGGGGATCGATGCGTTTATTTTCGGATGGCCGGATCGTTTCGCGACGTATCCGGGGGAAGATGGTTCGCCCGCCACGCCGAGCACGGGCGTTCGCATCGTTTCGGGCCTCGGACCGGCCCCTTCGTGGATCCCAGAGTTTGGCGATGACTTCCACTCGATGATGCGACTCGCACATAAGTCGTGGGTCCTGATCTGTAGCGGTGGCGTCAACCTGGTCATCGACCACGTGCTTATCGACCCAACCCTGCGCCAGCAGGCGAGAGATACCCTGGTAAATGCGTTCTGGGTTGGGGTGATGTGCGACGTCGACGAGTTAATTAGACGCGAGACTGCTCGCGGCGATCGCCACGTCGGTTTCGCATCTGGTACGTCGGCCGTGGTCCACCAAGAGATGAACTACGACCTGGTCATCGACACGACGGCAACATCAACGGAGCTGCTCGCGCGTCAGGTCTACGACGCGGTGATGGCGAGCTAGAAGTCACATCTCACAACTACGATTACGTCATGTCACAGACGCAATCAACTCCATCCAAAAAGTCGGCCGCTCTTGACGCACTCAATGAAATTGACCGTGCTTGGTTGGCTGAACGCCTACTCGATTACCGGGATTTACTCGACTTCCTTCACTCACATTGAAACTTCCCAGTCTCGAGCTTGTCGTGGCGATCAACGCTTCGATACGCCACGATGACGAATGGTTCGAAGAGGCTGATGATCTCGACCGCATCGAACGAATTCTTAGCGACCTGCAGAATGCAATTGATCCACTCGTCGTCGCGGCAATTGCAACGAGTCGAATCGCTAGTGCGCAGGCATTTACTGAGGGAAACAAAAGGACGGCATTGCTGGTTGGTCGATGGATACTCGATCACAATGATTTCGATGGAAGCGTAATTATTCCACCGGACGACTTTGAATTGGCAAACTTGCTTCTTGATGCCGCTCGCGGAGGCGATACGGCCGAGAAAGTAATTGAACTATTTGAATCTCGAAGAGCACTAGTAGGGCCGGTGGGGATCGAACCCACGACCGAGGGATTATGAGTCCCCTGCTCTAACCACTGAGCTACGGCCCTTTAGGTAGACACGGGCTAACGCTCCCAGAGCAGGACTCGAACCTGCAACCTAGCGATTAACAGTCGCTTGCTCTGCCAATTGAGCTATCTGGGAAGGATTGTGAAAGCAGAGAAACTTTATCACTGCCCACGTTGACTCACTGTCGAGCAAACCACTGCAAAAGGCGCTCCGCGTCGGGACTCTCGCGGACAAGTGTGCGGCATCGAGCGATTCGTTTCGTCATGCCCTGACGTGATATTCCCTCGGCGCTCGCGATCTCATCGATGGACATCGTCTTGAACGTGAACTGCCAGAACGCGTCAAAATCGTCGCCACAGATTCGCCGGAGCGCTTCGATCACCCACGATGGAGGATCGCTGACCTCGTGCCGCACTTTGAAGTCGGTGTCGTCATCCAACTCCGACGTGCCGTAGCGCCGGGACTGGAGTTCGCGATTGAGTTGGATTGTCTCTTGTGCCTTCGACTGGGAGACACCGAGTTCCTTCGCGACGTCGCGTTTGGTGAGTTGCTTGCTGGGACTAGCGCGCATGAGTTTCTGAAGTTTCAGGATCAACCGCATCTCGGTGTCCGTCACGCCGGCCTGTTGCTGCACGGCCTGATTCACAAGTTTCATGATCCAATAGTTGGCGTAGGTGGAGAACCGATTCCCCTGCTCCGGATCGAATCGCCGCAGCGCGTTCACGAGCGCCTCGACGCCGGCGGCTTCCAGTTCATCGTTGCCAAATCGATAGCCACGCTCCACGACGCGTGTTCGCACGAGGCCGAGCGTCGCGCGCAACAGTTTCGACTCCGCCTCTTGACCGGTGTGTCGTTGCCGGAGGAGTCGTCGGCGCTCCGTGACATCGGAGGAAGCACGTTCGAGCAGTTGTTCGGCGCGCCGGCCCTGCTGGATGAGTGGATACAGACTCCGTTCCTCTTCGACACTCAACGGGGCCGTCATCTCGAGACCGCCGATGATGCCGAGGGTTTGACCGCTCACGACGACCTTGACGACGTTCGCTCTAGCAGCCACTCTCGAAGTTCGTTCTCCGCGATCAGACCGGATGCTCCATCGAGGAGGACAAGCCGTTCCTTCACGTCGCGGACCGTCACGTCCGCCACGTCAGGGGCCATGTTGCCGTCGTTGAGGTCGCGCGTCACGTTCTTTAATTCGACGTTGACGGCGCTGCGGATGAGTTGGGAGACCACTGCGGTGACGTCTTCGACGGTGTACTCGCGGTCGAGTTCGTCGACTGCGAGCTGACTCAGGACATGCGCGGCTTCCTCTTCGCCACGGCGCCCGAGTTCATCGATGACCTCTGAGAGCGAGCGATCCGTGGAGAGCCCTTCGAAGATCTCACGCTGGACGTCGTTCACGAAGTACGCGGCGATGAGTCGGTCCTTCACGTCGTTGGGAAAGTGCACGCGGAGGCGAAGCGCCTCCAGACCAGGACGCGGCATCGGGAGACGCGCTGCTCGCGGCTGGGCCACCGCGACCGGTGGCGGCTCATTGGAGGTTCGCGACTTCGGGTTGCGGGCGAGCTCGGCGACACGCGGGCGAAGCAGTGACTCTTCGAGTCGCAACGTACTCGCGACCTGCATGATGTACTGGTCGCGAACCAGTTCGCTCGGGTGCTCCGCCAGCACGTCCATCGCGTGTTCGGCCGCTCGCCCCCGACCTTCGGCCGTGGCGAGATTCGCGCTCTCCAGCACACGGTCCAGACGAAAGCGGAGGAAGGGGACGGCTTCTGCGACGGACTTTCGGAGTGCTTCGGGATCGTGCTGAGCCAGTTCGGCAGGGTCTTGACCCTTGGGCAGGTGCGCGACGAAGACGTCGACCTCGTTTTGACGCTCCCACTGGTAAACCGACGCGGCGGCGCTCTGTCCGGCCTTGTCGGCGTCGTAGGCGAGGACAATGCGTTTGGCGAAGTTGCGCATCGTCTTGAAATGGTCTTCGCCGAGTGCGGTGCCGCAGGTCGCCACGGCGCGCGGCATGCCGGCCATGAAGAACGCGATGACGTCGGTATAGCCCTCGCACACGATGATCTCGTCGGACTTGATCACGTCGTCCTTGGCCCAGTTGAGCGCGTAGAGCGTGCGTCGCTTGGAGTAGATCGAGGTCTCGGGTGAGTTCTTGTACTTCGCTTCGATGCGACCATCAGGTCGAGACGCGCTGCCGTACGGTGGCGGGAGGATGCGACCGCCGACGGCGATCGCCTTGCCACCGGGATCGAAGATCGGGAAGATGACGCGAGCGCGCAGCGCGTCCTGTCGACGGTCCCCCTTATTGACGAATCCGAGTCCCGTGTCCATCAGCACCTTCTCGGTGAATTTCAGGCCCTTGGCGAGACCGTCCCACTCGTCGGGCGCCCACCCGAGCTTGAACTCGCGAGCGATGTCGCCACCGATGCCACGCGACTTCAAGTACTCGCGCGCCGGGCGGGCATCCGGTGCTTCGAGCAGTCGTTCGTGATACCACGCGACCGCCTTCTCCATCGCCGCCATGGCCTCTTGACGCTCTTTGCGGGCCGGTCCGGCATTCGCGTCGTCGTGCAATTCGATACCGGCGCGGTCGGCGAGTTGTCGCAGCGCGTCCATGAAGTCCAGGTGCTGGATCTCGCGCACGAAGGTGATCTGGTCACCCGAGGCCCGACAACCGAAGCAGTAGTAGCGACCCTCTTCGGCATTCACCGAAAAAGACGGCGTCTTTTCTCCATGAAACGGGCACAGTCCGGTCCAACGACGACCCGACTTCTTGAGCGCAACGGTCTCGCTGATGAGGGCCACGATGTCGGTCGCCGAGCGAACTTGGGCGATCTCACTCTCCGATATGGCCATGCCAAGAACGTACCGGTTCTGTCACACTCTCACATCGGACATGTAACGGCGTCTGCCTAAACTCTCCCCCATGTCTGAATACTCGGTTGAGGCGACCGATATCGTCCGCACGTTCAACAACGGGGAGTTCCGAGCGCTGGACGGCGTCTCTCTGCAGGTGCCGACCGGCCAGGTCTTCGGACTGCTCGGACCCAACGGTTCGGGAAAGACGACGATGGTGCGAATCCTGTCCACAGTTCTCGCGCCGACCGAAGGCCGGGCGATCGTCGCTGGCTACGACGTCGTGAAGCAGCCCTCTCAGGTACGTCGTTCCATCGGTCTCGCGGGCCAATTCGCCGCGGTCGATGAGAACCTCACCGGATTCGAGAACCTCCGAATGGTCGGCTTCCTCAATCACATGGAGAAATCGCGAGCGATCGCCCGTTCGCGCCAGTTGCTCGTCGACTTCGGACTGGCCGACTTCGCCCATAAATTAACGTCGACGTACTCCGGAGGCATGCGACGCCGTCTGGACCTCGCGGCCGCGCTCGTCGCGGACCCGCCGATCCTCTTCCTCGACGAACCGACGACGGGACTCGACCCGCAAAGTCGTCAGGACCTCTGGGCGATCATCGAAGGGCTCGTCGAAGGTGGCACGACGGTCCTCCTCACGACGCAGTATCTCGAAGAGGCCGACCGACTGTGCAAACAGCTCGTCGTGCTCGATCACGGAAGGATCATCGCCGAAGGTACCTCGTCTCAGTTGAAGAGCAGCCTCGGCAACACCGTTCTGGTGCTCACCTTCGCGTCGACCGGTGACGCGCAGCAGACGTTGGGCCTGATCGCCGATATCTCCGCCAAGTCGCCCAACGTGGACGGCACGGTCATTGAATTGACGGTCGACCGGGGACCGGCGTCCGCCGCCGAGGCGTTGCGCCGAATCGACAGTGCAGAGATCGTGCTCGCGGGACTGCAGCTGCGCGAACCGAGCCTCGATGACGTCTTCTTGAACCTCACCGGACATAAGGCCGAAGACGACGTCAAGGTCGTGGAAGAGAAACAGTCGCGGCGCGCGCGTCGAAAGGCCAAGGCGAAAGTATGACCACCACCGCACTTCCGACGTCCGAAACGTTGACCCATCACAGTTCGCTGCGCTACGTCGTGCGCGACGTCGTCACCCTCGCCCGTCGCAACCTATTGGCACTGATCCGCGTACCGACCGCCCTCGTGTTCATGGTCATCCAGCCCGTGATGTTCGTGCTGTTGTTCCGATACATCTTCCAGGCACTGGGCGCATTCACGCACGGAAACTATGTGAACTTCCTCGTGCCGGGCATCCTCGTGCAGACCACGATCTTCGGCGCCGTAGGCACGGCCATCGGTTTGGCGGAAGACCTGCAACGAGGTCTCATCGAACGATTCAAGGCGTTGCCGATGGCCCGTATGGCGGTCCTCGCCGGGCGAACGCTCGCCGACTCGGCGCGCAACGTCATCGTATTGATCATCATCACCGGCGTCGGATTCTTGGTCGGCTTTCGTCCGCACGGCGGATTCTTCGACTACATCGCGGCCTGTCTGGTGATGCTCATTTTCGCCTACTGCCTTTCGTGGGGTTTCGCCTTCGTCGGACTGGCCGCACCGAACTCCGAAACTGCCCAGGCGATGACGTTCCCGCTCATCTTCCCGCTGACATTCGCGTCCACGATCTTCATTCCGTTGACCTACCTGCCGCCTTGGCTCCAGGGATTCGCGAACAACCAACCGGTGAGTGAAACGACGACCGCCGTTCGAGCGTTGATGACCGGAACTCCAGCCGGGGACTCGATATGGGTCTCGTTGCTCTGGGCGTTCGGTCTCGTCGCCGTACTGGCGCCACTCGCCGTGAACCAGTTCCGGAAGATCGCCTAGGTTCCGATGCCACTACTGGGAGCCGAGGAGCTGCAAGCGCTCCTGTCGGGTGGATTTCCTGACGCCGACGTGCCGCACGTCGAAGAGGTGACCGATGATTCGGTCCTCGTCAGTTATGCGGTTACTGAACGCCACGGTCGACCGGGCGGCACGCTCGCCGGTCCCGTGATGATGTCGGTCGCCGACACGTCGGCCTGGATCGCAATCATGTCCCAGATCGGCCCGGTCGTACTGGCCGTTACGACGAGCTTGCACATCGACTTTCTGCGCAAGCCACAACTGACGGATTTGATGGCGAGAACGCGAATGCTCAAGCTAGGTCGACGTTTAGCCGTCGTCGACGTCGATCTGTTTTCGCGTGGCGAAACCGAACTGGTCGCCAAGGCGCAGGTCACGTACTCGATACCGCCCAGGCCAAAGGCTTGATTCTCGACCATTAGCCTCGCGTTGTGAGCAAGGCGACGACGAGCGAAACCTCGGAACTGCAACCGCTCTCAGGCACCCTGATCACCTTGATGTCGATCGCCATCGGCGTGATCGTCGCCAATCTCTACTATCTGCAGCCTCTCTTGCATCAGGTAACCAAGGACTTTCGCATCAGCGACTCCAGGGCCACGTTGTTGCTGGTGCTGATCCAATCCGGCTACGCCGCCGGTCTCGCCTTCGTCGTGCCGCTCGGCGATCTCATCCCGCGGCGACGACTCGCGGTCCTCGTCTTCACCCTTTCGAGCCTCATGATGTTCGCCGGCGCCGCCGCGCACTCCTTCGTCTTGTTCGCCGCGATCACTTTCTTCATCGGACTCGCCTCGTGCGGTGGTCAAGTCATCCTGCCCCTCGGCGCCGATATGGCCGATCCGGCTCAGCGAGGGCGGGTCATTGGTCGTCTGATGACCGGACTCTTGATGGGGCTGATGTTGTCCCGTTCGTTCTCCGGGATCGTCGCCCAAGCGGCGGGTTGGCGAACGGTCTATGTGGCCGCGGGCGTCGCCCTGGCACTGATGGCGGTCATGTTGTACCGGGTGCTGCCGAACGAGCCATCACGGGCACACGTCGCCTACGGTCGACTCCTCGCCGGGACCCTGCGGATGTTCGCCGACTTTCCCATGCTTCGGCGTCGCGCGCTGTACGGCTTCTTGATCTTCGCGGCCTTCTCGACCCTGTGGACGACGCTCGCCTTCCACCTCTCGGCCGCGCCGTTCCACTACGACAACCTGGTGATCGGCCTCTTCGGCATTGTCGGTGCCGCCGGCGTGCTCGCGGCCAACGTTGCCGGTCGATTCGCCGACAAGCGTCGCTCGCACCTCACGACGATCGCCTGCGGCCTCTTGATCGTGCTGTCATTCGTCGTGCTCTACGCCGGACGCAACGTCGTCGTCGTACTGGCTATCGGCATCGTCATGCTCGACGCCGGCATGCAGGGTCTGCAGATCACGAACCAGTCGATCGTCTACTCACTGGCCCCGGACGCGCGCAGCCGCATCAACAGTGCCTACATGGTGTGCGCGTTCATCGGCGCGGCCTGTGGTTCGTTGGCCGCCGGTCAGTGCTACGCGCACGCTGGCTGGCGTGGTGATTGCCTACTCGGCGGTGGCATCGGACTGGTGACGCTCATACTCGCGCTCACGTGGCGTGAGCCCATTTCGACGGTCTAAGCGCGGGCGCGACGTCGCGCGATGGTGCCGCGAATCGTCATCGGCATCGCCAAGACGCCATCGACGGCAATCTCATCGCATCGCTCACGCAGTTCACTCTCCATCTCACGACGCTGCTCGTCGGTGCGGATGATCGCCCCCGAGTACGTCCCGAACAGTGACACGAGTTCGTCGACGCTGCGCGTCCACGTCCAGTCGATCGCCAGTTGCTCCTCGACGTCGAATTCGCTGTCGATGCCGAGGTCGGCGGCCCAACCGCGCGGCCGCTTCCCCTGGTCTTCGGGACGGTCACGCAGGGCGATGAACGGCGCGAGCCAGGGTACGTCGCGACTGAAGCCGTTCCACACCACGAACAGTGCGCCCCCGTCGCGAAGGACGCGGGCCATCTCGTGCGTCGCGGTCGGCTGTTCGAACCAGTGCCACGCCGATGAGACGAGCACCGCATCGAACGTCGCGTCGTCGACCGGCAGCGCTTCGGCGACACCCTTCAGCACGCGCACGTCGGGACTCCGACGCACGAGGACCGCGCGCATGTCGTCGTCCGGTTCGACCACGGTGACGACCGCGCCGAGTTCGATCATCAAACGCGTCCACTTCCCGGTGCCGGCACCAACTTCAAGTACCTGTAAACCGCGAAGGTCGCCGAAGACCGACTCGACCTCGCGCGGCGGCGCCGGGCGATACAGGTCGTACTGTTCGGCGACGGAGCCAAAGAGCAGGCCGCGCCCGTCGTAGGTCACGTCAGGACTGTCCCGTTCGTTCGCGCAGGAGGTGCCACGAGTCCATCGATCGGTACGCGCACCTGTTCGGTCGTGTCGCGGTCACGCACCGTCACCGCGCGGTCGGCGAACGAATCGAAGTCGACGGTCACGCAGTACGGCGTGCCGACCTCGTCCTGGCGACGGTAGCGACGACCGATCGACTGCGTGACGTCGTAGTCACACATGAAGTGGGGCTGCAGCAGTTCCAGCACCTCGCGCGAGACGTCCTCCAGCTCCGGCTTCTTCGAGAGCGGCAGCACGGCCACCTGATAGGGCGCGAGACGCCAGTCGAGTCGCAGGACCGTTCGGCTCTCGCCCTCCACGACGTCCTCGTGGTAGGCCGCGAGCAAGAAGGCCATCATCGCGCGCGTCGCACCGGCCGCCGGCTCGATCACGTAGGGCGTGTAGCGCTCGTTGGTCGTCTGGTCGAAGTAGTCGAGCGCCACGCCCGGAGGCGTTGGCGTGCTGGGTCAGGTCGTAGTCGCCGCGATTGGCGACGCCCTCTAGCTCGTCCCAACCCCACGGGTAGGCGATACTCGACGTCGGTCGTACCGCGCGAGTAGTGCGAGAGGTCCTCTTTGGCGTGCTCGTGCAACCGGAGTTGCTCCTCGGGGATACCCAAGTCGAGGTACCAGGCCAAGCGCGTCTCGATCCAGTAGCGGTACCATCGTCGGCGTCGGCCGGGGGGACGAAGTACTCCATCTCCATCTGTTCGAACTCGCGCGTGCGAAAGACGAAGTTCTGCGGAGTGATCTCGTTGCGAAAGGACTTACCGATCTGGGCGATGCCGAAGGGCGGCTTCTTTCGGACCGTGGAGAGCACGTTGGCGAAGTTCGTGAAGATGCCCTGGGCCGTCTCGGGACGCAGGTAGGCCGTGGCGCCCTCGCCCTCGACCGGACCGGCCTGGGTCTTGAACATGAGGTTGAAGGCCCGCGGTTCGGTGAACTCGGTCGAACCGCAGTTCGGACAGACGCCGTCGATCTTGTCCTCGCGCCAGCGCTCCTTGCACCTCTTGCAGTCGACCAACGGGTCGGTGAAGGTCTCCAAGTGGCCTGAAGCAGCCCAGATGGCGGGCGGACCGAGGATCGCGGCGTCGAGACCGACGATGTCCGAGCGCATCTGGACCATGGCGCGCCACCACGCCTGCTTGACGTTGCGCAACATATTGACGCCCAGGGGGCCGTAGTCGTAGGTGGAGCGGAATCCGCCGTAGATCTCGGCCGAAGGAAAAATGAACCCGCGCCGCTTGGCGAGGTTCGTGACCTTATCCAGCAGGTCGGGAATGGTTTCCGGCGTCGATTTCATCTGGTGATTCTACCGGCTCAGTCCGCGCTCCCCAGCCGGAGGATCACCTGGTTCGCCAGCAGTCGTCCCTGCGGCGCGAGCGTGACGCGGCCGTCGCGCACGTTCACGAGGTGCGCGATCGCGTCGAGGGATTCGAAGGCCTCGATCGGCACGCCCCTGGACGTGCGCAGCGCCAAGGAGTCACGTTCGAAGTTCTGTGTTCGTTCATCGAGTTGCTCCTCGCCGCCGAGTGGGCGTTGACCGTCACGCACCATCGCGATGTAGCGATCGGGCGTACGCACGTTCCAGAAGCGTCGGCCATGACGATGCGAGTGCGCCGCCGAACCGAAGCCCACGTAGTCGTCCTGGTCCCAGTAGACGTGGTTGTGGCGGCACTCGTGTCCGGGCTTGGCCCAGTTCGAGATCTCCTCCCACAGATAGCCACGGGTTTCCAATGTCCGGCTCACCAACTCGTACGCGTCGGCCGAATCGTCCTCGTCGGGGTGGCGCATCGGATCCTCGCCCAACGGTGTGCCCGGTTCGGGTGTCAAAACGTAGCAGCTGATGTGCGGCGGCGGACTCTCGAGCCCCAAGAGGTCGGCCAGCGTGTGGCCAACGTCGTCGAGTGACTCAGCGCGCGATCCGATGATGAGGTCCATGTTCCAGGTAGCGAACCCGGCGTCGGTCACGTTGCGCGACACTTCCTCGTGGGCCATCGTGCCGTGTCGGCGTCCGAGGTCGGCGAGCACCGCCGGCTGCGTGGACTGCACGCCGAAACTCATGCGGTTCACACCCCCGGCGCGGTAGGCGCGAAGACGCTCCAGCGACGCGTCCTCGGGGTTGCACTCGACCGTGACTTCGGCGTCGCCGGACATTGGGATCGCGTCCAGGATTCGCAGCAACTGGTCGGCCGGGAGTCGCGACGGCGTCCCGCCACCGAAGAAGACCGACGTGGCGACCGGCAGGTCCTCGTCGCGCGCCCAGGCGATCTCCTGGAGAACTGACGTGACGTAGTCGTCCATGAGTTGATCGCGGTCCGAGTACGTTGCGAAGGCGCAGTAGTCGCAGCGATAGGCACAGAACGGCACGTGGACGTAGATCCCGAAGGTCTCCGCGGTGTCGCTGGTCATCGTTTCGGACGTTACCGGGCCGGTGACGGCGGCGAGAGCGGCGGCGTCGAACGCGTCGCGCGCAGTTGCTTGCCGAAATGCGACTCGATCGAATCAAGGGCGATCGCCATCACTTCACCGGCGCCGGCCGGTGACTCCTCGCGCAACACCGCCGCGAGGTCGCCGCTCATGATGCGGCGGATCAGTTGCAGCGCGTCCGGCGAGATCGAGGTGCCCGAGCGACAGTCCGCGCAGAGCGTGCCCCCGACTTCGGCGTCGAAGGCGACGAGCGCGACGTCGCGTTCGCAGTTGACACAGACGTCGACGACCGGACCGGACCCATCGAGCGCGAGCAGTTTGAAGTAGAACGACGACGGCACCAGCATCGGGTCGTAGGTCTCGTCATCGAGCGTCAACAGCACGCGCGTCAGAAGTTCGAAGATGTCCTCGTCGGCGACGTCGTCCGACGGGATGGCGTCCATGACCTCGACCACGGCGTAGCCGGCGTTGATGCGCGCGTACGACGTGCGCAGCGTCGTCAGTCGTTCGCGGTGCGCGACGTGGCGCGCGATGTAGAAGTCGCCGCGGGTCTTCACCAGATCGACGTTCACGTAGGCCAAGGTCTCTAGGTTGCCCCCCAGACGGCTCGTGGTCTTGCGGATGCCCTTGGCGAGGACGCGTACCTTGCCGTAGTTGCGGGTCCAGAGCACGACGACGCGGTCAGATTCGCCCGACTTGTAGGTGCGCAGCACGACGGCGTCGTCGCGGATCTCCTTCACTGCTCGGTCTCGTCCGAGCGGTCGTCGAAGTGCTGCTTGCGCGGTTCGATCCCCATGAAGCGCTGCAGGGCGACGCCGAGTGCGACCATGACGCCGATGATCGCCGGGATGAGCAGCGGCGCCAGCAGCACCGAGTCGCCGTAGGCGTAGAGCGCCCAGAGGAACGCGTAGATGAGGACGCCGACCACCAGCATGGTCTTGGTCATGATCACTTGTCGAGCCCCCCGAAGCGACGTTCTCGCTGCTGGTACTCCTCGACCGATTCGAAGAGATGCTCTCGGCGAAAATCCGGCCAGAGCACGGGAGTGAAGACCAGTTCAGAGTACGCCATCTCCCAGAGCAAGAAGTTCGAGATCCGGTACTCGCCCGACGTTCGGATCACCAGGTCGGGGTCGGGCAGTTCCGGGTGGTAGAGGCGAGCGCGCAGCGCCTTCTCGTCGACCTTGTTGGCCGGGACCTTGTCGGCGACGAGCTGGGCGACGGCGTCCACGATCTCGGCGCGACCGCCATAGTTGAAGGCGATATTGAGTGTCAGCGCCTTGTTCTTCTTGGTCAACTCCGACGCATTCTCCATGTTGGTGATGACCTTTTTGGGCACCCGCCAGTCACGGCGCCCCGAGAACGTGATGCGTACGCCCTCTTCGTGGAGTTCTTGTTGGCGGCGTTGCAACAGTCCACTGTTGAAGTTCATGAGGTAGCGGACCTCGTCGACCGGCCGTCGCCAGTTCTCCGTGGAGAAGGCGTAGACCGTGAGGACCTTCACGCCGATGGCGAGCGCGCCGTAGGTCGTGTCGAGGAGCGACTCTTCTCCGGCGCCGTGCCCGACGGTCCGCGCCAGGCCCTGGCGCTGGGCCCAGCGACCGCTCCCGTCCATGACGATGGCGACGTGATGGGGCACGTTTGAGGCGTCCAAAGACGACGGAATTACGGTCGGACGCGGATCGGGCACGTACAAAACCTACAACGTTGCACTCACGATTCAGTCAGAGGAAACCCTTAAGGTCGTTGGATGCACGGTTTCGATCCCGACGAAGACGGCGTCTATGTCGAACCGGAAATCGACGCTGGCGTCCAGCTCGATGACGACGTCGTGGAGATCGACGTCGACCGCGCCTTGGCACTGCTCGATCGCATCACGCACGAACTTCCCGGCGGCGGCGAGAGTCGCGAAGGACAGCGCCAGATGGTGCGTAGTGTCGCCGCGGCCTTCTCGCGTCGCAAGACGACGGTCATCGAAGCCGGCACGGGAATCGGCAAGTCACTCGCGTATCTGATCCCGGCCGCCATGTCCGGCCAGCGGGTGATCGTGGCGACGGCCACGAAGAACCTCCAGGACCAACTGGCCCAAAAAGACGCCCCGACGGTCGCCGCCAACGCCGCGGGCGTGCGCGTCGCGGTGCTGAAGGGCAAACAGAACTACGTCTGTCGCAATCGCCTGGCGAGCGTTGGCGGCGCCGCGCAACTGAGTTTCGACGACGGTTCCGACGTGCCCAAGGGCGTCGCCGACCAGATGCGCCGGATCGTCGTGTGGTCGAACGAGACCGAGACCGGCGACCGCGACGAACTGCCCTTCGAGGTCGATCAGCGCGCGTGGCGGGGACTCTCGGTCACGCCCCAGGAGTGTCTCCACCGGGTCAACTGTCCCCAGGGACAGAACTGCTTCGCCGAGTTGGCGAAGGACCGCGCGGCGGAGTCGTCGATACTGATCGTCAACACCCACCTCTACGCGTCTCACCTCGCCTCCGGTTCGGCGTTGTTACCGGCGCACGAGTTCGTGGTCTTCGACGAGGCCCACGAGATAGTCGACATCTTCGCCTCGCTGCTGGGAACGTCGCTGAACGCCACGCGACTACGCGCCCTCGCCGGCGTGGCACGACCAATGCTGGGTAATGAGTTCACCGAGCGATGTCTCGACCTCGTCACGGTCGCCGACGGTTTCGCCGCCTCGCTCCAGATCCAGTACGACCGCAGTGAGTTGACGGGACTCGACGAGGACTGCGCGCGCGAACTGAGCCGCGCCAACGAACTCGTGGTGGCGGTCGTCGAGGGCCTTCGCGCACTCGTCACCAGCGGCGCGGACGCCGAGGCCCGCAAGATCCGCGCCCTCGGGCCGGCCATCCACTTGGCGAATGACCTCGCGCGCGTCAACAACGTGCGCGCCGGCGAACTGCTCTTCATCTCCAAGCGCGACCGCGAAGTCGACGTCGAGATCTCACTGGTCGACGTCGGACCACGGCTGGCCGACGACCTCTGGGGCAACGTCACGGCCATCCTCACCAGCGCGACGATTCCTGACACGTTGCCGAAGAGCCTCGGTCTCACCGGCACGCCGATCGAGCACTTCGACAGTCCCTTCGACTACCAGGCGAACTCGCTGCTCTACGTGCCCGAGAACTTCCCCGGTCGAAACGACGCGGGCGCCGAGGAGGCGATCATCGAAGAGTTGGTCGGTCTCATCACCGCCGCCGGCGGCCGCACGCTCGCGCTCTTCACCAATCGTTCCGTCATGAACCGCGTCGCCGACGCCGTCGCGCCCCAACTCGAGACCGAAGTGCTCGTCCAGGGGACGCGTTCGCGTCAGCGCATCATCGAAGAGTTCCGCGACAACGCCGAAGCGAGCCTCTTCGCCGTCGCGAGTTTCTGGCAGGGCATCGACGTGCCGGGCCACTCGCTCAGTCTCGTCACGATCGATCGACTTCCGTTCTCGGTGCCGAACGATCCACTGGCCGAGGCCCGCCGCGCCAACGCCGAACGACCCTTCTACGAAGTCGACCTGCCGCGAGCGACGATGCTGCTCGCTCAAGGCGTCGGGCGTCTCATCCGCAATAGCACGGACCGTGGCGTCGTCGCCGTGCTCGATACCCGGCTCGCCCAGTCCAGTTACCGCTCGGCTATGTTTCGCAAGCTCCCGCCGATGAAGCGGACTCGCAACCGCGACCAGGTGCTCAGTTTCCTGCGCGAGCTTCGCCGATAGCCCTTCAGCACACGGCCTGCCGACGCATGAGGCGATGTGAGGCTCTGACGTAATAAACTACTTGTTCACTTGAATTAGTAGCACTGGAGCGACGTCGTGCACATTGACATCTATCTCGTCATGGGTAGCGCCGTCGTCGGGCTCCTCGTCGGACTGACCGGAATGGGCGGCGGCGCCCTGATGACCCCGATGCTGGTCCTGCTCTTCGGCGTGACGCCCTCGGCCGCGATCGCCTCGGACCTCATGGCCGCGCTCTTCATGAAGCCGGCCGGCGTCGCGATCCACTGGCGTCGCAAGACCGTCAACACCGGGGTCGTGCGCTACCTCTGCTACGGATCGGTACCTGCGGCGTTCCTCGGCACCTACGTGATGCACCTCTTGGGACAGAGCGCGCTCGCCGAGCACCGACTCGAGATCTTGCTCGGGACGGCATTGATCATCGGCTCGGTGGCTATATTTTCTCGCTCCGTCTTCGTCGAGGCGCCCTCATCGAGCGACGAGCACGTCAAAGTTCGACGGCTGCCGACCATCTTCATCGGCCTCGTCGGTGGCTTCATGGTCGGGCTGACGTCGGTCGGCGCCGGTTCGCTCATCCTGGTACTGCTGGTAATGGTCTATCCGACGTTGAGTAATAAGCAGTTGGTCGGTACCGACCTGGCGCAGTCGCTGCCGTTGACGTTCTCGGCGACGCTCGGGACCTTGCTGTTCAGTCACGTGGAGCTGGGTCTGACGAGTTCGATCGTGATCGGCAGCGTGCCGGCGGTCATCGTGGGCTCGCTGCTGTCTTCGCGATCGAACGGTTACCTGCTGCGTCGCGTGATCACCGGTGTGGTCCTGCTCAGCGGCCTGAAGTACGTCGGCGTGCCCACGGACTGGCTGGGCGTCGTCGGCGGGCTCGAGATCGTGTTGATCACGTTCCTCACCGTTCGACACTGGCGCCGTACTCACGACGCGATTGCGGTCTCAGTACCCGAAACGGTCGAGGGTGTCGTCACGCTTCTGCCAACCGGGCTCGACGGAGACCTTTAGCTCGAGGAAGCAGCCCTCCGGGAGCTGGCGTCGCGCGGCGATGCCGACGTCCTTCAACAGCGCGCCGCCCTTGCCAATCACCATTCCCTTCTGCGACTCACGTTCGACGAGGATCTCGACGGTGATGTGGGGCCACTCGAACTCGATGACGCGCGTGTGGATCGAGTGTGGCAGTTCCTGTTTGGTCTTGCGGACCAACTGCTCGCGCACCAGTTCGGCGACCCACATGGCCTCGGGCACGTCCGAGACTTCGTCTTCGGGGAACAGGAATGGCGACTCGGGCATCGCCTCTCGCACGTAGGCGATCAGTTCCGCAGTGCCCTCCCCCGTCTTGGCCGACACCGGGAAGTACTCGACGCGTTCGGCGACGTCGCCGAGGTTCAACTCCGCGGCGATCTCTTCGACCGCCTTCGTGGCGGCGACGAGCTGGGCGACGACCGCTTCGCGACCGGACTTGTCCATCTTGTTCACCACGAGGCACGGCACGGGCGCGTTGCGACCGCGGGCGGTACGCAGCATCGTCTCGATGACGTTGCGGTCGCCGGGCCCGATGGCGGCGCCGGCTTCGATGACCGCGAGGATCACGTCGACCCCGTCGGCCGCGGCGCGTGCGGTGTCGTTGAGTCGTCCGCCGAGCGTCGTGCGTGGCCGATGGATTCCCGGCGTGTCGACGAAGATGATCTGCGTGTCGCCCTCGGTGAGCATGCCACGAATGGCCTGTCGCGTCGTGTTCGGCGAGGCCGCGGTGATCGAGACCTTCGTGCCGACGACCTGATTAAGCAGCGTCGACTTACCGACGTTCGGTCGGCCGAGGATGGCCGCGAAGCCCGAACGGGTCATTCGACTTCGACGAGCGGTTGGACGAGCACCTCTTCGACCCGTCGCCCGTCGAGGCGCAGCACCGTCAGGCGGTAGTGCTTCGTCGAATAGACGTCGCCTACGTCGGGGACGCCACCGGCGAGGTCCATCACGAGTCCGCCGATCGTGTCCCAGCCTTCTTTCGGCAGCGCGAGGCCGTACTCCACGTTCGCGTCGTCGATGTTGAGGCGGCCGCTCAGTTCCAGTCCCCGCTCGATGGTCTGTTCGTCGTCGTCTTCCTCTTCGACGGGGTCCGATTCGTCGGTGATCTCTCCGACGAGTTCTTCGAGGACGTCTTCCAGCGTGACCAGTCCGGCCGTGCCGCCGTATTCGTCAACGACCACGAAGAGGTGGCTCTTCAGCCGCCGAAACTCCGAGAGCAGCGCCGCGACGCGCTTGGTCTCGGGCACGAAGTGCGCCTGACCCATGTGGTCGCGCAGCAGTTCGTGACCGAGTTCGTGCGCGACGAGGTCGGCCAGGTGGCGCAGGTTCACGATGCCCACGACGTCGTCGACACCTTCACCCAAGACCGGCAGTCGCGAGCGACCGGACTGCACCGAGAGGTCCAGCGCGTCGCGCACGGTCGCGGAGTCGGCGATGTCGACCATGTCGATACGCGGCACCATCACTTCGCGCACGATCGTGTCGCCGAACTCGATGACCGAGTGGATGAAGTTGCGTTCCTCGGACTCGATCGCCTCGTCCTCGTGGGCGACGTCGGCCATGGCGAGGACCTCGGACTCGGTCACGCGCGACGAACGGCCCGTCGGCCCGAACCAACCAATCACCGTGTCGGCGATGGACAGCAAGAAGTTCGAGACCCACTTGATCGGCCAGAACTTCAGGATTCGCCGGACGACCGGCGCCGCCGTGAGCGCCGCCGAGTCCGGGTGTTGTACGGCGTAGTTCTTCGGGATGGCCTCGAAGACGACGAAGATGACGACGACTTCGCCCACGGTGGCGATGAAGAGACCGGCCGCACCGAAGAGACGCCCGGCGAGCACGCCGACCATCGTCGCCGAGACCAACTGACAGATCAGGACGAGTAACAAGATCGTGTTGAGGAACTTCTCCGGCGACTCCGAAAGTTCGACCAGCGCCTTGGCGCCGTGGCGACCCTGGTCGCGCAGCGAACGGGCTCGCGATTTGTTCATGCGCACGAGCGACGTCTCGGCGACCGCGAAGAATCCCGACAGGATCAACAAGACCGCGACGGTGATGCCGAGGTAGGTGTCACTGGCCGACCAGGTCGCCGCGATCACGACGTGACCTTCTTGTAGTGGCGCGCCAACAACTCGCGCTCGCGGGCCTCCATACGCTCCGCTTCATCGTCTTCCGCGTGGTCCCAGCCGAGCAGGTGCAAGACGCCGTGCACCACGAGCAACGCCAGTTCGTCATCGAGCGAGACCTCGTGCTCCACCGCGTTTCGCGCGGCGACGGCCGGACAGATCACGATGTCGCCCACGAGTTGGGGGATCTCGGGCATGGGCGGTTCGCCGGGACCGCTGCCGCCGGCGTCGGGCACGCGCCCGGACGGTTCGGGCTCGTTGTCGATAGGGAAACTGAGGACGTCGGTCGGTCCCTCTTTGCCCATGAACTGGTGATTGAGCGCCGCGATCGCCGGCTCGTCGAGGAAGATCAAGGAGACCTCGGCCAGACCGCGCACGCCCTCGTCGGTCAGCGCGCCGCTGGCGAGCGCCACCCAGGCTTCGAGGTCGATCGTCTCGTCGTGCTGCTCATCGGCAGCGTAGATGTCGATGCTCACGACGTCTGTTGGTCGTAGGCGGCGACGATATCGGCGACGATGCGGTGTCGCACGACGTCCTTCGCGCTGAGGTGGATGAAACTGATCCCCTCGATGTTCCAGAGGATCTTCTCGATCGTCGCCAGTCCGCTGTGGCGTCCGTTGAGGTCGACCTGGGTCACGTCGCCGGTGACGACGGCCTTGGAGTTGAAGCCGATGCGCGTGAGGAACATCTTCATCTGCTCCGGCGTCGTGTTCTGGGCCTCGTCGAGGATGATGAAGGAGTCGTTCAGCGTGCGCCCGCGCATGAAGGCGAGCGGCGCGACCTCGATGGTGCCGTTGGCGATGAGTCGCTGAGCGCCTTCGGGACCGACCATGTCGTAGAGGGCGTCATAGAGAGGGCGCAGGTAGGGGTCGACCTTGGCCATGAGGTCGCCCGGGAGAAATCCCAGGTGCTCACCGGCCTCGACCGCCGGGCGTGTCAAGACGATGCGTTGCACCTGGCGGCGGTGCAGCGCCTGGACGGCCTGGGCGACGGCGAGGTAGCTCTTGCCGGTGCCGGCCGGGCCGATGCCGAAGGTGATGATCGAGGTGTCGATGGCGTCGGTGTATCGCTTCTGGCCGGCCGTGGACGGCCGGACGGCCTTGCCCTTGGCGCCGCGCACGACCTCGTGGCGCAGCACCTCACTCGGGCGCAAATCGTCGTCCACCATGTCGATCGTCCGGGCGATCTTGGCCGTATCGAGTGCCTGGCCGCTCTCGAGTACCAGGACGAGTTCGTCGAAGAGCCGCAGCACCTTCGCGGCGTCGGGCCCGGTCACCGCGATCTGGTTGCCCTGGACCTTGATCTTGGACTCGGGGAACGAGGCCTCGATGATGCGCAGGTGCTCGTCGCGGGGCCCGAGCAGACCCGACATCAGGTGCGTATTCGGTACGAAGGTGGTCGCCGTGAGGGCCTCTTGGGCCGTGGCATCAAAGGTCATCCCGGTGGCCACTCCATTCGACGTCCGCCGAGGACGTGCATGTGCAGGTGCGGGACGGTCATCTGACCGTCCTCGCCGATGTTGAAGACCAGGCGGTAGCCGCTCTCGCGGATGCCCTCGAGCTCCACGACCTCTTGGGCCAGCAGGATCATGTCGTCGACGATGCCTCCGTGCGTACTCGCGATCTCATCGGCGCTCGTGATGTGCTCCTTGGAGACGACGAGGACGTGGACCGGCGCCTGGGGCGCGATGTCATAGAACGCGTAGGCGCGATCACTCTGGGCAACGGGCTTCGACGGGATCTCCCCGGCGACGATTTTGCAGAACAGGCAATCACTCATGTAGTGCTCTCATCATTACCGAGTTTTCTGATCCGAGAGGGTAAATCCCCATCCACCAGCGCCGAAGGCCAACAGCGACGCCGCGACGACGCCGGCGGTCTCGGCGCGCAGCACCGTCGGACCGAGCGAGAGTGCGGGTGTTCGCCCCACTCCCCCTCTTCCCAACCGCCTTCGGGTCCCACGGCACACGACTGTGCACGTCGTCCCAGTCACTGGCGCCGTCGAAGTGCGTGAACGCCACGTTCACCGGGACGTCACGTACGTGCAACGGTTCGTCGATGAGCACGTCGTAGGTCCGGCGGCTCTGGCCGTTGGCTTCATTGGCCACGCGGCGCCAGCGCGCGACGATCTTGTCGCGCACGTCACCGCTTGAACTTCACGGTCACGCGCGCTCATCAGCGGCACGATCGGTGCACGCCGAGTTCGGTCGCCTTCACGACGGTCCACTCGCTCCGGTCGCCCTTCAGGGGCGACGAGGTACAGCGTGGTCTCCGGTGTGCGGCGGTCGACGGCCACGGCCGTCACCCGGTGTAGTCCGACGTCGCCGACCTCGACAGTGGACCACGCGCCCGCGCCGTCCGTCACGACCATCTCCTCGCCGACTTCGCGCGCGCAACACCGTACGCAGGTGATGTCGTCGGCCGCGCTCAGCGTCGGTGATTGGGATCACCGACGCGGAACTGCGCGATTGCGGCCACGCGACGCGGCCACTCGAGGTGGCTCACTTCTTCGCTTTTCGACGACGGAAGAGTCCGCCGCTCTCGTCCAGCACCGGCTCGTTGCGGTGCTCGGCCAGTTGACGAAGCAGGTCTTCGGAGGCGTCGTCGAGATCGGTCGGCACGTCCACGACGAGGTGCACGATAGAGGTCACCGCGGCCGCGACCGTGCAGGTGCTCGACGCCCTGGTGACGGACTCGGTGCACGGTGCCGTTGGCGCTGCCGGCCGCGACGTCGACCGACAGGGTCTCGCGCAGCGTCGGCACTTCGATCGTCGCCCCGAGGACCGCCTGGGTGAAGGCGATGTGCGCCTCGTGATGGAGGTCGTCGCCGTGTCGTTCGAAGCGGCTGATCTTCCTGCACGCGAAGGTGCACGAAGAGTCGACCGTTCGCCCCGCCGCGCAGCCCAGCCGGACCGCGGTCGCTCAGGCGCATCGTGGAGCCGTCTTCGACGCCGGCCGGCACCTGGATCGTCAGCGTCGTCGTCTCGTTACGTCGTCCGTCGCCGCGACAGTCGGCGCACGGCGAGTCGATCCGCGACCCCATCCCGTTGCAACGCGTGCAGGGCATCGAGGTCACCATCTGGCCGAGGATCGAGTTGCGCACGCGCTGGACCACGCCGACGCCGGCGCACTCCACGCACGTCATGGGCGAGGTCCCGGGCGCGCAGCCCGATCCGTCACAGGTCGCACAGCGGTGCGCGAGCGTCACCGTGACCTCCTTGGTCGCTCCGAAGGCGGCGTCATCGAGCGTGATGTCCAGTGAGATCTCGGCGTCCGGTCCGGGCTGGGGTCCGCGACGCTGCTGCGCGTGACCCCCGAGGCCGCCGAAGAACATGTCGAAGATGTCCTGGACCGATCCGGCCCCGAAGGGTTACCGCCGGCGCCGACGTCGGAGCCGAAGCGGTCGTAGTTCGCGCGCCGATCCGGGTCCGAGAGGATCTCGTAGGCCTGGGAGACCTCTTTGAACCGCGACTCGGCGGCCGGGTCATCGGTTGGTGTCCGGGTGGTACTGACGCGCGAGGCGTCGATACGAGCGCTTCAACTCCTCGGGCGTCGCGTTGTGCTCGCACCTCGAGCACGGCGTAGAGGTCGGTGTTAGGCACGGTCGTCGGCTCCGGCGAAGTGACGCGAGGAGGTTCGCCGAGACGACCTCGGCGGCGGCCATGGCCTCGCGGTACTTCATGCGCGTCGGTCCGAGGAGTCCAACGGCCCCGGCCGGCACGCCATCGATCGTGACGGGCGCGACGATGAGCGCGCAGGTCGAGAGCGCTTCGAAGCCGTGCTCGGACCCGATGGCGACCGAGAGACCGCGGTCCAGGATGTCCTGGACGAGACTGACCACGAGCAGCTCCTGTTCGAGGATCGCGAGAACCTGTCGCACGGTCTCGACACCGTCGAAGACCTCGGCCACTTTCGAAGAACCGCCGATGAAGACCTGTTCGCCCTCCATCACCGGCTGTTGGGCGTGCAGGACGCTGACGGCTTCGCGCACGAGCGCCGCCTCGTTGTCGTGACGCGACGGCACCTGGACGCGCGACTCCAGTGACGTGCTGATGAGCAAGGCGTTCAGTTGACGCGACGCCTCCATCACTTCTTTGGGTGTCGCTTCGAAGTTCGGCGTGAGACTGTGCTTCGCCACCGACCGTCGGAGAAGACCGTGACCAGCAGGTGGTGTCGCGATTCGAGGTTGACGAGTTGGGCGCTGAGCACCGTCGCGTGCGAGTGGCCGGCCCCAACGACGACCGACGTGTAGCTCGTGAGTTGACTGAGCAGCGTGGAGGTCTGTTCGAGCACATCCTCCACCTCGCCGCGGACGCCCGCGAAGAACTCCTTCACCTGGTGCTGTTGGACGGCGCCCGAAGACGCCCGACTTCAGGTGGTCGACGAAGTAGCGATAGCCCTTGTCGGTCGGGATGCGACCGGCCGAGGTATGGGGCTGGGCGAGGTAGTCCCTCTCGTTCGAGGGCACCATCTCGGCGCGGACCGTCGCCGAGGAGACGTCGAGATCGGCGCTCGCGGCGACCGCCGAGGAGCCGACGGGCTGGGCGCTGTCGATGTGCTCGATGACGACGGCCTCGAGGATTGCGGCCTTTCGGGCGTCCAGATCAGGGGCGGTGGTCGGTGGTGCGAACTACCGACGGGCCATGCCTCTCCTTGTTAGCACTCAATTCTACAGAGTGCTAACAACGTGGCGCCGAGTAGCAAATCTCTTGGAAGGGCTACTCAATTCGGGATTTCGCGAATCAAATCCTTCGGCTTGCGATGGGTCGAAGCCGCCGGTGAGTCGGAGAACGTCGGCGGGCGATCCTCCAGGCGTCGTGGCGAGACATTCGACGCTGCTCTTCAATATTGACGACGCAGAATGCAAAACGACCGTCGTCACTGGGCACATGGAGCAGTCCCCAACGTGCCTGATAGGACAACTCACCGTGCGCCGCAGTGATCGCTCCCGACAGTCGAGCAGCGACGTGATTCCAAAGTCGAACGTGTTGCCTTCCACCTCGATGACGAGTTCGCCTTCGTTGCATATGTTGACGAGACGCCCCGGCACCGGCGGATG